>NZ_JALPRJ010000119.1 GCF_030464885.1 Caballeronia sp. SEWSISQ10-4 2 | reverse complement strand
GGGTATCGGTGTTCGGAGAGGTCGGGGTTCAAACATCCTTCAGTCTGGCGGGCACACCGTGCTATCCGGTGCCAAAAAGTGGGGCCTGCACGCTAGGGACGCTAGCTTGCCGGTGGTTGGGAGGCGTTTTCTTTGCTTCTGTTTCTTTTTCGCCGTTGTGTTGAAAAAAAGAAATGAAGTGCGGCCACTCACAGTGGCTAATAGTTATAAAGAGAAAATCCGACTCACGCAGACCACTAACCTTGAAAGCACCAACCCGGCATCACCCCCGACCACTAACGCCGAAAGCACCAATCCGCCTCCGCCCCATCCCCACGAGCCCAAGAAACCCAACCCCCGAGCGCCAGCGAAAATCCCCCCGAGTGCGAACGAAAACCCCTCGCCCAGTTACATATAGCGACCTTTTCTCATCGACAGAAACGCAACTTAACTTTTCGTTTCACCTGTCGTGAATTGGCGCCGCTACGATCTCGACATGACAGGAACTCCGCCTCGCTGCCGGATCTCTCTAATTTTCTGCTAAGTAAGCCCCCCTTGATCTTGTTCATATCGCTTGAGGTGACGAACGATCGTAAAGGAATGGCGAGTGTAGAAAGCGGTCAAGACCAAGATGTAAAGAAGCGCCTACCAGAGAACCTCTTACAACCATGGACAGCCTTCATCGCACGCTTTTATACGTTGGCGGTAAGCCAAACGAATCGCTTCTAAGGCGCCTTCGCGATTGCGCCTGGCTTGTCGTTCCGGCAATGAGCGCTAACACCATGGAAAAGCTGGCACGCGCGCCAATGGCAGGCCTGCTCGATTTGACTGATGGTATTCACGAAAACCGAATTGCACGGGTCGAACAGCTGTCACGTTCTTTGCTAGTGGCATGGGTCGCGCTGGTATCGCAAGAAACGCGAAAGTGGTCGGCCGTGCGAGACGTAATCGCAACACATTGCTTTGACTTTGTAACGGTACCGACATCGCATGAGCGGATCGTGAATGTAGTTGGCCAGGCTATTGGTATGGAGGTTCTCTGGTCCGAGGCGGAGCCGCCAGAGCTTAAGGATGCGTTAAGCGACAGCGTGATAGGTTCATCCGAGGCGATGCTGGAGCTTCATCGAACCATTGGAAAGGTCGCCGCGACTGATGCAACGGTTTTCATTTCGGGCGAATCGGGGACAGGCAAGGAATTGACCGCGCAAATGATTCACGCTCGGTCGGAGCGCCGCGATAAACCTTTCGTCGCCGTCAACTGCGGCGCCGTTCCGCACGATCTCCTGCATTCGGAACTGTTCGGCTACGAACGCGGCGCCTTCACCGGTGCTACGCAACGCAAGATAGGGCGCGTCGAACAGGCTCATGGCGGCACCTTGTTCCTGGACGAAATTGGCGACCTTCCTTCCGAAAGTCAGGCCGCGCTGCTGCGCTTTATCCAGGAACGCAAGATCGAACGGTTGGGCGGTCTTGAGAGTATCGACGTCGACGTACGGGTGATAACGGCAACGCATCAGGATATGCAAAGCGCCGTGGACGAAGGCCGCTTTAGAGCAGACCTTTTCTTTCGGCTTTGCGTGCTTCAGGTTCGGGAACCGCCTCTTCGCGTGAGAGGCAAGGACATCACCGAGCTTGCAGCACACACGCTTGAACGATTCAAAGATGAGCGCGAGCGTCGGATACACGGCTTCGCACCGGACGCGATCGCGGCATTGCATAACTACGGCTGGCCTGGGAATGTCCGGGAACTGATCAATCGTGTGCGACGCGCGATAGTTTTGTCTGACGGCAAATACATCACTGCCGAGGACCTTGAACTAACGGACTACGTGTTGCTCGCGCCAGACTCGCTTCGGGAAGCGCGAGCGGCGGCGGACCGGCGAGCAATCGAGCTCGCGCTATTTATGCACAGGGGCAGGGTTGTCGACGCCGCCCGTGGGCTTGGCATCTCGCGGGTGCATCTGCATCGGTTGATGCAAGAGCTGGGAATACCCCCGCGAGCAACCGTTGACGAAGTACACGATCTCAGTGCTACCGGGTGAAGCTTTCCGAGGCGGCCAATGAACCTCTGAATGTAAGGGATGGAGAATCATATGCGCTTGCTCGAGTCAATCGACCACACCGCGTGGGCCACATGCCAGCGGTGCGGAAACACCTATTCAGGCGGCCAACGATGCAGCCGATGTGGCCAAACGCCGACCTTCCTGCAACGTCTGGTAAGTTTTTCCAACCTCTCGAGCGGAAAGAAAGGCAGCTCACGCACCATCCTGCGTCGCACACGTTCGCGCGGCGCGTATCCGGGACTGGCGGAAACCGCGCTTCTTTTTGATCAGGAACGCAGGAGGCGCATGACGCGAATTGCGCTTGCTTGCGCGATTGGCGCTGTTGCAGTCGCGACCTATTTTTTCGCGGCACCTCATCTTGCTGGCATCGGTTTGCACCAGCAAGGCGATGACGCACATCTGCTTGTGGCAGGGCCGGTGATCAAAAGCGGTTCGGTGGCTGCACCAGGAACGAGCGCCTTCCCGGCACAGTCATCGCAATCGAATAGCGGCGGACATGCCGACACTAAATCCGTAATGAATGAGGACGTGCGAACGCAGAATCCTGACGTCAGCGAATTTTATCGCTCGTTGCAGAACCGGAATCTGTTCGTGGCCCACCGGCGTCTCGCCGGGATGTCAGAGAGCGGTAAAGATCGCAGCCAGTGGGAACAGATGCACGCCGACCTGGCCAGCCGCGAACATATGCGCGATGACTATATGCAACGCGCCAGGCACTGCCGTGACGTAGACGACTGGCGGTGCGTTTCCGAAAACGCCACGCAAGCGTCCGCCATCGACGCATCCAGCGTGCAGGCAAAACATCTTGTCGCCCGGGCAGCGAAAGAAATGGGCAATGGTTCGGGTGGGTAGCATAAAGGCGCGCTATCGGGCACCCTGCGTGATGTCGGCCAGAGCGTCTCTTACGTCGCTAATCAAAGCTGGCCACCCCGCCTCGCGCTGGCGGAACAGATACATATCGTTGGGGTACCACGGTGACCCGGATCCTGTTCGATGCCAGTGCCAGTCAACTGCCGTTTGCGGCAGCATCAGCCAGCACGCAACACCCAATGCACCGGCCACATGGGCGACCGCTGTATCGACGCAGATAACAAGATTGAGTTGCGCAATGATAGCGGCGGTATCGGCGAAATCGCGAATCTCCCGTCCGAGGCAAAGAAGGGGTTGCAGCGCTGTACACTCGTCGGCCTCGGTCTCGGCACCCCCTACCTGCAGGCTGAAAAACGGATTCCGTTGACGGACCATAGTGGCGCCAGATCGGAAAAATGACTCAATGACCGTTGTGCGTCGTTGTCGTGCCCGGGGTTACCTTTCCAAACAAGTCCTACTCGCAAGCCGTCACTGGGTAGACGTGCTTTCCACTTCTCCAGACGGTTCGTGAATACGCCGACATAGGGAATCGTCGCCGGGATCGACTCGATCGTCGTGCCCAGGCGCAAGGGCAGGCTCATCAACGTATCCCAGTAGTCGTGAGCGTGAAGGGCCCGGGGATCCGTTATCAGTGCATCGATGCCCGCCACCGTGCGCAGAAGTGGTGCGAGCAGGGGGTCGCAGATGACCGATATCTTTGCCGCACCTCGCGCTTTGAGCAAGGGCACGTAACGGACAAACTGTATCGTGTCTCCGTACCCTTGCTCTGGCAACAGCAACAGGGTCTTGCTACTCAAGTCCTCGCCGTTCCATTGAGGAAAGGGCAAGCGCTGATGCTCCCCAAATGCGTTCGATCGCGCTTCGTAATAGGTCCAGCCTTCCGTATAGCGTCCAGCGGCAAGAAGAAGCAGCCCCAGATTGAAGCGGGCTTCTGCAAAATCCGGCTTTAGTTCGAGAGCGCGGCGATACTCGATCTCAGCTTGCTCGTACTGCTGAAGATGTTCGAGCATACCCGCCCGGTTGTTGCGTATCTCCGCTGATTCCGGCAGCCGTTCGAGCGCGCGGTCATAGTGCGCTTCAGCTTCACTGAACCGCCCGGATCTCCGTAACAGGTTTGCCAGATTGTTGTGAGCCAGACCGTTGCGATCGTCTCTCTCAAGCAGGCGGCGGTAAGCGTGCTCCGCCTCCATCAGGTCGCCTCGTTGATAGGCTTCCAGTGCTGACTGCATAAGTTGCGAGTCCGCATGTCCGTGGTTTGCGAGCGTTTTTCGATTCATGGGACCTGTTGTTCGCACCAGATGTTGGCAGGAATCGTCATTCTGATCTCGGACGGGCGCACCGGTTCTTCAATGCGCATAGGCGACATCGTGCCTGGGCTGGCATCGGGGTGACGGATTAGCTGGTGCCGGTGTTACACATCGATTATAGGATCTCGGGACTACCCGGCAGTCGTTGCAGAACGGGCTCAATGCGTGGCCGGCTGCCGATACTTAATGGATCGCTTATCTCGAGCCTGCAAAAACCGCAAAAAAACATTACTCGACTCTCGTAAACCCGGTTGTCGTGCATCGCACGGACCGCCGTAAACAATGACAACAGCAAAGAATATCGGGCGCTGTGCCTGCCAACGAGGCGACGCGCTCCAGTGTCTTACGCGAACGGTCCTGACCGGCGCAGACGGGGCAGGCCAGAGTGAGTGAACGATGATCAAACTTTCGAACTTCCGCTTGACGACGCGAATTACGTCGGGCTTCGCAGTAATGGTGCTTCTGGTCGCCGGCGTGGGCACTATGGCGATCTGGGCGATGCAAAGTGCACTGGATGCCCACGCATCGGCCGCGTTACTCACACGGATGAACGCGATGTTGTGGATGGTCGGTGTTGCCTCGGTTTGCGCAGCAGCCGTTGGCATCGTGCTCGGCTGGGCGATTCGACGCAGCATCAAGATACCGGTCGAACGAGTGGTGGCGTCGGTCGGACGCATCGCGGGCGGAGATCTGGTTACCCGGATCGAATCGCACGGCCGGGATGAAATTGCATGGCTGAACCATGAACTTAACCAGATGCGCAAGAAGTTGCAGACCACGATCGCCGACGTACGGAATTCAGCCGAAGCCGTTGCCCTGGCGTCGGGCGAAATCGCCTCTGGAAACAATGATCTGAGCGTGCGTACCGAGCAACAGGCAATCAGCCTTCAGCGCACCGCACATTCAATGGACTCGCTGACCGACACAGTCAAGCACAACGCCGACAATGCGCAGCAGGCCAATCACCTGGCCGCCAAAGCAAGCGATGTCGCGATCAAGGGCGGCCGGGTGATGAACGAAGTCGTTGCGACGATGGGCGAAATTAACGCGAGCGCCAGCAAGATCGAGGACATCATCGGTGTAATCGACGGGATCGCGTTTCAAACCAATATCCTGGCGCTGAACGCAGCGGTCGAGGCGGCGCGTGCAGGTGAGCAAGGGCGAGGCTTCGCAGTGGTCGCCACGGAAGTGCGCGGACTGGCACAACGCAGCGCCGCCGCCGCGAAGGAGATCAAGGCGTTGATCGGCCAGTCGGTGACGAAGGTCGAGGCGGGTGTCCGGCTAGTCGATCTGGCAGGTAACACCATGGGTGAAATCCTGCAGAGCGTGGAACAGGTCACACAGATCATGAGCGAGATCAGCACCGCCAGCGCCGATCAGCGAGCCGGCATCGAGCAGGTCGACGAGGCTATCGCGGAGATAGAGAGCGTCACCCAGCAGAACGCCGCGCTGGTCGAGCAGGCTTCAGCCGCAGCAGGATCGTTGCAAGAGCAGTCGCAAACGCTCGCAAACGCGGTGAGAATTTTTCAGATCAAGAAGGCCTGACCCGGACAGCAGCACATCTATTGTGTCGCGCCGACCTGACGCAGTGCATCCGCTGCAACCGTGTTGCGTTGCGCGGTCGCCATTTGCAACGCGGTTCCGCCACGTGCGTCGACATGATTGACGTTAGCGCCGTGGGCGACAAGCACGGGAATCATATCGAGCCGGCCGAATAGCGCGGCAAACGACAGTGCCGTTTCCCCCGCGTTGTTGGTTTGATCGATATCGCAACGCGTGTCGAGCAGTATCTTTGCAATGTTCGTCTCGCCCTTGAAGAGCGCGCCCATCAAAGCCGTGTTGCCGTGTACGTCGGCGGCGCAAGCGTTGGCTCCCGCTGCAAGAAGCGCCTTCAAGGTATCAGGGTGATTGTCGTATGCGCTAAGGATGAGTGCGGTATATCCCTGGGACGTCTTCGTCTCCAGCGGGTAATGTGCATCGATCAGCGCCTGCACAATATCCGTACGCCCGGCACGCGCGGCGGCAAACCAGTCATCCGAAATTCGCTTGGCATCGACAGGTCCCGAATAGCCGCCCGATACATAGGCGTGCTCCGCACAACCCGCCATCAACAGTGCTGCGATGGCGGTGACCATGGCGGCGCGAACAAGATGCCGCGCCGTGGAAAAGCATCGCATTATGTTCTCCGTGGTGAACCGTATTCAACCCACAGGGAGCCCGCTTGGCGCAGGCTCCCTTGGTGCTTCAGTTTTCGCTCAGGTGCGCTGCCGCATCCTTCACCCGCGCAACATCCGCGTTGGTCGCACGTGCAAGGCGAGTACCGTAGTCGGCATCGGCCTTATAGAAGTACGAAAGCATGGCGTACTTGTTCGCGTCGTTGGTGACGCGGCCAAGGTCGCCCGACAGCGCCGTGATGAGGTCGGTCTTCCCGGTTTCAGACAGCGTCCGGTAGTACTCACCGGCCTGACGGAAGTCGAGCGTCTTATGGATCGCTCTTTGCTGTGTCGTGCCCGTGAGCGGCGTCTGCACGGACTTGTACTTGTCCTGCTGGGCGATCTCAGCGACTCCGGAAGGCTCGTAGTTCACCTCACCCTTTCGATCCCCGGCATTCATGAAGCCGTCCTGGTTGTTATTGCTGACCGGGACGACCGGGCGATTGATCGGAAGCTGGTTGTAGTTCGGGCCAAGGCGATACATCTGCGTGTCGGCGTAAGAGAACAAGCGTCCCTGCAACATCCGGTCCTCGGAAGGCTCGATGCCCGGCACGAGCCGCGAGGGCGCGAATGCCGACTCTTCCGTCGACTCGAAGTAGTTATCCGGAATGCGGTTGAGCGTCATCGTGCCAACCTTCTGCTCAGGGATGGACGATGGCCACACCTTCGTGTCGTCAAGCGCATCGAAATCGAACTTGTTCAGATCCTTGGGCGAGAGCACCTGGATGTACAGGTCCCACTGCGGATACGATTGCGCCTTGACCGAGTTGTACAGGTCGTTGGTCATCAAATTCCAGTCGGCGCCGATCGAATGCGGGATGTCCTGAGGCCGAATGCCTTCGACCCCTTGACGGCTCTTCCAGTGAAACTTCACGTAGTGAGCTTCCCCCTTGGCATTGACGAACTTGAACGCGTGCACGCCATAGCCGTCCATGTGCCTGTATGAATCCGGCATGCCCTCGTCCGTGTAAAGGTGCGTGAGCATATTCGTCGCTTCCGGCGAATGGGCGAAGAAGTCGAATGCCAGGTTCGGGTCCTGCACACCCGTCACGGCCGATGGTTTGTTCGCATGCACGAAGTCCGGGAACTTGATGGCGTCGCGAATGAAGAAGATCGGCCAGTTGATACCGACCATGTCCCAATTGCCCTGCTGCGTGTAGAACTTGATAGCAAAACCACGCGGATCGCGTGCTTGCTCCGGCGATCCACGATAGCCCATCACCGTCGAGAATCGCACGAACACCGGCGTCTTCGTCCCAGGAGTGAAAACCGCAGCCTCGGTCAGCGAACTGATGTCGCTGGTCGGAACGAACTCGCCGAAAATCCCCGTGCCCCGTGCATGCACGACGCGTTCGGGTATGCGCTCCCGATCGAAGCGTTGCAGCTTTTCGATGAGATGCGAGTCCTGTAGAAGAACCGGGCCTTCGGGCCCTGCCGTCTGGGAATTCTGGTTATCGCCGACTGGCGATCCGCTATCCGCGGTCATGCCTTCAGCGTAAGCGAATTGGGCAATCGCTATTGCCGAGATAAACGAGAAGGTACTTGCGGCGATTTGTTTCTTGGATATTTTCACGTTGTATTCCTGTTTCAGTTGGAAACCGCAGGAATACTAGAACCCGGTCATTCGACGCGCCAATCTCTTTTTTCTATGACAGCAATAGCAATTCGTTTTTCGGGGATTAAGAAACATTACAGAAGTAAAAGAAAATTGGATTAATTCTTGTTGTATGAGCGGTGTTCTTCTGATAAGTCGCCGAATATATGACGCGAATGTGAAGGCAGTGAGTTATTGCGGTTTTCAGGGAAAAATCAGATCAAGGCGTCTTTGCATTGCTGTTTCATAAACAATACGTGCTCCGTTTGCAGCGCTGCGAGGGGTCTGCTGTGGCGTTGTCATGCCCAACGGCGACTGTGATTGCCGGGGACGAGGTTGTGTGAGAGCACTGACAGGCGCTGTCAAGCCTGGCTCGAATGGAGCAAATCACAATTGCGCGATTTTTGGGATATCGTTTATGAAGTATTGATTGTTTGGCTTTGATTTCTAAGAAATATTTTATTGTGACGTAGATCACTAAAGAATTAAATTACCAGGAAGTATGGGAGCAAGAATCGTTGAGCAGATCGGAAGGCCTGACCGGATACGGGCCCCAATTGCTATCACGCACCCCTATCAATACATCGCAGATACCTTCGAATTTCGTGACAAAAACAATCGCGGAAATATCCCGCGTCGCTAGTTCATGAAACTGCACTTGATGCGGTTAATAATTCGTATTCGTGCGCTAAGCTCGTGGAACTAAACGAGGACGCGGACCGGGAAAATCCACATTCGGCATGAGATAAAAGCATCCAACTCGACTAGCCCTTGCAACCACCTCGCGCGGTATCGCTTAGCACTTAACTGGTCCTGGGCAGTTGACCACCACGAGCAATACGCACCTTGCGCCACATATTCATCCGACCGATCAGGATGTCCGCGACGCGAAAAAAATATTTGCATAGCGACCGGAATAGCGGGATGGGTAGTCGTGTTCGTCCCATTGCAAACCGCAAACTTTCCAGGAATTGAAAATGAAAATCCGTCGCGCTACGTTACTCCTGTCGCTCATCGCCAGTGCCTTCATTTCAGCGGGTGCCATGGCTCAGCAGACTCAACCTGCCAAAGGTCCCGTCAAGAACATCGTGCTGGTCCATGGCGCGTTTGTTGGTGGTTCGGGCTGGAGGCCGGTCTTCGATATTCTGACCAAGGACGGTTATAACGTCACCCTGGTCCAGGAACCGCTGACGTCGTTCGCGGAAGATGTGACCGCGACCAAGCGCATTCTCGATCGTCAGGACGGACCGGCTATCCTGGTTGGTCATAGCTACGGCGGCGCGATCATCACCTCGGCCGGAAACGACTCCCATGTCGCCGGTCTGGTCTATATTGCGGCTCACGCGCTGGACACGGGCGAGACCGAAGTTGGCAACGGCAAGAAGTTTCCGAATTCCGCAAGGCCGCTCGTGAAGACACCGGACGGTTTTCTGTTCCTCGATCCGGCCAATTACCCGGCCGACTTCGCCGCCGACCTGCCGTTGAAGCAAGCGCAATTTGAAGCCCGCGCGCAAATGCCGACATCGGCCGCGGTTTTCTCGACCGCAATGACCGATCCCGCATGGAAGGTGAAGCCTAGCTGGTACATGGTCGCGAAATCGGACAAGGTCATCAATCCTGACCTGGAACGGATGTACGCAGCGCGTGCGCACAGCCATACCGTCGAGATCGCCGGCGCGAGTCACTCGGTCTATGAATCGCATCCCAAGGAAGTAGCGGCCTTGATCGAGCAAGCTGCCGAGCACGCACAGGACTAAGCTTCATTTTCAGAACGAAGGGTGGGGCAGGGCAACAATCTCTGGATGGTTCGACTCAAAATAGATAGGAATGCTGATATCTGGATAGAGTCGAATTTCTCAGCGATCCGGGTCCTTCAGTCCCTCACTTACAAGACCGGCTGCCTCTCGTTCCAGCCACGAACGAAAGGCAACGACAAGCGTGTCCGCTTCCTTCGCCTCGGGCACGTAGGTGCAGTAACTGCGGGCAGGCAGAAGGGGGCCGGCAAATGGCGCAGCCAGACGCCCACACGCCAGGTCATCCGCTATCAGCGCTGTCGGCCCCATCGCCACACCAATCCCGTCAAGCGCCGCTTGCAGAGTGAGATAGAAGTGATCGAGCGTCAGCGTCGTAACCGGTTTGAGATCGGCAACACCCGCCTTGGCGAGCCAGTCGCCCCAGATCCTGGGCAGGCTCGACGTATGCAGGAGCGTGTGATGAATCAGGTCGCGCGGTGATCGAAGCGGCAGACGATCAAGAAGGGCGGGTCTGCAAACGGGCAGGCGCTCCTCCGTGAGAAAAGGGCGCATTGCATAACCGTAGAAGGTGTCGGGCCCACCGCGAATGATGATGTCATAAGTGTCTTGCAAGGCTTCTACCGGTTCATTCGACGTCTTCAACCTGATCTCGACGCCGGGATACTGCTGCTGAAAATTCGCTAGCCTGGGAACCAGCCATCGCAACGCGAACGTGGCAGGTCCATTGACTCGCAGCACACGCGGCTCGGCATCTCCCGTAGCGCCATATCTTGCGGTCGCAGCGGCAACCTGCTCGAACGCAGGTCCTATTTCGGCAAGATAGGCACGCGCCGCCGGCGTCAAAACCACGCGCCGGTTGTGCCGCTCGAATAACGGTGCCCCTAGCCATTCCTCGAGCAGACGGACATGCTGGCTGACCGCACCGTGAGTCACATGCAATTCGGCTGCAGCAGCCTTGAAACTGCCGAGTCGCGCGGCGGCTTCAAAGGCGCGCAACGCATTGAGTGGAGGTAAGGGACGTTGCATTCAGGTCAATTTTTCTAACGCGAAGCGGAAGATTTAATGGTTTGTCATCACTTGTCACGAGAGATATAGTCGCCGCAAAAGGTTTCGGGAGCAATCGCTTTGTCTACCAGTGTGGTGTTACTTGTCCTCTTCGCGGCGCTGCTGCATGCCAGTTGGAATGCGCTCGTGAAAGCCAGCCTGGACATCGTTCTGGTGACTAGCGGGTCTGCCGTGTTTTCCGCTGTGGCGCTTCCGTTCCTCTCGCTGCCCGTGCCGGCAAGCTGGCCGTACGTGGGCGCATCCGTCGTGATTCACATCGCTTATTTCGCGCTGATCGGGGCCGCCTACCGCAGCGGCGACATGAGCCATGCGTACCCGCTGATGCGTGGCGCGCCGCCTTTGCTCGTCGCGCTTGCGAGCGGCCCGGTGATGGGAGAACGACTCGCCGCAGGAGAGTGGGGCGGCATCCTGCTGATATGCGGCGGCATTCTCGGCCTTTTTCTGGCGGGGCGGCGCAGCGGTGTTGTGAGCACGGCATCGACCGGGTTCGCGCTGGTCAATGCGGTGGTGATAGCGGGCTATACCATCGTGGATGGAACCGGTGTCCGCTTGTCCGGGCATCCCGTTGCCTACACGATGTGGATCTTCCTGCTGACCGCGCCTCCGATGTTGGCATGGGCGCTGCTGCGCCGGCGGGTCGACATCGTCCGGCATGTCCATGCGCGCTGGCACCTGGCCCTGATCGGTGGGGCATGTACGCTGGGCGCTTATATCCTCGTGCTCTGGGCCATGACGCAGGCACCCATCGCGATGGTCGCCGCGCTGCGTGAGACCGCCATCATCTTTGGAACGGGGCTGTCTGCATTCGTGCTTAAGGAGCGGTTCGGATGGGGTCGTCCCGCCGCTGCGGCCATCATCTTGCTGGGTGTGATCGCGATCAAACTCGCCTAGGCGCCATGAAGGGTTTGTATAAGTTTTGAGAGCGAGCGCTGCCCGGTCACTGCGATAGCGTGCTAATCCATAACGCTTCCGAAAAAAGCCCTGGCAAGTCGCCCCAGATTTGCGCCGGACCGAGCTTGGATGACGGTTCGAAGTCGTAACCGACAAGACTCGGTGCGCCACCGGTGAAGTAGAAATCGCCGAGCCTGGCATTTGCGCGCTTGAACAGCACCAGCGTTTCATTCCGGCTACGCCGTACAAGTGCGGGAACCGCGTCGGCATAGGATGATTCATGCAGGGTGGCGACCTTGAGGGTCTCGCCGAACTGCGGGCCGCCTTTCATTTGCCACACATCGATATTGGGTCCATCGCCTCGTGGCTGAAGCACGACGAGATCGTCGAACCCATCGCCGTCCACATCGCCCGCCACGACCTTCGCGAAAGCGGGTGCGAACTCCGCATAGGTATTACCGCGCAGCTGGCCGTTGAACGCGCTGCCCGAACTGGCGAGCTGCGTGACAGCCATCGCCGAATTCACTGTTTCGATCGCGATCAAGCCAGTGCGCTGCGATCCTGCCACGCGCGCTGGCAGGAAGCGCGCATTCGTACCAAGTCCGCTTGCCTTCATCCAGAGCGCGGGTGTCTGCCCGGTCATGCCCTCGCTCGCGACTACCCAAAGGTCGAGCGTGGCGTCGCTGCGTTTTTGCGCGATCATCACGCCGGCGCGGCCACTGCCGTCGAAGTTTCCGGCGACGTATTGCTGCGCGCTGGCAGGCGTCAAGGCAGAGGAGGTCTGGTACCAGAGGCGCGGCGCCTCGAAGCGCGTACCGGTGCTGCGCATCAGCCAGAAGGCGGTGCCGCCGTTACGCGGAGCGATGACCATCAGGTCGTCGCGTCCGGTGCCTTCAAAGTCTCCAAGCAGGAAACGCACGCTGTCGAAGCACAGTGTGTCACCGGCGCATGTGGCGGTGCCGGCATGGGCGTCGAACGGCACCGCGTTCATATACCACGGCGCGGCAGTCGGCAGCCGCGACATGTCCGCGACCCACACGTTGAAGCCCGGTCCATCCCGGCGACGCTGCACGTAGACCGTGCTGGTCCGCTTTTCGCCGTCGACGTCTCCTCGAACGTCCCCGTACATTGCTGCGTCCTGGCGCAGATCGGTCCATTGCGAGTGAGGTGTGGGCGCCCATCGCGATTCCGCGGTCAGCGACGAGCAGCGCCCGGCCAACAACGTGCCGTCATGTGCCGCGAGGCAATGTCCGAGCGGGGTGTACACGAGGCCGAAGTCCCACGGCGTCCATTTCTGAGCCGCATCATTTTGACTGCACGGTTCTTCGATCAGGTTCCCGCTGCGTTCCGCGACGCACTGCTGCGTCGATTCATCGACGAGCTGCGAGTTGTTCTTCGTGCCCGGCATGGCCGGCACCGGTTGCCAGTGCCAGTCCTGCGTCTTCGCGCCCGAGCAGGCAGCGAGTGTCGGCTTGCCGTTCGCGCCGGCCGAAGTCAGGCACTGGCTCGAGTACTCGTTGACAAGGTTGCTCGAGCGCGGTCGGAACTCCAGGCCGGCCGAACTCGAACTGGACTCGGTCCAGTAGCGGCGCGCAATCCAGTTGCCGTCCCACTGATATTCGCCGAAGACGTGCTCGCCGTTGTCGTCGCCATCGATGGCGAAGTAAGACGCCACGTCGTCACGCTTGTTCTGCGTATCGCCGGCGCTGAGGTTTTTCGGCATGCCTCCGGTCGGATACGTGACGTGATAACCAATCGGAATGTTCCGGTTGAGACCCTGGGCAACCATGCGCGTGATCCTCGCGGCATAGATGTGGTCAGGGTGTTCGATGAAAGGCACCGTGTCCGGGTTCAGCGTGTAGATCGCGGTCGCCGAAGCGAGGATCTGCTTGAGCGTGGCTACCGTCTCCGCGCGGTCGTAGTGAGTGGCGCCGGAGCCGTCGTTGTTGATGGGATAGGTGTTGATGGTTTCACCCTGGTCCCACATCAGGCCGAGCGGCACCTTGCCGCCGCGCACTCCGCCGCCTGGCATCCGCAGTTCTAGCAGCGTTACCTTCGGCTGCTGTTTCAGCACCATCTGGTGGACGGGTTTGCCGGCGAACATGACCGTCGATTCGATCCAGTCGTCCGGTACGCCCGCCATGCGCGCATAGGCCAGGCGTGTACCTTTCTCGCGCAGTTTCACATAGTCGAAGTTTGCGCCGTTAGCGCCGCCGATCAGATGCACGGTGGTGACGCACCAGCCCGCCTCCAGCTTGTCGCTGATGCCAGGATTGACGAAGAGCAGGTCGTCGTCGAGGTGGGCAACAACGGTGACAAGCGTGCCGGCATGGCAATCGGCTGCACGTGCGCTGACGGGTGCGAGCATCGCGCCCATCCCCGCCAGCAGTAGCAGTAGCACAGCAGCCGATCCCGACAGCCGACGGCATGTTCGCATGACACCCCCGTATGACATTTTCATTTTTGTTTGGCCCACGTAATTATTGGCCTACGTAAGCCGGCCGCCCGATCACACGTCAGGCAAGCGATGCAGCCTGCGTTCCGGACACTAGCGCAAACACTTGCCATGCGGCGAACGCCGTGATGAAAAGGGCGCCCGCGAGAGCCAGGCCAAAACGAACTCTTTCGATTTTCTGGTGCCTGAAAACAACCGCTTTCGATACCATCCGGTTCATCGACAAACTCGTCATGCCGATCGCCAGGACCGTGCACGCGACGCCTGCGCCCATCGCCAACGACGCAAGCACGCCTACTATAAAAACCTTGTTTGCCAGCGCCGCAGTCAAGACAAAGATGGCACCTACGCATGGACGCACACCGACTGCAACGCCCGTCATAAGTATCTCTTTGCGGACCCGGGATGGTCCTCGCTCAGCGTCCGTTCGCGTCCAGCGTGCACGGGAACGTCGTTGAGCGACGAGACTCGCGCCAAGATACCGGGCTTGGTCCTTCTCATCCGACCCCGCCTGTACCAGGCTCACGTGTTTCTTCGGCACGAGCTCCAGACGATCGACGTCGCAACAATCGCGCCTGGTGACGACCGACCATAACGTCCACGCACCGACGCAGAGCAAGACAATATAGCTGGCGAGTTCAAGACTCGACGCCCGGGTCAATACGCCGCGCAGTCCCTCGCGGCTCAACCATGCCACGCCTCCAACGAGAACAATCGCGGACATCGACTGGACCAGCGCGCTCCATCCGCTCAGAAGGGCGGCATCGACAAAACGCGCCCGGTGCGACGCCAGATACGCGCTGACGACGATCTTGCCGTGTCCCGGTCCCAGTGCATGCAACACGCCGTACGCGAACGAACACAGCACGATCATCCCGGTGGTGAACAGGTCTGACCCATCGCGCTCGTTCGCGAGCGTCTCCTGCAATTGTTCGTTCAGCGTGCTTTGCAAATGGATGCTGGCGTTCACTGCATCGCGAATGATAGATGGCATCGCGCCGAGTGCAGGTCGAGCTGCATCGGCTGTGTTGGCAGCGCTTGGCGTACCGGTCGAAGTGCGCCCGAAGACGTCCGTGGTTTGAGCAAGGACGCTAAGCGAAGCGAACATCATGACGACAGCCAGACACCCGTCAATCGCCTTGCGATGTCCGCCGCCGAGCCAGCTTACGAAGCATGTCAGCACAATAGCCTGCTCGCTTGAGGAAAGAGGGTGCCGCCGAAAATCGGGTGGTCGTGATCCTCGAATGGCTCGGTCCGGCACGTACCCGGCTTGCCGGTACTGAGCGTCAACATGGGCTGCGCGGCATTTTCAAAATCGACGAAAAACGTATCGTCCCAGACACCGAGCGTCACTCGCGCACGCTTGACGTCCACCGGTTTTACGAGCGGCATCAGAAATCGATATACAACGTGGCCGTCCTCGATACCGACACTGAAGTCACGTGGTTCGCCCAGAGCAGCGGCCTTGCCATCGGCAAAAACATGCGTGAAATAATCCGCGCCCTTAAGCGATGAAAAGGCCTGAGCCTTGAACGTCGCCGTGTAACTTGCGTTGAGCGGACCGGACTTTGGCATGCTGGAGAAATCGCCGACCATCGAAAACGGGAAGCCTTTCGAGAAGGTCCACGTCTCCTGCACGGCAACGAGCAGCGTTCCTTGCGTCTGGGCGACCATCGAGTAATTGATCCACACATGCGGATGCGCCCGGGCAGAGGCAGGAAGCGCAGCAAGCAAAAGGACGCAGCACGCGGGCAGCAGATAGCGATGAAACCAGCGGGATACCCGCGAGCACGGCCCATTGAACGTTCCGGTCAGAGCATTAGCATCTGCGCTGGCCTTCGGCCCTGTTAGCGCGGTCCGGACAGGACATAGCCTCATGTAGCGCACGTAACGCACGTAACGCACGTAACGCCGGTTAGCTTTCAGAAAGCTCACGCTCATGTCACCCTCGCAGTGACGAAACATGCCTATGTTCGCCCGCTTTATAGCATGGCGTTTTTCTATTGCGCGCAAGATGCAGCCCAGGCATCCAGTCCGGCGAGACAGCCATCAAGAAACCTTGCTCTTCCAAATCAAGTTGCGGCACGATGCGCCAATGATAAAACTCATTTTTATCGCACCCTCGGGTGCGACATCGTTCGGGGACGCACAATGCGCTTTAACTTATTGAAGGGCGTCCTGCCGCTCGGCCCCGCTGCGGCGCTCCGGGATCTCCTGGCTGGTGTGACGCTCGCGTCAATGGACATCCCGCAAGTACTGGGTTACGCGCGCATAGCGGGAATGCCGGCCGTGACCGGTCTTTACACTGCATTTTTACCGCTCCTGGCATTCGCGATCTTTGGCGCGTCTCGTCATCTGGTCGTCGCAGCGGACTCCGCGACGGCCACGATCTTCGCCAGCCGGCTGTCGACCATGGCAACGACCGGAAGCCCGCAGTACATGGCGCTCGCCGGGGTCGTTGCACTGCTGACTGCCGGACTGCTGCTGATCGCGCGGATCTTCAAGCTCGGTTTCCTGGCCGATTTTCTATCCCGCACCGTCTTGCTCGGCTTCCTGGCCGGTGTCGGCATTCAGGTCGGCGTCGCCATGCTGGGCGACATGCTCGGCGTCCACGTGGGGGCGTCGCGGACCGTGGGGCAGATCGGATCGATTGTCCTCCACTTGCCTCAGCTGTCGGTTCCGACACTGGGCATCTCGGTGGCGGTGGTGAGCTGCATTCTCATTTTCAAGTTCCTTTTGCCGCGTCTTCCCGTCGCCATGTTCGCAGTGGTCGGCGGCATTACGGCAAGTTATGCCTACGACTTCGCCGGACATGGAATCGCGGTCGTCGGTCCGGTTGCCGGAGGCCCGCCCGCGCTGAACTTCCCGCTCGCCACCTGGGAGCAGACGCTGGACCTGGTACCCGTGGCCGCTTCGTGTTTTGTCATGATCATCGCGCAAAGCGTCGCGGCGGGCCGCGTGTTTGCGGAGCGTTATCACGAACCCATCGACGCCGATGCCGACATCCTTGGGATAGCGGCAGCCAACGCAGTTGCGTCGTTGAGCGGGGCGTTCGTGGTCAACGGCAGCCCGACACAGACCGCTATGGCGGATCGCGCCGGTGCACGCAGCCAGTTCGCGCAAGTGGTTTTCGCGGGCGTCGTGGGCGTGGTGTTGCTGTTCTTCAGCAAGTGGCTACAGTACCTTCCGCACTGCGTGCTGGCGGGCATCGTCTTCACGATCGCCATTGGGCTGATCGACGTGAAAAGTCTTTACGCCATCCGCCGCGAAAGTCCCGGCGAACTCACGCTGGCGCTTGTCACGGCCATAGCTGTGGTGGTCATCGGCGTGGAGGATGGAATACTTCTCGCGGTCGCGTTGTCGTTGCTGCGCCACGTACGCCATAGCTATCATCCGCACACCATGATGCTGGCGCCCACTGTGGCCACAGGCGGACGCTGGGCACCCGTGCCCGCAGCACCGGGCACTCAGACGGCACCCGGCCTGATCGTTTACCGCTTCGGCGCCGACCTGTTTTTCGCGAACGATCATTTTTTCGTCGACGATGTGCGTCACCTGCTCGACCGCGCACCCACGCCGGTCCGCTGGTTCATCGTCGATGCCGGCGCCATCACGGATCTGGATTTTTCGGCGGCAAGGACCCTCGCTGAGTTCTGCGAGGGTCTGAAGCAGCGTGGCATCGACGTGCTGTTTGCGCGCGTCAACCAGTATCTGCGAGCCGATATGGACCGCCACGGAATCACGGCTGTGTTGGGGGAAACACACCTCTTCGAGACACTGCATGGGGCGCTTGTCGCGGCTGGATTCGATCCGTCGGTGGCCTCGAGCACGCATTAGCGATGCACCGGACGGGACAGGCAAGACGCCGCGCCGCAGCAAGCCCCAAAGCTGAGCGCGGCGTAGAACAGCCATCGTCAATCGTCGATTCGGGTCGTGCAGAAAGGCCTAAAGTTTCAAAACTGCAGGCCGTTATAGCGTGGTCGTACGACGTTATACCGCGGTCGTCACCGTTAGATGGCCTTCTAACATTACGGAAAAACCATGCGCCTTCTGCTCGCAATTTTCTTGCCCTGGCTTCAGTTCTTCACGATTGGCCGGCCGTTTGCCGGGATCATTTGCCTTGCGCTTCAAGTCACGGTTATCGGCTGGGTCCCCGCGGCGATCTGGTCGGTCTACGCGCTGAGCGAATACAAGACCGACCGGAAATTCGTGCGCGCGGTCGCAGGACGGTAGGAAGAACTGACGGGCAGGGCGCGCGCGGGATTGCGGAGATCGCTCTGGCTGGAATCGCGGCGGCGATCACTAATGCTGTTCATCACGCGACCGGTGTGCGGGTCCGGCGACGGGACGGTGACCGGAGACATCGCATTCGGCGATGCCTTTTACTTTTATACCGATGGCGCGCCCCATGATCTCGCGGTGCACCGCCCCAACGAGATATCAGGTGCATGCGGCTGACCTAGTACAACATCCTGTAAATAAGTTGAATATTTAGCGATCTGTTTTTATCATGGAGAGATGAGCCGAGG
>NZ_JALPRJ010000118.1 GCF_030464885.1 Caballeronia sp. SEWSISQ10-4 2 | reverse complement strand
AACCCATGCTGCGGCCGGACGTGGCCGTCTTGCAGAAGGAATCCCGGTCCTTTAGAGCCGGGAGGACGTCAAGTGAAGGTTCGGACTACGTTCGGAGTTCAGCAAACTGATGACGGAAATTCGGCCATTACGGCCGTTCGCAATGTTCACGAAGCGGTCGTTCCAGTATTAAAAATGCCGTCAATCATCCGGGCGTCTTCAACGCAAGGCTAAGGTCGAACTCGAATGATCAGCGAATTCAGTCTGGTCTATGAAATCCTGAACCTGATACGTCCGCTGACGCTCGACATCATCCGGAGACTTCACCAGACGCCGAGTTTGTCAGCTGAAAATTTCATTCGTCGACGTCACTCGCTTCCTAACTCGCTTCCTGCGTAGCCATGCGAGATGGGATCTGAGTTCAGCGGGGCTCACCTTTCGCCGGTCGAACGCTGGCGCGCTTCCTTGTTGCAGCTTCTTTCGGTGTTGCAGGCGAGTTCGCCACCTTTGCTCGACCGGCAACGACGTTGCCAGATGATGATTTACGTGGCCCAGCAGATGGCTTGACCTGCAATTTCTTTGTGACCGCTTGATGGTCCGCCGCAGTCTTCGCGCTCGCGGTTGGCTTCTGGGCTGTCGAGACAGCCGGCTTGGCTGCCTTCTTCGCTGTCACCTTACCTGCCGGTGGCTTGTTACGTCCCGCAGCAGGCGTGGCCGGTGGGTAAGCTTCGGCCATCTCGATGCCGAACACATCGGCCACCAACGCGTCGTCGAGGACTTTGCGTGTAGCTGGGCGTTTTCTCGATTCAGGCAGACCGGTACCGACCTGACGGATGAGATCATTGGCATCGACCCGGCGCAAGGCAAAGAGAAATTCCGGCTGTTGATCGAGCCGTGCGCCGACGCCGTAGAGCACGGCGGCAACGTGCTTGCACATCGACGCCCAGTCCGGGCAACTGCAATTGAATGTGATTTCCTTGGGCGCCGGAAAAAGACCGGTGCCAGGTTTGCAGATGCGCTCCATCACGGCTGACGAGAGCTTGCCCTGCAAGAGTTCCACGATCGAATCGATCGACCCCGAGCAATCGGCTCCGATTGCTCGCCATTGCGTTTCAGGACACGCCGCCACGGTCATGGCGACCTTGTAGAGGCTCGAACCCATTACCTGAGCTCGCACTTCGCCTGCCGTAATCTGGAGGTCGATCACGGAACCGTTGCGCACATAGGTACGGCCGCGCGGCAAGCGGTTGGCATAGTCGCTGTAGCGTTCCAGATTGTCGCACCAGGCCTTGCCCCAGAAGGTCTTGGCGATGGCGCCGCGATACGACGCGATTGGTGACAGGACCGCACCAGCCTTCTTCGCCTTGGCGGCGGCTAGTTCAGCCTTTTTCCTGCGTGCGGCGACCGAGACATACGGCTTCCACCCCCCATAATCCATTGCGCTTCCTCTTGACGATCAGTTTTCTTGAGCGGCGTGAACGTCGAGCTTCACGAGATCGAGCAATTCGCGATCGCTCATCTCGGTGAGCAAGAGTTCTGCACCGCCCTCCAGCACATCCTTCACCAATTGCTGTTTCGCTTCGATCAACTGGTCGATACGATCCTCAATCGTGCCACGGCAGATAAACTTATGCACCAGCACGTTCCTCTGCTGACCGATACGAAACGCACGGTCGGTCGCCTGATTTTCCACAGCCGGATTCCACCAGCGGTCGTAGTGGATCACGTGGGAAGCGGCGGTGAGATTTAATCCCGTCCCACCCGCCTTTAGCGAGAGCACGAAGAAGGGTATCAACTCATCTTCCTGGAATCGCTTGACCAGTTCGCGGCGCTTGGCCACCGGTGTGCCGCCATGGAGCACCAGACCTTCGCGACCAAAGATAGAACCCAGAAATGCCGCCAGTGGCTCGGTGGTCTCGCGGAACTGGGTGAATACCAGCACCTTTTCTTGCTTGGCTGCGATCACTTCGGCGAGTTGGCGCAGACGGGCGAACTTGCCGCTGTCTTCGGCCTTCCACGCCGCATCGCCCAGCCATTGCGAGGGATGGTTGCATATCTGTTTGAAGCGCATCAGAAAGCTCAGCACCACACCCTTGCGACCGATGCCTTCGGCGTCCTCAAGCGCGGCGGCCAGGTCCTTCACCGCTCGCTGGTAAAGTGCCGCCTGGCTCGGGCTCAGGTGGCACCAGGCCTTGAGTTCGGTCTTGTCCGGAAGGTCGTCGATGACCCGCTTGTCTGTCTTCAGGCGGCGCAAGATGTACGGCCGCACGAGCGTGCGCAGCGGGCCGAAGTGCTCGGCCTTTGCCAGCCGCTTGGTAAAATTGGCGAAGACTTTGTCCGAACCCAGCAAACCGGGGTGGGTGAAATCAAAAATGGACCAGAGATCGGACAGGCGATTTTCCACGGGGGTACCGGTGAGCGCGATGCGCGATTGTGCTTGGAGCTGCTTGACCTGTCGTGTTTGCTTGGCGCTCGGATTCTTGATCGCCTGCGCTTCATCGACGACGGCAACGCGCCATTGGATGGTCGCAAGGACCGGCTGGCGAAGAAGCGAGCCAAAGCTGGTGATGACGAGATCGATCTCCGCAAGCCGCGCGGCGTCCAGCGCACGTAATTCGGCCGCCGGCATGACCGACGGATGGACGATCAGCAGGCGCAAGCCGGGGGCGAAGCGCTCGGCCTCTGCCACCCAGTTGGCGAGCAGTGACGCTGGAGCGACCAGCAGGCTGGGGCGCGCCTCGGTGCTTTCGCGCTTGAGCACCAGCAGCAGGGAGAGTACCTGCATGGTCTTGCCCAGGCCCATATCGTCCGCCAGGCAAGCGCCCAGGCCGAGCCGGGTGAGCAGATACAACCACCGCACGCCCGCCTGCTGGTAGGGCCTTAGGCTCGCCTTGAGTTCCGCGCCGGGGCTGATCTGCGCCAACCCTTCCGGCTGACGCAGCTCCTGCAGGATGTCGGCCAACCAAGGCCCAGCAATGAGCTGCGACCAGTCGCGATCAGCGGGGTCACCGCTATCGTCGAGCGAAATACCCGCCAGAAGACGTAGGGCCTCGTTAAAGGGCAGACCGGCTTTCGCCGCCTCTTCCATAGCCTCGAACCGCTTCAGGAGGCGACCGAGCCTTTTCTGGTCCACCTCGACCCAGCGACCGCGGATGAGTTGCAAGCCGTCGGCGCCTTTGAGCAGATCCCTGACCTCCGAGACGCTGAGATGCTCGCCGTCGAGGGACACCTCCATGCTGAAATCGAGCAATGCATCCTTGCCCAAGAGCGAAGGCGGTCGTGCGCCGACGCTGGCTTTCACAACGGGACGAGCGGGACGGCCCGCCTGCCAGACGCCTGGCGTGCGAACGACAATGCCGGCGGTTTCGAGTTTGGGCAGGTCGGTGAGAAAGCGGTGGGCGTCAACAGGCGTCCAGCGCAGCGGATGGTAAATCTCGCCGCTATCCACCATGTCGCGAAGCCAATCGCAGTCTTGCGCGGCGCGCTGCACCGGCAGTAGCAGCGACAAGAGTTGCGCTCGGCTCCTGGCCCCCGAAAATTCTGCGAGGGCTTGCGACAGCGGCTGGTGTTGCGCTTTGCCATGGGCTGACAGGCGCGAGGTGTAAGTCGCAAGGAAAGCGAACGGTGACTCCGGGTCCTTGCGGTTCTCAGCGAGGTTGAAATGCACGCGGCCGACGAGATTCCAGGCCGGGTGGCGCGACTTGAGGAAATCCTGAAGCGAGACTTTTGCGGTCGCCAGTTCCTGGTGCAAGGCGGTATCGATCTCGCCCCACAGCGTGACCAGCACATCTGGCGTTAGATACTCCCCGCCCGTCATCGGCGGCGCATCGGCCACCAGAGCATCGAAATCCCCGGTGGCAGGCATGGCGACCGCGATCTCGCCGCCTTCGGGCGTGGCGCACAAGGCGGTGACGTAGCGCGCGGCAAAATCACGCCACCAGCCCCATGCGGGCGGCAAAATGCGGCCGATTTCGACCGTTCCCAGGTGCAGTAGGCCGTGCCCTGCCCCACGCGCAAAAGCGCTAGCTAGCCACAGTCGTACTTCATCCGCCAATAGTGGCGCGGCATCCTCCGGCACCGCGAGCAGGTGACCACCGGGCGTCAGGTGTGGCGCGAACATGTCGGGAGCAGTCAAGAACGCCCGTCCCCGTCGCGCGGTCGCAGCAAGCGCTGCAGCCGCCTGTTTTCACGGAAAGCGGTTTCGTAATCAACCAGCGGGCCCGCAGGCCCATTGCGAACTCGGCGAAGCTCCGTTTGCGCCTGGTCCGATCGAACTGTGGGGTAAACCAAGTTGCCGGGGTGCGCGTGACCGCTGTGTCGCGCATGTCTGGTGAACTGTCTTTTCATTTGCTGTAGGACGACCTGATTGCTACATCCACTCACAGAAGCTCGCCCCCGGCACTGCCGCCGGCGCGCCAACCCTCAACCGTTACAGCGGTCCCGTTGAATTTCCGAATTCTGCGATAAACAACACTCATGATGAAAGGGTACCAAAACCTGAGGCATACGAGATGGGATGCGGATGGCGGCTCCATCCCGCGCAGGCGAAAATCAGTTGGCGCGTATGTTACTAACAAAAAAAAAGCAGAGTGTCTCCTTCGCCCGAGGATATGACGACCAACTCCAAGGCGGGAATGACCGTTGCACTTCGACTACCGCCGATCACCGACCGGTGTGATTCACGCCATTGCGCTCGCTCGCGTCTATGCTGCGAACGCCCCTTGCTCAGTCCACGCAGCCGTTACTTCACGAACCCGCTTGTCGGGCGCACTGTCAAGACGCAAGAAACTTGCTACGCTTTGCATACTTCGGCGAGGCCGCTTACGTCACTCGGCAAGGCATGCGAGGGAGGGAGGGAGGGAGGGAGGGAGGGATCATGACATTCAAGGCTCAGTGGTACCGAGACAAGTTTGCAAAAAAACGTGGCAAAGGCTTCTGCGGCTATCCAGTGGCAACCGTTGCCTTCTACGGGCCAGACGATACGAGAGCGACGAAGGTCTCTGTTGGCATCGTCGCGCACGAAGATGCTGACGCGGACCCTTTTGAGCGGTGGTTTTGCGAAACAACCGATGCGAGAAGCGATCCTGAAATCACCGAAGCGATCGTTCGATTCATCGATCATCATGGTGCCAAATCGGTGGCGGCCGTCGATCGCATCATCGGCTGCCCGCATGAGGAAGGCATTGACTACCCGGAAGGCGAAAAATGTGCGCAGTGTTCGTTCTGGGCCAACCGTGATCGATGGAGCGGCGAGATCATCCAGTGAGACGTCACGAGGCAAGCGCTTCCATCCTCGCGCCGAGGCGTTCCTTACTCGCTTCATTCCGACCGTGGCCATGCATTCATTGACGCAGGACACTTTCTGGACGAGAAGGTCGCATGCGGCTCACCGCGGTGCGGGGCCAAGCCCGTGGCGTGGTTCCACGCAATCGTGATCGGCTACGCGACGACTGCGACGTGCCTCAGGTGCAGAAAAGGCTCCGCGGAGCCGGACATCGACCGATGCGACACGAAGCGTGGTCACCGCGCAGTGAAAAGTACAGGGGCAAATCTCCTGCTGGGAAGGCACCTTGTGGGATCTTCCTGAGCAAGGTGAACATCACCGTTAATGCAAGGGGCACATCATGGGTTTTTCTTGCCGAACGTTCCTGGTCGCTCGTGACGACACCCTCTGGCGGCTGTCAAGCACCAAGTTCGACCGGATGCTGCGAGATCCGGCAGGACACAGTCTGCCCGATTTTGCGGGGCAACGAGCGCGAATGGCCGGCGTCATGGTCGAGCTTGTGGCCAGAAACCCGGTGCGCGTCGTTCGGAACACATTTTCCATTCTTACTTTTGATGCCGCAGGTCGCATCGACCCGAGTAGATTCGAAAAGCAGCAATTTGCCCTCGCGGAGTCGGTCTTCGCACCGGTCTTTGCCGTATTCGCTGATGAGAGCAACCAAACAGTCGTCGACGCGACCTCCCGATTCATTGCACAGGGAGGCCAATGGGTTCCGTCACGCGCGTTGGCGCGCGTCATAGATCAGACCGCGTTGGGACAACGACAGTGCCGACACCTGTAAACGATTGCTCGAAGGTATGAATGACTTTTCCACGGTCGCTGCCGGGTCGGCCGGTGGAATTTCACCACCAGCCGCCCACAGGTAGGGTCGAGAACTGGCGCGCGCGCAGTAGGCTCCGGTGGCTTCCCCACCGCTTTCGCGGTGGACCTCAGTCCGGCTGCCATAGTCACGTTTCCAGCTCCCGCCACGTCGAACGCAGCGGGCCGATTTCCGGCACTACGCTCTCCTGTTTGCTTCACCTCAAGGGTTATGAGACCTATCATGCTGGGCGCGCTTTCGGTGCTACCGCACGACGAACCCGATAGCCGTTAAACAGCTTCAGTTCCTCATACAGCCAGCGCCTACTCCACCGCTTCCAGCCGAAGCCCCGCCGATTCCGAGATCGCCCCAAGTGACGCCTGATCTTCTTTTCCACCCAGTCCTTGACGAAGCCGAAGCACTCGTTGGAGTCCCCAACAGCGAAGTAATTCACCCAGCCCCGCAGCACCGGATTGATCAGTTGTACCACCCGATCCACCGGCTGCGACTGGTATCGCCGGAATACCTCCTTGAGCTTGCGCAATAACGCCGTCCGTTTCTTCAACTTCGGCGTATAGTGCGCGCGCCACACCCGTTTCCTGAAACTGCGAAGTCGACGGAAGTCAAACCCCAGAAAGCCGAAGCTCTCCGCGCAGTCCAGATCCACAGTGCGACTCTTCTCTTCATTAACCTCGACCTCTAGTTTGGCAAACTCTTCCCGAAGTCGCTTGGTCACCGCCCTCAGCAACCACGCATGGCGCGGGTGGACATCGATCAGCACGACCAGATCGTCAGCGAAGCGGACATACTCGACGTAGGTGTAAATCCCGTTACGCGTGACTTCTTTCGCCCGTTCCAGCATCCGATCCACCTCGGTGAGATAGATGTTACTGAGCAACGGCGAAATCACCCCGCCTTGAGGAACGCCTTGTTTGCCCGATGCCTTCAGCATCAGCTTCAGCAAATGCATTACGTCGTCGTCCTTGATCCGACGCGCCACTTTTTCCAGCAGTAGATGATGCCGAACTGTGTCAAAGTAGGCGCGCAAATCAAGGTCTATGACGCGCGTCTTACACTGAACAATCGCCGTCGCCACCCGATGCACCGCTTCGTGCGCGGTTCGCTTGGGACGATAGCCATACGACCCCGGTTGGAAGTCCGCCTCGAAGATCGGCTCCACTACGAGCTTGAGCGCACCTTGAACCACCCGGTCGCGGATAGCAGGGACGGTTAGCGCGAACTGCACAGGCGCTCAACGAGTATTTGGGATGGGCTGAGATCTGCCATCCATTCCATCCGTTAAAAGGCCAACGTTTTCCAGTACTGAAGACCCGGCGCGTCGGCGGGGTTGATACGCTGCTTCTGGGTCATGCAGAACGCGGCAGCTTCAGCATTGCCCGCGAGTGGACCGACTGGGGCACGCCCTCTGTTCACGACGGTGTTGGCGTCACCGCGTGCCGCTTCGATCTGGAGATGCTGCTAGAGCTGATCGACCTGGTCGACCTGGTCGACCAGCTTGCCGTTTCGACCTCGAAGAAGTCACCCACCAAAGGAGCTTGATCAATGAATCGTTCTATCCTATTATCAGACCAGTCTTTAACGTGGTCCGCTCATGGAAGATCTTCCGTCGTCGAAGTTGCGCAAGCGTCGCGCCCAGTTGCTGCGGCAAATGCCGGCGT
This sequence comes from Caballeronia sp. SEWSISQ10-4 2, assembly GCF_030464885.1. Classification (GTDB taxonomy): domain Bacteria; phylum Pseudomonadota; class Gammaproteobacteria; order Burkholderiales; family Burkholderiaceae; genus Caballeronia. The sequence goes on along the minus strand of NZ_JALPRJ010000118.1, from coordinate 11,442 downwards.
TGGAGACGCTTCTGCGTGGCTCGCTCATCGAACGCTACAAGCGCTGCGGCAAACCCGGCTGCAAGTGTGCCAACGGCCCCGGTCATGGTCCCAAGTACTATCTGTCCGTGAGTTTTCCTGGGCGCCGGCCGCAAATGGACTACGTGCCCCAGGCCGATTACGCCGACGTGACCGAACGTCTGGCGAACTATCACCGAGTCCGCGAGATCATCGAGGAGATCTGCGAGATCAACCGCGAACTCTTACGCCGCCGCGAGGCGCTCTGAGAGGCGGCGGTGAGCCAGTCGTCTCTACCGCTCCCCCAATCCATCGATCCGCAATCGGCCGGCGTACTCATCGCCAACATGCTCGAGGCCTGGCTCACCGCCGGGCCCGCGCTGCAACCGACCGAGGAGGCCGTCGATGAACACCAAGATCACCTCGCAGCATCACAGCAAGCCGGCGTACATATATATCCGGCAGTCGACATTAGCTCAGGTGCGGCACCATCAGGAGAGCACCGAGCGCCAGTATGCGTTGAAGGACAAGGCGCTGGCATTGGGCTGGACAGAGACGGCGATCCGTACGCTGGACCGGGATCTCGGTCAGTCGGGGGCGCAGATGACAGGCCGCGAGGACTTCAAGACGCTGGTGGCGGATGTCTCGATGGGGCAAGTGGGTGCAGTATTTGCCCTGGAGGTGTCACGCCTGGCACGCTCGAACCTGGACTGGCATCGCCTGCTCGAACTGTGTGCGCTCACTCATACCCTCGTGATCGACTCAGATGGTTACTACGACCCGGGCGACTTCAACGACGGCCTGCTTCTCGGTCTCAAAGGCACGATGGCTCAGGCCGAACTCCATTTTCTGCGCGGGCGCCTCCAGGGCGGTAAGCTCAACAAGGCGCAGAAGGGTGAATTGCGCTTTCCGCTGCCGGTTGGTCTGTGCTATGACGATGAAGGACGCATCGTCCTGGATCCTGATGACGAAGTGCGCGGCGCCGTGCAACTGGTATTCCGTCTGTTCCGCGAAACCGGTAGTGCATACGCTGTCGTCAAGCGGTTTGCCGAAGACGGGCTACGCTTTCCGAAGCGCGCCTACGGAGGAGCCTGGGCGGGCAAACTCATCTGGGGACGACTTAGTCACGGACGTGTGCTCGGATTGATCAGGAATCCGTCGTATGCCGGCGTCTATGTCTTTGGGCGCTACCAGTACCGCCAGCGCATCACACCAGAGGGAGAGGTGCTCAAGCGCGTGCAGCCGGTTCCGAAGACCGACTGGCGCGTCCATCTGCCCGGGCACCACGAAGGGTACATTACCCCGGAGGAGTTTGAGCAGAATCAGGCCCGCCTGGCGCGCAACCGGACGAACGGTGAAGGTACCCTGTTGAGTGGCCCGGCGCGCGAAGGGCTCGCGTTACTGCAGGGACTGCTGGTGTGCGCACGCTGTGGCCGGGCAATCACGGTACGCTACCAAAGTCACGGCGGCATCCGCCCGATCTATCTGTGCAGCAGGCAGCGCCAGCAAGGTTTAGCGACCAAGGATTGCGTGCACGTGCGCGGTGAGCTGCTTGACAACGCGATCGGCGAAGCGGTGCTTACGGCGCTGCGCCCGGCCGAACTCAAGCTCGCCGTCACCGCCCTGAAGGAACTCGAGCAACGCGATCGCGCCATCATGCGTCAGTGGGAGATGCGTATCGAGCGCGTCGAATACGAGGCTGCCCTCGCCGAACGGCGCTATCAGGAGTGCGACCCCGCCAACCGGCTGGTCGCAGGAACCCTCGAACGGCGCTGGAACGACGCTCTGCATCGCCTTGAATTGATCAGGACGGAAGCCGCTCAATTCGAGAGCCAGAAAGCGCGCGTCGTCACGGCTGAGCAGAAGGCTCAGGTCCTCGCATTGGCCCGCGATCTGCCACGCCTGTGGCGCGCTCCGACGACCCAGGCGAAGGAGCGCAAGCGAATGCTGCGTCTCCTCATCCGCGATATCACGGTGGAGAAATTGTCCGAGCAACGGCAGCTCGTTCTGCATGTGCGCTGGCAAGGCGGCGTCTGCAACGACATCACCGTCAATCTGCCCAAGCCGCGCCCCGAAGCGATACGTTATCCATCGGCAATCGTCGAGCAGGTCCGCAGACTGTCTCAGCGGCTGTCAGATCCGCAAATCGTTGCACACCTCAATCAGGAAGGGCTGCGCAGCCCCCATGGCAAGCCTTTTACGCTCGCCATGATCAAATGGATCCGCTACAAGTACGCCATTCCAGCGACTTGCCTGATGCGCCCTGATGAACTCACCGTGCAGCAACTCGCCGCGCGCTTGCGGGTCAGCATGCACGTCGTCTATTACTGGATCGAGCGCCGTATCGTCGAAGCACGTAAGCTTGATGATCGGAGGGGGTGGTGGATTGCGCTGGACATCACCAAGGAACAAGAACTTCGAGACCGGGTGCGTACTTCAGGGCACCTGAAGCCGCAACATTCCAACATTTAACTGTGAGAGGTGCAATATGAAATCACCGTCAGAGTCTTGGTTTCCCTCCACCCTGCTATCCAAGCTACGGGGTGCCTGACTTTTACCCCGGCAGGTCTGTCTCCTGCTGAATGCGCCAGCCTTCGCTGGACGCACAACCGTGCGTAAACCTCTCGATTTACACGGCTCGTCCCAGCCGTACCTTTGCCATCTCGCGATGACAAAGCGACGCGGAAGGTAGATGCTCATCCCGGTTGCCCGGTTGGCGATAACCTTCTCTGAGCTGAGTCATCCCCTTCGCTCCACTCCCATTACAGGAACTTCAACACTAATACGGGATGATCCGCCCCCTTCATGTGCATCGGTACTTTCCCCCTTCGTGGGTTCCACTTATAGAGTTTTCCCTTGGCATCACATGAAGAGTTCCCAAGTTCCGTATCTGAGCCTGAATTAGAGTCACGCCACCTATACACCGGACACCACGTAGCCAGTAAGCAGGTCGCCGCCACGCTGATCCCGGGAGAGTAGTGTGCCCCCGGTTTTGATGTCGTCTGCAAAGGCGTTTCGATGCGTCATCGGTGGTTCACTTGCGTTCGTCTCTCTAACCCATACATGACGTGTTTGATCACGCCTTTTAACCGTAACGTTCACCACCGCAGCGTTTCCGACTGAAGCAGCTTACGGCTGTTTGAAACCTGCGCCTGCACGCCGGCTTCGGAGGGCCTTCCTCCATCTCAGGTACAGCATCGTGTCTAAAAGAATGCAGACACGTTCATGGCACAACACCACCACGCCTTTTGACCGCAGCAGCACCGGGCGGTTCGAAGCCTGCTCCCGCAAGCCGGCTTCGGGAGGCCTACTCCCATCTTCAGTACAGCACCACACGCTTTCGCTTGTGTTCGTGACACACTTTCATCCATGCGCCAGCTCTTGCCCACAGGGCGCTTGTGCTTGCGAAACGTCTTTTCGAACAACGGCATCAGTTTGATCACCCACCTGTGCACCGTCGAATGATCGACGCCGATGGCGCGCTCAGCCATCATTTCTTCAAGATCCCGAAGACTGAGCGAATACGCCACAAACCATCGCACGCACAGTAGCATCACATCCAGCGGATAATGAAGCCGCCTTAAAACCTTGACATTGCCTGCAGCAAGGGCCGTTCGTGGTGTCGCGGTGTTCTTCATCGTGAGCCGAAGCAAAGTTTGTGCAACCCGAACTTTGACGCGGCATCGCGATTGCGACAAAACCGCTCTTCTTCATCGCGCAATTCTAGCTGGCACCGCCTTCAACTTGACAAAGCCCAACGCTTCAATGTGACAACGCTGCATCTACCGCTATATCACACGAGGCTCAGCGTCGACTTAGACGCTGAACACGGACACCGCTTCTCGAAGCGTTTTTGCTTGAGCCGCGAGCGATTGTGCTGCAGCAGACGCTTCTTCGACTAGCGCTGCATTGCGTTGGGTTACCTCGTCCATCTCCCCGACCGCTAGCGCGACCTGATCGATCCCGTTGCTTTGTTCGGAGGAGGCGATGGCGATTTCAGACAACAGGCTCGTCACCTGCCGCACATTTTTTGCGATCTCCGTCATGGTCGTGCCGGCGTCCGATACCAGAGCGCATCCTGTTTTTGTGCGTGCCGAAGACTCCTCGATGAGCACTTTAATATCTTTCGCGGCGTTGGCCGAACGTTGCGCCAGGGAGCGGACCTCCGCAGCAACCACGGCAAAGCCTCGGCCTTGCTCGCCTGCTCGCGCGGCCTCAACCGCTGCGTTCAAGGCAAGTATGTTTGTTTGAAATGCGATTCCCTCGATTAGCACGATGATGTCGGTCATGCGCTTCGCACCTTCATCAATGTCCGACATGGTTTTGACGACGCGCGAGACAATGTTGTCGCCACTCAGCGAACTCGCGCTTGCACTGATCGCAAGCCGGCTCGCTTGCTGTGTATTGCCCGCATTCTGCTTGACCGTGCTTGTCAGCTCTTCCATGCTCGCCGCAGTTTCTTCGAGCGAAGCCGCTTGTTGTTCTGTTCGCGACGCCAAAGCCTCGTTGCCTGCCGCGATCTGCTCGGCGCCCGCAGCAATCGCTTCGCCACTTGCGCGAACGGTTTCCACAGTAGCGCGCAATTGTTGTTTCATCGCTTGCAGCGCATGGAGCAATTGGCCCATTTCATCATTGGAGGAAACTTCCACCGTGCGGCGAAGGTCGCCGTGTGCAACCTCGTCGAAATGTTTCAGGGCAATGGAAAGGGGTCCATTAATCGACCGGCCGAGCGCCCACGCAGTCACCGCTGCAGCAACCAGCGCAAACAAGATAAGCAGGGAGACGGCAGTGGTCAGCAGCGTGTATTGTTGCTCGGCATGCTCGTATACGCGCTTGCCCGACTCGAGTTGCAAAGACTTTAGGGCGTCATTGGCTTTCACAAGCGCGGTGTACGCTTTGCCGACCTTGGTCGCGGCAGCATAATATTCCTTCGTCTCTTCGCCTTTGATCGCAGTCGAAAGATTCTGAAAACTTTCCCTTAACTGTTCACGCTTTGCGGTCGCGGTATCAGCCAGTCCTTTTTCGTCCGCATCGGCAGGCAAGGCTCGGTATGCGTCCCATGCCTTGTCGGACGCCGCCCAGTATTGCAGTCCTTTAGCCAAATCATCTTCGGCATCCGCCTTCTCAGCGATCGCAGCCCTCAACACGACCGCGCGAGCGCGTCCGATTTCAATCTCCGCATTTCCCAAGTAGCGCGTGCTGGGCAATTGGTCGCCGTAGACGGCCCGAAGTCCCGTCACGGCGCCGCGCATGCCAAAAAGCCCGAGTATGCCTCCACTGATGACCAGCAGTGCGAGGAATGCGACGGCAGCCCGCAGGCGTAATCGGATAGACATGTTTTTCAAGATTGATATTTCCGGATCGGAGTCGAACAAGTCGCACGACGATTTGTGTGCTTCGGGTGCCTAATCTATAACGGTATTTTTAGGGTAAACCTTAGGGCTGTACTGAAGAAGCATCGGTCTTCGCCCATCTATGCTTGGCGATTTCGTGACATGGACAAATCCACTCGATTGGCGACGGTTTTTGCGCCTTGAAGCAGGGTTTTCGACTCTCCTACACCGTTTCCTCAGTCTCTGGACGCAACTGTCCCATTGCCTGTGAGTGACACCAATTGGATGTTCGCCAGTGTGAGCGCGGCGAAAGCGCGGTCGGCGTTTTTCGCAAGCTCGCGATAGCGAACTTTACCGAATCCTCATAGTCGTTTCACCACCGCAAACACGTACTCGACCCGAGCGCGTATCTTCGATTTATTGCGATTCTTTGCCCGCCTGACCCCACTTTCAAACTGCCACTTTGGCGTAGTCCCGGAATGCCGCGCATCACGGCATTGCACCCGGCACATTGTTGATGCCAACGCCACCGAGGCCGCCCGCCTTTGGCACGCGGCGAATCTCCATCGGCAAATCATTGTCCTCGGCGAATCTCACGACGAAATCAAACGCTTCAGGACATACCCTCCGGAGCTCACCGGAAACGATCAGGCATCTAACCCCGCCGTCGTCGACCGGCATTGCAAGCCGCGTAGACGCGATATGCATGCCCGGCCGACGCTCCCCGACGTACAAGATGATGACTCCCATGAGACGCTCGACCCAGTCGCCCGGGCGAAATATCTTCCGGTGGCGCGTGAGTCCATTGATCAGAAAGAACTCAGTGCTATCAGGGGTCGTCATGCGTCCGCGGTCGATGGCCCGAGTGTGGTCCAGTTCGGCTTGCTGGATTCCTCGACAGGTGGCTCGTATGCTTGCTGCAGCCTGAACACCGCGACTGCATCATCGAGCACGCGCGCCTGTTCTTCGAGCGATGCCGCAGCAGCCGCGGCTTGCTCGACGAGCGCCGCATTCTGCTGGGTCGCGTTATCCATCTGGGTCACCGCGTGGTTGATCTGATCGATGCCGCGTGATTGCTCTTCCGAGGCCGCGCTGATTTCGCTGACAATGCCGGTAACGTGGCGAGCTGCCTTGACGATTTCGGCCATTGTCGCGCCCGCGCGGGCCGCGAGTTCGGCACCGTTGTGCACCTTCGCAACCGAATCGCCAATCAGTTCCCTGATCTCTTTCGCGGCAGTGGCCGAACGTTGCGCAAGAGCACGCACTTCGCCTGCGACCACCGCGAATCCACGTCCCTCCTCGCCGGCACGCGCAGCTTCGACAGCCGCATTCAACGCAAGTATGTTGGTCTGGAATGCGATCCCCTCGATCGCGCCAATGATGTCGACAATCCTGGCTGAACTCGACGACATGTCCGCGATTACATCGACGACCTGGCCGACAACGTCGCCTCCGTGCGCGGCAATCTCCGACGCGTTCGCAGCCAGCGCGCTGGCCTGCCGCGCGTTATCGGCGTTTTTCCGCACGGTTGCAGTCAACTCCTCCATGCTCGATGCGGTCTCCTCCAAAGTCGCTGCCTGCTGCTCAGTGCGCGCCGACAAATCGGCATTGCCGCTCGCGATCTCGCGTACTCCGTGTGTGATCGCCGCCGTCCCGTGACGAACCTGGCTCACGGCAGCAACCAGGGCCACCTGCATTCGAGCAAGCGCAGCCATCAGCCGGCCCATTTCGTTGGTGCGCGACGTATCGACCGGACTGGTCAGATCACCCGCCGCAATGCGCTCGAAATGACGAATCGCTGCATCGATAGGCTGCACGATCGAAGCCGTAAGCACGAAGCGCGCAAACAGACCGAGCGTGACCGCAGCAAATCCGATCGCGCCGAACAGCCAGAGCAGGAGGCGGAAATGCTGTTGCGCCGACACAAAGTGCGCCTTTTGCTGCTCCACCTGAAAATCCTCCAGCGCGCGTACTGCGCTTCGGTAGTCGCTGAACAACGTGTCAGGTGCGTGCCTCTGCGTCGTTCGGAACGACATGAAATCGTTCTGATCGAGCGCCTCGATCTGAGGGGTGAGCGCTTGCTTCATCAATTGCTCGCGCTTCGCGCGCAACGCGTTGGCCAGCGCCATTTCTACGCCATTCGATGGCGACCGCGCCGCATAGGCGGCCAGTTCGCGATCGCTGGCAGCCAGTTCCGCATGCACCCGCGCAAGCACAGCGTCGGTGGATTTTCCCTGTACAACAAGCGCTTCGTATGCACCCAGATCAACTCGCACCAGCAGGAGCGTTTCGCTGCTGGCAGTAAGATGTCGCAGCGCCGCCGTCTCTTCGCTGTACATCTTCTCGAGTGACGCGTTGGCCCTCTCCAGACCCGCGATTGACGTTGCAATCACAAGCACGAGCGCCGCCGTAAAACCGACGATCGTGATCGTCAAAGCGACTCGGATAGTGGTATTTCTGAACATGGTCGTTCACCTCGAGCCGCGGTATATAAAAAAACGGCGGCGGATAAATCCACCGCCGTAAGTTGGAGAGAAAGTCGGTCAATGCGTCAGCAGCAGGAATCGGATTCCCGGATCAGAAACGGGTGCGCACGCCCGCGGTCAGCTCGACCTGATTGGTCGCACCGAAGGTGCTACCGACCGTATAGCCGCCATGAAGCCTCATGTAGTCGCCGGCCAGATACACTTCAGTGCGCTTGGAAAAGTGATAGAAGACCGATCCGTACAACGTCTCCTTGTAACCGTTGTGAAGACCGGACGTGGGATCAAAAGCACCGATGTTCGCGTTCGGGATATCGCCGTCAGCGTTATACGCGGCGTTCTTCACACGCATTTGCTGATAGCCAAGCTCGTAGTCGAACGCACCCTTCGGCGCCAGCTTGAGCGACACGGTCCACGCGTTGTCCTGACGCTGGCCGAGCGAGCCCTGATTGCCCAAGTAGCGGAAGTACCCCGCATTGGTGCGCAGAATACCGAACGTATAGTTACCCCCCACTGAGAACGACTGGTTGGTGAAGCCCACGCGATTCGCGTGGCTATAAAAGGACGACACGTTGAACGGGCCGCCGTTGTACCCAAGCGCTGCCTGGTAGTTGGAGTTGGAGCCGAAACTCGTTGAGTTGCCAAACGCGTAGCCCGCACTGGCGAAGATGCCATTGCTGAACAGTTTCTTCCACGCGAGACCGTTGGTGTAACGGGTGCCGGTGGCACTGGCCGCGTAGAAAATCATTTGTTTGAAGTTGTTCGAGTTCGTCCAACCACCCTCTTCCGTCGTCAGCCGGGCGCTGCCGTACGGGTCGCCATAGATCGTCGATGCATCACGGGCGATCGTGTTCTGGAACCCTGCTGTGAACTTGCCGAACGTGTCGTTTTCAATGCCGACCCACGCATCTCGATCGAAAATCTGGCCCGGGTCTTCCATCTGACCGTTGGCAACAACGAATTCGCTCTCGAGCCGGAAAATGATTTTCGAACCTGCACCAATGTCTTCCGCACCCTTCAGGCCCCAACGGCTGCCGCTGAACCACGGTTCGCCGCCAAGGCCCATGCCGATGACGTGATCGCCGTTCGCATTTGCATGCGACTGATAGGTCGGCACGCTCAGGTCCATCAGGCCATAGAGCTGAACGCTGGATTGCGCATGCGCGCTTCCGGCAATCAGGGTGCCTGCGCTCGCAGCCAATAACATTAACGGTTTTTTCACAGCGTTCTCCTCACGACTTCACGTTGGAATAGGTCTTTATGATTCGTTCAACAGCGAACGAAGCTTAACTACCTCAATCCTTCGCGAATCTTTCATGCGGAGCAAAAACAACGTCGGTGAAAATACCAATTATCATTTTATTGTGGGGTACGAATAATATAACCAAGTCCGCGCAACGTCACGATCTGTGCGCTCGAAATACCCAGATGCTTGCGCAGCCGATGGATATATATGTCGATGGCGTCGGCGCTGGGTTCGTCGTCGATCGTGAACACACACGCCATCAACGCCGCCTTCGACACGGTCTTACCCTGTCGAAGAATCAGCGCCTCCAGAATCGCGTGCTCCCGGCGCCGCAGACGCAGAGCTTCGTCCGCGACAAAGAATTCGCGCGACTCGAACCGGTACTGAAGATCCCCGCATACAATCGTCTGGCTTTCGTCCCCACCCGCTTTGCGGCGGATGATCGCTTTTATCCTTGAGACCAGCTCGCGCGCATCAAATGGCTTCACCACATAATCGTCAGCGCCGGCCGCGAAACACGCGACCTTTTCATCGGTCGAGCCATTGGCCGTGAGCATCAAGACCGGCACGTTGTTCCGTCCGCGACGCAGGCGCGTCAGCACGTCTTTGCCGTTAATGCCCGGCAGGCGCAGGTCCAGAAGAACGGCGTCGTAGCTTTTCATCTTCAGCAACGTTTCCGCCTGCTCTCCGTCTGCAGCCCAATCCACCGTAAAGTGTTCGACTTGCATCAGGTTGATCACCCAGCGCGCCAGATCTGCGTTGTCTTCCACCAGCAGCAACTTCATTCAACTCCCCTTTCCTTCGGCGAGTGCGCTCGCTTGATCTGACCATAACCGCATCGTTACGGTCGCAACAAGGCCAACGCCTCGCTTGCCGGGAGCCAGCGTCACAGTACTGCCGTGGCGATGTGCAATCTCACGCACAATTGACAAACCAAGCCCGGAACCCTCTGTATCGGCGGAGGCACGATAAAATCGCTCGAATACCCGGGAGCGCGCTTCGGCAGAGATGCCGGGTCCGTTATCGACCACTTGTACTACCGCGGTAGCATCACTGCGCCGCGCCGTCACGGTAACCCGCCCTCCCCGCTGCGTGTAGCGCAGCGCGTTATCGACGAGATTGGTTAGGAGCGCAGTCATCAATGTCTCATCACCGACCACGCGCATTTCTTCGTTGATCTCCGCGCCGAGGTCAATGTCTCTTTGCTGCGCAAATCCGATCAGCTCCTCGAGCACCCCTGCAATGGCTGCACTCAGATCGACGAAATCTTCATCGCTCGCGGGCAGCGAAGACTCCGCATGCGCCAGCAAAAGCAGTTTGTTAGTAAGCACTGCCATCTTCCGGCTGCTTTTGTGCATGCCGGCTAGTGCTTCGGCGAGTTGCTCATCCTGATTTTGCCTCTGCCGGGCGAATTGGATCTGCGTATCCAGTAACGTCAGGGGCGTTCGCAACTGGTGTGCCGCATCGGATACGAATTGACGCTGCGTAGCCGTCTGCTGGCTCATGCGGGAAATACACTGGTTGATCGCATCGACGATTGGCCGAAGCTCAAAATGCAGCCGTTCGGCACGAATCGGTTCAAGCTGGGATGGCGCCCGATCGGACACGTCATCCTTCAACTTCATCAGCGGCCTCAATTCGAAGGTCAGGCCGAAATAGACGAGCAGCATCGCCAGCAGGAGCATCAAAATAAGGCGAATGAGCTGGGGATGCCATAGCCGGGCGGCCATCGCGTCACGCGAAAGCTCCGTCTTCGCGACTGCCACCGTGACGTCTTCCACGCGCCCGGAATCGAACATTTGCCGGACATACACAACGGCGCGCACATGCCGGCCGCCATCGAGAACCGTGCGGTAGAACGTCGGACTGGAGGAGATCGTGTCGGGCAGCGGCAAATCGGGATTACCCGCCAGCAATCTGTGCCGTCCGTCTACGATCTTGTAGAACACACTGTCGTGCTCGGGCGACTCAAAAAGTTCGAGGGCCGCCGGCGGGATCTGCACAACGATCTCGCCGCTACCCCAGTCGATGTCTTCACCGATGATTCGCATCGACGACACCAGCGCGTTGTCTTGCAAGATGTTCGCCGTGGACCGCGCGTTTTGCACGGACATGATTCCGGATATGCTGACGAATGCCGTCAGTGGCAGTAAAAGCCACGCCGACAGCCTGGCCCGCAAGCTGCCCAGTATCACGAAATCATGTCCTTCGAATAGCCATCAATTAATCTCTCAAAATGCTGCCGGCTTCCATTTGAGCAGACGCCGCTCCAGACTTGTCAGGAGGTAATCAGCGGCAAGCGCAACCACGGCAAGCACGATCATTGCTGCGAACACTCCGCTTGCGTTGAATGCCCCTTGCGCGGTTGAAATCAGCAAGCCAA
>NZ_JALPRJ010000117.1 GCF_030464885.1 Caballeronia sp. SEWSISQ10-4 2 | reverse complement strand
AAGGAGACTCGCAGATCGCGATTAAGTTGCATTATTTGTGACGCACCACACTAGCACCCCGCCCCACCCCCGATCAAGTGCGAACGAAACCTCTCAATCGACCAATTCCCCGTCGTCATCAAAAAACGGATACGGTCCGTCGAACTGCTCGACATATTCATGATGCGATACAAGCCCCACGCCCGCCGTCCAATAGTGCAGCGCGAACGCCCCCGGCTCAAGCACAAACGCCGACGGTGCATCGACATGCAAATCCAGCACCACCTGATGCGCAGTCGACGGCGCAATAGAAGCAATCGTCCCCGCGAACCGCTTATGCACCGGTCGATGCACATGTCCGCATAAAACCCGCTCCACATTCGGATACCGGGAAATCAGCGCCTCCAGCTTCGACGCGGCCTCCGCCTCAAGCGCCATGTCATCCATATGTCCGATACCAGTCGCAAACGGCGGATGATGCAAAGCGACAATCACCGGCCTGCCCTCTGCGGCGTCCAGTTGCCGCTCAAGCCACCCAAGACGCGCATCACATAACGTACCCGCGCTCTCCTTCGGCTTCTGCGAATCCAATGCAATGATCCGCGTATCGTGCAGATCGAACGCATACTGCACGAAGTCGCTACCCGTCCCACCTTCGTGCAAATAGTGAGCATCGAAAACCTCGCGTAACGCCGCGCGATCGTCGTGATTCCCCACCATCAGATACACCGGCATCTCCAGCGGCTTCAAACATGCCGCGAGATGCCGGTACTCTTCAGCGGTGCCGAAATCCACCAGATCGCCCGTCACCAGCACGGCATCGGGACGCGGACTCAGCGCGTTGAGCCGTTCGACACAAGCGCGCAGGCAAGCAGCGGTATCGACTTTTCTATACGCAAGCACACCGGGAAGCTTGATATGTAAATCGGTAATTTGAGCGAGCAGCATGGCATCTCCTTGTTGGCCTGAAGCGAACGCGAACGGAACACTACCGGGATCAGTGCAGTGCGACCCAACCCTCGTCGCGCACCGATATCCCCACGGCCGTTCCCTCCGCCAGTTCGACACGGCCCGGCACGTCGACGATCAACGCATCCGGCGCCGCATCCCTGATCCTCAAGCGGGTACGTTCACCCAAAAACAGCGCCGACTCCACCGCGCCGCGCAATTGCGCGGACTGCGGATCGACGAGCACAGCATCTTCCGGCCGGAAGAAAACTTCCGTCCGCGCACCGTCCCGAACACGCAATTGCGCGACCAGTCCCGTCACGCTAATCGTACCGCCAAGCGTCACGAACGCGTCATCGCGGCACTCACCCGCAACCCGGTTCAATGTACCGATGAATTGCGCAACCGCCCGGGTCGCCGGCTGGTAGTAAATCTCGCGCGGCGTGCCGCATTGCTCTATCCGCCCCGCGCTCATCACCACGATCCGGTCGGCAAGCGCCATCGCTTCAGCCTGATCGTGCGTGACGTAGATGCTGGTCACGCGAAGTTCGCGCAGCAACGCGTTCATCTCGGCACGCAAGGTTTCGCGCAGGCGGGCATCGAGTGCGGTCAGGGGTTCATCGAGCAACAGCACACGCGGCCTCGGCGCCAGCGCGCGAGCCAGTGCAACACGTTGCCGCTGACCACCCGACAACTCGGTGATCGGCTTGTCCGCATGCGCGGTCAGTTCGGTCATCTCCAGCAATTCATCTACCCGGCGACGCGCCGCCGACGCGTCGACTTTCTGGATCCGCAAGCCATACCCCACATTGCCACGTACCGTGAGATTGGGAAACAGCGCGTAATTCTGGAACACCATGCCGACCTGACGACGCTCGATGGGCAATGCCGTGACATCGTCGGCGCCGAAACTCACACGGCCGCCGGCATCGGGTTTTTCCAGCCCCGCGATCAGCCGCAGCGTGGTCGTCTTGCCGCAGCCGGACGGTCCGAGCAGCACCAGTGTTTCACCAGGTTCGATGCTGAGATCGACGGGTTCGAGCACACGCTGCCCGCGAAATGTTTTCGCGCAACGGCTGAGGGTGACGGGAACAGCTTCGAGTCTCATCGTACAGTCTCTACAGGTTGGGACGGTTGAGTGAGGGACTGCCCCGGCGTCCCGGATCGCAGCAACGCCCGCTTGCGTTTTGCTGGGGCGCGAGAACTCTGTGCACCGGCCGGATCGAAGCCTAGCCACTGCATCGCGATCAGCAAGGGCAGCGTCATCAGCAAGAAAAGTATGGTGTAGGCGCTGCCGACTTCGAGGCGCATGGACGCATACGCATCGGCAAGTCCGACCGGCAGTGTCTTGGTATCGGGCGTATGCAGCATCCATGTCAGGTTGAATTCGCCTATCGACAAAGTCAACACCGCGAGCGCACCGGCAACGATTCCGGGTCGCGCATTCGGTAACACGATCGTCAGGAAACGCTGCGTGAATGACGCGCCGAGACTCGCCGCACCCTCTTCCATGGTCCGCAGGTCGGTGCCTGCACAGACGGCGGCGACCGAGCGCACCATGAACGGCAAGGTGAAGACCACATGCCCGGCGACGATGAACCACATGCTCGAGCGAAACGCGCTCCAGCCGCCGTACACGGACAACAAGGCCAGTGCCGTAGCCAGTCCCGGCAACGCGATAGGCATCACCAGCAACTCTTCAACAAAACGCGCCCAGCGCGTAGCGCTGCGTGCCAGCGCATACGCTGCCGGCACACCTATCGCGAGCGTGATGACGAGCGTTGCGAGAGCGATCTCTATCGATAACCAGACGGAACCCTGGTACATCGCCCACACCTGCTCGAGCCACTTGAGCGTCAGCCCGCTCGACACGCCGCGGAAATAGTTGACGGTCAATCCAGCCATCACCGACATCACCACGGGCACCACCATGAACGCAACCAGCGCAAGCGTCAGGAGCAATTGCCCTGCAACCAGCAGCCGACGCGGCTTCAGGAACTCAGGCATCGGCGTCCTCATGCGGTGGCGGCGACAGTAGCGCCGGTAAGGCTTCGAGCGACTGCCAGCACTGCCCAGGTGACCAGGCCGAGCACGATCGACAACGCTGCCGCAGTCGCAAGATTCGCGTTCAGCGTGAACTCGGTGTAGATGGTCATCGGCAACACGTCGAGGTCAGTGGCCAGCGTGAACGCGGTGCCAAAAGCGCCCATCGCGGTGGCGAAACACACTGCGCCCGCTGCGATCAGCGCGGGCATCAAGGCTGGCATGACGACATCGACGAAGATGCGCCACGGCGATGCCCCCAGCGAGCGCGCCGCTTCTTCCAGCGACGTATCGAGCTTCGTTGCAGCCGCCATGACGGTAACGATCACGCGTGGAATCGAGAAATACAGATAGCCCAGGAACAAGCCGCTGAGCGAATAAGCGAACACCCAGCGGTCGCCCGTGAGCCGCGTTGAAATGGCGCCGATCAAACCTTGGCGCCCTGCCAGCATGATCACCATGAATCCCACCACCACGCCGGGAAACGCAAGCGGAAACGTCAGCAGCGCAACGAGCACGCGCTTGCCCGGCAACTCGCGACGCGCGAGAAACAAACCCGCGACCGTCGATAACACCAGCGTCGCCGCCGTCACCGCCAGCGACAACGCGACGGTCGCAAGCAAGCTATGCAGATAACGCGCGTTGGTCAGGACCTCGCGATACGCAGTGAACGCGTCCGGCACCGCACTGGCCTGCAGCAACGCGACCAGGGGCAGCAGCCAGAACGCGCAAAACACGGCAAGTGCCGGCGCCAGTAAAACGATCCGAGCGCGCGTGGAGAAGGTGGAATCTTGCATCGTAGGAAAGTTGGAAAATCAGTGCATGACGCGCAAATACTCTTCGCCGAACGCGCTCTGCTTGGCGGCCATCTTCGCGAAATCGACATCCTTGGCGCGCGCATATTCCGACGCAGGCAGGAACTTGGCTGCTACGTCAGACGGCAAGGTGCCGCCGCGAACCGGCCGCAAGAATGCGTTCGCCCACAGACGCTGACCTTCATCCGACAGCACGAAATCCAGTACCTTCTCGCCGTTCGCCTGATGCGGTGCGCCCTTCACAAGGCTCATCACATAGGGCACGACGATCGTGCCTTCCTTCGGAATCACGAACTCCACGTTCGCGTGATCCTTGTATTTCGCGCGATATGCGTCGAAGTCATAGTCGAGCAGGATCGGAATCTCGCCCGACATCACGCGTGCATATGCGGTCTGCTTCGGCACGATCGGCGCGTTGGCCTTCATCTTCGCGAACCAGTCGAGACCGGGTTTGAAGTTATCGAGCGAGCCACCTAGCGCCTGATTCACGGCCACTGCGCCCGCATAACCAACGAACGCCGACGACGGATCGAGGTAACCGACCATGCCCTTGTATTCCGGCTTCAGCAAGTCCGCCCACGAGCGCGGGACGGGCTTGCCGTCGAGTGCGTCCTTGTTCACGAAGAAGCCCAGCGTGCCGGAATGAATCGCGAACCAGTAGCCGTTGGGATCCTTCATGCCTGCAGGGATATCGTTCCAGTGCGCAGGTTTGTAGGGCTGCACCAGGTCCTTGTCCTTCGCCTGGAATGCCGATGAAACGCCGAGATACACCACGTCGGCAATCGGGCTCTTTTGCTCGGCCATCATCTGCGCAATGGCCTGGCCCGAGTTCTTGTTGTCGAACGGCACGCGGATGCCGGTCTGCTTCTGGATCGCTTCGATCTGACTCGCCCAGTCCGCCCATTCCGGCGGGCAGTTGTAGCAGATCGCAGTGCCATCGGCATTCGCCGCGCCGGCCGCGCAAAAGGTGGCCGTCGCTGCAAGCAGCGTGGCGAGGACATGACGGATTTTCATGCAGGATTCTCCGATACGAGGGAGGCCGTTCTGGCCGCAGGATCGATAAGGGGCGCAATGGTCGCGCCGGTTCGTACGCTATGAGGCAACTTGAACGGGATCGGGCCGGCGCTTGTGTCGCCGGGCAAACCGAGCCGGCTTGCCAGATGACGCCACGCACATCGCCCGATCTCGCGGTTCGGCGTGGCGACGCTGGAAAGTGCCGTCGACAGCCATTCGCCAAGCGGAATGCCGTCGAAGCCGAGCACCGAGATGTCGTGTGGCACGGACAATCCCGCATGCCGCAAACCGCGTATCACGATCATCGCCAGGCGGTCGTTGCTGCAGAAGAGCGCAGTGGGCCGGTGGGCGGGATCGGAGAGATGAGCAAGTAGCGACGGCGGCAAATCTTCCGCATTGAAATCGAGTTCGAGCGGCGCCTGGGGCATGAGGCCTGCGTCGAGCATGGCGTCTTCGTAGCCGCGATATCGCAGGCGCGCCCGGTCCGATTCCGCGAACGAACCCGCCAGCATCAGGATGCGCCGGTGACCGCGTCGCAACAGCGCGCACACGCCATCGCGCGCTGCCCGCCGGTTATCCACTGATACCGCCGCGCGATACGCCGTGTCGTTATGCGCGAGCACATAAGGCAAGCCGATGCGATCGAGTTCGTCCAGCAAGGGGTTGGATTCGGCGTCGGCCACCGTCGCGATCAGACCGTCCACGCGTTGCTCGCGCAAGGTCTCGATGGCGCGGCGCTCACGCGCGCTGTCATACGCGGTCGTCATCAGCATCAGGCGGTAATCGCTGGCGGAGGCGGCTTCATCGATACCTTGCAGCGATTCCGCGAAAACAGGATTGGCCAGTGTCGGCACGACCACGCCGACAAGCCGCGTCGCTACGCCGCGAAGCTGCCGGCCTCGCGCGCTTGGCATGAAGTCGAGCGCTTGGATCGACTCGCGCACCTTGGCGAGCGTCTCTGCGTTCAGCAATTGCGGTGCATTGAGCGCTCGCGACACGGTGGCTATCGACACACCTGAATGCGCGGCAACGTCCTTGATGGTGGAGTGCATGAGCAGTGGCAAGAGTGAGCTGAAAACTGAGCTGAAAACGTTTACAGACCCGATTATCGAAAGGCTGTGTGACGTGCGCGTGAAATCACGCGACTCATTGCCCGAGCGCCACGTTGTGTGATCGGTGCGACTCTTTTAGGACGCTTCAAAAACGCCTCGCCATCAAGCGATCGAGCAATCAACTAACGCATATCCCCTGTCGCAGGGTTGATCGACGTCTTTCCTTACCAACTCTTTCTGTCTGTTATTTCCACGTAACCCCAGCGAAAGCAGACCGTCTTTTAGGGTTCATACGTAAGTGTTCCAATGCGGACGGATCCAAAGAAGGCCTTCAATAGTCCGCACCCGTCCCCCAAAAGGCCACGCGGCCACACGAGCACTGCCACAACGACATCGGGAGCTTCACACATGTTTCGTCGAGCCTTAATGGTTGGCGTACCCACTGCAGCAATGGCTATCGGCCTATATGCCTGCGGCGGTGGCAACACCAGCAGCAGCAGTTCGTCGCAATCTATCCAGAACCGGACGGCGACTGCCACCCCCATCAAGCACGTAGTCGTGATCTATAACGAGAACGTCTCGTTCGATCACTACTTCGCCACCTACCCGAACGCAGCGAACCCGTCAGGCGAACCGGCATTCACGGCCGCATCGGGCACGCCGTCGGTAAACGGTCTTAGCGGCACGTTGCTGACCGCCAACCCCAACTTCACGAACACGGCCAACGGTACTGGAGCCGCCAATCCGTTCCGCCTGGACCGGACGCAAGCCGCGACCGCCGACCAGAACCACGCGTACACGGCCGAGCAACAAGCCTATGACAACGGCGCAGCCGACCTGTTTCCGAAGTTCACGGGTAAGGGCACGGCAGGCGGCGCAGGTGCATTCGGTACCGCGGGCCAGGTAATGGGTTACTACGACGGCAACACGGTCGGCGCCCTGTGGAACTATGCACAGAAGTTCGCGATGAGCGACAACGCGTACACGGATACATACGGTCCGTCGACGCCGGGCGCACTTGAAGCCGTGTCGGGCCAGACCAACGGCATGCTGGTGGTCAAGGCCAGCAAGGGCCCGGTCAGCGCGACGAACACGGGGTCGTACTACGTCAATGACGGCCAGGGCGGCTTCACGATGATCAACGACGTCGATCCGGCCAACGATACCTGCTCGAGCACGACGGACACCGCGTTGATGGCCGGCAAGAACATCGGCGACCTGCTGAACATAAGCGGCATCACGTGGGGCGGCTTCATGGGCGGTTTCAACCTCTCGACCACCAACAGCAACGGCACCACGGGTTGCAAGCGCAGCACTTTGTCGCCGGTGGTCGGCCAGTCGACAGCCGACTACATCCCGCACCACAACTGGTTCCAGTACTTCGCATCGACGGCCAATCCGACGCATGCGCGCCCGAGCTCCATTGCGGCCATCGGCTCGTCGCTCGAGACGGACGGCAAGACGGCGGAACCGGCGAACCATCAGTACGACACCGACGACTTCTTCGCGAGTGTCAAGGCGGGCAACTATCCGTCCGTCAGCTTCATCAAGGCGCCGGCGTTCCAGGATGGACACGCAGGTTATTCGGATCCGCTCGACGAACAGGCCTTCACGTCGAAGATCGTCAACTTCCTGCAGCAGCAGCCGGACTGGAGCAGCACCGCTGTGATCGTGGCATGGGATGACTCGGACGGCTGGTACGACCATGCGTATGCAGTACCGACCTCCGCTTCGTTCGACGCCATCGCCGACCAGGTGAACGGTGCCGGCAAGTGCGGTACGGGTACTGCGCCGCTGGGCGTGAACGGTGCGCCGGTGAATGGCCGCTGCGGTCCGGGCACCCGTATTCCGTTCGTCGTGATCTCGCCGTGGGCCAAGGTCAACTTCGTCGATCACACGGCAATCAGCCAGGCATCGATTGCTCGCTTCATTGAAGATAACTGGCTCGCCAGCCATCGCCTCGGCGGCGGTTCGTTCGACGCCACGGCAGGCAGCATCATGAACATGTTCAACTTCAGCGGCGCGGGTAACAACTCGACGTTGTTCATCGATTCGACTCTGGGTACGCCGGTCGCATCGGTTCCTACCATCTGATTGTTGCCTGAACGTTCGCGTCGGATCACTGACGCGAACGGAAGTGTTCTTGTCGCGTCGCCGGTCAAGCAATTGGCCGGCGGCGTTTTTTCAATTTTGCTTCGATCCCGGTCTCCATGTCGCACACCGTCACCCCCTCGGCACCGCCCACCGCCGGCCAAAAGCCTCGCCTCGCTCGCCCGAAAACCATCCTGCTCGGATGCCTCGCCACGCTGATCATTGCCGCCGTGGCGTTTTGCCTTTGGGCCGTGGCCTTTCCGTCGCAGGCGCCGGCCCGCGTGGGTGCAATCGTGGAAGACCTGACGGGTGCCAATCCGAATCCGGTGACGCTCAACCGTCCGCCGGTCGCGCCATTGAGCGCGGTCGCGCTACTCGGCCAGAAGATGTTCTTCGACAAGTCGCTGTCCGCATCCGGGCTTCAGTCGTGTGCGTCCTGCCACAGCCCGGACCATTCCTACGGGCCACCGAACAAACTCTCCGTGCAGTTGGGCGGCCCGCACATGACGCTGCAAGGCTACCGTCCGCCGCCTTCGCTGATGTACTTGTATCTTCAGCCTCACTTCAGCATCGGACCCGATGCTGGCGAAGCCGAAGCGCCGCCCGATCTCGCCGCACTAGCCGCACTAGCCGCGCAATCCGCCGGCACGGCCAAGGCGCAAAAGAACGCGGGTGTCGCGCCCGCTGCGCCGGCCATGGTGCCGCAAGGCGGTTTCTTCTGGGACGGCCGCGCCGATACGCTGCAAGCGCAAGCGTCCGGCCCCATGTTCAATCCGGTGGAAATGGCCAACACGAGCGAGGCGGACGTCGTGGCCAAATTGCGGCGCGCAGCTTATAAGAGCGACTTTACGAAACTGTTCGGCCCGCACGTTTTCGAGAGCACGGACCTCACCATGTCCGAGGCCATGTTCGCGATTGCCCGCTACCAGGTCGAAGAACAATCGTTCCATCCTTACTCGAGCAAGTACGACAACTGGCTCGAAGGCAAGGCGCGTTTGTCGCAAGCGGAGCTGCACGGCTTGCGCCTTTTCAACGATCCCGACAAGGCCAACTGCGCCGGCTGCCACTTGTCCAAACCGACTTCCGACGGCGTGCCGCCGATGTTCACCGACTACCAGTACGAAGCGCTCGGCGTACCGCGTAACAACACGCTTGCAACCAACCGCGATCCGAAGTTCTACGACATGGGCGTATGCGGCCCGTTCCGCAGCGACATAAAGGACCAGACGCAGTACTGCGGCATGTTCCTCACGCCGACGCTGCGCAACACCGCCACGCGCCAGGTGTTCTTCCACAACGGCGTCTACCATTCGCTCGACGACGTCATGGCGTTCTACAACGAGCGCAATACCGCGCCGGAAAAGTTCTATCCGAAGGGCGCCGACGGCAAGGTCAACAAGTACGACGATCTGCCGGCGCAGTTCCACGCGAACATCGACGTGACCGATGCGCCGTTCGATCGCAAGTTCGGCGACAAGCCCGCGATGACGGATCAGGAGATGAAGGACATCATCGCGTTCCTGCACACCCTGACCGATGGTTATAACAAGGGGACGTGATCAGCTTTTTACAAGCTTGATGCCGGAGGCGTCCGCGGTCAGGTAACCGACCGTGGCGCCGAAGCGGTCCTTGTAGTTGGCCCGCACGAGCGGGTCCAGCACGGCCTTCACTTTGTCGTGGACCGGGCTTTCCCAGTCGCCGGCGTGCTGGAAGTTGCTCATGATGTAGGTCCAGCCGTTGATCTCGTCCACGGCATGAAGGCCCGTAGATTCCGCACCCGCCGGACACGACAGCACCCGTGACAGGGTCTTCGTGTCCACGTTGTAGGCCCACAGGAAGTTGTTCACGTGCATGCTTGTATCCTCGCCGATAAAGAGCGTGCGCAATTTCTCCGAGAACTTCACGTTGTCCGGATTGGAGACCTTGGCCGGGTTGGCGGTATTGCCGAGCGTGTCGGGCGTTGCCAGGTCTTCGCCCACCAGCGCTGCGGGTGCGGCCATGTCGACCGGCACCCAGTCGCTGTTGATCGCAGCGCCGCTCGTGTCCCTCTGCCCTGCTTTCAGGTTCAACGCGTAGACCGCACCCGCGCTGATGGTTTTGTCGACAGCAACATCGGTCGATGCCGCGTTGCCCTTCACCATCGACTTTTCGACGCGTGACATGGCGGTGTAGACGATCTTGTCCTGTGCGTTGATCGTCGTGCCTTCGAGCTTTGTAAAGCCCATGCTCCCGCCGACAAGCGCCGCATAACGATGGGTCTCCAGGAACGCCGCAGCCGTTTCCATGCCCGGCTTGATGCGGATCCAGTTGAACGTGCCGTTGAAATTGATCTTCGTGAAGCTGGTGTCGAGCGGGTCCTTGGTGACCACGTCCATGATGTCCGACGCCTTGAGCTTCACCGCCATGGCTTCGATCTCGGCACTCGTCGCACTGCCGATTTTTATCCACGTGAGGTTGGCCGAGCCCGCACCCGCCGACGATGTCTGCGCCCACTTCGCCACGTACAGCGTCCCCGACGACAAGTCCTCCGCACGATCCGCGATGAACATGAAGAGGCCGCCGTTGGTCGCGTCGTCGCCCATCATCACCGTGCGCTTGTCAGGCATCACCTGAACGAGTTCGTGCGAGATGCGGCCGAGGCAGTAATGCTTCTTGATCGTGCCGGTGCCGTCGGGGTTCACCGTCACTTCGGGGAGGTGACCATAGTTGTAGGGATTCGCGCGGCTCGCGTCACCATAGAGGCTGGTGCTGAACGCCTTGAACTGGCTGTTGGACGCAATGGTCGTTGCGTCCGGCTCATACTCTTCGCTCGACAGGTGCGTATTCCACGGCGACAAGCTCGCGCCGCACGTGATCCACAGCCCGTTCGCCTTCGACGTATCCACGTTGTGATACTTCACGAGCGTGAGCTTGCCGGTGGCCTGATCCTGATCGAGCGTAAGCACCGCAATAGGCGAAGGCAACTGTCCATACGCCGACACAAGACTCTGGTCACGCGTCGCGTATTCGAACTGCACGACTGCGAACACCGCACGGCCCTTGATACCGGAGACCCTGGGTTTATCGAGGGAAAGCAGCGACGTACCGTCCGGGCAATCGGAGAAAAACTGGCGCTCTTTGCCGGCCACGGATTTGTCGATGATCGGCTGGTTGTTGATGTCGTAATAACCGCCGGCGAGCGTTGTGCCGCCGCTGCCGTTCGGAACCATGTCACCCGTTACGAAGAACGGCTGGTAAGCGAGCCTGTAGGTTTGCGTGGTGCCGTCGCTGTAGGTGACGGTGAGCGTCGAGCCGACCGTGGTGGTCGCCATGGCGGCAGGGTCGGCGAGCGACGGCGCGGCCATCGAGGCGAAGTTGGCGGACTTGAACGATGCCGATGTTCCCGGTGCGGCAGTCGCGCTGTCGCCGCCGCAGCCTGCCAGAAGTGTCGAGACGGAGAACGCGCCCAAGGGCAGCATGGGCGCGCCCACGAGCAGTTTGAGGGCTTTACGGCGCGATACGTTGGGCTGCTCTTGCATGTCTTCTGGTCCGATTTCTGTTGGGCGGGGGCCAGCGCACCCTGTCACTCAAACGCCTGAGCGCGTGAACCTTGGGTACGCGATGAAGGCGAAGTGTAAGTTTCATTAATGAAAGCTATATGACAGTTATTGGTAATAATTACGGAAGAATTTGGGCATCATGGTGGACGCGAAGATCCCTTGCCCGAGCGATGCGCCTGACTATTCCAGAACGATCTGGACCTTGACGTCGGTGGGGTTGCCGCTGGCGGCTTCTTCGAACGCCTTGATGCCGTCAGCGAATGCAAACGAGCGCGAGATGAACGGCTTGACGTCGAGCCGGCCCGATGCGATCAACTGGATCGCACGCGGGAACATGTTGGCGTAGCGAAACACCGACTCGATCCGCACTTCCTTGACCTGCACCGCGACAATGTCGATAGGCACCGCTTTCTGCGGCATCCCCACGAGGACGAGGCAACCGCCCGGACACAGCAAGTCGACAATGCCGTCGAACGCTTTTTCATTGCCGCTGGCTTCGAACACGACATTCGCACCCCATCCGTCGGTGAGTTCCGACACCACGTCCTGCACGCGTCGATCGCGAATGTTGACTGCGATCACGCCCTGCACGCCGCCGATCAACGCGAGCTTTTCCGGCACGAGATCGCACACGATAGCGCGGCTGCAACCGCCCGCGAGCGCCGCCAGCGCGCACATCATACCAATCGTGCCGGCGCCGAGAATAACGGCTACATCCCCCGGTTTAATCGCTGCCTTCGTCGCCGCCTGCATGCCGATAGCCAGCGGTTCGACAATTGCGCCTTCCGCAAAACTCACGTTATCGGGCAGCTTGAACGTGAACGCCGCCGGGTGCACGACGAACGGCGTCAGGCAACCATGCACCGGCGGCGTGGCCCAGAAACGCACGCTGGGATCGAGGTTGTACATACCCTCGCGCGACGCGCGTGACTCCATGTCAGGCACGCCAGGCTCCATGCAGACGCGATCGCCGACTTTCAGATGCTTCACTTCGTCGCCGGTCTGAATCACGGTTCCCGCCGCTTCGTGACCCAGGACCATCGGCTCGTTGACAACGAACGGCCCGATCCGGCCGTGCTGATAATAGTGAATGTCGCTGCCGCAAATACCGACCGTATTGATGCGAATGCGTACGTCGCGCGCACCGACCACTTGCGGCAAGGTGAACGGGCGCAAGCTGATGCGGCGCGCTTCTTCGAGAACCAGTGCTTCCATGATTGAAGCCCTCTGCTATGAGTAAGAGTAGTGAATTCAGCCGGCCTGGAAACCGCCGTCTACAGCAAGGCTTACGCCGTTGACCATGCTCGAATCGCTGCTGAGCAGGTACGCGATCGCGCGTGCCACTTCGTCGGGTTGCACGAATCGTTGCAAGGGAATGCGGGCGAGCATGGGCCCGGATTTCGCGGGTTCGCTCCAGACTTTCTCCGCCATCGGCGTCATCGTGACTACGGGATTGACCGTGTTGACGCGAATGCCGTGCACACCGAGTTCAACCGCCATGACGCGGGTCATCGCGTCGAGCGCAGCCTTCGACGCGCAATACGCCGCGTGCAAGGGCGTACCGACCTGCGCGGCCATGCTGGACACATTGACAATCGCACCGCCCTCGCCGCGCGCAATCATGCTCCGCGCACATTCCTGCGCGACGATCATCGCGGCGCGTACGTTCACGGCCATAGTGAGATCGAAGGAATCGATGGAAGTATCGAGAAACGGCTCCAGCTCCACGATGCCCGCGCAGTTCACCAGCAGATCGACCGGCTGCGCCTGGAGTGCTTGCTGTACCGCTGCGAGCGTGGCGGTGGCATCGGCGAGATTAATGGCGATCGTCGTGCAAGGGATCGTGTGGCTCAATGCGTCCAGATCCGATTGAGACCGGCTCAGCGCAATGACATGTGCGCCACGCTCGGCCATGAGGATCGCGGTCGCGTAGCCTATGCCCTTGCCCGCACCGGTAACCAGCACTGTCTTGCCGGCGAACTCGCGATTGCGGTCTACGTTCATCGTTGTCTCACGGTTCGTTGCAGAGACGTTGCGCGGTGTCTTCGTCGGTGACCAGCACCGACGGATAACGCCCGCGCAACGCCGCCCGCGTCACGACAAATTTCTTCGCACCGCCGCTCACCAGCACCACGCGGCGAATCTTGCGCAGGTCGTCCAGCGTAATCGCCACGGTACGGCGATTCAGCGGGTGATCGATCGCCTCGCCGTCGGCGTCCATGAAGTGCCCGAGCATGTCGCCCACTGCTCCCGCTTTCTCGAGCGCACGCACTTGCTCCGCGTCGCTGATGCCATAGGTCACCACCAGCGACTCCGTCAGATCTCCGCACGTCAGCAACGCAAGATCGGACTGGCGCGCGCGTTCGTAGGTCTCGCGAACCGCGTCTTCCTGCAGCAGCATGTCGCGCACTTTCTGACTGCTCACGTAGATCGGTGCGGCGAACAAGAAACCATCGGCCTGACACAGATTGGCAAAGTCGGACACGATGTCGAAGGTATTGATGCTCGGGCAATGCGACAACCCGCCCTGCAACGACACCGCCGATACCGGTCCATACGCGCGCTGCGGCAACGCCCGCAACACGGCGCGAATGGTGCGTCCCCAACCCAGCCCGATGGTCTGCCCCGCCTCGATCTGCCGCGACAGATAATTCGCCGCGCCAATGCCGAGCGCGGCCATGTTGGCGTCGGTGTCGGCGCCCGTCGGCACGACCACCGCGGCTTCCAGGCCGAAGCGTTTCGTCAGCGCTTCTTCCAGCGCTACGCACGGCGCAAGCCGGTTGTTGATGGTGATCTGCACCATCCCGGATTCACGGCTTGCGGCGAGCAGCCGGTTCACCCGCACCCGGTTGCTGCCAATACGTTGCGCGATCTCCTGCTGCGTGAGGTTACCGACGTAGTAGTGCCAGGCCACACGCGCCTGCAACTCCTCCTCGGGATCGACGGACGAATCCATTGAAGATTCAGCAAGCGGAGGAACGGCGGGCGGCGCGGGTTTATTCATGACCTTCATCAGATTCGGTTGGGACGCACGGATCTTAATTCACCCGTCATTTCACCGCGCCCATGGTGAGTCCCTGCACAAGCCGGCCCGACACCGCCAGCGCGAACACGACCATTGGGAGCACGATCAGCGTACCTGTAGCCATGATTTCGCCCCACGGCAGTTCATACCCGCTCATGTAGCTGGTCGCGGCAACGGGCGAGGTGATGGCGTCGGTGCGCGTGAGGACCAGCGCATACAGCAGGTCGTTCCACGAAAAGATGAACGCGAAGATGGCGGAGACGACAATGCCCGGCATCGCCAGCGGCAGATTGATACGCCAGAAAATGCGCCATGGCGATGCGCCGTCCAGACGCGCGGCTTCATCGAGTTCGACCGGGATGTTGCGGAATTGATCGGTGCAGATCCATACGACAATGGGCAGCGAGAACGTCAAATACAGCAGGATCAGCACGATGTGCGTATCGACAATATCCAGCTTGGTGGCAATCAGGAAAAACGGCACCGCGAGCACAACGGGACTCACCATCCGGTTCGAGATGAACCAGAACCAGAGATCCTCCTTGCCACGAAACTCGAAGCGCGCAAGCGCGTAAGCGGCGGGCGTGCCGAGCAGGATCGAAAAGAAGGTCGTGCTGCTCGCCACGATCAGCGAGTTCAACAAGCTTTGCGCCACGTCGTGCTCGAACAGCGCGTCGGTGTAGTGGGCGAGCGTCGGCGTGAAGAACCACACAGGTGGCACGGCAAGCGCGTCGGCCTGGCTCTTGAGGCTGGTCGTGACCATCCAGTAGAACGGAAACACGGACGTGAGAAACACAATCAGCAGGCCGATGAAATGCCAGACCGTGGCACGCCGCCGCGCGTTCCTTGCACGACGGGCACGTGGCGATAACGGCATGGCAACAGCGCTGGTACCGGTTGATGTGCTCACACGGCCTCCCGATAAACAAAACGAATGTAGAGACGCGACAACACGATCGTAAGGATCAGCAGCAGAACCGCCTGAGCGGACGCCATGCCTTGATCGAAGAGACGGAACGCGACGCGCTGGATGTAGATGCTGACGAATTCAGTCGCCGTGCCGGGACCGCCGCGGGTCATGGTGAACACCGCGTCGAACATCTTGAGCATGTCGGCTGAACGCAAGATCAGGATGGCAGTGAGCCCCGGCAACAAATACGGCCGCTGCAGATGCCACAGGATCTTGCTCCACTTCGGCGTCTCCAGGCGCGCGGCTTCCTCGGCTTCCTTCGGCACCATCGCGAGGCCGGCCAGCAGGATTAGCGCGCAGAACGGCGTCCATTGCCATATGTCCATGATCATCACGGAGATGAACGCGAGCGTGGGGTCCGCCAGCCAGTCGAGCGGCGGAATGCCGAACAGGCTCAGCAGATAGTTGACCACCCCGAACTGGCGGTTGAAAATCAGCCGGCCGATCAGGCCGACCACGGCATAGGTCGTCGCCATGGGAATGACCAGGCCTACCCGGGCCGCGACACGAAGCCACGGCAACGCCGTGCGGTGCAGCATCAGCGCGGCGAACAAACCGAACGCGATCTCGATCGGCAAGGTCAGGCACAGGAACGCCACCGTGCGGCCGAGTGCGCCCCAGAACGAGGGATCGGTGAGCGTGGCAATGTAGTTATCGAGCCCGACAAACGGCGTGCCCGCAGCGAGATCGGCCAGCTTGTACTGATGAAACGAGTTGTAGACCGCGAGCAGCAGCGGATAGATGCCGATGATCGCCAGCGCCGCGACAGCGGGGAATAGAAACCAGAACGCGGGCGAACGCGGCATGAAGCGAAAGCGTGCGCGCGGCCGCGGCCGCGGCCGCATTGCACCAGTCGCTGGAGGAACCGTGGTCTTGAGCATGAACATCTCCGCGGGGATGCCTTATCTGTGAGCGCAGCGAGGCGCTTGGCTTAATGCGCCTCGCTGCGCCGGCCTTACTTGAGCAAAGGCTTCTTGCTGTCGTAATAACCCGCCTTCTTCAGGATCTCTTCCGTCTTGTCGCCGATCGTCTTGGCACCGTCTTTCACGGTGACTTGACCGAGCATGATCTTGCTGCCCCACTCGCCGATCACCTCCGACACCGCCGGCCATTCCGGGAAACGCGGCCGGTAGTCAGGCACGCCGCCCTGCCACGATTCCACCATCGGCTTCACGAACGGATACTTGTCCTGGATCGCCGCGTCCTTGTACACCGCCATGCGGCCACTGACACCGCCCGCATCCAGATACGGCTTCGCCATCGCCTCGGACGTGATCCACTGGATAAAGAGCCACGACGCCGCTTGCTTCTTCGCGTTCGACTTCGCATTCACGGCCAGCGAGAACCCGCCGAGCGCAGGTTTCAGTCCTGCGGGCCCCTTCGGTTCGGTCGTGATCGCGAGACAGTTGCCGATCTTCGACTTGCTCGGGTCCGTGAGCGTCGGATAGAACGCCGACCACTCGGTAATCATCGCGACCTGCCCTTGCGCGAGTGCGTTGACGGCCTCCGCATGGTCATAGTCGACGATGCCCGGCGGCATGTATTTCATCAGCTTCTGCCGGTATTCAAGGCCCGCCTGCGATTGCGGCGACATCAGGTTCGACTTGAATTTCGCATCGAGAAGCGAGCCGCCGTTCGGCCAGAGCACACGCATGAAGCTATCGGCGGATTGGGTTTCTCCACGGCGTGACTGCAGCGCAAACGCGAACTGGTTCTTGTCAGGCTTGGTCAGTTTCGGCGCATAGACGTTGAGCAGTTCGTCCCAGGTCTTCGGCGGTTCGCTAAACCCTGCGTCCTTCAACATGCATTTGTTGTAGAACATCAGGCCCGAGTAGTTATCGAAGGGCAGGCCGTAGGTGGTCTTGTCCCAGGTGCCGAACGAGTCGAGCAGGATCGGGAAAAAGCCCGGCAGGTTGAGATTCGGATCGGCGAGCTTGGGGTTGTCGGTGAAGGTCTTGATCGGCACGAGCCACTTGTTGCTCGCAAATTCACCGATCCACACCACGTCTACCAGCACGACGTCCTGATCGCCGCCGCCCACGAAGTTGAGCACCTGCTTTTCACGGGTGTTCTCGTACGGAATCACTTCCGTACGCACCTTGATGCCGGTCTCTTTCTCGAATTGTGGAATCAGTGCCGAGGCCGCCTTGTAGCCGGGCCGGTCGAGGAAAATGGCCTTGATGGTGGTACCCGAATACGGCTCGGCCGCTTCTTTCAGCGTCCAGGCGGACGCATTCGATACCGCGAGCAAGGATGCCGTAACGCTCAGCACCGCAAACGCAGCGGCCTGCGTGTAACGCTTTTTCATTGCCTGTCTCCTGGGAAGTTCTTTTTAAAATTGCCCAATTACGATCAAGGCCGGCTGAGCTGCTCAAGCGACTCCTTGCGGCCACGTTCACTCGTTTCCACCGATTCCGTTTCACTTGTAATTTCAGTTTTACAATTGTATATTTGGACGCGAACAGGTTGTCAAGAACAAATTCGCTAAGGCGTTGCATGCTGCGTCGCAAGGCAAAAGCGCATATCAACGCCCGTTCCATTGTTCTCGCCGATCCACGGCGCGAGCATCTGCAGGAGACACGCATGAGTGCAGTTCAATTGCATCAGATCCGCAAGGCGTTTGCCGGTACGGAGGTGTTGAAGAGCGTGGACATCGCCGTGACCGACCGGGAATTCATGGTGTTTGTCGGGCCTTCGGGCTGCGGTAAGTCCACGTTGCTACGCACCATTGCCGGTTTGGAACGCAGCGACTCGGGACAAGTACTGATCGGCGGTGAAGACGTGACGGACCTGGAGCCGTCGCAACGAGGCGTGGCCATGGTGTTCCAGTCGTATGCGCTGTATCCGCACATGTCGGTCTACGAGAACATTGCGTTCGGGCTGCGGATGATCAAACTGCCCGAAGCGCAGATCAAGGAACGCGTGCAACGCGCCGCGCAGATCCTGCAGATCGAACAGTTGCTTGAACGCAAGCCGCGCGCGCTGTCCGGCGGACAGCGGCAGCGGGTTGCGATCGGACGGTCGATCGTGCGTGAACCGAAGGTGTTTCTCTTCGACGAACCCCTCTCCAATCTTGACGCCGCGTTACGCGTGCAGATGCGCCTCGAGCTCATCAAGCTGCACAAGCAGCTCAACGCGACCATGATCTACGTCACGCACGACCAGACGGAAGCCATGACCATGGCGGATCGTATTGTTGTGTTGAATCACGGCAAGGTCGAACAGATCGGCTCACCCCTTGAGCTTTATAGAACCCCGGTGAATCGCTTTGTCGCGGGTTTCATCGGTTCGCCCAAGATGAATTTCCTTCCTGTCACCGTGCAGCGCGCGGATGCGGCCGGAGTGATAATCGGCTTGCCCGGCGGCGCACCGATCACGCTGCCGTTCAGTGCGGATGGCGTGAAAGTCGGCGATAAACTGACCTTCGGCATCCGTCCCGAACATCTGGCGGAGTCGGCCGCGAGCGGTGCGGACGGGAAGTTGTCGGGGAAGATCATGGTCGTCGAACATCTCGGCGGCGAGACGCTGCTGCATGTGAATCTTGATGGGGATGCGCTGATCCAGGTGAAAGGATCGGGGGAATCGACGGCGGTCGATGGGCAATCCATCGATGCCGGTTTTGGTGTGCGGCATGCGCATCTGTTCCGTGAAAATGGGGAAGCGTTGAAGCGCCTGCAAACGGTGGCGGCGAGCGCAGCGACGGCATGAAGGGTCGTTCGCACTCGGTCCGGGGGGGCCGGGTTGGTGCTTTCAGTGTTAGTGGTCTGCGTGAGTTAGCTGATTTTTTATCACTATTAGCCACTGTGCGTGGCGGCACGTCATTTCCAAAGCGACA
>NZ_JALPRJ010000116.1 GCF_030464885.1 Caballeronia sp. SEWSISQ10-4 2 | reverse complement strand
CTGCCGGGCTCAGGCCCGCTCGATGAGATGGCTCAGGTCGTCGTCACGCTCCTGGAGCCCTACTTGCAGCCAAATAATTATTAAACCTATTTATGGGATGTCGTACTAGTGCGGACAGATCGGCGAAAATTGAGTCCGATTCGATGTCGGATGATTTCCCTCCATTGCAAGACGCATTGCTGAGAGGACTTTACAGGTCTGTTCTGCTAATCGTACTGGCCTGGAAACGGGACGTCAATCCTCAACACGCGGCTTTGGGCTTTCCCCCTGCTCACTACCTAGCGCGTCACCCTCCTCGATCTATCTCCGTTTCGTCCGACGGTCTGCGGTCGGAAACCGCTCACATCCAGGCGTTCAACATGGCCACCGTTCAATAATCCGGTCGCAATCGACGCTTGATAGTCAAAAAAATAGGATATCAAAATAATTTAAACTAGACAAAATTATCGAACTTTTATCTCGCACTCGTCGACTATTTTCAGCGGCACAACCAGACGCCGATGCTGGTCGAAACCGACACGTCGAACCCCGTCGACATATTGTCATGGCATCGCGTGTCGAGTGGACGCGAGACCACCTTCCTCGCCAATATATCTCGACCCACCGGTAGCAGCTGCAGCGCATCGGCGACGCGAGCAAAGCACTGCGCTTCATTCTAAAGTTTGCGTATTTATCCGCCGGGATGACAGGCAGGCCCTTCTGGGTGGCGCTCGCCGCGTACATGACGACGCAACAAATCGAGCAGTGCGACGGGGTTCTTGAACAGTTGCTTAACGCCTGTCTTATTGCAACCGGAAGAATAATGCGGCGCAGAATGAGCGTACAGGACATGCGGCATGCATACGCTGCCTCGAGTTCTCCGCGTCGAACTGAGAGCAGTCCGCCGCGAATGATTTCGCTCGCATAAGCCGAAGTATTGATCGCCAGGGCCGCTAATGCACACCAGCAATGCTCCCGTAGGAAGGGCCAAAGGAAGCTCGAATTTGAAGTAATCGAAGTCCAGCGTCGACATCTCGTTCTGAACCATCGACCACGGTGCCCGCTTCAGGTCAGCCAGCGCTTTGTACACGGTCACCCTTGCTCCGATCTGCGAATCGACGCGGCCAAAGTACGTCTCAATGATTTCCGCCTCAGTCTTGCTGGCACATTGAGGCAGCTTGAGCTCAAGTCCTGCTGGGATCTGCTTCGATGCGATCGGCAATCCACGCGTCAATGTCGCGCTCGACCCAAGCTACCCTGCCCCCACCGATTTGAACCGGTCTCGGAAATTTTCCTTCGGCAAGATACCGGTACACGGTGCTCGTGCCTAGACCAACGCGCATCCGCACCTCGCGGAGGCGAATCAAGCGGTGCTTTGTTGCGGGATTTTCGTGAAATTGGTTCATCATCGTCTACCCTTCTCTCCTGGGAACGTCCGGCAGAAACCGGGCATATTGCAGTGCAGCGCGGCAAGTTCATGTGCAGGAATGGAATTGCACAAATTCTGAGGTATGTCCCACGCGCATTGTCCGAGGAGTTCCACAGAGTTCTTCTTTCTCACAGGGAGCGGTAAAGTTCTGCCTTGACATGCAAACAAGGAATTCAAATCTTCCTATTTGCCATCACCGACGGCGAAGGGCGCCATTCGCCGCGATTGGACTGAAGCAGCTCATAAACCATGACCTTACCCTGAGGGTATGGATCTTATAATTTTATAAATGATATTTTTATAATCAATGGCTTGCATAACAACTCGACAAACCGCGATCCTTGAATAGTCGCTGTACCCCCACTTTGCCCCCACTCAAAATACGAGCAGACTTGAGATTTTGCGTCAACGCCTGATCATCATCTTCGTTCTCAAGTCAACCAATGAATCCAAATTCCTAGATTTCCACAAGATACTCCCGTCCGGCAAGACGACTTTCCACGCAAGCTCGCACGGGTTTCGGATAACCGCTCAGCCACTGCTCGTAAAGAACATTCACCTCGTCGAAATGGCATCGGAATCGGACTGGTCGCCCGGACCTGAGCAAGTGCGGCGACACTATCGCAATGGGTTGGTTGCTCGACGACCTCGATATCAAACGGCAACAGCTTGCGCACCATGCGCGACAGGTGAACGGGCGTCCAATGTTCGTTCGGGTCGACTCGCAGGCGCGGGCGAGAGCGCATTACCCTTGAACGACAAGAGCCGGGGGCGTAGGTACAGTCTGGCGCTGGACGTGGGAATCTTCGCGCCTGATAAGAAGCGGACAGCGCTCAAACAGTTCGGTGACCCATCCGACAAACGCCCGCACGTGAGGCGACAAATGCCTGTGGTACGGATAGAGCGCCGAGATCGGCATCGCGAGCGGCCTGCATTGCGCCAGCACTTCGACGAGTTCGCCGTCGCGAAGGTGAGGCAAGGCGAGAATGCGGGGTACTTGAATGAGTCCCAGTCCTTTGACGCCGCAATTCAGATAGGCATCAGCGTCATTCGCTGCGAGCTTTGAGTTCATTTTGACCTCGACTGACTTGCCGTCGACGACAAAATTCATGTTGACGATGCGATGCGTGAGTGCCGAAAAATAATTGACGGCGAGATGATCTGGCAGATCGCCAACGGTCATCGGTTCTCCGTACATCCGGAGATAGGTGGGGCTTGCCGCCGTAACGAACTCAACGGTGCCGATGCGCCGCGCAACCAGCGACGAATCCTCGAGCGCCCCGACACGAACCGCGCAGTCGACACCCTCCTGAAACAGGTCGATCGGCTTGTCGCCAAAACCGAGCATCAGTTCGATATCCGGATAGCGTGCGTAAAAGTCATACAGCGCGGGCACGACGATCAGTCTCCCAATGGATCCCGGCATATCGACGCGCAACTTGCCTCGCGGCGCGGCTGCGATACTCGATAAGGATTGCTCAGTCTCTTCGATATCGGCCAGGATGCGCACGCAGCGCTCGTAATAGGCTGCGCCGTCGGCCGTCAAGCTAAGACGTCGCGTGGTGCGGTTCAACAACCGCACCTTCAAAGAAGCTTCGAGCCTCTGGATGATGGCCGTGACCGATCCGCGCGGCAGTCTTAACGTATCCGCTGCGCGGGAAAAACTGTTGGCGTCGACGATACGCGTGAACACGTGCATTGCCTGTAGCTTGTCCATTCATGCGACTCCTGCATGCGCCGTTGAGCCATTGTCCGATAGCAATCTCGATCTATTCATCCGGCGTTTCCGTCTCACGTTGCGGTAAGGCACGTCGTCTCAGCGCATCCACGAGCACTTCTACGTATTCGTCCGTCACTCGCAGCACAATTCGTCACATGGAGCGAATTGACCCAATTCGCTCCAAATCTGTCGGCTGGTTCCTAAGCAACGGGCGCACCCTGCTACTTTGCCTGCCGCGCCGCCGAGATGATCACGGCAGCGACTTCTTCAGGTTTCGACACCATCGGTACGTGACTCGCCTCTACATTGACGACCGTCGCGCCGATGTGTTTCGCCATCTTCATCTGGAAGGCGGGACCGACCATATGGTCTTTCGTCGTGAGGACATACCAGGATGGCTTGTCATGCCATGCTGCGTGACCGATGTTTTCAGCGAGACAGCCCGAAAACCACGGCTCTTGTGTCGCAGCGAGCAGACGCGCTTGTGCCCGCGAAACATCGGGCGCGAAATCTTCCGCGATCGCCTTATCTGACAGCGTCAGGAAACCCGCAGCATCCTTATGGATTTCGGCTACCCATGACGGTGCAGGCAGGTCTTTTTGAATGTCGTTAGCCGATTGTCCGTTGTCGGGAGCGAACGCTGCGACATATACGAGTGCCTTGACCTTGTCGTTGTTGCCCGCCTGCGTGATGACAGAACCCGCCCACGAATGGCCAACCAGCACCACTGGACCCTCTTGCCGCTCGATCGCGCGAGTCGTTGCCGAAACGTCATCGCCGAGGGACGTCAGCGGGTTTTGCACAGCCGTCACATGAAGGCCCTTTGCTTCGAGGAGAGGAATGACCTTATTCCAGCTGGATCCGTCCGAAAAGGCGCCATGCACCAGAACGACGTTCTTGCCTGCGAGATCCTGGTCGGACGCGGCCTGCGCAGTGGCAGTGGATAACAGAAAACCGGCGACGGTCAGCGACAACGACCATTTCTTTATCAGCGTTTTCAAGACAGTACCTCATCAAAAAGTAGGAATGGAAGCGGTGATATCGCACACGCACGTCGTCAGTCTCCGTGGTCTCGATTGGTTCCATCGATACTATAAGGAGTCCAACTAATAATTATGAAATAGCAAACCTGGTGCTCGATCCGTACTACTAGAAACGTATTGAATAGTGGAGCAGCACATCGCTAAAGGCAACGTGATCTGCCACATCCGCCGCGCAAAACAGTTCATACACCATGGAACAAATGTCGGTGGAATAGGCCATGACGCGATGCATGAGTAGGTTGGGACAATTTATCTACCAACCGAAACGGAAGCCGCTACCAGCGTCACTGCCCGCTCGCGCGCCGCCTCTCTCGCCGAGATATGCGCGAAACCATTCAACGCATGGTCCGCCACGGAAAACGTGCACTGGAAAACCAGAGGGGCCAATGAGAGATACGAACCCGCCCGGCCGACGTGGGCAGCCATCCCTCGTGTCACCAGGGCCGGATGGGTGGGTGAACGCGGAACGCGAACTCACTTGTGCGCTGTCCCCACGCCTCTTTGTATCGCAATGTATCTGATGGGGATCTATGTACACGCACTTACACAAGCGGTGCTTCCTGACATAAGCGAGATACATTCGCGCGTTCCAATACGACAGCACCAAGCTGTGCTCTGCGGCGAAAAAGTTGCCAACGACTCGTACAGTCACATTTCGTTTAATTGGAGCATGCGCGTCAGCGCTGTTCAAGTTAGCAACGGGCAGTAAGCGGCCCATCATCGACACATAAGGAGTCTGATTTGAACAAGCACCTGATTGCATCTGGCGTTCTCGCGTTGATCGCGGGGTCAGCCATGGCGGCCCCGACGACCTACAACCTTGACCCGAGGCACACCTATCCCAGCTTCGAAGCCGACCACTTTGGCGGCATTTCGGTGTGGCGGGGTAAGTTCACGAAAAGCAGCGGCGTTGTGACGCTTGACGTCGTGGCGAAGACGGGCACAGTCGACGTGTCGATTGACACTGATTCGATTGACACCGGAAATGTGCCACTCGACACGAAGGTGAAGTCCGCTGATTTTCTCGATGTCGGCAAGTACCCGAGTGCGATATTCAAAGGCAGCTCGCTTCGCTTCGACGGCGCTACACCGGTCGAAGTCTCGGGCGACTTCACATTTCACGGAGTGACCAAACCGCTGACGTTGAAGATTGATTCGTTCAAGTGTTTCGTCAACCCGCTGATCAAGAAAGAAGTGTGTGGCGCGGAAGCTAGCGCGCAATTCGACCGTGCCGACTATGGCGTGGCTTGGGGCACCAATTACGGTTTCAAGACGCTGACTCGCTTGCAGATTCAGGTTGAAGGTGTGAAGGCGGACTAGGCTATAGGCGGCCACCGATAACTTATCGGATGGCCCCACACTGACAACAGTAACGAACCATCCAGAAACCAGCTAAGGAAGGTCTGCGCAACACCTTTCAAAGGTGAAGTTCTGTTCGTCACGGACGGCTTGTCGCTGGCAGCGCCGGAATAGAGACACTACGCCGTCTGGGAGTAGGTCAAATTTAGATGAAAACCGCGGGTCAGAATTCGGCGGAATTCAACACGTCATCCCTTCAATCAGACGGGCTGAATCGCAAGCCGCTAAGGGCCTCCGCGTGGCGTTGCTCCTTTACACCGTCTATGCGGCGGCCATCAGCGGCCCGAACTGAGACCTTGCCACGTCCACGAAAGCCAGCATTGCACTCGAGACATAAGCATCATGCCGTCGGATAAACAGCGTTTCCACGTGCGCTTTTTCCGGCGATATAGCGTGGATACTGACGAGATCCTGTTCCGCGGCCGCCGAGACCACACCTCGCGGCAATAGCGTGATACCGATACCAGCCGCAACGCACGCAATGATCGCATCCATTGAGCCAAATTCGAGGGGTGCCGCCGTGAGCACCCCCATTTCGGCAAGCAATGCGTCGAGTCGCTGACGGTACGAGCAACCCGAACGGAAGACAATTGTTTTGAGGTCCTGCACCGATCTGATCAACTCGAGCGAGCGCATGGTACGCGGCGTAACTAGAACCAACTCCTCATGAAAGACCGTCTCGGTGTAAAGGTCCGGATGGTCCAGCGGACCTGCTATAAACGCCCCATCGAGCCGACACTCCGCAACATCGGCAGTGAGACCGCAGCTCGTGCCGGTCGTCAGAGACAATCGAACCTGCGGATACATTCGAGCAAAATTACTTAATATTGGAGAGAGCCTAAGCGCCGCTGTCGTCTCGAGTGTTCCGAGCGTGAGAGTACCGCTTGGTGCGCCGTCATCCAGCGCAGCTACCTTGGCATCCGTAATTAGCTTCGCAATGCGCGCGGCGTACGGGAGCAGGCGCTGCCCCGCAGGAGTCATGTTCACGCCGCGCACATGCCGCTGAAAGAGAGCGACCCCGACCTCCCGCTCCAGAGATCGAATTCGCGCTGTCACGTTCGACTGAACAGTATTGAGCTCGGTAGCTGCCCGATTCATACTTCCATGACGAGCTACGGCTTCGAAGACCTTGAGGTCGGCAACGTCCATGGTTTGTACCTCTATGAAATGTCCACAACCTAAATAAAGCTTTCGTCGCTCGATCAATAATCTATCAGCAACCGGGATTCGATAATTCCGATCTAATTCGACGCTTGTATGACGAAGCTCATTGAAAATGGATGCAGGCTTTCGGCAACTATCGAAGTCAGCCAAAATTGCACCACTATCCAGCGCCAAGGGGGCGGCAAAATCAGGAAGGACAGCAGCCTCGGCAACTATGCGACCGCTCAAGCAGCGCGGTGAACTTGTTTTCCATCCTACACCAAAGCGAAATTGAACATCCAACGGAAACGGTACCCATTGGTCGTTTTCGCAAACGCAAGCACTGGCGCAGGAATAGAGCATGCTTAGCCTTGTTCAGCATGTTGCGGAACAAGGCGGATTGCCTGCCTCTACCCGAGACGAGAGCGCATGAGGGGTCCGACAATCCAAAGGTCAGATGTCTCGCATTTAACGCAGAGACGCAGCGTAGACGGGCAATGCAGATCGATGACCCGCCCTCGAGCTGAGCACACGCTATGCCACGCTGTCTCCCGACGGAACACCAGGTTGGCTGGCCCGCAAGTTCAACCACCTAACGGCGGCACAACTTCTGTGTGCCGCCGCTCCTGAATCTAGTGGCCAACCGGTTCCGCGAATACCGGACGCTCTTGTAGAGCCGCACTCCACGCCCGATCAGTATCCGCCTGTTTGCTACGGTCCAGCACGGACACCAACCAGCACGTCACAAATGCGAGCGGCATAGTCACTATGGTCGGTGGATCGATCGAGAAGAGTGGCTTCGCATTTCCCATAACATGTACCCAGACGGCTGGGCCTGCAACGGTCAACAATACGGCGGAGACCAATCCGACAGTTCCTCCCGCAACGGCGCCAAACGTGGTCAATCGTTTCCAATAAAGGGCGAGTAGTAACACCGGGAAAGTTGAGCTGCAGGCGACCGAGAACGTGAGCCCAAGCATGTAAGCCACATTCTGTGTCCTGAATGCAATGCCCAATACCACCGCGATTACCCCAAGCACCAAAGTCGATATCCTCGATACTCGTACTTCATTGGCTTGACTTGCAGTACCTTTGCGGCACACACAGGCGTAAAGGTCATGCGAAACTGCCGAAGAACCTGCGAGTGTCAAACCCGACACAACCGCGAGGATGGTAGCAAATGCAACTGCCGAGATAAATCCCAGCAAGGCGTTTCCCCCTACCGCCTTTGCAAGGTGGACGGCAACCATATTTATCCCGCCGAGCGGTTTGCCCGCGGCATCCAGAAAGTCTGGATTAGAGGCGACCAAGGCGATAGATCCGAACCCGATGACAAACACCAGTGCAAAGAATATGTTCATAAATACGCTAGCCCAAAATACCGAACCGCGTGCAGCCCGTGCGTCAGGAACCGTGAAGAAGCGCATGAGAATGTGCGGCAGGCCTGAGGTACCAAACATCACCGCGAGACCCAACGAAAATCCCGATACAGGATCCTTGACCAGAAACTGAGGGCTAAGGATCGCATTGCCCTGTGGATGAATCTCCACTGCGCGTCGCAACAATTCGGAGAAGCTGAAGTCGAAATTTCGCAAGACCAGAAAGCTCATCACACTTGTGCCAAGCAACAGCAACGCCGCCTTTACGAGCTGCACCCAAGTCGTGGCGACCATGCCTCCGAAGGCCACATAAAACATCATGAGAGTGCCCACAAGAATTTCGGCATAGATATAGTCAAGGCCAAACAGCAACTTGATCAACTGCCCTGCCCCCACCATCTGCGCGATGAGATATAGCGAAACAATACATAACGATGCGCAGGCCGAGAAGATACGAATCGGTTTCTCGCCAAGACGCACGGAAACCGCATCTGCGACTGTATATTTACCGAGTTTTCGCAGTCTCGTCGCCAGCAGAAATACAACGATCGGCATCCCTGTCGAATATCCAACCGCGTAGACAAGACCATCAAAGCCGCTACTGAACACCAAAGCTGTCAGACCAAGAAACGCACCGGCCGACATGAAGTCACCCGCGATTGCGAGACCATTCTGAAATGCGGTTATCTTGCCTCCAGCCGCGTAGAAATCGTCAGTCGACTTTGTTCGCTTCGAAGCCCAATAGGTAATAGCCAGTGTCCCAAGAACGAAGGCAAGAAAAAACACTATTGCCACGCCGTTCCTGCTACCCACGTCGCTTCCAGCAGCAAAGGATTCGGTACTCACAACGCACGCCGACGCTGACAGCGCGAGCAAAACGACACATCGAGGAATAGTCATTGTAGGTCACCAGGTAATCAACGGTTAACTTCCGGCCGAACCGATACGAAAATTTCGCGAGTCTGCGGCGTTTTCAAGCAGGACATACAGCCCGATAAGCAGCACACCAGCGACCAGAATTACTATTCCGTACAGAAACGCAACCGTGATCGCCGACCCATCTACCACTGGCGAAGCGAGCGCTGCCGGCGACACGACGGCAAGCGTAATGAACCCAAAAAACATCAGTACTTCAACGAGCGTCAGAAAGATTGCCAGCCCTACCCTCTCACGTCCGGTATCGACACCGTCGACCGCCATCTTTGCTCCGTTCATGTCTCCTCCAAATTCCTTTGTACTACGTATTATATATATCGAAATACTTACTTCTCACCATGCCTGACATAGACAAGCCTATGTGCTCGCCGCCAGAAGCGACACCGGCGGAACGCAAAACAAGACCTTGGCGCGCAGTTTCGCTGCGGCTACCCCGTAGACTTCTTGAAGTCCTCTCCGTTGATCCGACTTGAAATACTGATATTTTCAGCTGGGTGTTCGTGCAAGATCACATTAATGATCTTCGGATCCGATCCGATCGAGTCGTGCGTGACCTGGATGATGTCCCTGATGAGTTGTTCACGTCGTTCTTGAGTAAGACCGCTCTTGATATGGCATTCAATGAAGGGCACGATATTTCTCCGGCAGTTCTATTTAAGACGTTCAATAAGTTCTTTGTCGTTCGCAGCACCCTCGACATACTCCGGAAGATGCTCACCATGTTCGACGAAATTAATTCCACGTCCTTCGCGAATCACGAAAAAAATGTCATCCTTCGTTTCACCTGTTGCGGCACTGACCACCCGCAGTAAGCCAGCAGCAAGTAGCCGCTTCTGTTCATCGGTCCGACCGAAACGCATGTCACAAGAAATGAGTGCCATATACATCTCCTAAAGATCTTTGTGGATCATTGAATCCCCGGATGCGTCACCGGGAATCGTGGTTCTAGACTTACCTTTGCTAAGAGGTTCATTAACTCTTCAATCGGGTGTTGATCCAGGGTTGAGACCAGATCGATGATCTGGCCGCGAAGCTCCTGACTCGCGTGTTGTTCGCCCAGCCAGTTGAATTTTTCGACGGTACGTTCCCACGTGAACGGGTTATCCAGTCCACCTTCGAAGCCGACATGCTCCGTAGCCAAAACACGACCATTCTTGCATTTGATCGTCACGCGCGTGTTTAGCTCGCGCGGGTATTGCGCGGAGAATTCGGCATCGGGCTTCACAGTCACTTTCTTGAGCAATGCCTGTGCATCGGGCGCCTGTATACGCTCAGGTTCGAGCTGAGCCGGGCCAACCTGATCATCGAGCAACGCAGCCGCAATCAGATACTTGAGGTTGTAGTCCGCCTGCTCTTTAGTCCACGGGTTATCCTTTGGGCCGAAGCTGCCGCCGCCGGCAATGTCAAATCCGGTCTGAAATATGTCACATTGGACTTCGTCCACGTCATCGCTCTTTAAACCATGTTTGCGCTTTAACGC
Source organism: Caballeronia sp. SEWSISQ10-4 2 (assembly GCF_030464885.1). Classification (GTDB taxonomy): domain Bacteria; phylum Pseudomonadota; class Gammaproteobacteria; order Burkholderiales; family Burkholderiaceae; genus Caballeronia. The sequence goes on along the minus strand of NZ_JALPRJ010000116.1, from coordinate 8,918 downwards.
GAGCGTAGCTTCGAGGACGGGTTGACCATGAATGAGCGAGCAGTATTTCTTCATGATCGTCTGGTGAACGACCTCGAGCCGCTGGTCTTCCCAATCGACTTCGAGCGGTTGGTCAAACATTCGCACCAGACCATTAGGTCCCTCGAAAAGGCGGAGAGGGCCCGTAAATCCACGCTTGGCAAGAGATGCCGAATAGACCGCTCTCATACCCGTGATACCGGGTGAGAAGCCCTTCCATTGCGAAACTGGTTCGGAATGTACACACGTCAGCGAAATGTTGTCGATCGTTGCGATTGCAATCGCGTTTGCGATCTGATCGGCATCGAGACCGAACAGCTTTCCCGATCCCGCCGCAGCGGACACCGCCAACTGGATAGCGTGATTGAATCCTTTGGCCATAACCGGAACGATCGCCGTAATGCGGCAGCCAATTTCATAGGATATTGCCAACGCCAGCATGAACTCCTCGCCACTTGCGGACGCATGTTCAGCAGCGGCCAGAATGGCCCCGAAGTTATCACTCGGGTGACAGAGTCCGCCGGGGGACATGTAGCTATCCAGCAGGTCGACATACCGGACCAAACCGGAGTTGTACAACGCCGCTTGATCGGGCGAAGTCTTACCGCCTCCAATCAATGAACACGTCCCCGAGCCACGGTACTCATCGAACTGATCTCGAAGCGCGTTGAATGGCTTACCCGGCAGCGCTGCTATTGCGCAACCCAGGCTATCAAGAATATTCCGCTTGAAAATTGCCCTTGTGGCAGGCGTAAGATGCTCCGCGCGTGCGTCGTATGCAAAACGGCCGATACGCTGAGCAGTCGTAGGTATACTCATTTGAAGTCTATCCCTCAAGAAATTCCGGATTGCCTCGAGCGGCAACCCAATTGACGATTCGCGTTGGTTTCTTCAAATGACGCGCTCCGCCTTCCGTTCACGCCTTTGTAGCTGCCGGGCCCTGATTCCCCTTCGCTGCCTAACGACTTTGACGCGTCAGCAGCGACTCCGACACTTGTCATTTCCCACCGACCTCGAGTTCCGATGTGACATCGCAGTTCTCAATCCAATAATGCAAATTCGCACCGTTCGAAACGGATATCAAGCGAAGGGATTACATACGGCTATCTATCTCAGAGATAGCCCAGCCACTCCAGAACCCTGGCCAATCCGGCTGCTGCGCCAGCGGAGCCATTCATGGGGTTCCGCTCAAATGCCTTATGGTTTGCGCTGTTTCTCAACGGCCAACAGTCTCTTGGATTATTTCGTTGCCGGAATCGAGCGTTCTGCCTCGATCGCAATCACAAGCACCCGCCGATCTGGAGGCACTCTCATTGAGTACAGATGGCCACCGCACTCCGGTAGCGACTACGCTGCAGATGTCACCGTACGATTTTGCGCGTAAGCGAGTAGCCAAGTATCGCGTCCATTTCCCTGACGATATTTTCGACTATCAATTTGGCCGGCGACACCTCGTGGATCAAGGCAGCAGATTCGCCTGCGATCACGGCAGCAGTCTCGTAGTCGTGATTTTCACGCGCGCTTGAATACCTCGTCTTCTCCGCACGATGCTGAAACAGTTCGAGATCACGCCCAAGCCACTTTTCGGAGAACTCGTTTCGCAGCACCCGGCCCGTGTACGGCGCCGGCCAGACGTTATCGCGCGCTATATCAAACAAAATTCCACGGATGGTTTGCTCGCCGCCCGTACACTCGACAATCCGTCGTTTGGCATCATCGTGCCCGATCGCTTCCTCGCTTGCGTACATGCGAGTTCCCAACACGATGCCCGAGGCGCCAAGCGCAAGGGACGCCGCAAAGCCTCTGCCGTCGGCGATGCCTCCAGCGGCAACCACCGGCACCTTCTCACCAACTGCGTCAACAACGGTTGGAACAAGTGAGATCGTGCCGCAGGCGACGCCATGGCCGCCCCCTTCCGCACCTTGAGCAACGATGATATCCGCGCCCTGGCTAACCGCCTCACGCGCCATCGCAGCAGTCTGAACCTGGCAGATCGCGAGAATTCCTGCCTTCTTCACTCGCTCGATGTGTTTGCTTGCGTCACCGAATGAAAACATGATTGCGGCCGGCGAATGTTCAATGCAGACATCAATAAGATGCGGCTGCCTGGACAGACTCCATGTAATAAACCCCACCCCGATCCGTGCCCCATGTGCCGCGGCAAACTGCTCTCGCAGCCACGTCTCGTCGCCGTATCCACCACCTATTATTCCGAACCCGCCTGCGTCAGTGACCGCTGCTGCAAGCCTGCCGCCGGCGACCAAGTCCATCGGCGCAAGCAGTATCGGATAATCGACACCAAGTATCTTTTTAAGTTGCTCGTATCGCTCAAACACTTTCGCCTCCTCGTTTTTCCTCAACGAATCTGTCTCACCTGCATCCGCAGGCAGTAATACTGCTACTCAGATCGCAGCATCTGAAGCGATTTCTTTTGATACCGGCGATCTCTCAATCAGATAGAGCAAAGTGAATGGACACGAATGTCCGCCATCGGGATGAGAAAAACTCGACATCCGCGCGAGGCGCGTTTATTAGTCGTCGACGCCTTCGCGCCGGGAGTACATCGAAGCCTGAAGAAATTGAAGCAGTTCTTCGTAAGCGCCGCTCTTATAGTTCGATTGGGCAACCAGGTACGTATCGATCGTGGCGATTTTCTGCACGCAAATATCCATGGGAACACGCTGCAAATCTAGAATCGACCTCGGGCAAAGTGCAAAACACGAACCCGCGGCAACGCAGGCCAGAATGGCGTGATATGAAACAAGCTCCATGACCTTCCAGTCACTGTCCGCCTCGAAGCTGGTGACGCCCAACCATTGTTCGAGTACGTTCCGATAGGCGCAACCATTGGAAAAGGCAGCCAGCGTCTTGAGCCTGATGTCCGTAGGTATGCTTACCGTTGGATGGTTTGGCGGCAGTGTGAGCAGCAGATCTTCCCGGTATGCGCGCGTTGCGCTTAGTCCGCGCGCGGCAAACTCTGGCCGCGGGTCACGCGCGCCCTGAAAACTACTATCAGCAACAAAAGCGCAGTCGAGATGTCCTCTCTCCACGTCCTCGACAAGTGAACGCGACGTACCGATTGAAATCTCCAGTTCCACCTGCGGCCACTTGCTATGGTATTTCGAGAGCAGGGCCGGAAGGCGCGCGGCTGCGGTGCTCTCCATAGCGCCAATGCTTAATCGCCCGGGCTGCTGTTCCGGATTCGTCGCAAGTCTGGCCCTTTCCGCGAGGTACGGAAGTCGTTGCGCATAGTCCAGCATCGTGCCTCCACTTGGCGTCAAACTCATCCGCTTTCCACTTCTTGAAAAAAGCTGGGCCTGTAGCTCCTCTTCAAACTGCTTTACGAGCATCGTTACATTTGACTGAACACGGGCCAAATGGCGGGCCGCCCGGGTCAGATTTTTCTCGGTAGCGACGGCAAAAAATATTTCTAACGATGAGAAATTCAATTCGCCCCCAGTTTGATTCTTGCTCGGGAATACAAGTAACACGAGTGTTCAGTTTGGGCGAACCTGCCGTCAACAGGAGGCCGGGAAAGACACTCTTTCCAAGGTGGCAAGACTTCCAGAATCGCCTTGAACCACCGCTCGGGAACGCGCAAGGGGCAGCCCCATTCACTTCCGAAAGCAGAAGTTGACAAGCTTTCGTGCCGGCCAGCGGTTGGAGACGATCTGGAACCCCACACAGACAAAAATCAGGCGCCGCATCGTGCCGCGCGCGACGCCCGATCACTTGTCGAACCAGCTCGCTTACTTCGCCGTGGGCATCGCAAATTCAGCGCCCTTTTCCGTGCTTTCCGGCCAGCGTTGCATGATCGACTTCTGCTTCGTATAGAACCGGACACCTTCTTCGCCGTATGCGTGCGTGTCACCGAACAGGCTGCGCTTCCAGCCGCCGAAGCCATGCCAGGCCATGGGGACCGGAATAGGGACGTTGATTCCGACCATACCTACCTGGATGCGTCGTCCGAATTCGCGAGCGACGTGCCCGTCCCGCGTGTAGCACGCCACGCCATTGCCAAACTCATGAGCATTGATCAAATCGACCGCTTCCGAAAAGTCCTTCGCGCGGACGCAGGCAAGCACGGGTCCAAAGATTTCTTCCTTGTAAATTCTCATCTCCGGCGTGACGTTGTCGAACAGCGTACCGCCCGTGAAGAAACCGCCCTCGAAGCCGCCTACCTTAAGGCCGCGACCGTCAACGACCAACTTCGCACCTTCGTCGATGCCAATCGCGATGTACCCTTCAATGCGTTCGAGCGCCTGTTGCGTAACGATAGGCCCCATTTCCGCGTCAGGCTCCATGCCGTTCTTTACAATGAGATTGCGCGCACGCTCGGCAAGCTTCGGAACAATTTTGTCCGCTACATCGCCTACGAGAACAGCAACCGAAATGGCCATGCAACGCTCGCCAGCGGAGCCGTACCCGGCGCCAACCAGGGCATCGACAGCTTGATCGATGTCAGCATCGGGCATCACCACCATATGATTTTTTGCCCCGCCCAACGCCTGCACACGCTTGCCGTTCCTTGCACCAGTCTCGTAAATGTAGTTGGCGATCGGCGTCGATCCAACAAAGCTCACCGCCTTCACATCCGGGTGCGCGAGCAACGCATCGACAGCGACCTTGTCACCCTGAACTACGTTAAAAATGCCATCGGGCAGGCCGGCCTCCTTCATCAGCCTTGCCATGAACAACGACGCCGACGGGTCTCGCTCGCTTGGCTTCAGAATGAATGCGTTACCCGCAGCAATCGCAACAGGGAACATCCAGCAAGGCACCATGCACGGGAAGTTGAACGGCGTAATACCTGCGACAACGCCGAGCGCCTGACGCGTTGTCCAGTTATCCATGCCAGTTGAAACCTGCTCCGTGTAGTCCCCCTTGAGCAGTTGCGGAATCCCGCAGGCGAATTCGATGACATCGATACCGCGCGCCACCTCGCCTTGAGCATCAGAGAAAACCTTTCCGTGTTCGGCTGTGATGATTGCAGCCAGCTCATCGCGATGCCGGTTCATCAACTCAAGAAACCGCAGCATGACGCGGGCTCGGCGGATCGGCGGCGTGTTGCTCCATTTCGGAAATGCAGCCTTGGCGCTTGCCACAGCGGCGTCAACATCTGCGATATCGCCCAGCAGAAGTTTGCGTGGTCGTTCACCAGTAGCAGGATTGAAAATCGCCTGGGTACGCACTCCTGACCCACGTACTCGCTCGCCATGAATAAAATGGGTGACGTCTGCTATGTCATTGAACGCTTGCATCTCGACTCCTTGATTGATGGATGGTCAATGAAGTTTAGGAGTCTCCATTGAGTTTGCAAGGGCGGTAAGATTGAAATGATTGTTTTAAATGGTGAACAAACAACATATGGATGCGCAAAAAAATCGAAGTCCCTTGGACTCGTCTGCGCTGGTTGACGGTGCTTGCCGAACAAGGCAAGTACAAGCAGCATCCGCTCGCCTTGGAGTGGGCAAAGCTGCAATGAGCCAGCGCATCGCAGAACTGCGAGCGGGCTTTAGATATCGCATTGGTGCAACGTACCACCCGCAGCTTACGACTCGCTGAAGCCGGGAAACGGCTTGGCGACAACACTCATCTGGAGTACGAAGACATTGCGACGAGTTTCACAACGATACGGGAAATGGCGGGCATGCCCCGCTATGTTGTCATGAGAACCCGGTAGATTTCGAAACGGATTCCCAAGTGTCAATTTCGTGACTCAGTGCAGATAGTTTGTCTCGGACCACGTTTAACGCGTCATCGCCCAGCACGAGGTGGACCGGTGGATCAACCTCGTCAATCAGGTCCAGCAGGACCTTCGCCGCCTTCACCGGATCCCCAGGCTGCTTCCCATCTTTCGCCATGCGGGCGCGGCGAATGGGCGCGAACACCGAATCGTAGTCGTCGATGTTGTGCTCCGTGCGCACCATCGATCTGCCCGCCCAATCTGTTCGAAACGCGCCCGGTGCAACAGCCGTCACCTTGATACCGAAACTGCGTACTTCCTGTTCCAGCGCTTCTGATATCCCTTCAAGTGCGAACTTGCTACCGCAGTAGTATGAAATACCGGGAAACGTAACCAGCCCCGCCATCGACGTGATATTGATGATGTGACCGGTGCGTCGTATTCGCATCGACGGGAGCACGGCCTTGATCATGGCGACTGCACCGAACACGTTCACATCAAACTGACGACGCAGTTCCTCGAGCGGCGATTCCTCGAGGATTCCTTCATGACCGTATCCCGCACTATTCACGAGAACGTCGATCGCACCGACGCGCTCGGCGACTTCCTTGATCGTCGCATTGATTGATTCGAAATCAGACACATCGAGGAGTACGCCGTGAGCGTGGTGCGCGTGCAATCCCTCAAACTCAGCTTTCGCAGAATCGCTTCTTACCGTACCAATCACAGTGTTGCCTGCGGCCAATGCTGCTTTCGCCAAAGCGAGACCAAAACCGGAGCTCGCACCGGTAATCAGAAAAATCCGCTGGGCGGCTTTGCTCACGATCGAAACCTCGCTTTGGGTAATCTTCGAACTGCCAGCTGCAGCAGCCACTTTGGTAAGAGCTCAGGCGCTGGATACGATGAATTCATCTGCGCCAAGCGCTACCTGAACCACTTCATCCATCACTCGGCACAACTCAAGCGGACTGAATTCGCGGATCAAAATCGAACTCGAGTCTGATGCCGCCCGGCTCATACACCATTGTGTGACGCTTGGGTCCTTCACCCATGTTCTCCGGTGCGAACTCAACCACTACCCCTGGCCATCCGGAGACCCGGGAGAAGGTTGCGTCGAGAGCCTCTTTACTACCGACCCGCAGCGCGAGGTGATGTAGACCTACATTCGTCTTGCGGTCGAACTCCACACAATTTTCCGGATCCTCGACCTCCCAGAGTGTCAGCGTGACATACCCGTCTGACACAAAAGCCGCCGGATAGTTGGGCCTTTCGCCAACCTGTGTCCAGCCCAGGGCATGGATGAAGAAGTCCCGGGTGACGCTCAGATTACGGACCGTCAGACCAACGTGGTCGATGCCAAGTGTTAGAGGCGCATCAGTCATTCCCAAGCTCTCCTTTTAAACTTAGACAATATGAGCCAACTCCGAAGCGGCCTCACCTGTACCGTATTGCTCGAGACAACCACGACTGCTCTACAAGATGAGGCGGAAGAATGGCCGTATCGAATTGGCCGTCATACTGATTCACTACTTCTTCCTGAACGACATTCGTACATTCGGATTGTCGACGTGTCACATAGGAAACAGCTTAACAATGTTTCCAGAACGCATAAGCGGTTTGTGACGATATGGGTATCGCGAAAATAGATACCCACGAGCCGAAGATCGACCAGCCACGTGCCGCTCGGATGCTTGGACATAAAGCGAATTGCCCATGGGGCAATGACTCGCCCACTGGGCGGCGAGATCGTACGTTGTCCGCTATGCCGCCGCCATCAAAGGCCCAAATTCCGAGCGCGAGACCTCGACGAAAGCGCGCATGGCGCTCGAAATGTAAGCGTCATGCCGTCGGACGAAAAGTGTCTCGACACGTGCTTTCTCAGGCGAGATCTCATGCATGGCAATGATGTCCTGCTGCGCTGCCGCCGCGACCACGCCCCGCGGCAGCAACGTGATCCCAATACCGGCCGCCACACACGCTATGATCGCGTCCAGCGAGCCGAACTCGAGCAGCGTCGTCACGAGAATCCCCATCTCCGCAAGCAGCACTTCCAGACGCTGGTGATACGAGCACCCCACGCGGAACACGATCGTCTTCACGTCAGGGATCGACGTCAAACGCTCCAGCGACTGTATGGTCCGTGGTGTCACAAGCACCAGTTCTTCATGGAAAATCGTCTCGCTGTGAAGCTCCGGGTGATCAAGCGGACCTGCTATGAACGCCCCATCCAGACGACATTCCGCGACATCCACCGCGAGGCTGCGGCTTGTTCCAGTCGTCAGCGACAGTCTGACCTGCGGATACGTCCGCGCGAAGTTGCTTACTATCGGCGAGAGCCGCAGCGCAGCAGTGGTTTCCAGTGTTCCCAACGCCAGCGAACCGCATGGCGGACCGTCGTCCATGGCCGCCAGGCGGGCATCTGCGACGAGCTTGGCAATTCGCGCCGCGTAGGGAAGCATGCGCTGACCCGCCGGGGTCATGCTCACACCCCGGACATGCCGCCGAAAAAGCGCAACGCCAACTTCTCGTTCCAGTGAACGGATCCTGGCCGTTACGTTGGACTGGACAGTATGCAGCTCTACGGCCGCCTTGTTCATGCTCCCGTGGCGAGCGACCGCTTCAAATGCCTTGAGGTCGGCAACATCCATAGCACTGTCCTATCAAAAAAGTTCCGAAATCGACTACGTACCGCCATTGCGACGCAAAACTCAAATTACGCTTCCACCAGAATCCGTTGGATGGCTTCCTCGAAGGCTTCGACGGGCTGTGCGCCGGTCAGCAGATAGCGATTTCCAAAGATGATTGACGGCACCGAATGGATACCCATTGCCTGGTATTTCTTTTCTTCCGCACGAACCTCATCGGCATAGTCGCCGCTTTGCAAAACTGTGCGCGCCTGCGCCGCGTCAAGTCCCGCGGACTCCGCGGCTTCGACCAGAACGTCATGGTTGCTCGGGGCTTTACCCTCACCATGATAGGCCCGTAGTAAGGCCCGTTTCAGCGGTAACTGTTTGCCTTTGATGCCGGCCCAATGCAACAAGCGGTGTGCATCGAAGGTGTTATAAATGCGCGTACGCGAGCCAAAGATAAAGCCGACATTCGCGCCACGCTCGCGGAGCACAACCTGGGACTCGGCTATCTGTTCCGGGGTACGTCCGTATTTCTGATATGACTTTCCGTGTCAAGCGTCGATGTTCAGATTTTGAGTTCATTC
>NZ_JALPRJ010000115.1 GCF_030464885.1 Caballeronia sp. SEWSISQ10-4 2 | reverse complement strand
AAGTCATGCCGGTGGAAGTGCGTACGACCGGTTTCTCGCTGGCATACAGCCTCGCGACGACGATCGGCGGTTTCACGCCGGCCATCTCCACGTACCTGATTCACGCGACCGGTAACAAGGCGGCGCCGGGAGCATGGATGGGCCTCGCTGCGGTCTGCGGTTTGATCGCGACGCTGATCCTGTATCGCTCCACGGAAGCGCGCAGGCAATACAAGGCGGCTTGAGCGGGACGCCAAACAGAGTGACTACATCAAGAGCAAGCTACACTTCGCCTAGGGCCGTGCGCCCGGCGGAGCGCTTGGCTGGCTTGAACCATGCGTTTGCCGGGCTGACGGACAATGCCCATGCATAACGTGGTGAACCTGATGAAGCTACTGCTGGTCGAGGACAATGAGCAACTGGCTCATTGGCTCGCAAAGATTCTGGAAGACGATGGTTTTGTGCTCGATCGCGTCAGCGACGGCGACGCGGCCGACAGGTTCCTGCGCACGACGCGTTACGACGTCGTGCTGCTCGATCTGAACCTGCCGAACCTGTCGGGCAAGGGCGTGTTACGGCGTCTGCGGGAACGCGACGACGACACGCCCGTTCTCATTTTGACGGCAAGCGGTTCCGTCGATGAAAAAGTGATTTGCCTGAGTGCCGGCGCGGACGACTACCTTGTCAAGCCGTTCGACGCGCGCGAGCTGGTCGCGCGTGTCAAGGTACTGGTGCGGCGCCAGTTGCCCTCGCGCTCGAACAGCACGCGATGCGGCGATCTTTCCTACGATATCGACCGGCGGCAGTTTTCAGTATCGGGCGAGACGCTCAGCCTGACACCGAGAGAGCACGCCGTGCTCGAGACCTTGATTCTCAAGGCGAAGAAAACCGTATCCAAGCCGATGCTGGCCGATTCGCTCGGCAGTTCGTCAACGCATACGAGCGAAGACGCTATCGAGATTTATGTCTCGCGGCTGCGCAAGAAACTTGAGAAAAGCACCGCGACGATCATTACGCTTAGAGGCCTGGGTTATCTGTTGCAAGCCAGCAGCGATGACGAATAGCCTGCGCCTTCGGCTTTTGTTGTGGTTGTTGCTGCCGCTGACTGTCTATGTGCTCGCAGCAGGTTATATGGCCCGTGAAAGCGCGCAGAAAACCGCGAGTCTCATTCAGGACAACGCGCTGCTTGCATCCGCGCGCGTGATGGCCGGCGACGTCAAGTGGGACGACAGTTACCTGCATGCGGACATTTCCCCGAGCGCCATCGAGATCCTGAGTTCGCCGTATGGCGACCGGGTATTTTTTCGTATCCGGGTTATCGACGGACCCGCAATTGCCGGGACAACGGATCTTGAGCAAGTCGAGCCGGCGAGTTCGCCTGGATGGTATGACACGAACATCGACGGCCAACCGGTGCGGGCGGTCTCCATCATCCGGCCGATGTACGACTCCGGCGAAAGCAAGCGCATCCTGGTGTCGGTCGGCAGGACTGAACTCGAGCGCGATGCATTGGCGGCGGAACTATGGCGGCCCCAACTACGGCATTTCGCGGAGATCATCGCGATTGCAATCGTGCTGGTATGCGTCGGCCTGACCTTTGAACTACGGCACTTGATGGCGCTGACCAACGACGTTCGCGACCGCGCGCCGAACGAACTGGTGCCGTTGCGCTCGGAGCATCTTCAGAGCGAGTTGCGGCCTATTGTCGATGCAATCAACCAGTGCATTGCGAGAATCGAGCGGCAGACCGCCATGCAGCGGCGGTTCATTGCGCATGCGGCGCATCAGTTGAGGACGCCGCTGACATTGCTTGGCGCGCAGCTGCAGTACGCGCGCCGCCACGATGATCTCGCCACGGTGAAAGAGACCTTGTCGGCGATGCACAAGAGTAACGGGGCGCTCGTGTCGCTGACTAACCAGCTGCTCCTGCTCGCGCAAGCCGAGACTGCCGATTACAGTCATTTCGAAGGCGAGCGTGTCGATCTGCGCGAGGTTGCGACGACTGTAATTGAAGAGCTGGCGCTGCTTGCTCAGCGTCGCGGGATCGAGCTTGCGGCGCAGCTTGCGGACGATGCGATAGTGCTGGGCAATGCGCGTTTGTTGTCGGTGCTTGTTTTCAACCTGATCGATAACGCTATCCGGTATACGCCTGCATCAGGGCACGTAACCTTGCTGATCGAGCGGCATGACAAGACGATCATGCTTGCCGCGACAGATGATGGCCCCGGTATTCCAGCGGATGTCCGCGATCGCGTTTTTGAGCCGTTCTTCAGGGCTTCGGCGGAAGAGGGTAGCGGGTTGGGCCTCGCTATCGTGCGGGAGATCGTGCGTGCGCACCGGGCGACCATCAGGCTTGAGCATGGCCCCGATGGCAAGGGGCTTGCGGCGGTGGTCCGGTTTTCGATTTAGAGCGACGCTCGCGCCGATGAACCGGCGCGAGCGAAACAACTTCAGGCCTCTTCCGCCCAAGCCATATTCTCCCGCGCCATCAACGCCGATGACGCCGCCGGTCCGAACGTCCCCGCGGTATAAGTCCGCGGACGGTCGTTCAGTTCCTTCCAGCCGTCCAGGATCGGTTCCACCCACGCCCATGCCGCTTCGAGTTCATCACGACGCATGAAGTGCGTAAGGCGCCCGCGCATCACATCGATCAACAGCCGTTCATAGGCTTCCGCGCGACGTTCCGTAAAGGCCTGCTGCAGGTCCAGATTCAAATTGACCGGCAGCATATGCATGCCGCTACCCGGCTCCTTCGCGAGCATTTGCAACTGGATCGATTCCTCGGGCTGCAACTGGATGATCAGCCGGTTGCCATAGTTACGCGGCCCGCTCGGAATGATCGAGAACGGCAGATCGGCGAAGTCGATCACGATCTCCGATTGTTTCTTCTGCAAGCGCTTGCCGGTGCGCAGGAAGAACGGCACGTTCGCCCAGCGCCAGTTGTTGATGTGCGCCCGGATCGCAACAAACGTCTCCGCACGGCTCTCCGCCGGCACGTTGTCCTCTTCCATATACCCCTTGACGGGCTCGCCGCCGATCGCGCCCGGACTGTACTGGCCACGCACGGTATCGCGGGCGATATCCGCGACCGTCATCTTGCGCAGCGAACGGAGCACCTTCAGCTTTTCATCGCGCACGGCATCCGGATCGAGCGACACGGGCGGTTCCATGGCCACGATGCACAACAGCTGCAACAGGTGGTTCTGCACCATGTCGCGCAATGCGCCCGTCTGGTCATAGAAGCCAGCGCGGCTGCCCACGCCCACTGTTTCGGCCACGGTAATCTGCACGCTCTTGATGTACGGCGCTTGCCACAGCGGCCCGAAGATCGCGTTGCCGAAACGCAGCACCATCAGGTTCTGCACCGTTTCCTTGCCGAGATAATGGTCGATGCGGTAGATCTGCGCTTCGGCGAAATGGCGGCCGACTGAAGCGTTGATTGCCTGCGCCGAAGCGAGATCGTGGCCGAGCGGTTTTTCCAGCACGACGCGCGAGTTGTTATCGACCAGCCCGGATGCTGCGAGGTTGTCGCAGATCGTCGTGAAGAGGTCCGGCGAAGTCGCGAGATAAAACACCCGGCATACGTCTTTGCGCGCAATTTCCGCGAGGTTCAGATAGTCGCTTGGCGAATCAATATTGATGCGCACGTACTCGAAGAGAGCAAGGAACGTGTCCCAGGCTTGCGGGTCGAGCGCCTTCTTGTCGACGAACGGTTTCGATTGCTCTTCCACGAACTGCACGTATTGCTCGCGCGACCAGTCGCGTCGACCGATCGCGATGATGCGCGTTTGCGGCGGCAGGTTGCAGTGCAGATGCGCCATGTAAAGCGCCGGCAGGAGCTTGCGTGCGGACAGGTCGCCGGCGCCGCCGAAAATGATCATGTCGACCGGAAGATCGAACGCTGCTGAAGAGGTTTGAGTGGTCATGGTGCGTATGGAGTCGCGGGTTGGTGCAGTCAGAATTGCGCTCCGCAGAGCGGGCCTTTTACGACGCTGAGTATGTCGTTATACCAGTTGCGCTTTAAACCGGCTTGTTCGCGCAGGGCGAGCAGCGCCGCCGTTCACTACCACCAGAATACTAGAGATAAAGCGTCCGGCCGGTCGGGAAACGATGCAACCGTCTGCCTGTAACTTTAGTGTAAGTATGCGATCGGCGCACGGCGATCGATATCGATAAGCGTGGATTGCGGGGGCGCGGGCAGATGATGCGGTGAACGCCGCTCTAGCCTCTGCAGCGAGTTGCGCGACATCCTTGAACACTCAGACGGATCGATGATGCGCGAAATCGATCGCGACCATGCCGCTTCTTTCCTTCTTGACGCGACGCTTGGCGATGGCCGCGACCGCGCCTATTTCCTCGCTGATGCGTGCCGACCCGGCAGCCACCCTGACTGCGCCGATAGACATGGTGACGAAGCCGAAGAACAGCCGGCGGCGGCTCCGGTCCTCGCTGTAGATCCCGCCTGCTAGCCGGTCTTCCGGTGAATAGAAACGCTTGACCTCTTCGTTGAAGCGGGTAACGGCCTGGAGGCTGCGACCGTGCCAGTCCGCGCTTTGAAACAGCATCAGGAAGTCGTCGCCGCCGATGTGGCCGAGAAAATCGCACGCTGGTTCGCAGACCGAGCGTAAGGCAGCCGCAGCCGCCTTGAGCACTTCGTCGCCTTGCCAATAACCGTAGTAATCGTTGAATGGCTTGAAGTCGTCCAGATCGACGTAACACGCAACGAAGTCGACGCCGCTGTCGATCAGCCGCTCGACGTGCGAATTGATCGGCACGTTGCCGGGAAGAAACGTCAACGGGTTGGCATAACGCGCCGCTTCCAAGCGGATTTCCGTCACGGCGCGCACGAGACGCTCGCCGGTGGCGAGGCCCACGTAACGGCCTGCGTCGGTGATGATGAGGCCGTCGGAGAGATAACGCAGGTCGTCGTTGGCGAGCATATGCGCCACCTCTTCCAGCGTGGCATAACGTTCGACCACGAGCGGCGCCGGATTGGCAAACTGCAGGCAAGGACGCTTGCCGAACAGTTCGCGATGGTAGGGCAGCGCGTACTGGTCCATGAAGGCGCGGCGGTTGATGAGCGCGACCGGCCGGCCGTCGTCGATGATCGCCACAGCGTGCAGATCTGGCGCCACGTTGAACAGGTCGACCACGTGGTCGTTGCGCGCGTCGAGTGGCAATGAGGGCGCCAGAATTAGCATCCGGTCCAGTTCGAATCCGCCCGCGCCGGCTTCGCGGCGGGTATGGGTATGCGAGGGGTAGACGGTGATCTGCGACGAGCGCAACGACTGCTGTATAGGTGCGGGCAACGTCAAGCAGGGCAGCGCAGCCGGGCGCCCCAGCAAGAATCCCTGTCCATACGTGATGCCCAGGTCGCGGACAATGCCCAGGTCGGCCGGGCGCTCGATACCCTCGGCAATCAGCTCGGCGTCGCTTGCTCTGGCAAACGCGGCCATCGTTTTGACGGCCTCGAATTTCAACGGATCGAGCGCGATGTTGTCGATGAAAAACCGGTCGATCTTGACGTAGCCGGGCACCAGCCGTACCCAGAGGTTCATGCTCGCATTCGCGCTGCCGTAGTCGTCGAGCGCGAACGCGGCCCCGGTGGAACGCAACGCGCGAACGGTGGCGTCGAAGCGCTCGTGATCGGTAATGACGCTCTGCTCCGTTAACTCGATCACCACGCGCTCAGGGGCAAGCGCACTGGCGCCGAGCAGGGTGGCAATGCCGTCAGCGTCGCCGAAGCTCGCTTCAATAACCGCCGCGCTCGCGTTGATGAAAAGCAGGCCGGCGCCCTCTAGGCGTGTAAAGGATTCGCAGCACACCCGTGCCGCGGCTATCTCCAGCCTGTGCGCCGAGCCTTCCTGCTGCGCCTGAGCGAACAAGCCGCGCGGCGTCGCGAGCGACGTGTCGGCCGGGCCGCGGATGAGCCCTTCATAACCTGCAATCTCTCCGTCGGCCAAGCGCACGATGGGCTGAAAGGCCGCCCAGAGCGCACGGTCGGCGATCAACGCGGCGACCGTCGACGGCGCGCCGTGTGTGACATGAAGAGTAGAGAATTGCATGGGGAATCCCGTAGATCTGGCTGTCTAACGGCGCGGCGTCGCATGAATTGAATGAAGTTTTTATGACCTCGGGCACCAGGGCGGTGCGGGTTTGTGGCTGGCGTTGCGCGCGGGGCGGCTATGCCGGCAAAGTTTCTTCGCGAACCATGGCGCCAGGGATCAATCCGATCAGGGGCTATGACGCCATGACGCTCGACCGCGTGCTCCCCGATGCCGACGGAATCTTGGTGGTCCGGTTGTTGAGGGAAGCTAGATACCGAAGGCGAGGAGCCGTTGTTTCATACGATCCGTAAAAGGGGTATCGGCAGGGAGCGTGAGGAAGTGCCGCGCGAAACGCCCGGAACTTGCGTGTGGTTCAAGTCCCGGCGCGCACGGCGCTTGAAGTCAGGACTGCCCGGTCCGCCGCCCCATGCACGGCCGTTTCAGATCACCATGGACAGCCCAAGCGTAAACGCCAGCGCCGTCACCGAAATAATCGTCTCGCACACGGTCCACGTCTTGAAGGTCTGCGTCACGGTCATGCCGAAGTACTCCTTGACCAGCCAGAAACCGCCATCGTTCACATGCGACAAGATCAGCGACCCCGCGCCGGTCGCGAGCACGAGCAACTCGGGACGCACACCCGTTGCAGTAGATGCGGCGGCCGCTGCGATAGGCGCGATGATCCCCGCGGCAGTGGCCATTGCAACAGTCGCCGATCCGGTCGCGACGCGAATCAGCCCGGCAACCAGCCACGCGAGAATCAGCAGCGGCACATGCGCGCCGGTGGCCACATCGACAATCGCCTTGGACGCGCCGCTATCGATCAGGATGCGTCCGAAGCCGGCGCCGGCACCCACGACCAGCGTGATGCTGGCGGTCGGCGCCAGACACTCGTTGGTGAACTTGAGGATCGATTCGCGATTGAACCCGCGCGCCGAACCGAACGTGTAGAAACTCATCAGCACCGCAAGCAGCAGCGCCATGTCCGGGTGCCCGATCAGGCGCAGCACGTTGTTGGCCGTTGATTTCGCCGGCACGATCAGGTCGGCCCAACTGCCAACGAGCATCAACAGCACGGGCAGCAGAACCGTCAGCAGCGTGATACCGAAGCCGGGCAGCTTCTGCGTCGCGCGTGCGGCGTCCTGTTCGATAAACTGCTGCGCTATCGGATTGACGCCCTCGAGTACGACGAACTTCGCGATCAGCTTCGAGAACAGCGGCCCGGCGATAATCGCCGTGGGAATGCCGACGACCAGCGCATAGAAGATCGTGTGGCCGATATCCGCGTTATAAGCCGTGACGGCCAGCAACGCGGCCGGATGCGGCGGGATCAGGCCATGCACGACCGAGAGCCCCGCGACCATGGGAATGCCGACGCGGATCATCGACGTGCCCGTGCGCTGCGCCACGTTGAATGCGATCGGAATCAGCAACACGAAACCGACTTCGAAAAACACCGGCAGGCCGACGAGAAACGCGATGCACATCATGGCCCAATGCACGTTCTTCGGGCCAAACAATCCGATGAGCGTGCGCGCGATTTGTTCGGCGCCGCCGGATTCGGCCATCATCTTGCCGAGCATCGTACCGAGCCCGACGACAATCGCAATATGCCCGAGCGTTCCGCCAACGCCGGTTTCGAACGACTTGAGAATCGACGTCATCGGCATGCCGACAGCAAGCGCGAGCGCGACGGATACCACCATCAGCGTGATAAACGGATTGAGTTTGAATCGCGCGATCAGCACGACCAGCGCGATGATCGCGACTAACGCGTAAACGAGTAACCAACTTCCCTGGACAGTCGCCATGGGGTCTCCAAAATAGCGATCGGAGGAACCAGACCGTCGAGCCGCATGGGTCTCCAACGGTCTGGCATACCGGGTTAGAACTTGTGCCGAATTCCGGCGACGGTGACGAATTGCCCGTTGTTGCTGGACGGATTCGAGACGCCTTCGACCCACGCCTTGGCGCCCGACGAACGCTGATAAATGCCGTTCAGGTAAAGATCGGTGCTCTTCGAAAGGAAATACTCGCCACCGAGCGCGAGCTGGCTGTAGTGGCCATTTGCCGCCGTGGCCGAACTGCTGTTCTGGCTCGTGTAGATATAGCCGAGCGAGAGCAGCGTGACGGGCGTGAACTGATAACGCACGCTCGCTTCGTAGTTCGCGAAGCGCAGGCTGCCGCCGCTCAGGAGGTCGAAGTGCGAGTTTGTGTACAACAGGGCGACGGTGGCCGGCCCGAACGCATAGGCACCGCCCGCGCCCCAGACCTGATTGCGCGCGACGTTGCTGATGATCGACGAACTGGTGCCGTAGTAGTTGTCGGAAGGCGCAGCGCCTGCCGTGTTCGACGCTGGGTGATTAACCAGCGAGTAGGCCGCGTCGAGACGGACTGGTCCCGCGACATAATCTGCCCCTACGCTCCATGCACGGTTATTCGAGAAGTCGCCGGCCGTGTTCGAGAACGCGTACATCGCGTTGGCGGTGAAGCCGGAGAACGTGGGCGTGGTGTACTTGACGGCGTTGTTGGTGCGGTAGGTATTGTTGAGGTCGTCGTTGTCGTAGACCGCGTTGCCGAACTGGCTCATCGCGCCCACGCCGTTGATCTGCAGATTCGACAAATAGTCCTGCACGCTGTTGTACTGGCGGCCAAGCGTAATCGTACCCGCACGGCTGTTACTCAATGCGACCCACGCACTGCGGCCGAACATGCGTCCGCCCTGGCCCAATGCGCCCGATTCCAGGCTGAAGCCGTTCTCGAGCCTGAACAGGACTTTGTTGCCGCCGCCCAGATCCTCGGTTCCAAGCAGACCCCAGCGCGACCCTTGCACGTTGCCTTGAGTGGCCTGATAGGCGCTATTGCCTTTTTGATTGTTGGTGTAGGTGAAGCCGGCATCGACAATGCCGTAGAGCGTCACACTGCTTTGGGCGTAAGCGGCTTGCGCAACGCTTCCGGTCACGGCAACGGCCACGGCCGTGCGAAGGATCTGCTTGTGCATCTGGTTTCCTCTGGTCGAAAGAAGGGCATTCATCGATGAATTCTTTTTGTCTTCGATGGCGTAAGGATTACTAAACGTGCAAGGCAAAGCGACGCCGGAGATAATCCGGCGTATCGGTCGTACAAAGGTTGAAATTCAGTCCGGCCAGTTGCGCCGGCCAGCAACACGCCGCGCGTCGCGCTGGAAAAACGGCGTGACCAGCGGCTGCGGTGCGTGCTGCACACGTTCGAGTTCGGCGAGCAAACGTTGAAGGACGATCTGTTCCTGGCCGGGATGCAGGTTGCACGGATCGACGAAGAAAAAATTCAGTTCGGCCTCGTGATCGCGAACGATCACCGGCACGCTGCCCGCCGGCGGATTTGCCAGCGCGTCTGCCAAATCCCAGGCGCTGATACGCGCCTCGCGTGAATCGATGGAAAGCTTCAGGCGGTCAAGCGGATTGCCGGTAGGATCGGCATCGATCTCCGCGCGTACGCCAGGACGGCCGTTCAGCGCTTCATGCCATAGCTTGAGATAACCACGCTCACGCGCACGGACCGCCGCATGATCGCGCTGCTGCCATTGTTCGAGCGCAGCGATGGCGCCCGCGATCCCTTCCTTGCCCACTTTCATGCCACGACCGATGCCGCCATTCTGGAAATAGGCGGCACGTACCAGCGTTTTCTTGCCCGCTACGATCCCGGCAGTCGGACCGCCGAGAAACTTGTGCGCTGAATACAGCACGAGATCGGCGCCCGCGGCAATGAAGCGTTTGAGGTCATATTCCGACGCCGCGTCCACGATCACCGGCACACCCTTCGCATGCGCGGCGGCTATAAACTCTTCCAGTTGGATCAATCCGAACTGGACCGTGTGATGCGAGACGACATAGAGTGCGGCAGTAGTACGGTCATTGATTGCCGCGGATAGCTGGTAACCGTGCGCCTCCGTGGCCGCGCCAACCGGCACGACGCGAGCGCCGGCGAGCCGGATGGCCTGGTCGACGGGCGCGCCATAATTGACGAGATGGCCGGTTTGCACAACTACCTCGTTCCGCAAACCGGCCGTGTCGGGCAAACGCTCGATCAGGCCCGGGTCGTCGCCCGTCATGGTCGCGGCAATGCCAAGCGTGATCGCGGCCGAACAGGACGCGGTGATATAGCCGCTTTCGCTGCCGCACGCCCGCGCGATCACGGCCGACGCCTTGCGTTGCAAGTCGTCGATCTGGACAAACTGCGGCAGGATCGCGGCCATTGCTTCAATGACCGGCGCCGCCACGATGGAGGCACCCAGGCTCGTCATCGTGCCCGATACGTTGACGACCGAGCGTAGACCAAAACGGGAATAAACATCCATCGTGCGGCTCCTGATATTCCTTTATTATGGAATGTATGTTGTAATTGTGTATTAGATTAGCATACGATGCACTTGCGTCAAACTGTACAAAAACAATCTGTCACTAGGAGCGCAATGATCCGCAAGTCCCGTCAAACCGCACAGGAACCGGAGCCAGCCGCGAAGCCGGTGCCGGACACGCCCGATCTTCCCGCTGCCGCGCCGCGCACACGCACGAGCGCGATCGACCGGGCAGTGCAGATCCTGGACGCGCTGCAGGAAACCAACCGTCCGATCACTGCTTATGAAATCGCGCGTCTGGTCGGCGCGCCGCTTTCGACTGTCTATTCGATCATCAACGACCTGGTGGAGAAGAACCTGTTGGCGCGCACGCCCGACGGCGCAATCTGGCTCGGCTCGCGGTTATACGGCTACGGGTTGACGTATGCGAGTTCGCTCGACTATCTGGCGGTCGCGCATGAAGAGATGAACCGCTTGTCGGCGCAGGTCGGCGAGACGGTGCAGGTGTGCGGACTCGAGGAAGGCATGATGGTCGTGTTGCAGATGGCTGAGGGACCGGGCCATTTTCGCGTGACCTCGCGTGTAGGCAGCCGGGTGCCGCTCAACTGGACTGCATCGGGACGGTTGCTGGTGGGACATCTGCCCGACGCCGAGCGGATCGCCTATTTCACGCGATACGCAAAGTCGTCTCCCACTGCGCGTGCCGAAACACGCCCTAACGTGCTCGCACGAATGGCGCGTGAAGCGCTCGACGCGCGGCTGTCGATCCAGATCGGCGAATCGGATGCGTCCGTGGCGTGTCTCGCCGCACCGGTGCTCGACCAGGCCGGGGACTGCGTCTTCACTATTTCGATCGTGATGCCGGAGGCCAAGGCGATTCAGAGTACTGAACGTTTTGGCGACGAACTAAAGGTGGTCGCTGCGCGCATTGAAGCGCGGCTCGGCTGGCGGCGTCGCGCGCCCGACTCCATCGGCTAGGCACAGGCTGCCGCTCTTTGAACCTTGTCCTCAACACTTGAAAGAGAACCAACGCAACATGGGATTTTCGACTGAGATGAACTGCTACGAACGACTGCAGGCCCGCGGTTTGAAACTTCAGGACGTGCCCGCACCGATAGGCAACTTCACTCACTGCACGCGCGAAGGCAACTTGCTGTTTTTGTCGGGGCAAGGGCCGCTTGACGGGACCGGACACCTGATGACAGGCAAGGTCGGTGACAACGTCACCGCCGATGAAGCGTACACACATGCACAACTCGTGGGCCTTAACTTGTTGTCGGTGCTGCATGTGGAACTAGGCGATCTGGGCCGCGTGAGACGCATCGTAAAGCTGCTCGGCATGGTTAATGCCACGCCGGACTTCGCCGATCATCCGCGCGTGATCAACGGATGCTCCGATCTGTTCGTCGATGTGTTCGGCGACGCGGGCCGGCACTCGCGTTCCGCTGTCGGCGTGGGGTCGCTGCCGGGCAACATCACGGTGGAGATCGAAGCGATCGTCGCTATTCGCGACTGAGCTTCAGCGTGATTCCGAGAGTGCTGCCGCGGCCTCGACAACGAACGCGGGCGTGGTCCACGACACGGGTTCGTGGCGCACCCGGTTCACGCGACTATTCGGCCTCAAACTAGCCATATAAAGGTGAAACGTGTTTCGATGCAGTCACGCAGCGCTGCGTGTCGTGATTACCGCGTGACTGACGCGAGTTATTCTGCCAGGCTGATGCCCGAGCCGCCCATTTCCCCCGGGAAATCTTTCATCTTTGGCAAGCCGTCCTTCATTCGCAGCTTCGTTTCCTGATAGTTGACATGAACGCCAGCTTCGTACGGGAAGTCTGGAATAACTGCTGCATACAGGTCGGTTAGTCCCATGCCGGGATGCTCGGTGAAGAGGTGGCCGCCGCATGTCTTGCACCATTTGCGATAGCTTTGCGGTGTCTTGTTGTAAGTGCCTATGTTGTCGGCGCCCCGCGTAATGTGCACCGCCTCGGGTTTCCATAGCGTGAAGGCGTTGACGGGTCCTGCCGACCAGCTTCTACACGAGTCGCAGTGGCAATAACCCATTCCTGCCGGCTCGCCTGTGACTGTGATCTGAACCGCGCCGCAAAAGCAGCCTCCGTGATAAGTGTTTTCGTTGCTCATGATGCATCTCCTTCATGGTTTTTACCCGGGCGTATGTGGGTCTGCCGATGCAGCCTTGCCCGGCGGATTGATGTGCGCCGCAGCACGCACTCGACAACACCGCATGCGCTCGCCGGAACGTTACGGTTCGGCACTAGAAGCTGCGGTACGTGGGTGCTAGTATTTACGAATTGCTTACCATGATGAATGATCAGGCGTCCAGATTTCTTGTGCAGGACGCCGCATTCAACGGGCGCTATTCAACGGACACTATCCATGGACGCCGTTTCCGACGTGCTTCGCGCGGTGCGCCTGAGCGGAGCGGTGTATCTCAATGGAGAGTTCACTGAGCCGTGGTGCGTGATTGGTCAGGGAGATGCGACCCTCTATGCGGCTTTCCTGCCGAGATCGGAACGCGTGGTGTCCTATCATCTGATCACCGAAGGGCGCTGCTGGGCGCAACTCGCTGACAATCAAGGCTCCGCGATTCACCTCAATGCCGGCGAACTGCTGGTAGTGCCGCAAGGCGAAGCGCACATTATCGGCAGCGACCTAGCGCTTTCTCCCGCGTCGGCGGCGCCCTTGCTCGCCAGTCAGTTGCAGACAACACCGGGCCAGGTGATGAAGTTGTCTTACGGAGGCGGTGGAATCGGCACACGTCTCGTCTGCGGTTTCCTGGCCTGCGACAACACCTTGAGCAACCCGTTGCTGTCTTCGCTGCCGCCAATCTTCAAGGTCGACATGCGCAACGACCCGCGCTCGGCATGGCTGGAGTCGTCACTGCAATTCGCTGCAGCAGAAGCGAGCGAGTGGCGGGCCGGCAGTGCCATCGTTCTTGCGAGACTGTCTGAACTGCTGTTCGTCGAAGCGGTGCGCCGTTGTATCGATACCCTGCCTGCCGATCGGAAAGGGTGGCTGGCGGGCGTGCGCGACCGGTTCGTCGGTCGGGCGTTATCGATGCTCCACGCGCAACCCGCGCACTCGTGGACCGTCGATGAACTCGCGCGAAAGGTGGGCTTGTCGCGTTCCGCGTTAGCGCAACGGTTCACGGACCTGCTGGGACAGCCGCCCATGCAATATCTGGCACGTTGGCGTCTGCAGATCGCGGCGCAGGAACTCTCGACCGGCAGCAAGTCGCTCGCCGCGGTGGCGGAGCAGGTCGGCTACGAATCGGAGGCGGCATTCAACAGGGCGTTTAAGCGGGAATTCGGAACGCCGCCGGCGTGCTGGCGAAAGCGCCAAGGGACGGCGAATGCTGCCGGCGTAGCCGTCGCTCAGGTCCATACGTGAGCACCCGGTCGCATTGATCTCGCCAATGCCTGAAGCGCACAGGCAAAAACTACGACCGCCCGAGCAGCGTTCATCGGCAATAAAGTAAAAAAGTATTAGAAAGTAATACAGGCTTAATTGTCTATTGAATCGGCCATTAAACTTTCCTTTACCGACTAATTAATTTGGTAGAGCGTGTCAGCTGAAAATTGCATCACTTGAAACTAATTCGGACTGCGAGGTATTTATCGGGTGAATGAAACGAGTTCCTTCCGCGGCCGCCATTATCCACAACTGGATGCATTGCGCGGCATAGCCGCCCTGATGGTGGTAATCAATCATTTCGTACTGGTCGGCCCGCTCTGGTGGATACCCAAGTCACCCTTGCGCGTGTTGGCGCTTGGTCATGAAGCTGTCATTTTATTCTTCATACTGAGCGGTTTTGTCCTGACCCTTCAATTGATGTCGAATCGACGCATCACGTATCGCGACTATTTGATCAAGCGGATTTGCCGGATCTATTTGCCTTATCTCGCCGTACTGTTCGCTGCCTGTTCATTCATTAATCTGATCAACGTAGAGCCCGTTGAATGGGCTGGCTCATGGTTCAACGATATCTGGATCGGATCATTCTCGCGTGCAGAAATACTGGATCACATCTTGTTTATCGGACAATACAAAGCCAATCGCGTGCTTCCGGTGATCTGGTCGCTGATCTACGAAATGCGCATTTCGTTGATGATGCCTTTGGTTGTCTATTGCGCCGGCCGCGTGTCCGCACGCGCTTGTCTGGCGACGGCGCTGGCTATTTCCGCAGTGTCCTTCCTGTTCGCCATGGGGAAGGGTGCCGACGAGACCAGCAGCCCAAGCTTCAGCGGTGACTGGGCGATGACGGCGCATTACCTCGGCATGTTCATCGTCGGCTCGACGCTGGCGATCCACCGCGCGCGCTGGCAACGATGGCTAGCAAAGCACAATCGAACGAAGTTTGTTCTCGCCGCTTCGCTCGTGCTCTATTTCTTGTCACGCTCGGTGACGTCGATTACGACGGGTGTTGTCGGCCAGTACATTTTCGACTGGTGTGTCGTGGCTGCCGCCGCGGGCATTGTGTGTACAGCAATCGTATCGAGGCGTTTTACGTCGGTGCTGGCAAAGCGCCCAGTCGTATTCCTGGGCACGATTTCCTACAGCCTGTATCTGACACACACGGTCGTGCTCCTCACGATCATCCACTTGATGCCTGCTTCCGGCTCGGCATGGCGCGCGATCGTGACGGCGGCGGTGCTGATCATTCCTGTTGCCGCAGTGACTTATCTCGCGGTCGAACGACCGTCGATCATGCTCGGGAAATTTCTGACGGGACGAAGCGCGGCCGCGTCCGCGAGAGCGAATCAGGCCTCCTGAAAGTTGATCCTTGGTTTGGCGTTGCGCGCCCGCGAGTCCCGCAGCGCTGCTTTTGTGCGCGCGCGTTTCCTGACGGTGCATCGCGCACCAGGAACCAGAGCGACGGACATTGACGACATCAATGCACCGAGTCTGAGCACTTAGCGGAAAGCCTTGTGTGGCAAGGCACAGAGGCCTTGCCACACAGCCGGACTTTGCCTGGCACAGCTCATGCATTGATGAATTCCATCTTGTATGCAAGACGGAATTCATGTCCAATTCACCTGATCCATTCGACTGTCCACGCGTTGCAGCTCTTCTGGCTGCTTACGCCGAGCGACGCCGCTCGCCGCTGACGGTCATCGACGCGGTGTTCAAACGGATCCACGCCGTCGATCGCCCGGAAGTGTGGACGCTGCGTTTGCCGGAGGACGCGGTGCGTTCGCGGGCAAGGGTGCTTGAAGACAAACTTGCTAAAGAAGGCGATGCGGTGTTCGAACGCATGCCGCTGTTCGGCGTGCCGTTCGCGGTCAAGGACAATGTGGACGTAGCGGGGCTGCCGACGACCGCCGCTTGCAAGCCCTTCAGCTATACGCCCGACGTGTCCGCTTTCGCCGCCCAGCGGCTGCTCGACGCCGGCGCGATTCTCATCGGCAAGACGAATCTCGATCAGTTTGCTACGGGTCTCGTTGGCACGCGCTCGCCCTATGGCGCGGTGCGCCAGGTTAAATTTCCAGGGCATGTGTCGGGGGGATCGAGCTCCGGGTCGGCGGTGGCGGTTGCCGCGGGGTGCGTTGCGTTTTCACTCGGTACGGATACAGCCGGGTCCGGCCGGGTGCCCGCGGGATTCAATGGGCTGGTCGGGCTGAAGCCGTCGCTGGGTCTGGTGAGCAAAAGGGGGGTGGTGCCCGCTTGCCGGAGCCTGGATACGCTGTCGATCTTCGCGCACGACGTGGCCGACGCGTGGCACGTCCTCGCGCAAATGGCGAAGTTCGATGCGCTCGATGCTTATTCGCGCAAGCTGCCGGCCTTGGGCGCGACCGTTTCGGCCGTGCGTATTGGTGTGCCGGCCGAGCTGGAGTTTTTCGACGATACCGCCGCTCAACATGCATTCCTTGCCACCCTCGATACCCTCTCGACCGAACTGCATGTCACGCCGCGCGATATCGATTTCGCGCCGTTCAAACGGGTGTCGGCATTGCTCTACGACGGCCCTTGGGTCGCCGAGCGCCGTGCCGCGCTGGGCACGTTCTTCGAGACAAATTTTGCGGACATCGACGCGACGGTTGCGTCCGTGATCAGTAAGGCGGACCGCTTCAGTGCAGTCGATGCCTTCAACGGCCAATACGCACTCGCAGCACTCAAGCGTGAAGTCGAGCGATGCTTCGACACTATCGATGTCCTGATCGTCCCGACTGCGCCGACCCATCCGCTGATCGCCGACGTGCAGGCAAACCCCATCGAACGTAATAGCGAACTGGGGTATTACACCAACTTCGTCAACCTGCTGGATCTATGCGCGCTGGCTGTGCCAGGCCTGCATCGCAGCGACGGTTTGCCGGCCGGCGTGACCTTGATTGCGCCCAGCGGTGCGGATCATCGGCTGGCCGTTTTGGGGGCGCGTATCCAAGCGCTATTCAACGATAAAACCACCCCGTCGCCCGATCTCCAACCGCTGCCATTCCAGGAGCCGAGCGTAACGCTCGCAGTCGTCGGGGCGCATTTGCGAGGGCAGCCGCTTAATTGGCAATTGCTGGAAGCGAGCGCCCGGTTCAAGGAAACGACACGCACCGCGCCGGGCTATCGGCTCTTTGCGCTCGCTAATACTTCGCCGCCCAAACCCGGGCTCGTGCGCACCACGGACGGCTACGGCGCAGCCATCGCCATGGAAGTGTGGGAGCTGCCCTTGCGCACGTTTGGCAAGTTCGTGATGGATGTTCCATCGCCGATGGGTATCGGCACGGTGGCGCTGAGCGATGGCCGCGTCGTCAAGGGTTTCATCTGCGAGCCGTCGGCTGTATCGGTTGAAAGCGGAGCGCAGGACATTACGGCTTTTGGCGGCTGGATCGCCTACCTCGACAGTCTTCAAAAACAGCCCAATAACCTCTAACCAGGAATCGAACGACATGACTAGCCGCCGCACTTTCATCAAAGACGCGAGCCTGTTGGCACTCGCGACCATGGCCCCGTTCCAGTCGGTATTCGCTGCGGGGAAAACTACTGTTGGCGTGATCTATGTCGGCGCGCGCGGCGATTATGGCTACAACCAGGCGCAAGCGTCGGCGGCGGCGATCATCAAGAAGCTGCCCAACGTGAAGGTCGTTGAAGAAGAGAACGTGCCCGAGACCATCGCGGTCCAGAAGACCATGGAAGCGATGATCGAACAGGACGGCGCAACGCTCATTTTTGCGACCTCGTTCGGTTACTTCGATCCGCACGTGCTCAAGATGGCGGCCAAGTATCCGAACGTCCGTTTCGCGCATTGCGGCGGTTTATGGAAGCAGGGCAATCCGCCCAATATCGCGAGCTATTTTGGTTATATCGATGAATGCCAGTATCTGAACGGCGTGGTCGCGGGTCACATGACCAAGAGCAAGAAGCTTGGCTTCGTTGCCGCCAAGCCTATTCCGCAGGTGCTGCGCAATATCAACTCGTTCACGCTCGGCGCGCAGTCTGTCGATCCCGCCATCACCACGCAGGTTATTTTCACTGGCGACTGGTCGATGCCCGTGAAGGAAGCGGAAGCCACCAACAGTCTCGTCGATCAGGGTTGCGACGTGCTGACGTGCCACGTGGATGGGCCGAAGGTCGTGGTGGAAACGGCGGAAAAACGCGGCGTGATGAGTTGCGGTTATCACGCGAGCCAGGCCGCGCTTGCGCCCAAGGGTTATCTCACCGGCGCGGAGTGGGACTGGGCGACGCCGTATAAGGAACTCATCGCCGATGCTCAGGCCGGCAAGCCGCAGCCCAACGTGCTGCGCGGCGGGCTCAAGGAGGGTTTCGTCAAGATGTCGCCATACGGCGCGAAGGTCACGCCCGACGCGAAGAAGGCCGCGGACACGATCAAGGCCAGCATGATGGCGGGCGACTTCGTGATCTTCAAGGGGCCGATGAAAGATAACAAAGGGGCCACCGCGATCGCCGCCGGAACGAGCCACGCGCAGACCGACTACACGCTTGAGAGCATGAATTATCTCGTGGCGGGCGTGACCGGCCAGATCTGATGATGGCCTCGTCTTCCTGAAGGAGCCGTGATGCGTCCCAATGCCCCGACTGCCCGCGCTTTGCTTGCGCTGTTACCGGCGATACCGACAGTGCTTGCGCTTGTCGGAACGCTGGTGCTGTTTTCGTTATTCCTGCTGGTGCAGGGCCAACCGGTCTTCGATGCCGTCGGCCTGA
The DNA here is from genome assembly GCF_030464885.1 of Caballeronia sp. SEWSISQ10-4 2. Taxonomy (GTDB): domain Bacteria; phylum Pseudomonadota; class Gammaproteobacteria; order Burkholderiales; family Burkholderiaceae; genus Caballeronia. The sequence continues at coordinate 963 of NZ_JALPRJ010000115.1, read as the reverse complement.
TTTTCCAGGGCGCGTTCGGTTCGTCGTTCGCCTGGCAAAGCACCTTGCTGCGCGCTTCACCGCTCATGCTGACGGCGCTGTGCGTGGCGTTGCCGGCACAGGTCGGATTGATTGTGATCGGCGGCGAGGGCGCGCTGGCGCTGGGCGGAATGTGCGCGGCAATTGTCCCGCAGATGCTGCCGGCCGGCACGCCGTGGTTGATCGCCACGCCGCTGATGGCGCTTGCGGGCATGCTGGCGGGCGCGGTCTGGATCGGTGCGGTCGGTGCGCTGCGGCAATGGCGTGGCGTCAATGAAACGATCAGCAGTCTATTGATGGCGTATATCGCGATTGCGCTGTTCAAGCATCTTGTGGAAGGGCCGTTGCGCGATCCGGCAAGCCTCAACAAGCCCTCCACGCTGCCCGTTCCCCCGTCGATGATGGTTGGCTCGCTCCCTGGCCTCGAAGTCCACTGGGGCCTCTTTTGGGGCGTTGTGGCATGCATTGCGGCGTGGATCTTCGTCAAGTACAGCACCAAGGGTTTCGCGATGCGCGTGGTCGGCGGCAGCAACCGCGCTGCGCGCCTCGTCGGCTTGCCGGTGAACCTGCTGGCATTCGCCGCCTGCGCGCTCGGCGGAGCAGCTGCTGGTCTAGCCGGCATGTTCGAAGTCGCGGCGGTGCAGGGCAGCGCTAACGCATCGCTGCTCGCCGGTTATGGCTACGCGGGCATTCTCGTCGCCTTCGCCGCGCGCCAGAATCCGCTCGCGATCATCGTGTGTGCGCTGATGATCGGCGGGATCGAGGCGAGCGGCAGTCTGCTGCAACGCCGCCTCGATCTTCCCGATGCCACCACGCTCGTGCTGCAAGGCCTGCTATTCGCCAATCTGCTTGCATGGGAAGCGCTTGGTGGAAGGATCGCTGCATGGCGCGTGCAACTGCAAGCCGCCGCACTCGCCGACATCAACCTGCCGATGGAGCAAACCC
>NZ_JALPRJ010000114.1 GCF_030464885.1 Caballeronia sp. SEWSISQ10-4 2 | reverse complement strand
GAAGGATGTTTGAACCCCGACCTCTCCGAACACCGATACCCACACGCTTCGCCACACGCACAGTGGCTAATAGTGATAAAGAGAACATCTGACTCACGCAGACCACTAACGCCGAAAGCGCCAACCCGGCATCGCCCCCCGACCACTAACCCCAAAACCACCAAACCCCGTCCACCGGCGCGAGCGAAAAACCACGGTCATGCCGCCGGCGCTCGCCGTGTCGACGGCCGGCTTTGCCGCTCCTCGCACTCCGCAATTGCGCGCTCATAGACCGCAAGATGATCGGCACACACGCGCTGCACGGAAAAACGCTCGAGATCCCGCTTCGCGCGCGCCGCATATTGCGCACGCACCGGCGAATCCATCAACAACCAGCCGATCTTGGCTGCCAGTTGCAAAGGCTCCTGCGGCGGCACAAGCACACCCGCGCTACCGTTCTCCAGCATCTCCGGAACGCCACCCACCTTCGTCGCGACAATCGCGCAACCAGCTTCGCGCGCTTCGCTGAGCACCAGCGGCCCGGGCGCCTGATGTGGCGCAAACGCGAAGACATCGGCTTCAGCCAGATACGCACGGGGATCGGCGACGAATCCCGCAAACTGTACATGGCTCGCAATGCCAAGTTGTTCAGATAAAGCTTCCATCAAACCGCGATCGGGACCATCTCCCACCAGATAAAGCCGCGCGTCCAGCGTCCGCCGGACATGCGCGAACGCATGCAGCAGATCGGCAATGCCGTTGCGCTCGAACATCGCCGCTACACAGACCACGTTCGGATGGCGCAACTGCAATGGCCGCGGCATCGGCCGTGCGGCAAGACGCGGCGAACCGATCGTGCCGCTCGCCACCACGCTCAAGGTGTTCGCGAGCAGCCCACGCTCGAGCATTGCGTCGCCGACCGCGTGGCTCACCACAATCACGCGGTCACCAAAACGCATCAGAGAAGCGCTTTTCTGGATATCGTGATGCACGGTGGTCACCAGCGCGAAGCGGCGGCGCATGCTGCCAAAGCGAGAAATCAACGCGCCGGTCATCATGTGCGCGTGCACGACATCGGGATTAAAACGCTCGATCAGCCGGCCAAACCCCGCGATCATGGCCGGCACGCGCCAAGGCTGGCGCGACTGCTGCAGCAGCACGTGCGTGACGCCATGACGTCGCAGCAACGGCTCGAAAGCGCCGCCCGATGACGCAACAGCAACGTCGTGACCGGCGCGGGCCTGCATGCACGCCAGATCGACCATCGCGTTGACGGTGCCGTTGCCAATACATTGCGCATGCGTGGCCAGGTGAACGATTTTCATGACTTGGGTCTTTCGAGGTTGAGCGGCGCCTGGGGCGCCGGGGCCCTTCTTTCTTCTTGCCGGGTTTTTCTTGTTCGTTCAGAACGAGTCGATGGCTTCGCGATACACAGCGGCCGTCTGCGCCGCGATCACCGGCAGGTCGAAATGCGAGCGTGCGTACGCGCGGCACTCGGCTTCGCTGGGGAGAACCCGCCGGCCAAGCAGCGCTCCGGCGAGTCCTGCCCCCAGCGCCTGAAAGCCGCCCGATTCCAGCACCAGCTCCGGGCTCAGCGGCGCGACCGCTTCGGGCAAACCGCCCACGGGCGTCACGATCACCGGCGTACCGCTCGCCAGCGACTCGATGGTGGTGAGACCAAAACCCTCCAGCGCGGTCGTCGGCACCACCGACACATCCGCCGAGCGATACCAGAGCGGCAGCGCTTCGTCGGCGACAAACCCCGCGAGGCGCACATGCTGCGACAAGCCCCGATATTCGATACGCGCCTGCAACGCCGTCATCAGCGGCCCCTTGCCGGCGATAGTCAGCAGCACGTCGGGCACTTGCTGGCGCACGAGGAACATCGCGTCGATCAAATCTTCCAGGCCCATGCGCGAGACGAGGCGGCGCACGCAGAAAAGCATCGGGCGGTCTTGCGGAAGTCCGAGCGCGGTACGTGCGGCACGCCGGTCTATGTCGGTGCTGAAATGATTGACGTCGACACAACCGGGCACGATGCGGATCGTGCGTGCGTTCACGCCGTACTGCTCCTGCAACACGTCGCCAAAAGCCTGTGACAAGACAATGTGCAGATTGCCGCGCTGATACACATGCCGTTCGACCGCACGCCGCACCATCACATTCGCGCGGCCACGCGCGCCATGCGCCGATTCATCGCCCCAGGGGCCATGAAAATGGATCACCTTCGGCACACGCGAAAACTTGCCGAGCACGGGCGCGGCATACAGCGCGAAGTGCGCCGCGACCACGTCGGGCATACGCGCGTTGCGCAACTCGACCGCCGCGCGCCGCAAACCGGCGACGCGCTTCGGCAAAGGTGCATCGGGTGCGGCGAACGGCGTCACCACGCCATGAGTCGACGTCCGTACGTTCTCGCTTCCTGCTACCAGCCCGCGCACCGTTACGCCCTGAGCGGGCAGCGACTGTATGAGTGCGCTGACCATGCGGTCGAGGCCACCGGGTCGTTCGTCGAACCAGTTCATGCCGATCTGCAGCGAGTCGATAGTCCGCTGTTTTGAAGGCTGGCCTGAGGTGCCCGTTGAAGCTTTGCCTGAAGCCTGACCTAAAGGCTTGTTCGAACCGGCAGCCTTGCCCGCTCGGTCTGCGGCGGGGGTGATCGTGCTTGCTCGCATGGTCATTGATTTAGTCGCAGTATTCATGTCTTCACCGATACAGTCTCGTGGCTTGCCCGTGCATTGTGGCGAGCAGCCTTGCGTGTTGTCGCAATGTCTTCAAACAGCGCGAGATAGCGTGCTGCCATGGTCTGCCACGACAGAGTCGCGGCCAGGGCTTGCGCGGCCTGCCCCATTTCGCGCACACGCAGCGGGTCGGATGCGACCAGAGTGATGGCTTCAGCAAGCGCGGTTGCGTTGTCGGGATCGTCGAGCACGATGCCGCACTCCTCCGTGATCACCTCTGCGCCGCCGGCTGTGTGCACGGTAATTACCGGCAACGCGGATGCGAGCGCTTCGAGCAGCACGAGGCTCATGGCTTCATAACGCGACGGGAACACAAACGCATCGGCGCATCGCATCAACGTGGGCATGTCGCGGATCATTCCGACGAAATGCACACGATCCGCCACGCCGAGCGCGGCGGCCATTGCCGGATACGGACTGTTCGCCACACCGCCGGCCACTGCGAGGTGCACCTTTGGCGGACACGTTACGAGCGCGCGCAGCACGGTATCGAGGTTCTTGCGCGCGTTGCGCAGATCGCCGGCAAACAGCAGCATGAACGGCTCCTCGGGCAACTTGAAGCGCTCGCGCTGCGACGTCTGCGACAAGTCCGGCGAGAACTCAACGTTATCCACGCCGTTATGGATCACGCGAATTTTGTCGCGCGACATGCCGAGCGTCACCAGTTCCGCGCTTACTTTCTCCGACACCGGCACCAGCACGCGTGCATGCCTGAATGCCCAGCGCTCGCACCACGCGTTGAGCCGCGTGAACAACAGTTGATACGCAGCGTAGATGCCGCCGGTCAGGCGAAACGGGTAATAACCGCTTTCATACCAGCCGGTGTGGACGAAGTGGATGGCGTTGACGTCGGAACGAGTCCACGCAATAAAACCGTTGACCTGCACCACGTCGAATTCGTGCCGGTGCGCGCGGATCCACGCCGCCGCGCGCAACGCAAACACCTGATACTTGAGCAGGCGCGTGGGCACGCGGCTCGCGGGCAGGCGGGCGACCGTGATGCGCGGATGCCGGCTCAACGTTTCGTCGACCGTGGTACTGAGCAGCGTGACCGAATGGCCCGCGGCGAGCGCGGCCTGGACGACCTCGTAGTTGACGCGCCCTTGCCCGTCGTTCCTGCCGACGGTATGGGTGACGATGAGTAGATTCATGCGGTCCTCGTTGGATACTGAGTGTGCTGCCGTGCTGTCCGATGGATTGGAGGCCCCTTCAGGTTGACCGCGCTGACCGGGCCGTTTGACGACGGCGCTCATGTGCGCGGCGTGGAAGGCTGCGCAATGTGCTGCTGCGCCGCGGTTCCTGTTGTTGCGCGCCCGGGAGCGGCCGCAGCGGGGCGACCGTTCTGACGAACGGCGGCTGAGCGCGCCGGCTGTTGAATTTCGCGTGCATAGCGCCAGCCGGTAACCGGCAACATCACGCCGATGAAAAAGAACATGCCTCCCGAACCGATCAGCGTGTTGACGAACACCATCATGGCCAGCACACCGAAGGCGGCAGCCGTGCCGGCCACGGCGAAGCGGTCGCTTTTTCGTGCAAAGCTGGCAACAAACGCGCGCAATATCAGCATCAGCAAACCCGTTGCATAGAGCAGCGTACCGGGCCATCCGAGCACGTACGGCACCTCCATCAAACCGCTGTCGAAGTCGACGTTATTCGACGAGCCATCGCCCGAGAGCTTCGAGCCGAGCCCCGTCATGCCGAGACCCTGCCCCGCGATATTGGTCGTCATCTCGGAGAGGAAGTGGTTGTAGATCTCGGTGCGAACCTGATAGCTGTAGTCGTTGTCGAGCTGAGTCACCGTGGAGAAGCGTGCCATCGCCTTGTCCGAGATTTCGTCGACCATCGCGACCGGCGAACACAGCAGCACGATCACCGCGATACCGCCGACCAGCCGCAAGCGGCTGCGGCCATCGAGCATGACGAACAGATACACGAGCCCGATGGCAAGGCCGCCGACCACACTGCGCGACATCGTGCCGATCAGGGCGGGCACGGCCAGGCCGCCCGCGAGGAAGGCCATCTTGTTGCGTGCGGCGAGGGTCATCAGCAGGCAGGCCATCATCGCGATGGCGAACGGGCCCGACGAATTCATCGTGCTCGCGACCCGCATGCCGAACGGCAGCGGCACGCCTTCCGAAACCATGCCTGACTGCAGCAGCCAGAACGCGTCCCAAGGCGGCGGACTGACATACTGGTACACCCCGTATAAGGCGATCACGAAGCCGCCGAACACGAAGGTCTTGAGCATCGTGCGGTGATATTCGGGGTACTGCCGCCACGTAACCAGGATGTGAAACGCGATCAGGACCGGGAACAGCCACGAGATCAGCGTGTAAGACGCAGCCGCGATCCCGGCGCCGACCATGCCGATCACATAGCCATAGAAGATGCCGAGCACGATCAGCGTGAGCGGGATGGCACGCCGCTGCATCAGCACCCGAAAATGAGTCAGCAGGTTCATGCCGCACAGCGCGGCCGCGATCACCGGCGCGAGCATGATGAGGCTGCGGTCACTGAACATGCCGTTGAAGTAGTCGGACAAACGCCGCACTTCCGGTGTCAGGAAGAACAGCCACACGACGAATGACAGATAGTGCGCAGGCGAACGTTTGTAGAGTAGCGCCGCGACCGTAACTGCCCCCACCGGATAGAACAGCTCGAGCACACGGCTCTGATGCAGCACGAGCAACAGCGCCGTGAGCGCCGCGAAGGACAACGGCGCAATCATCAGCCGACGCCGCCGGCTCAGCTCGGCGCGCTGCTTCGACTTCGCGGCATCGGCCGCGAGCTTCACCGCGCGGGCCGCTTTCGCGGCCGCCGAGGGCGCTGACGCTATCTTCTCGCGTTGCGCCATCCACGGGGTCTTCCACGTCTCGACGCGCCCGCCCTGCGACTCGTCTCGCACATTCGTGATCGAAACACTCGACATCGTTAAATCCTGATAAGGAGAGGTCGGCGTCGTGTTCGTGCAGTGCACGTCACTCGCGTCCTCTGTGTCATTTAGAAACGTCTAATGCCGACGTTGGGCACTTGCTGCGTTCTGAAAAGCTTTGAATCCTTCAAACCTCTTCGACCGTATCGACGAAATCCGCCGCACTGGCATGCTGGTTCGTCCGGCCGCTATGACGGCTCTTGCGCATGAGTCCGATCACGCGAACCCCGCGCTCGACAAACGGTCCCTCGTCGCGGCGAAACCCGAATGTTTCGTAAAACCCGCGCAAACTCACAGGCGCCAGCAAACGCACGTCGCGCCCTGGCCACCGCTCGGCCGCGGCCGCAAGCACGCGTTCAATCAGCGTCGCAGCCGTGCCGTCACAGCGCCGTAGCGGGCTGGTGAGGATCCTGTCCACCACGACCACGGCCACCTCCGCGGTCCCCGTGCTGCCCTCATGCAGCCGCGCGTAGGCGATGACGGGCATCGAACGCGACATGTCATCGACTGCAAACACATGGAGCGACGTTTCATCCCTGCCGTCCGGGTCAAGATGCACGTGCGACTGTTCGACAACGAACACAGCGCTTCTCGCCCGCAGGATCAAATACAGCTCCCGTGCGGTGATTTGCTCGAAGTCGAGTGCTTTCCAGTTCATGTCCCTGTCTTGCTCCAAATGAGGCCAGCAACACCGGCCTGTTCGATGTTCATACGTTACGTCTCCGACCGCATAACTTCCGTGCGGCATCGCACCGACGCCTACCCTTGCCAATCCGTTAAATACGGTCAACCGAACCGCAATCGGCGAATGACGAACTGCCGCGAGAAAAAGCCTGGTGCCCGCTAGCGTGGGATGACCCGCCAAGCTTCAAAACAAACGTGCGCCAGCTTGCCGATTGCATGACCAGTCCGGTTCCGGTCACGCACCAAGCCGATATCAAACGGCAGCGGCCGGTCCTAGGTGACACACCTTTAGTGACGCTTCTTTGGGGGGCTATTACATGAAAACCGCACTGCGCCGCATCCTTACCGAATCCGCTCGGCTCGACGTACCCGCCGACTCGCTCGCTGATGACGCCGACCTGTATGCCGCAGGGCTGTCGTCGCTCGCGACCGTTCATCTGATGCTCGCCGTTGAAGACGAGTTCAACATCGAGATCCCCGACCGGATGCTGACGCGCCGCCTGTTTTCGTCGATCGACTCGCTCGCCGCCGCGGTGACCGAGCTGCAACTGGCGCAGGCTGCAGCATGAACGCCTCGACGGATGTCGCCGTCCTTGCAGCAGTGAAGGCCGAGGAAGCAGCGGTCGTGGCAGCGCAGATCGTGGAAGACGTCCGGCAGGCATCGGCGGAACCTGCGTGGCTCTCCGCTACCCGCCGCGTGGCGCAGATCGCAGCCCAACATGCCGCCGCGGTCGATCGCGATGCACGGTTCCCGGTCGAGGCATTCGAGGCGATGCGCCGCGAACGCCTGTTGTCGGCAATGATCCCCGCCGCACTCGGCGGCGCCGGGCTGACGCTCGCCGAAGTAGCGCGTATCTGCGAAACGCTGGGGCGTGCATGTTCATCGACGGCGATGGTCTATGCCATGCATCAGAGCCAGGTCGCGTGCATCGTCGACCAGGGCAACACGGTCCCGTGGCAACGCGAGATGATCGCGCGCCTGGTCGATGAGCAATGGCTGCTCGCCTCCGCGACCTCCGAAGAAACCATCGGCGGCAACATGCGCACCAGCGCCTGTGCGGTCGAACTGGTCGACGGAGCGTTCAGGATCGAGAAGCTCGCACCGACCATCTCGTATGGCGAGCATGCCGACTGCATCCTCGTCACCGCGCGCCGCAGTCCTGAGGCGAGCGCTTCGGATCAGGTGCTGATCGTGGCGCCGCGCGACTCGCTCGTGCTCGAAAAACGCGGCGGCTGGGACTCGCTCGGCATGCGCGGCACCTGCAGCGAAAGCTTCCGGCTCGTTGCTGTTGGCCGTGAAGAACAGATCCTGCCCGTGCCCTTTGCACAGATCGCCGACCAGAGCATGCTGCCGGTCTCGCACACGCTCTGGGCGTCGGTATGGATCGGTATCACCGCCGACGCCGTGAACCGCGCGCACCAGTTCTTCCGTGCGCAGGCACGTGGCAAACCGGGCGCGTTGCCTCCGTCGGCGGGACGGCTCGCGGACGCGGTCGCTCAGTTGCGCATGATGCAGGCGCGTCTGAAAGTTGCACTCGATGCCGCAAGCGATGCCTCATCTGAACGCATTGCACGCGATGCACGGGAAGCATGCGATTTCGACACGCCGCTGGGAGCGTCACTGAGTCTTGCCTCCGACATGAACACGCTGAAGCTCAGCATCTCGTCGACTGCGCTGCAGGTCGTGCAGGAGACGCTGATGATCTGCGGCATGGCGGGCTACAAGAACAACACCGATTACAGCGTCGGGCGTCATCTGCGCGATCTTTTCTCTGCACCGCTGATGATCAGCAACGACCGCATCCAATTAAACACGGCGAACCTGCTGCTCGCGCAGCGCACGCCGGCTACGGGGAGAATCTAGAACATGAACACGGTAACGGAACACGCGGCCATTGCAGCCGCCGATGCACAACAGGCATCCACGTACAACGCATCGGACGTGACGTTGCGGGCACGTTTGATTGAAGCGGGAATCCTCATTGATACGGGCGAGGACGGCCTGTATGGCCGCAGCCAGGTATTCGAGGACGTGATCGACCGGCTCAACCACGCAATCACGCTGCTGGGCGCCGACCAGGAAGCCGAAGTGTTGCGCTTTCCGCCGGCCATGCGCCGCCACGACTTCGAGGACAGCGAATATCTGAAGAGCTTCCCCGATCTCGCCGGCACGATCCACTCTTTCCAGGGCAACGACCGTGGTCATCACCGGCTGCTGGAAGCGCTCGAAAAAACCGTTTCCGTGGGCGAAGAAGAACGCACCGACGAATGGATGGACCAGCAAAAACCGACCCGCCTGGTCCTCACGCCGGCCGCCTGTTATCCGATCTACCCGACTATCGCCAAGCGCGGCGCACTGGCCGAAGATGGTGCGACCGTCGACGTGTTCGCCTATTGCTTCCGTCATGAACCGTCCATCGATCCGGGCCGCATGCAGATGTTCCGGATGCGCGAATACGTGCGCCTCGGCAGCCCCCAGCAGGTCGTGGACTTCCGTCAGAAGTGGATCGAGCGGGGTTCGCTGCTTGTGAATCTGCTGGGCCTGCCGTTCGAAATCGATCTCGCCAACGACCCGTTCTTTGGCCGTGGCGGCAAGATCGTGGCCGATAGCCAGCGTGCGCAGCAACTGAAATTCGAGCTGCTGATCCCGGTTGCCACGCCCGACCGTCCGACCGCGTGCCTGTCGTTCAACTACCATATGGAACACTTCGGCGAGATCTGGAAGATCGCCCAGGCGAACGGCGAACTGGCGCATACCGCATGCGTCGGTTTCGGCATGGAGCGCACGACGCTCGCCCTCTTCCGTCATCATGGCCTCGATGTAAAAGCGTGGCCGGCTGAAGTGCGCGACTTCCTCTGGGGCGATACGCAGTCGCATATCAGCGCCGGCCTCGAGGCACTGTCATGACTGCCGTCCACACGAGCGGCGTGACGGATTCCGGCCGCGATCGCGCCAGGGTCGTGCAACTGCACCCGTCCCACATAAACGTGCGCAAACACCAGTCGCACGCGCTGCATCAGGGCGAGCGGGTGTGGGCGGAGACGAACTGCTACGTGGATTTGTGGATCGAGCTGCTGCACGGCTATGGACTCGATCCGCGGGCCGCGCTCGCCTTCACGGTCACGCAGGACTTCGAAGGCGACCAGTTCACGTTCTTCAAGTTCCCGCTGGAGGACCTCGACAAGCTCTATGGTTTGCAGGTCCAGGAACTGGCTATCTATGATTCGCTGGAAGACCGTGTGCGTACGCAGACCCAGCGCGGCCATACGGTGCTGGCGGAAGTCGATGCGTTTTATCTGCCTGACACCCGCGCGACGTCATACCGGCACGATCACACGAAGACGACTATCGGCGTGGATTACATCGATCCGCGTTCGCGCCGGCTCGGCTATTTCCACAACACGGGTTATTTCGTGCTGGACGGAGAGGACTATGAAGGCGTGTTTCGCCGGCTGCCGGAACTCGATGGCCGTCCCGAGCTACTGTTTCCCTACGTGGAGTTCTGCAAGCGTGCACGAGCGCCGCTAAGCGGCACGGCGCTGGCGGAAGCGTCGGCGGATCTGCTCGTCGCGCATTTACAGCGGCGTCCGGCGCGCAATCCGATCACGCAATGGCGGGCGGCTTTTCCTGAACACCTGGAGATGCTGTTCGAACGGGGCCCGGACCACTTCCACCTTTACACCTTCAACGTCATGCGGCAACTCGGCTCGAACTTCGAGTTCATGTCGAGGTACCTCGTCTGGATGCGCGAGCGTGGTTTCGCCATCCCCGACAACATGCCGACCGCCGCGCAGCGCATTGCGACCGAGTCGATGGTGATGCAGTTCCGGCTGGTACGAGCCATCGCACGCGGACGGCGCGATCCCTGTCACGAGTGTTTCGACGTGCTGGAAGAGTCTTACGACAAAATCGTGGAGCCGCTTGCCGCGCTGATCCGCTAGGGGCTAACCCTGGCGGTTTTAAAGTTTTACCCCAGCCGGCCGAAAACAAGCTTGCAGCCGACGCGTCCAGGCCGCGCCGGCCGCACACACAATAAGAGTGGGTCGCCTCGACGCCACGTTACAACGCCATTCGAGGAAACCGCCATGCGCATCCCGTCGCCCGGCGTCAGTGCTTCGCCGTCCGCTTTTTTTCCGCGCCTGTTGTCCGAAGGCTGGGAATGCCTCACTACGCGAGCGGGCGCTTACGCCACGCCCGCTGCGTTGATCGCTGACGGATGGCTTGCCGCGCCCGTGCCGGGCACGGTTGCATCGGCGTGGCGGGAGGCCGGCAAACTTGATCTCGAGACCTCGCCGGCATTCGCTTTTGATGACCACTGGTATCGACTGGTCCTATGCGAAAGCGGGATGCGCCGGTTGCGCTTGCACGGACTTGCAACACTTTCGGAAGTCTGGATCGACGACACAAAACTGCTCGATTCCGATTCGATGTTCGTCGCGCATGATCTCGATCTGCATCTGGACGGACACGCCACGCTCTATCTCTGCTTTCGTTCGCTGAGCGCTGCGCTCGCAGCCAAACGCACGCGTGCGCGCTGGCGGCCAAGGCTCGCTCAGCCGGCAACACTGCGCAATGTACGCACGACCTTGCTCGGCCACATGCCCGGCTGGTGCCCGCCGATCCAAGCCGCAGGTCCATGGCGGCCGGTGGAATTGCTGGGGGAATCGGCGACGTCGATCGATCGCGTGGACCTGCATTCGAGCCTTGATGACAACGATGGCCTCGTTCATCTGAGCGTACGGTTTGTCCATCCTCAACGCGAACAGAGCGTGCGACTTGCTTGCAACGATGCATCGACCACGCTGCAATGGCGCGATCCGCAAACGCTTGCGGGCGTATTGCGCGTACCCGATGCGCCGCGCTGGTGGCCGCACACGCATGGCGAGCCGTTGCTGCATCGCGTTGCGCTCGAATTCGCTGGCAATGAAGTGATCGAGCTCGGGCGCATCGGCTTCAGAGAACTGCGCGCAGAACGCGGCCCGGCGGGCGACGGCTTCCAGCTAGTGGTCAACGACGTGCCCGTTTTTGCGCGCGGCGCATGCTGGACTCATGCGGATCTCGTGTCGCTCAGCGGTTCACGTGAACAGGCGCAAACGTTTTTCCAACTTGCCCGCGACGCCGGCATGAACCTCTTGCGCGTCGGCGGCACGATGCTTTACGAGTCCGATGCGTTCTATGAATTGGCGGATGAATACGGGCTTTTGATCTGGCAAGATTTTGCATTTGCGAATTTCGACTATCCGACGGATGCGGTCTTCACGGCCAGTGTCCAACGCGAAGCCGAACAATTTCTGTCACGCACACGGCGCTTCGCTTCGCTCGCAGTCCTCTGCGGCGGCAGTGAAGCCGACCAGCAAGGGGCCATGCTTGGCCTGCCGCCCGAAATGCGCTCGCAAACGTTATTCACCCTGCAGTTGCCGTCGATCGTAGCGGCGTTGCGGCCCGACGTGCCTTACGTCATGAACTCGCCCAGCGTGCCGGCCGGCGAAGCCGGGGCCGCCGCGTGGCCCTTCGCCACGCGCACGGGCGTCACGCACTACTACGGCGTCGGCGCTTACCAGCGGCCGCTCGAAGACGCACGGCGCGCGAACGTCCGCTTTGCCAGCGAATGCCTGGCGTTCGCCAATGTGCCCGACGATGTCGCGCTCAATGCCGTGCCGCTGGCATCGAAGCCACACGAGCCGCGCTGGAAAGTCGCAGTGCCGCGAGACCCCGGCGCGGGCTGGGACTTCGACGACGTGCGCGAGTATTACCTGCGCACGCTGTACGCCGTCGACACCGCCCGCCTTCGATACGAAGACCCCGAGCGTTATCTCGATCTGTCACGCGCAGTGGTGGCCGAGGTCATGAGCGAAGTCTTCTCGGAATGGCGCCGCCATGGATCGTCATGCGCCGGGGGAATCGTCTGGCAGTTGCAGGATCTGCGTCCGGGTGCAGGCTGGGGCGTGATCGACGCGCTGGGAGCGCCCAAGAGCGCGTGGCACGGGCTTGCGCAGGTTTTGCGTCCGATAGCAGCCCTCATCACCGACGAGGGCCTTGACGGCCTCGATGTGCATCTGATCAACGAAACTGCAACCATTATCGACGCCCGGCTTGAACTCGTGTGTCTGCGCGACGGCGCAACGAAGGTGGCCAATGCATCAAGAGACGTAACACTCGCTGCGCGCAGCACTGCGCGTTTCCAGGCGTCGGACCTTCTTGGCCAGTTCTTCGATTTCACCTATGCCTATAGATTCGGTCCGCGCGCGCACGATGCCACGGTGATTACCTTGCGCGACAAGGCTAGCGGCGCCGTGTTGTCCGAAGCATTCCACTTCCCCGAACGCGCCTGCACGCAGCGCCACGATCTAGGTCTCGAAGTTCGGCTGGAGCAAACCAGTGCCGATAACTGGGACCTGGTGATGAACGCCAAACGTTTGGCACGCTGGGTTCACGTGGTCGATCCGCACTATCGTGCAACCCTCGACTGGTTCCATCTTTCACCCGGCCGCGAGCGCCGCATTTCGCTCGTTGCTCGCCAACGCAACACTTCGCATCCGCCAGAAGGCGAGGTTCGTGCACTCAACGCAACGTTTTCAATTCAGTACCAGCCTACTTAGCAAGCCATGCTCAGCAAGTCCGCATGAGCGCCATCAGGCCGCACAGGCGTGTCAAGCGGCGCCATAAAGCAAATGCGTTCGCTAGCACACCAAGTTGATGGAACAGTTCTGAATCAATTTCCATACAACCGACGAATGTTGGCTTGACCACCCAACGCATCAGCCTCGAGCGCCACTTTTCACGTCGATAAAAAAACCTGAATGGGCCACCAGTAAGGCATTGCGCAGACGAAAGCGTGCGGCGCATCAATCGCATCAATAGAGTCCGACATCTAACGCGATGTTCAAGACTGAAACAAAAATATCCATCTGCTGATTTACGGCCACGCCACTTCAAGCACCGCGCCATGATGGCATTGACATAGCGCATTGCTGGCACGGTCCTCGCTAAATGAGTCTCGCAGCGCTGGCATCGTCGAAAAACGAATTCAACTAGACGACGATACCGAGTTGCTTACGGGGCCGGTCGCAACACGTTTTGATGGATGCCGTCAGATGTATCCGCGAAACGCCAGCTGACCGGTAAATAACAAGTAAGGCGCAATGCGCAAAGTTACGAGAGAACAACATCATGCTGACCCTTCAGTCCGACCTGCACGGCAATCATCTGTTGGGTGCGCTTCCTGCGCACGAATGGCAAGCCCTCACACCGCATCTTGAACTGGTTCAACTTCGCACCGACCAATTGCTGTGCGATTCAGGACAACGCATTCATCACGTGTATTTCCCCACCACCGCCATCATCTCCCTGCTGCACACGATGGAAGACGGCGGTTCGGTAGAGATCGCGGCGGTCGGCCGTGAAGGGATGACCGGCGTGCCGGTCCTGACTGGTGGCGAAACCATGCCGACGCGTGTCCAGGTGCAATGCCCGGGCTTCGCTTATCGCATGAGCGCAAGCGCATTGCGCGAACAATTTGGCCGCTCGGACTTCCTGCGCCGCCTGATGCTGCTGTACATGCAAGCCCTCCTCACGCAAGTTGCACAAACGGCTGCATGCAATCGCCACCACTCGCTCAACAAGCAACTGTGCCGCTGGCTTCTTATCGAAATCGATCGCACCACGTCGAACCAGTTGCAAGTCACGCAACAGTTGATTGCTGACATGCTCGGCGTGCGTCGTGAAGGCGTGACCGAAGCAGCGGGCAAACTGCATGACGCCGGCCTGATTCATCACAGCCGCGGCTGCATCAAGGTCCTGGATCGCGAAGGCCTCGAGTCGCGCGCATGCGAATGCTACGGCATCGTCAAGCGTGAATTTGACCGGCTGCTGCCGCGTCTGCATCAGGTGGAAGCGGTTCACTGAACACGGGACATGGTGCAGGAGTGACGGAGCCAGGCCATGGCCTCAAGTGTTTGGCGCTTTGTCTCGATGCGACCCTTGGGCGCTGTGGGCAACTTGGCCTTGTCGTTCGGATCGTACGGATGGACCTTACGCTCGGTGGAAATTTTCGTATCGCCTGAATCGGGCGGCATGGACTCCCCGAGCGCAGCGTTCACCACCGTCCCGGCCGACCGCGTGCCCGCCCCTTGCTGCAATCGTGATCGTGCGCCTGATATAGGTGCCGATGACGTTCTCCCTACAACCCGGTTTGTTGCATTCGACTTTGCATCGGTAGCGATTGGCATGCCCGCATTCGTTGAAGCACCGGCTATTGCTGACTCAATCGAGTCGCGCATGCTGAATTGCCGATTATTTGAAAACGATTTGAATCGAAGAGCAGCAGCGCTGCGGTTTTAATCCGGCGACGCGGTTCGATAAATCTTCATCTCGTTGTCTTAATGTTCAGGAGTCCCGCGTCATCGCCGTGCCGCGCCCGATCTCACACCGTGGGTATTTGTGTGAACTAAGACGCCCACGTGCGGCAGCGCACTTACCGACCCTGCCAGAAACGCCACGATGTCGTACCGAAACGGCCACATGCGCTCCTCCGCCTTGACCTACATAGCAGGCGAGTGCAGGCAGCCCGAGTGAAACAAAGCAGTCAAGCAACATAGTCGATACAGATTTTTTCCGAAGGTACGTGGTTCTCCTGCCGCGCGCCTTTCAACCTGTGGTTCTTCCTGTGTGAACACCCGCCCGATAGTCAGGCTGGGAGCGTTAGCTGTTGTCTCGAGTGGTTGCCGCGATGGGTGGACCGGGGAAGAAACCCATTCGCGAGCAAAACCCGGGAAACAGCTGCCAGGCGCTCACGTCATGCACAGGAAGCATCGCATACGCGCTCTGCGCGGTGACGGGCAGGAGACTTTGCGCTGAGGAGATTCGGCGTATCCGTAACGCGAGGACCACTAATATGAACATCAAACTACTCGTATCACTGCTGGCTGGCGTGACCTTCACAGCATCGCTCACCGGCTGCGCAATCGCACCCGGGCCCTATCTCGATACCGACCGGCTCGATCAGACACCGTCACCGGAAAGCGTCGCTCAGGCGAACGTGAAGTATCACGTCCAGCCTATCGACGTCACGTACTTCGAGACGCATCCGCGCAAGGGCGACGCAACGCTCGCAAGCGTATGTCCGCTGACCTGCCTCACCAAGGACACGCGCAAGCTGTACGCGTATCACATTGGCGTGAACGACCAGATCAGCGTTACCGTATGGGATCACCCGGAGTTCAGCTCGACCGGCATCTCGGCGAGCACGGGCGCAGGGGGCGTACCGCCGTTGCCATCGGCAGCACCGGGAGCCACAGCGGTGGGCGCAGGAGCAGCAACGGGCAGCGCAAGCGGTCCGGAAGCCGGCGGCGTCAGCGTGCGTGTAGCCAACGACGGCAGCATTTTCTTTCCGCGCGTGGGCCGCATGCAAGCTGTTGGCAAGACCGCGCAGGAACTGCAGGAAGCGCTGACCAGAGGTCTTTCGAAGACCATTCGCAATCCGCAGCTCGACGTGCGCGTGTCCGGTTTCTACAGCAAGCAGGTGCAGGTCACCGGCGACCTGAAGCAGCCTTCCTCGCAGCCGATCACCGACGTGCCGCTGTCCGTCATCGACGCCATCAACCGCTCGGGCGGAGCGAACCCCGACGCCGACTTGCAGAACGTCGGCATCACGCGCGATGGCCATCGTTACGCGGTGGACGTAGCAGCCCTGCTCGATCGCGGCGACATCCAGCAAAACGTGTTGCTGCAGGATGACGACATCATCGACGTGCCGGATCGCACCAAGAGCCGTGTGTTCGTGCTTGGCGAACTGGCCAAGCCGCAGACCGTGCCGATGAACCGGGGTCATCTGACGCTCGCCGACGCGCTCGCCAATGCGAACAGCATCGATCCCAGGTCTGCCGATCCGCGCATGATCTATGTGATCCGTGGCTCGGAGCAGCAGTTCGCGAAGGGCGGGATGATCAAGACGTCGGCGATTACTTCGGCCGATGGCAGCGCGGCATCAGCTGCGAAGCCGCTCGACCTAAGCGTGTACAAACTGGATATGACGCAAGTAGACGCACTGATGCTGATGACGCAATTCGACTTGCATCCGCGTGATGTGGTCTACGTGCAGGTTGCCAGCGCTGCTCGCTTCAACCGCGTGCTTGAGCAAATCTCGCCGACCATCCAGACCCTCTTCTACACCATACAAACGGCCCGCTAACACGAGCGTCACTTGTTACGCCTGGAGTGCGACATGAGTACTTATGAAATGCTGGAGCATTCGCCTACGCAAGCCAAGGATGAGGAATTCGTCTTGCGTGATCTGGTGCGGATGATCGTCGATCAGATCTGGTGGGTGCTGGGCATTGCGCTCGGTATCCTGCTGGTCGCCGTGCTGTACGCGAAGATGTCCACGCCGGTCTACTCGGCGGACGCGCTGGTGCAGGTCGAGACGCCCAGTCCCAACTCCCCCAACAGCGCTCAGGCATCGCTTACTGCGGCCTTGATGCCGAGTGCCGGTTCAATGCATGCGGATGCCGAGATCGAGATCATCAAGAGCCGCGCGGTGATCGACCCGGTGGTGGAGCAGTTCAATCTGAACTTCGGCACGTCCGCGAATGTCATGCCGGCGATTGGCCGCGTGACCTCGTGGTTCGCGCACAAAGGCCATCCTCTGCCCGCACTGTTCGGTTTCGACACGTACGCCTGGGGCGGTGAAGAGTTCAAGGTGGACTCGGTGAACGTGCCGACCATCCTGCAGGATCAGCGCCTCACGTTGCGTGCGCTTGGCGAAGGCCGCTTCGCGCTGCTCGATGCAGAGAATCACGAACTGCTTCAAGGCGAGGCGGGTACCGTCGCGACGGGCAACGGCGTCACGCTGCTCGTGAGCCAGCTGGTCGCGCGCCCCGGCACCGAGTTCTTCGTCACGCGTGCCTCGCAGCTCGAAGCCGGCCAGGCTTTCGGCGCCGGCATGCAGGTCGGAGAGAAAGGCAAGGACACGGGTATCGTGCAGATCTCGTATAGCGGCTCGAAGCCGATCTTCATTACGGAAGTCGCCAATGCGGTGGCTGCTTCGTATCTGAAGCAGCGCACCGAGCGTGCGCAGGAAGAAGCGAATCGCATGCTGACCTTCCTGAACAACGAACTGCCGCGGGTACGTAACGAATTGCGCGCCAGCGAAACCGCATTGGCGCAGTATCAGACCGCTGCCGGGTCGTTCCAGCCGACGCAGGAAGCACAGACGTATTTGTCCGGCGGACTCGACTATGAACGCCAGATCGCGGCATTGCGGATGCAGCGCGTACAGTTGCTGCAACGCTTCACTGACGGCGCCGACGAAGTGCGTGCAATCGATGCGCAACTTGCCGCGCTCAATGTAGAGAAGTCCCGCTTCGAGAATCAGTTCAAGACGTTGCCGGGTTCGGAGCGTCAGGCTGTGTCACTGCAACGTGAAGCCAAGGTCAACTCCGAAATCTATGTTGCTCTCCTGAATAAAACGCAGGAGTTGTCGATCAGCCGTGCGGGGACGGTAGGCAACGTGCATATCGTCGATATGGCGCTCGTGCCGTCGCAGCCCGTCAAGCCCAAGGCCGGGCTGATCATTGCCGCGGGTGGATTGCTTGGAGTAATTGCGGGAGTGGTGTTCGCCTTTGTACGGCGTGCGTTTTTTGCCGGTGTGGACGATCCAGATCTGGTTGAACGCCGCTTCAACCTGCCGATCTTCGGCGCCATTCCGTTCAGTGCTGAGCAAGCTCGGGTTGATCGTGTGCGGCTTGATCGTCCGATAGCGTTACCCTTGCCTTCTGCGAAGGGAGCTGCGGGTGGTGCAAAGCGTTTGGCGATGCAGCCGGTGGGCGATGGATTCGGGTCGACGCCCGGCATGGCTGCGAAGACGCGGGTGGCCATGGCGCTTCAGCACGCCACTGTTCTGCCCGCTTCACGCAGTGCCACGCAGCCGTTGCTTTCGACGACGCATCCTTTCGATACATCGATTGAAGGACTTCGCGGGCTCAGGGCGACGCTGCAATTCGCGCTTGTCGATGCACCTAACCGTGTGATTGCCATTACGAGTCCGGCGCCATCCGATGGCAAGAGCTTCTTGTCCGCCAATCTTGCCGCGCTTCTGGCTGAGTCCGGCAAGCGGGTATTGCTTATCGATGCGGATTTGCGTCGTGGCCGGCTGGCTCAATATCTTGGGCGCTCGCCGAATGGCGGACTCACTGAGCTGCTCACCGGACAGACCGACTTCGAGATGGCTGCTCGTGAGACCGGGGTGCATGGATTGCACTTCATTGGCTCGGGTGCTCATCCGCCTAACCCGTCGGAGATTTTGACTTCGGCGCGGTTTGCTTCGCTGTTGCAGGCTTTCGAGAAGCAGTTCGACCTGGTTATCGTCGATACACCGCCGTTGCTGGCCGTGCCGGATGCGGCTGTTATTGCTAGCCTGGCTGGGTCTACCGTACTTGTTATGCGCTCGGGCGCCCATTCGGAAAAGAATATCGCTGATGCGCTTAAGAAGCTCAAGCGTGCTCATGCCAGGGTCGTGGGTGGCGTGTTGAATGCGATGCCGGCTAAGCGCGGTGGACGTAACGGCACTTATGACTATGCTTATGCCTATACGTATTCGAGCGATCCGCTCGCGGCCGACGTCAAGCAGTGAAAGTTGTTCGGGGGGAGATGTTTTACTTCTGTGAGATGAGATAGCCGCTAAGGCTGCCAGTATTCGACGCCCGCGAAAGCGGGCGTTTTGTTTCGCTCGCGCCGGTGGACGGGTTTGGGTTGGTGGAGTTTGGAGCGGTAGCGGTCGGGAGTTGATGCCGGGTTGCAGGGGGTTTTCGGGGTTAGTGGTCGGGGGTGGTGCTGGGTTGCTGCTTTCTGCGCCCGTGGCCGGTCTATGCTGGCTCTTCTCTTTATCACTATTAGCCACTGTGCGTGGCGGCACTTCATTTTTTTCCGACGGCGAAAAAGAAACAGAAGCAAAGAAAACGCCTCTCAACCATCGGCAAGTTAATGTCCCTAGCGTGCAGGCTAAAAGTTTTTGGCACCTGATAGCACGGTGCTCGCCAGACTCACCGATGTTTGAAACCCTCCTTCTCGCGAATTCTTACACGGACGCGCTTCGCCCCCAACGCTCTCGGGCAAGCACCGTCACCCATGGACCCAGACGGCCTCACGTGTTCGTTCATTCGTCTCTTGCGTGGCTTGGTGATTTGTCTGTTACTGGTGGGATGGCGGAGTATTGATTTTTCTGCGTGGACTACGAGATTATTTCTTGAGGTGGTTATTCGTGGATAGCGCGAAGTGAACCTGTGGCAGGTTCAGTCACTGGTGGCGAAGCGTGTGGGTATCGGTGTTC
>NZ_JALPRJ010000113.1 GCF_030464885.1 Caballeronia sp. SEWSISQ10-4 2 | reverse complement strand
AAGAAATGACGTGCCGCCACGCACAGTGGCTAATAGTGATAAAGAAATCAGCTAATTCATGCAGACCGCGAAGGCCGAAAGCACCAACCCAGCACCAACCCCCTCCCACTAACGCCAGAACCCAAAAAAAACCGTCCACCGGCGCGAGCACCAACCCTTGTGCATTTGCAGCAAAAAAAGACCAAAATCTGCCATTACATGAGTATCTCCCGCTTATTGCATCGCAGCATCGCATCAATAAAGCACAAATTTGCTTGACTAATACTGTGTATGGAATATTGTATATCACAGAGAACGCGCTTCATCGCTGCGCCGTAAGGGGCTTTGCCAGCTACAGAACGTGAGAGAAAAAGCCCATCATGTTCAAGCAGGCCAAACCCGCCGCAGCAACACCCAGCACCGCCCGCAGGGCAATACAAGTAACACGATATAAAACCTGATAAAGGTTAGGAGACAGCATGAGCAAAGCCCTCGACGGAGTGCGTATCCTCGATTTCACGCACGTTCAATCAGGCCCGACCTGCACGCAATTGCTTGCATGGTTCGGCGCCGATGTCATCAAGGTCGAGCGCGCGGGCGCAGGCGATATCACGCGGGAGCAACTGCGCGATATCCCCGACGCCGACAGCCTCTACTTCACAATGCTCAACCACAACAAGCGTTCGATCACCATCGATACGAAAAATCCGGAAGGCAAGAAGGTCCTCGAATCGCTCGTGAAAAAATGCGACGTGCTGGTCGAGAACTTCGCGCCAGGCGCACTCGACCGGATGGGCTTCACGTGGGAACGCATCCAGGAGCTGAATCCGAAGATGATCGTGGCGTCGGTGAAAGGCTTCGGTCCCGGCCCCTACGAAGACTGCAAGGTCTACGAAAACGTCGCGCAGTGCGCAGGCGGCGCAGCATCGACGACCGGTTTCGACGACGGCCCACCCGTCGTCAGCGGCGCGCAAATCGGCGATTCGGGCACGGGTCTGCACCTCGCGCTCGGCATTGTCACGGCGCTCTATCAGCGTAACGCAACCGGTCGCGGCCAGAAGGTGCTCGCCGCCATGCAGGACGGCGTGCTCAACCTCTGCCGCGTCAAGCTGCGCGACCAGCAGCGGCTGGAACGCACCGGCACGATGAAGGAATATCCGCAATACCCGAACGGCACGTTCGGCGAGGCCGTGCCGCGCGCCGGCAATGCATCGGGCGGCGGGCAGCCGGGCTGGATCCTGAAGTGCAAGGGCTGGGAAACCGATCCGAACGCGTACATCTACTTCATCACGCAGGCCCCGGTCTGGGGCGAGATCTGCAAGGTGATCGGCAAGGAGGAGTGGATCGATCACCCCGACTTCCGCACGCCGGCCGCACGGCTTCCGCATCTCAAGGGCATCTTTGCCGAGATCGAACAGTGGACCATGACCAAGACCAAGTTCGAGGCCATGGAGATCCTCAACCAGCACGACATTCCGTGCGGCCCGATCCTGTCGATGAAGGAAATTGCCGAAGACCCGTCGTTGCGCAAGACCGGCACGATCGTCGAAGTGGACCATCCGGTGCGTGGCAAATACCTGACCGTCGGCAACCCGATCAAGCTCTCCGATAGCCCCACCGACGTCGTGCGTTCACCGCTGCTCGGCGAACACACCGACGAAGTGATGGCGGAACTCGGGTATTCGCCGGATCAGGTCGCGACGTTGCGAAGCCTCGGCGCGATCTAGTTCGTCTCGCGCGTACGTGGCATACGCCATGTACGTCGCGTAAAGGTAGGCATCGCTGGTTTTGACTGCCGTGCTTCAAAGACGGCAGCACCACTTCTTCAGGGCTTTCAACGTGGCTAACTGGATACGTTTTTCCCGCGCCGATGGCGCGGTGGGCTTTGGCACGCTGTCCGAAGATGGCCGTCGTGTCACGCCATTCGATGGTTCTCCCTTCGAGCGTGCGGAACCGGCAGGTCATGAGTTCGCTATAGAAGACATCACGCTGCTGGCACCCTGTCAGCCGGGCAAGATCGTCGCGTTATGGAACAACTTCTATGCCCTCTCAAAGAAACTCGATAAAGCGCCGCCCACCCATCCGCTGTTCCTGATCAAGCCCGCACGGTCTGTCATCGGCACGCATGAACCGATACGGCGGCCCGTCAGCTACACCGGCAAGATCGCTTACGAAGGCGAGCTCGGCATCGTGATCGGCCGGCGCTGCTCGTCGGTATCGGTGGAAGAAGCCGAGGCCGCGATCTTCGGCTACACGTGCGTGAACGACGTCACGGCCGGCGAACTGCTGCAGGAAGATCCGAACTTTCCGCAATGGTGCCGCGCGAAGGGATTCGATACATTCGGTTGCCTCGGACCTACGATCGCGACCGGATTCGACTGGCGTGCGGCACGCGTGATCACCACGCTCGACGGCGTCGAACGGCAGAACTATCCGCTCGACGACATGATCTTCACGCCCGCCGAACAGGTCAGCCTGATCTCGCACGACATGACGCTAGAACCCGGCGATGTCATCGCATGCGGCACGTCGCTTGGCATCGGATCGATCAAGGATGGGGCCGAGGTAAGTGTCTCGATCGAAGGCATCGGGACCCTGGTTAACCGTCTGCTCTGACACGGAGACATCGATGCTCGACGGGGCGTTGTGTGCGTTCGCAGTGATGGCGTCGATGCAAAGCCTGAAGTCGCCGGGCAGGATGTCGCCAACGCGGCGGCAGGCATTACGCGATGCAGCCGGCGTGGGCACGGCGGTCATCGTCGCTTACGGCATGGCGACCGGCTTTGACTCGACGCTGCTCGCGCTGGCCATCGCGGCGCTCGCCATGCTGACACCACGGTTCGGCCGGAGCACGCCCGCGTCGTTGCAAAGCGCACTGGCGCTGGCCGCGCTTGCGTCGGCATCGGCGGATCGGGCGCTTGGCTTCGACCCGGGTGCGTCGCTTGGACTGACCGCGCTCGGCGGTCTCGCGGCGATTGCCTTCGTGTTGGTACTGGGCCGCGTGCGCTTCGGTGTATCGAATGCAAAGCTGATGAACGCGATGCACTTCGCATGCGCCGCATTGTGTACGGTCATTGCGTATACAGCGGGGTTCGAAGGCGGCGCGGTGTCGGTGGTGATCATCGGTGCCATGGTTGCGTTGATCGGCGCTTACCTCGCGATGGCCATGGCCGATCGCGCGTACCCGGTTTTTATCGCAGCGTTGAATGGGTACGCGGCGTGTTCCGTCGTCGCGGCGGGTGTCGGGTTGGCAAACGGCGCACTTGTGGTGACCGGCGTGGCGCTCGTGCTCGGATGCGTGGCGACTTGTACGAGCGTCAGGCCGTCGGGTGCGCCTAGCGAGAAGTAAGCGCATCGCAATGATGCTTGTTGCCGCCGTAAGGTGCCAGCTCTTCAGATAGTCTGCATGCCTTATTTAAGGATCAGGCATAAAAAACCGCCCGGAGCCTTTAAGCAACGAGCGATTTTTCGTTCCTACGCCACGCAATCAATTCGCAGCGTGCACAGTCAGATCTTAGTGGCCAAAGTAGATCGAATGCTGGTTGATGTCCGAAGCCGGCGCAACGGTTGCCCGCATGCCGGAAGCCGACGTACCGCTCGTCGCCGGGCCATACGATTGCGCTTCAACGCCGCTCTTTGCATCGACACGTTGCTCTGCCGCTTGCAGCGCTTGCGGGTAATAGTTGTCGTTGGTTGCCGGGTTGTAGCCAGCTTGTTCGAGCTGGGTCAACTGGGCGCGGACTTCAGCACGCGTCACAGGTGCGTTGTCCTGAGCAAGGGCTACTGTAGGGGCAGCAAGAGCCGAGGCAATAAGCAGGGCGGGGAGCAGTGACTTGGTCATGATGGAACCTCCAGAGTTTGTTTTTCGGTTTCGGAACGCGTTGCGACTGAGTGTTGGTGTCTGCATTCGCTTCTGATCAAAACAAGCTTAGGTTGTCTATCGACCATTTAAAACGATAGTTTCAGCGAAATATATTTGCTGTTTCGGCAACAATATAAGAAATTTTCAATGTGAAAACACTCTGATGACCCTATTTCGGTAATAAATCTCGGATGTAAAAGTTCACTGAACGAATCAGCAATAAGTGCCGATATCACCGCGAAGCACTACTGAGAGACGCGAAAGTGCTCGACCAGGAAGTCGATGAACGCGCGAATACGCGCCGGTTGATTGCGGCGGCTTGGATAGTAGACAAACAAGTCGGCCGGTGGCAGCAGGAATTCCGGCAGCACGACTTTCAGCCGGCCGCTTTCCAGGTATTTAGCGAGGTCCCATTCGGAGCGGATCGAGATACCGTGTCCATCGAGCGCCCAGCCGAGCACGATGTCTCCGTCATTACTCGAGAGACTGCCGTGCACCTTGACCGACACCGTCTCGCCGTCGCGCGTGAAACGCCAGACGCCGTAAGCATCGTCGTTCTGCCGGTGGAGGATCGTCCTGTGCCGCGCGAGATCCGCAAGCGCCGCCGGGTTGCCGTGCCGCTGCAGATACGCCGGCGATGCGCACAGATAGCGCCGGTTCGACATGATGCGGCGCGCGTTGAGCCGCGTATCGGGCAACGCCCCGAACCGGAGCGCGAGATCGAAACCCTGCTCCACGATATCCACCGGCCGGTCCGTCACGTCCAGTTGAACCTCGACTTGCGGATAACGTTGCACGAACGCCGAGACGAGCGGTGCGATGGTCGTGCGGCCAAAGCCGAGCGAGGCATTCACGCGCAATATGCCGCGCGGCGCTTCGCGGCTGCGCGATACTGCATCTTCCATCTCGCGCACGGCGGCAAGAATACGCGTAGCGTGTCGCAGATAAGTGTCGCCCTCGTCGGTCAGGCTCGCGCTGCGCGTGGTGCGGTTCACGAGCCTGACACCCAGCCGCTGCTCCATCAACGCGAGCCGCCGGGTTGCTGCAGGTGGTGTGAGATCGAGCGCACGCGCGGCGGCAGACAAGCTGCCGAGGCGCGCCAGTTGGACAAAAAACTCGAGATCGGAGGTGACGTCGTTCTTCACTTAAACTGAATAATCAAATGAGTACCGGTGAAGTGTAACGCGGCAATGGAAGCGTAAGCTTCGTTATCAACTTGTACGGCACGGCGAGTTGAAGGCATCCCGACGTATTCATCCGCTAATCGGCGCAGTCCGCAAGCGCCGGCTGACAGGAGTATTGCAATGCAAAAACCTAGCGAGCTTACCGGCCGCGACCTTCTTCGCGATCCTCGTCTTAACAAGGGTTCCGCCTTCACCGAAGCCGAACGCCGCCAATACCATCTTGAAGGGCTGTTGCCCCCGGGCTGCAGTTCGCTGGCACTTCAGGTCGCACGCACGCATACGGAACTCGCTGCCCTCGACAACGACCTGCAAAAGTATCTCCTGTTGTCCGATCTTCAGGCTCGCAACGAGACGTTGTTCTATGCCACGATCATGTCCGATCCGGCGACGTTCATGCCGCTCGTGTACACGCCGACGGTCGGTGAGGCATGCCAGAAATTCAACCATATCTTTCGCGCGACGCGAGGCATGTATGTGCCCATTTCGGCACGCGGCCGGGTTAAAGAACTGCTGCAAAACTGGCCGGAGAAGGATGTTCGTTTTATCGTGGTGACGGATGGCGAACGCATTCTCGGACTAGGCGATCTGGGCGTCGGCGGGATGGGCATTCCTATCGGCAAACTTTCACTCTACACCGCATGCGCGGGCGTACCGCCTCAATATTGCTTGCCAGTGATGCTGGATGTGGGTACCAATAACCGTGACCTGCTCGACGATCCTCTCTATCTCGGCCTGCGTCAGGAACGTGTCCGTGGCGATGAATATCATGCGTTCGTGAATGAGTTCGTCGAAGCGGCGCAGGAGCTGCATCCGAAATGCTGCGTCCAATGGGAAGACTTCGCGAACTTCAATGCCGTCCCGTTGCTCGCGCGTTACAAGGACAAGATCTGTACTTATAACGATGACATCCAGGGCACCGCAGCCGTCGCGCTGGCGGGCATTTTCGCCGCGCTTCACATCTCGAAGCAAAAGCTCGTTGACCAGCGTTTCCTGTTTCTGGGTGGCGGTTCGGCGGGAACCGGCATTGCCGAATTGATCAGCCAGGCGATGGTGCTTGAGGGTTTGAGTATCGACGAAGCGCGGGCACGCAACGCGCTATTCGACGTGAACGGGCTGATGGTGAAATCACGTCAGGATCTCGCGGATTTCCAGAAGCCGTTCGCCGTGGATCACGCACCCATAGACACGTTTGTGGACGCAGTCAAAGCGCTGAAGCCGACGGGCATCATCGGTGTCAGTACGGTGCCGAAGCTGTTCAATCAGCATGTGATCGAGGCAATGGCGGAGATCAACGAGCGTCCGATCATCTTCCCGTATTCGAACCCGACATCGCGCTCAGAGTGCACCGCCGAGGAAGCCTACCGGTGGTCAGCGGGGCGCGCTATTTTCGCTAGCGGCAGCCCGTTCCCGCCGGTGGAAATAGAAGGGCGCACGTTTGTTCCCGGACAGGGCAACAACGTCTATATTTTCCCTGCGCTGGGGATGGCCGTGTTCGCCACGCAGGCGAGCCGCGTGACGGACCAGATGTTCATTGTCGCGGCGAAAGCGGTAGCCGAGCAGGTCTCTGAAGCGAGTCTTGCAACCGGGCTGATCTATCCGCCGCAGAGCAAGATTTTCGAGGCGTCGCTTCATGTGGCCGTGCGCGTGGCGGAGTGTATTTTCGACAACCAGTTGGCGCGTGTGCCAAGGCCGGACGACATCGCTGCACTGATCCGCAACTGCGCTTATAAGCCGGCGTACCCGGCCCTCTGAACGGGCGCGGCGGGAGGAGAAGCGTTTCGTTTGCAGAACAGCAACGCCTTCCGTAGTGGCCTGACGGGACCTTGCGCTGACGCATCCGGCTGGCAGCGGCACGCGATGCGCTAGGCCGAGCTTTGACTTCTCAAATAGCCGGAATCCGCACCAGCGCTGGGGTTCGGCTATTTTTTGGGGGCTATCATGTAGCCATGTAAAATAGTATTTGTATATTGCTTTTCTTTGATATTTTGCTTTAATTAGTGTTCATGTATATCGAACACGTCCCCAACCGCAACTCGCCGCCCGCGATCCTGCTGCGTGAGTCCTATCGCGACGGCAAGACGGTCAGGAAGCGCACCCTGGCCAACCTGTCATCGCTGCCCGCTGAGGTGATCGAAGGCTTAAAGGCCTTGCTACGCGGCGGCGTCGCGGTGCCATCGCTCGACGACGCCTTCGTGATCGAGCGCAGCCTGCCACACGGGCATGTGGCCGCCGTGCTCGGCGCGGCACACGCCTGCGGTGCCGAGCAGTGGTTTGCGTCGGCGCCTGCCGCGCTGCGCTCGGTGGTGATGGCGCTGCTGGTGGCGCGGGTGGTCTCGCCTGCTTCCAAGCTCGCCACGCATCGCATGCTGTGCGAGCAGACCGCGACCCACTCGCTGTCGCGGCTGCTGAAGCTGGGCGACGTCGACCTCGAGCAGGTCTATGCCGCGCTCGACTGGCTGGGAGAAGCTCAGCAAGGCATCGAGAAGCGCCTTGCTCGGCAGCATCTGGGTGGCAGTATGCTGGTGCTCTATGATCTCACCTCCACGTGGGTGACCGGACGCTGCTGCGAGCTCGCGGCGCGCGGCTACAGCCGCGATGGCAAGCGTGACGACCCGCAGATCGTGTTCGGCTTGGTCTGCACTCCTGCGGGCATCCCGGTGGCGGTCGAAGTCTTCGCCGGCAACACCGCCGATCCGGCCACCGTGGCACCTCAGGTGGCGAAGCTCAAGGAGCGCTACGGCATCGACCAACTCGCCTGGGTGGGTGACCGCGGCATGCTCACGCAGGCACGCATCGACACGGTATTGCGCCCGGCCGGACTGGACTGGGCGAGCAGCCTGCGCGCGCCGCAGATGGCTGCGCTCGCCCACGAGAAGGGACCCTTCCAGCCGTCGCTGTTTGATGAGCGTAACCTGCTCGAAGTAACCAGTGAGGCGTTCCCCGGCGAACGGCTCATTGTGTGTCGCAATCCGCTGCTGGCCGAGGAACGGACCCGCAAGCGCGAGGCCTTGCTGCAGGCCACCGAAGCTGAGCTGATGAAGATCGCCGAAGCGACCACGCGCGCCCGCAACCGCCTCAAGGGGACCGAGGCGATTGCCTTGCGCGTGGGCCGCGTCATCGATCACTACAAGATGGCCAAGCACTTCGAGTTGAACATCACCGACTCGAGCTTCACGTGGGGGCGCAAGTCCGAACAGATCCAGCAGGAAGCCGCGCTCGATGGCCTGTATGTGGTGCGCACGAGCTTGCCGGCCGCGGCACTATCCGCCGAGGCGGCCGTGTCGGCCTACAAGGGCCTGGCGGTGGTGGAGCGCGCCTTCCGTTCGCTCAAGACAGTCGATCTGCAGGTGCGCCCGCACGTCTTTCTGTGCATGCTCGCTTACTACGTCGAGTGGCACATGCGCGAGAAGTTAAAGCCGATGCTGTTTGACTATGAGTACGTCGAACAAGCGCGGGCGGCCCGGCCTTCACCGGTGGCCAAGGCGCGACGTTCGGACCAGGCGAAAGCCAAGGACGCGACCAAACTTGGCGAGGATGGCTTGCCGGTTCACAGCTTCCGTACGTTGCTCGAGGACCTGGCGACGCTCGCGTACAACGTCTGTCACACGCCACTCAACCCGGATGCCAGGCTCGTCATGACGACGCGGCCCACCCCCGTTCAGGAAAAGGCCTTCCGCCTGCTCAACGTCAGCCCTGTCGCCTGTACCCAGTAATCGCTTCGCTCGCGCGCACATAACCGTGATAAATCAAAGAATTATGCGCGTCGGCGCTCAAAGCTCGGGCTAGGCGAGCGCGGCCCGGATGCGTCCGATCGCCTCGATCTCCGGGGCCCCTTCGCCAAGCTGTTCGCGAGGGCACCACGGGTACGGCAGGGCGTCCGCCCATCGCAGGATCGGCTCGACCGCGTCCTGCGGCAGCGTCGTCATTTCCTCGATAGTGATTCGAAGCTTCCGGACCTGTCCGGAATCCTCCGCCGTGCGCCATTCGTATCGGCCGAAACCGGCGCGCGCTAGGTCGGTGCCTTTTTCCGACATGCATACCAGCCAGTTGCAACTGAACGCCGGTCCGCCGGCGGGCGGCTCGCCAATGCAGAACGTGTAGACGTTCTCATAACGCTGCGCAAACTCGCTCACCAGAACATTCGAAATAGCTTTCGCACCTTTGACCGTGCCCGGGAACGAGATTTCCTGGGTGTTCACTTGCATTGTCAGTTCGGCGTCGGCGGTAAACGCGTTCGCGATCAAAAACGGGCGATTGCCGTCCTTGGCCCGAATATAGGTTTCGATGGATTTTTGCAGGGTGATCATGGACAGTTCTTCAGTGGCTAAGCTGACGGGTGGGGGCTGGTGCGCGCCAAGTCTATCGCTGCCCGGCGCGTCCGGGGCGGTATCCCTTCTTCCTTGGCGGGCATGCGGATGGGCTTTATCGAAGCGTTTTATGGCCGGATAATTTGGGCCGAGATCCTGTTATTGCGCGCAATCAGATTACCGGGCTCTGGAGAATTGCTTCCTCGAAAGCGAGTTTTCGCGTAGATTTGCGACCGCGAAACAATTGTTACCCGGTAAAAGTAAGAGGAAACCATTCATGACCATTGCCCGGCGAATCCGCGAAGTGTCCAAGTTGAGCGGCGATTTCCTGCTGCGTTCAGGCAAGCGCAGCAACACCTACTTCGATAAATATCGCTTTGAGTCCGATCCCGTATTGCTGAAAGCGATTGCGGAAGCGATGGTGCCCCTGATCCCTCCAGGCACCGAAGTATTGGGCGGTCTCGAGATGGGCGGTATTCCCATCGTGACCATGCTCAGCCAGGTGACTGGCTTGCCTGCCGCCTACATCCGCAAGGAAGCGAAAGAATACGGCACCTGCAAGTACGCGGAAGGCGCGGAGCTGGCCGGACGCAAGCTCGTGCTGATCGAGGACATTGTGTCGAGCGGCGGCGCAATCTCCGACGCCGTGGCGAAACTTCGCGCCGACGGCGTGCCGGTCTCGCTGACGCTGTGCGTGATCGACCGTGAAAGCGGCGGCAAGGAAATGCTTGCCGGAATCGGTATCGAGTTGAAATCCCTCTATACATTCTCGCAAATCGAAGCGGGCCAATAGCCGCTCTCCGGTCTCCTTCGACCCTTCCATCTTCAGCGGCCCGAGCATGCAGCTTCTCGATCACGTTTCCATTGGTGTGCCCGATCTCGACATCGCCCGGCGCTTTTACGACGCGCTCATGAGCACGCTCGGCGCGGTGAAGGTGTATGACCTGCCTCACGCGCTTGGATACGGCGAGCGATGTACGTCAGAGGACACCGTGTCGACTTGTCTTGCGGTGTACCTGGACCAGGGCGCCATAGGCGACAACAAGCGGCACTGGTGTTTCAAGGCTGCGTCCCGCGCGCAAGTTGACGCGTTTTATGCGGCCGGCCTTGCGGCGGACGGCCGCTCGGATGGCGCTCCCGGATTACGATCCCACTATCATCCGGCTTATTACGCCGCGTTTCTCTACGATCCCGCGGGAAATCGCGTTGAGGCGGTCTGTCACCTCGTCGCCTGACGGGTGCTCCGCTCACGCTTCGCTACGCATCCGCGCTGCCAGAAAAGTAGTTGTATCCGCCGGAGAAGTCGTCGTCGGTGATGGCTTGTTCGCCGGCTTTGTCGATGATGGTTTTGCCGTGCCGTTGCAGCACGAAACGGGGCGTGCCGGCCCGCGCATTCGAACCGACATGTGTGACCCGCGGGCACGTCGAAGCGCGTGACGGAGCCCGCCAACGTCACCGCAAGCACGGCCGGCGCCGTCATGAACACTGTACATGGATCTGCGACGACAGGGGTTCCTGAGCGCGCGGCGGGGTGCTGGCATCGTGTGCGCCTGGCCCTTGCTGACGCTCCTGCCCGAGCGGATTCAGTCGATAAAAATAGAACAACCGGTCCCGCGTGATTGCAGGCTTGCTACCCGACTTGAACCATTGGATGTAGTACTCGCTCGCGTCGAGATAGGCAGTATGCGAGAGCAGATCGCCCAAGCGGTCGTCATAGACATGAGCCCGGCCTGTGCCGCCGTCTGGCTCGATTGGCGCAACATACGTGGACTCGGCCCAGTCATTCCATGTCACGATCTGCACCCACGTGGCGCCGGATGCGATCGCGGCTTCCCACTCGGTCGCCATGCCGGACAAACCATTGATTTCGAACGCGCGATAGTTGGTGCCCGCCGGCAGCCCGCGATAATACGGCGTGACCGGGGCCATGAATACTTTGCCGCAGGTCTTGAGTGCCGCGCTGAGTGCTTCGGTGGACCTCGCGATCAGGTCCGGCGCACCCGCCGCGCCGAAGTAGAAGTAACCGTTCGCACTACCAAGACGTTGCGCAACCTGAGCGGCTTGGCGCGCGGAGATCTGGCGCTCGCCCGTAGCCGGAAAAAAGTGAGGCACGAAGAACGCGCCGAGGCTCTCGGCTTCGCGGGCGAGTGCGATGCTATCGCTGAAACCTTTTCCGCCTGCGGCATAGGCGGACAGCACTGGCTTGCCATCTGCACGCAATTGCGCCTTGAGACCCCGCGTGGTTGCGACGATATCGTTGAGTTCGTCCTGCGCCTGGCCGTCTGCGGAGACGAATAGTTTGAAGTCGAAGTCGAGATGCACGGCCGCATCGTACAGACGCAGCACCCGCCTTTTGTAGTGCGGCTCACTGGCATCCCAGCCACCACAATTGAGTGCGAAGCCGTCGATGCCGCGCGCGTGCGCATCGCGGAATTCCGCCTGATATGACGCAACGGTTGCCTGTGGCCCACCGCGAGGCCAAGCCACCATGTAGTGAGCAAAGACACGTTTACGTGTACTGTCCGCAGTAAGCGGTGGTATTGCAGCGCTTGCGGTGAGGGGTACTGTGCACGACAACGACAAGCAGGCAAGCATGAAGCGGCGGCGTCCCGGAATCGGACTTGATGTCATGGAGGGCAGCTCAAAAAATGTCTGCCCCGATAGTAGCCGTATTGCGAGGATTGGCATGTGAGGATTTGGGCACATGAACGACTCGCCGAAACCAAACACACGATCGTGAACGCGAGTGCGAACCGCATGATGCACAAACCTTCGCAATCCAAAGGATTGGTGACTGTATTGCTGCCGCTATGTCTTCGGTTGGAAGGATCTCTCAGGTCCCATAGCGAGCAAGCAGCATTCGCTTAACCATGGCTCATGGGGTGAAGAAGGGGTGAAAAAAAAACGGCCCACCCCTGAGGGTGGGCCAAGCTGCAGTCACTTGCATCACTCACAACCGCGTCTGGGAGAAGACGCATAACCAGTGTAGGCCGTGCCCGCCGCGAATGCGTTGCAAGGCTGCTTACATGCATTACGCCGCATGACAACGATTCGATAGAAACAGGTGGAACACGCATTGCGCGCTTGGGCACTGTCTGCAAACCGGAGCCCTGAATATGGCGTGAACAATGACTCTGCAGTAAGGATTTTTAAAATTACAAAACGCCAACATTGTGATTGTAATGACGGGACTTAACGCGCGTGCCAGCAAGAAGATCTTCGCGTGTTCAACCCGGAGCGCATAAAATAATCGCATGATGAATGAGCGGCAGGGTGCACACTGAAGAAACGCGAGGAATTAAGAAAATCGAAAGGTCGGACGCGCGAGCCAGGCGATAGGTGATTGCGGCTTGGCGGAGCCGCTTCCTGCAAGTGAAAGGGTCGATCGGCGAAGTGCGAATGCGCAGCTCGGCTAGGGCCGGCCAAGCGCCAGACAATAGCGCCTTAGCGTTGGAAGCCTTCGAATGTTAATAAAACCGACTATTTTCTTTCGGCTAAGAGCGGCTTTGGCGCGCCATCCGAATGCAATCGGTGCAGGCAGCGTTGCTTTCTCGGTGATCGTGCTGGGATTCGCCCTCGCGGTTCTGGTGCAGGCGCGGCAGGATGCGACCGCTCGGGCTATCGAGAATGCGGACAACCTCGCGCGCGTCATTGAACATGACATCACTTACACCGCCGAACTGACGGACCTCTCGATTCAAGCAGCCGTGGACGGTGCACAAGACGCAGACGTCATGCGGTTACCGGAACACCTGCGTAAAGAAATTCTCTTCGACCGGTCCGCTACCGCCAGCCAGTACATAGGCTCGTTGTTGTGCCTTGATTCGCGCGGCAAGATCATCGTCGACTCTACAAGCGCGGTTCCACGCAGCGTCGATCTCGCGGATAGATTGTGGTTCACGGTTCATCGCGACAACCCGAACCTGGGGCTGTTCATCAGCCGTCCATTGCACTCGCGCCTCAATCCCGACGAAGTCGACCTTATGTTCAGCCGGCGGGTCAATCATCCCGATGGCTCGTTCGCGGGCGTTGTTGTGGCAGCCTTCCGGCTCGACTACTTCAAGAACTTGCTGTCGGGTGTCCGGCTTGGTACGGGCGGCGCCATCACGCTCCTGCAGGACGACGGTCACGTGATCTTGCGTTATCCGAATGATGAGACCCAGGTCGACGAGGATTTCACGGGACGGAAAAACTTTGAGCGGTTCAGACAAACTCATGAGATGTCGTTCTTCGGTACGTCGGGCCGAGACGGTCAGGAGCGGCTTTATTACTTCCGCGAATTCGACAAGCTGAAAATGATTGTCATCATTGCGCCGTCGAGCCGGTACGTCTTCGCGGACTGGACGAGCCGGGCGTGGTATATCGGCATTGTGACCGCGCTGTTGATCGTCGGTCTTCTGTTTGCCGCACAGCTTCTCTCCGTGGAGTTCCGGCACAGGCTGGAGGTGGAGGAGCATTTGCGCAACATGACGCGTATCGATGGCCTCACGGGACTAACCAACCGTCATAGTCTCGACGATCGTCTCATGATCGAATGGCTCCACTCAAAACGCTCGGGAAAACCGTTGGCGCTGCTGTTCGTGGATATCGACCGGTTCAAGAATTACAACGACACATACGGTCATCAGGCAGGTGACGACGCGTTGACCGCTGTTGCACAGGCGATCGCGCGAAACAGTCAGCGGCAGGGTGACATAGCGGCCCGGTTCGGGGGCGAGGAGTTTGTCGTGGTGCTGCCGGAGACGGACGGCGCGGGTGCTGCGGTCGTGGCAGCCAACATTCATTCGGCTGTCCGCGCGCTGGCAATCGAGCACACGGGGAGCGAACACGGTGTCATCACGGTGAGCATCGGCGTGGCCTGTACGGACACCGAGGAGGTGGCCGACGCGCTCGCGCTGATCAAGGTGGCGGATCAGGCCGTGTATCGGGCGAAAGCATCCGGCAGAAATCAAACGAGCACGGCCGAGCCGTATGGCGACGCGGCCGTGACGACCTGAGTTGTTTCCTCATGCTCCGCTAAAAGAGATCGAGGCGATCAGGGCACGCCTCGCCTCGATACCCGCACCGTCCATCCAGCCGCATTCCCTCCGTCACGCCGCGCCGGTCACCATACTCTTATCGCGTGTCGACGTGACGTGTTGCCTGGCCGCCTCGTTGCTGTGAGAAAGCGCGCGCAATGCAAGGGAAAACGCTAGCTGGGTGTCGTGAGCGACCGCGCTACGGTCTTCATCGAAGTGTTTTGCTGCGTGCCGCAGATGCTGCGCTGCCTGCCCGTGGAGCTCTGCGGCCGTCGCGTGATGCTGCGCTGCGCTCGTACTGTCTGCGGAACCCGTTGGTGGTGGCAATACCGTCGACGCGCCGGCGTTGTGTTTGACGACGTTGTTGGCCTCGTCGATAGCGTGTAGCGCGTGACCGTGCGCCAGGATCGCTTGATGTGCTGCGTGGTCGTAATCCTTGCCTGCGCCGAAATGGTGTGACGCCTCGCGATGAAATTTTGCTGCCTGCTCGTGATGCGATGCTGCGGCTTCGAGATGTCCCTTTTTACTTTGTTTTGTGTTCATGACTGCTCCTCCTGTACGACTGTCCGACTTCGACGGTGACCGGTCGCGTGAGTCACATAAATCACATCGATCACATGACAACGCGACAGGCCGGAACCTATCCAATGAAATCTACGCTTCTTTGGTTCCCGAGTGTCTTTTTTCGGAGGCCGGCACGGTCTTTCCAGTGGTTATTGAGCCTTGTCAGGAAAGCGCATCGAGCAAGCCATACCACGCCACTCCTGCGCTGATATAGACGCGCTGCAGCGTGTGAAAGGGAATCGGTTTGATCGATGTGGGCGGCACCGGCAGTCCCTGCGCCGCGCCGCTCATGAACGCCGCCAGATGTTTTCCCAGCGTCGTTGCCATCGCGATACCGCGTCCGTTGTAACCCAACGCGATCGTCAAACCTTCAGCGGGTGTGTGCACATGCGGCAGGAAATCCCGCGTAATCGCGATGCGTCCTGCCCATCGGTATTCATATTCGATACCCTCGAGTTGCGGATACATCAACCGCGCCGCGCGTTCGAGATGTGCCCAATCGGCCGCGCTGCGTGGTTCGCTGAAAGGACCACGACCGCCCATCAGCAAGCGGCCCGCGGCGTCTTTGCGGAAATACAGCAACAGCCGCCGCGAATCCGATGCCACTTCGCGTCCGGGCAGCACCGTTGCACCTATATCACCGGGTAACGGCCGCGTCGCGACGATAAAACTGTTCGCCGCGATCACCGATTGCGCGAGGCCAGGCCAGAGTGCATCGGTATAACCGTTGGTCGCAAGCAGCACTTGTTTTGCATCGACGACGTTACCGCTCGCGCATCGCACGCGCCATCCCGAGGGGCCTCGCTCGAGCGCAGCAGCGGGTGTCGCACCATGAATCGCGACGCCCGCTGCCTTGGCCGCGCGCGCCAGTCCACGCACATAACTCAAGGGCTGCACGCTGCCGGCGCGTTTGTCGATCCAGCCGCCCACAAAAGCTTCAGTACCAAGCCGCTTCGATACCTGCGAACGGTCGAGCAATTCGACGTGCGCACCACGCGCTTCCCACTGCCGCGCGCGGGCGTGAAGCGTGCCGAGCAGCTTGTTCGAATGCGTGGGTTGGATCCAGCCATTGCGTGTGGCGTCGCATTGAATATGGTGACGTTCGATGAGATCGAAGACGGTGTCCGCGGCACTGCCCGCGATCTGCGCGAGGGTTTCGCCATCGCGCGGACCATAACGACGGATCAGTTCGTCGGGATCGTACTTAAGCCCTGGAATCACCTGGCCGCCGTTGCGGCCGGACGCGCCCCAGCCCGGTTCGTTAGCATCGATCACGCAGACTTTCACACCATGTGCGGCAAGATGCAATGCGGTCGAGAGGCCGGTATAACCCGCACCGACAATCAGCACATCGGTTTTAACGGAGGCGTCGAGCGGCGGGGTATCGACGGCCGGTTCCGCGGTTGCAGCCCATAGGGAGGGCGGCAACGGTCGTGCAACTTCAGTAAGGCTCATGTTGGGTATTCAGGTCGAAGGCGCGTCGGAGGAGGTGAGCACCCTGCGCAGGAAGTCGCGCGTGCGGGGATGTTGCGGACGTTCGAGCAGATCGGCTGCGGCGCCTTCCTCGCAGATCGTGCCGTCGTAGAGAAAACACACCCGGTCCGCCACTTCGCGCGCAAAACTCATTTCGTGCGTGACGACGATCATCGTCATGCCGTCGTACGCGAGTTGGCGCATCACGTTCAACACTTCGCCAACGAGTTCCGGGTCGAGCGCCGACGTGGGCTCGTCGAACAAGATGGCTTTGGGCTCCATGGCCAGCGCGCGGGCGATCGCCACGCGTTGCTGCTGACCGCCCGACAATTCCGAAGGATAAGCATCTATTCGATGCGCGAGCCCGACCTTATCGAGCAGATGGCGCGCCTTTTCCCGGGCTTGGGCCCGGTCTTCTTTTTTCACGAACACCGGGCCTTCGCAGACATTCTCCAGCGCGGTGCGGTGCGGAAACAGGTTGAAGCGCTGGAACACCATGCCGACCTGCATGCGCAGTTCATGGATGTGCTTCGAGCGGGCATCG
The DNA here is from genome assembly GCF_030464885.1 of Caballeronia sp. SEWSISQ10-4 2. Taxonomy (GTDB): domain Bacteria; phylum Pseudomonadota; class Gammaproteobacteria; order Burkholderiales; family Burkholderiaceae; genus Caballeronia. Next base: position 2,831 of record NZ_JALPRJ010000113.1, on the reverse strand, counting down.
ACTGCGCGGCCGTCAACCGTGATCGTGCCGGCGTCATGCGTTTCCAGGCCGTTGATGCAGCGCAGGAGCGTCGATTTACCAGAGCCCGAGGGGCCGATCAGGCAGACGACCTGACCTGCTTCCACGTTAAGGCTGACGCCCTTCAACACTTCCTGATCATGGAAGCGCTTATGAATCGACTCGACCCTGATCATCGTTTCCCCTTGAGACCGAGACGGCGTTCCAGACGACGCAAGCCATACACGAGCGGCAGGCTGAGCCCGAGATAAAGCAACGCAACCAGCGTAAATACAGTCATGTTCTGGAACGTCGACGATGCGATCAATTGTCCGGCACGCGTCATTTCAGCGACCGTGATAGTGGATGCGAGCGAGGAGTCCTTCAGCATCATCACGAGCGTGTTGCCATAGGGCGGCAGTGCAATCTTGAACGCCTGCGGCAACACCACGCGCCGCATGATCAGTCCGCCGCGCATGCCAATTGACTGCGCCGCTTCTATTTGCCCATGATCGATCGCCTGGATGCCCGCGCGAAAATTCTCGGCCTGGTACACGGAATACGCGATGCCCAGCCCGATAAATCCCGCCTGAAACGCGGATAACCGCACGCCGAGATCGGGCAGCACGAAGTAGATATAAAAAAGCTGGACGATGATCGGCAGTCCGCGGATCACGTTGATGAACGTTGCGGCGGAGTGCGAGGCAAGTTTGTTCGACGACACGCGCATCAGCGCCAGCAGCAGGCCGAGCAGCGTGCTCAGGATGAACGAGCAGAAGGTGATCTCGATCGTGACGACCGCGCCTTTCAGCAGGATCGGCAGGAAATCGATGGCGTTCTGGAAGAACATGGCTTCGATCCTCTCTATGCCGAGGCCGTCTTTATTCCACCTGCCATTTCTTGATGATCTGCATCAGCGTGCCGTCGGTCTTGATCTTCTTGATACCCGCATTCAACTGGTCGAGCGTGGTCGTATCGCCCTTGCGTACGACGAAGCACAACTGGCCTTTCACTTCCGGCTGGTATTCGGCGACCAGGCGCAACTGCGGATTCGGGTTGTGCTGAAGCTGGTAAGCAATGATCGGATGGTCGCCGAAGCCTGCCTTGATGCGCCCGAGTGCGACGTCGCGCATGATGTCGGCGACTGAATCGTAGGTGCGTACCTCTTTGAAGATGCCTTTCTTGTTCAACGCGTCAACGAACGCCGTACCGACCTGGGCGCCGACCACTTCGCCCTTGAGCGAGTCCATCGACGGGTATTTGCCGGTGTCGTCGGCGCGCACGATGAGGCCTTCGCCGTACGAATAAACCGTGTCCGAGAAGTCGACGACCTGCTGGCGTGCCGGCGTCTTCAGCATGGCGGCCGAGATGATGTCGATCTTCTTTGTAGTGAGCGACGGAATCAGTGAGGAAAACGTGGTTTGTTGGACGTCGACATCGAAGCCCGACGCCTTGCCGGTTGCCGTGATGGCATCGACCAGCAGGCCCTGGATCGAGTTGGTCTTGACGTCGAGGAATGTGAACGGCACGCCGGCAGCGGTCGAGCCGACCGTATAAGTGGGAGTGGCGGCGGCCGACGACGCCGGCGCTCCCGCGAGCAGCAATCCCGTTGCAAAGACAAAGGCGAAGCGTTTGACGAACTGGAACATGAGGCTCTCCACTTATGGGAAGGATCGAAGAAAATCGGTAAATGATGTTTTGAGTATCATATTCGAGACAAAAAAATCGTCAATCGAAATGTTCGTATCGCTATTCGATATGATAGTGTTGCAAGATGAACCTGAGCCCTGGGTCAAACAACTGGATAAATCCATGAGCCGAAACAAGCTGGATCTTCAGATTGACGCGCCTTCGGCAGCCGACGACACGCCGGACGCGCTGTTTAACCAGTCGCTGGAGAAGGGCATTGCGGTGTTGCGTGCGTTCAGTGCGCAGCGGCGAACGATGACGCTTCCGGAGGTGGCGGAGGCGACATCGATTACCAAGAGTTCTGCACAGCGCATGATCTACACGCTAGAAAAGCTGGGGTATGTGAAGAAGCATCCACGCACGAAGCGTTATCAGCTTGCGTTGAAAACTATGCAGATTGGCTTTAATTACTTGGCGGCGGACACGTTGATCGACGTTGCCAATCCGTTTTTATCCGAGCTTACGAATGTGACGGGGGAGACGACCAACCTGACGGAGCCGGATGACGTCGATATGGTTTATGTCGCGCGGTTTGTCTGCACGAAGTTCTTGCCGATCCACATGCCGATTGGCAGTCGCATTCCGATGTATTGCACGGCTTCGGGGCGGGCGTATCTTGCAGCGCTGCCGGAGGACGAGTCGCGTTTGCTGCTTGAGGGGAGTGAGCGGGTTGTGCATACGCAGTACACGGTGACGGATCTTGGCGAGATCGAGGCGCGGCTGGCGCAGGGGCGGCTTAGTGGTTATGCGTCGAATCGGGAGGAGTTGTTTATCGGCGATATGACGATTGCAGCGGCCGTGGTCGATGGGGAGCGGCGACCGGTTGCGTCGGTGCATGTGGTTGCACCTACGAGCAGGTGGACGCTTGCTGAAGCGGAGCAGCGGCTGGCGCCGGCGGTGATTGATTGTGCGCGGGGGATTAGTAATTCGATCCGCACACTCGGGTAGGTTGTTCGTTCGCACCGGTGGACGGGGGGTGGGTTTCGGGGTTGGCGGTTGGGGTTTATGCCGGGTTGGTGCTTTCGGCCTTAGCGGTCTGCACGAATTAGCTGATTTCTTTATCACTATTAGCCACTGTGCGTGGCGGCATTTCATTTCTTTTTCCAACGGCGAAAAAGAAACAGAAGCAAAGAAAACGCCTCCCA
>NZ_JALPRJ010000112.1 GCF_030464885.1 Caballeronia sp. SEWSISQ10-4 2 | reverse complement strand
GCTAATAGTGATAAATAGAATAACTAACTTAAACCGACCGCTAACCTGAGCAGCACCAACCCGGCATCCCCCCGACCTCCCCAAAACCCAGAACCCCAAGTGCGAACGACCCCACTAGTCCAACCCAAGCCCCGACGGAGTCTCCGCATCCCGCATGTTGTAAGCAGACAAGATCCGATACAACGTGACACGCGACACACCAAGTTCCCGCGCCGCATCGCCCACGCGTCCGCGATTCCTCAGCAAGGCCATTTCGATCGCCTGCCGCTCCCCCACCTCGCGCGCCTGCGCAAGCGACATGGGTACGCATTCCGCAAACTCGCCGAGTTCAAGATCATGCGCGCCGATCAGCCGCCCTTCGGTCATCACGATCGCGCGCCGCACGCGATTAATCAACTCGCGCACGTTGCCCGGCCACCCATAGTTTTGAATCGCTGCGATAGCGTCGGGAGCAAAACCACGAATACGCCGGTTCGCGTCTTTTTCGAAGCGATCGAGCATATGCCTCGCCAGCAATTCGATGTCCTTGCCACGTGCACGCAACGGCGGTTCGTCGATCTGCAGCACGCACAACCGGTGGTACAGGTCCGAGCGAAACCGGCCTTCAACCATGGCGGTCTGCATGTCGACGTGCGTTGCAGAGACAATGCGCACGTCCACCGGCGTGGACTCGTGACCGCCTAGACGCTCGATCTTGCGTTCCTGCAGAAAACGCAACAGGCTGGCCTGACTCTCCAGCGGCAAGTCGCCGATCTCATCGAGAAACAACGTGCCGCCATTCGCCGCTTCCACGCGGCCGATCTTGCGCTGGTTCGCTCCGGTGAAAGCGCCGCGTTCATAACCGAATAACTCGGACTGCAAAAGATGAGCGGGAATGGCCCCGCAGTTGATCGCCACAAACGGCTGGTCGTGCCGCGTTGAACGCGCGTGGATGGCTACTGCGGTCAGCTCCTTTCCGGTGCCCGATTCGCCGGAGATAAACACAGGTGCGTCGGTCATCGCCACTTTGCGGATTGCACGGAAGAGCGCGACCATGGCATCGCACGAGCCGATCATGTCACCTTCGGCGTGACTATTGTTCTTGCCGTTTGCCGGGTCGCGTACGCCGCCGTCATTCAGGGCCGCTATCCCGTAAGCGTGGCCCAGCGCGTTCAAGATGCGGTCCCCCGATGCCGGGAGCGTCACATAATCAAAGCAGAAGTCGCGAACGAGACGCCGAATGGTTGAATCTTCAAGCTGCGCAGGCGACAAGAGCGCTAACCAGCCCACGGTCTTTATCGATAACCAGCTTTCAGCCAGACGCAGATTGGCCAGAACGCTTCGCGCAGAGAAATCAAGCAGTCCGCCGCTGGGCTTCGATGAAAAATTCCCCGTCTCACGATTCAGTTCCATGGCCTTGACTGTCCAGCCGCGCGTGTCCAGGAGCGAGCGAAGTTCGAGCGTCAAAGGATCGCCTACGTAAAACAGATGCCTGGGAAGCGGTGAGGAATCAGCCATGAAAGTCATACCGGTTAGTTAGAGCGAACGCCGCTATCCAACGCCGCGGAGTCAGCACATTTTGAACACTTGGCGAAACTTGCAGTTGCCGGTCTCACAAAAACTGCACGCGCTTTAGTTATATCGACTCCGTATTCGGAAACTTGAAAGAACGGAAGGTTGACCGATCGTCTCTTAGTCGTGCCATAAAGCCCCGCTTTCATGTTTGCATCTTGTCTTCGGTCAGCAACCAGACAACGACCGGTAACAAGTTCCCTGTCTTGACCAGCAGCGCTTTTCCATGCCGATAAGCCTTAGAAGCCGCCAACAGCATATGTTATCTGCGCAACTGGCCCGTTTGTTTGCTTTTTAGCGTCAAGGCAATTATTTCACGTTCGCCCCTTTTTTGTGTCGAAGAGACTCGATTGTTATCAACACGCCACACGTCTGGCGAATTAATTTCAGGCAAGGCTAGCGAATTTTCGTGATCCGCAACTAAGGCACACCGCAATTCAAGCTGAATAAAAGGTTTGGCATAATTATTTGTATGAACATTTGAAAGCAAGATGCAGCGGGGCCGGCGTTCATAAGCCGTTTGCTAATTCACCCCAATACCAGCCCGGCGCCTTTTAACGCGTCGCGAATTCCGAGCGCGGGGTAAGCGTTGTCGACGGTGCGCATGTCCGCACGCGTCTCCTCGACGATCCAGTCGCGGATCGCTTCGACTATCGGCCGCATCGGCCGGCTTTCTGGCGATACCAGACAGCAACGCCGGCTCGTCACGATCAACTCCTGCTCAGCCGGCAGCAGAGCGCCTTCCGCGAGCCAGTGCGACACGACGTTGAGCCAGCCCAGCGCGATCCCTTGCCCGAGCAGCGCGGCCTGCACGACGATGGCGTAGTCGTTGAAGCTGAGCATGCTGGCCGCACGCCGCTTGTGCTCGGCGAACGCGCTGAAGCGGTCGTGCCATCCGCGCTCGCCGTCGTCCATGACGATGACGGTGTCTCCATGCGCGCCGGCCTCATCCAGCAGAGCCTGTTCGTGATAGCGGCGATTACATACCGGCAGCAGCACTTCAGGCATGACAAGCACGCTGTTCGCGCCTATCTCGTCCTGCGTCGTGAAGCGCATGCCGAGATCGACGTCGACAAGCGGCCCGCCGATACGCCCGGAAATCAGTTGAAAGCGCAGGTCGACGGAAGGAAACGCCTGATTGAGCCGGTTCATGCGCGGCATCAGCCAGTGCGTGGTGAAAGCAGTCGATACCGACAGCGTCACCGATTCCACCCCCGTTGCACGCGCCTCGATCTCGCGGATCGCACCTTCGATTCCGCTAAAACCCTCGGAGATCTTCCGGTAAAGGATCCGGCCGTTCTCCGTCAACTCGATACCGCCGCGCACACGCTCGAACAAACGCACGCCCAGATGATCTTCCATGCGCGCCAACATGCGGCTGACGGCAGGCTGGCTCACATAAAGCTCCTGCGCCGCGCGGGTAAAGTTACCGCAGCGCGCGGCGGCTTCGAAGACGAACAGCGCATTCGCGCTCGGCAGTTTCTTGCGTAGATTAGGCATGACCTCATGTTATGCCTGATCCAACAATTCGGGAATTGCCGCCAAAAAAAGTGCGCCGTATATTTTGACCAACCGAAGACTTCGTGGCGAGAAAACAGCGTATGGATGCAAGGGCGAAAGCAGGTGTCTCGATCCGATCGGCCGCGAAGCGTTATGGCTCCGTGGTCGCGCTGGACGACGTGTCGCTCGATATTGCCCCCGGCGAATTCGTCTCGCTGCTCGGGCCCTCCGGCTCGGGCAAGACCACCTTGCTCGGCATCCTGGGCGGCTTCGTGCAGCCGAGCTCCGGGGCGGTGTGGGTGGGAGAGCGGGATATTACATACGCGCCACCGCACAAGCGCGACATCGGTATCGTGTTCCAGAACTACGCACTGTTCCCGCATATGACGGTTGGCGAGAACGTGGCGTTTCCGCTGCGGGCACGGCGTCAGCCAAAAGCGGGCTGGGCCCGCAAGGTATCCGATGCACTGGCGATGGTCGAGCTGAGCGGTTATGAAAGCCGCGGCATTAGCCAGTTGTCGGGCGGCCAGCGCCAGCGCGTGGCACTGGCTCGCGCGATGGTCTTCGAACCGCAACTGATCCTGATGGACGAACCGCTTTCAGCACTCGACAAGCAGTTGCGCGAGACCATGCAGATCGAATTGCGGCGCTTGCACAGGAAGCTGGAAGCGACGATTGTCTACGTGACCCACGACCAGCGCGAGGCGCTCACCATGAGCGACCGCGTGGCCGTGCTGCGTAACGGGCGGCTGATCCAGATCGATACGCCGGAGCGTCTATACGACCGTCCGTGCGACGCGTTCGTAGCGAGTTTTATCGGCGAGGCGACGTTGCTCGATATCACCCGCGCGGGCGATGACGCCGTGAAGCTGGGCAGCATTGTCTTGCGAACCGCACACCCGCTGCCGCGCGGCGAAAAGCTTTTGCTGGCGGTGCAGACCGAAAAGCTGGTGATAGATGGCGGGCACGAAAGGCCCGGCGTGAACCGGCTGGTGTGCCGCGTCACCGAGGTGCTGTATCAGGGCGAGAGCCTGCGGGTATTCGCCACCCTCGCCGACGGCACGCCGATCAGTCTCAGGCAGCCCGGCAGTCACGACGCGCGCCAACGAATCCCCGCGCCGGGTGCAGAGATGACGGTCTTGCTCGATCCGCAGGACACCATCGTCGTGCCGGCTTGAGTTTTTATACGCCCGTGAAAGCGGGCAATATCGTCAACATTCCAAACGGACTATAGAGGATTACGAATCATGAAGCTCAAGGATTTCAAGGTATTGACGTTCGACGTGGTCGGCACGCTCATCAACTTCGAGCGCGGCGTGCTGGCGTCGGTGCGCCGTCTGAGCGGCGCGGCGGCGAAGGATCTCACCGACGACCAGATCTTCGAGCCCTACATGCGCGGCCGCGCGACGTTTCCGGGCCGTTCCAGCGTAGAAATGGCAAACGTGTACAAGTCGCTTGCGGGCGAACTCGGCCTGCCCGGGGACGACGAGACCGCCGCTGCGTTCCAGCGCGACGTGCTCGACTGGCCCGCATTCGAAGACTCGGTGGCGGCGCTCAAGCGGCTGCGCAAGCACTATCGGCTGGTCGCCATGACAAACGCGGATCGCGTGGCGTTGTCGGCTTACGCGCACACGCTGGGCGATCCGTTCGACGACACCGTATGCGCCGATGAAACCGGCGTCGCCAAGCCGGACCCGCAATTCTTCGCGTACAACCGCGGCCGTCAAGCGGCGTTCGGCTATAAGTTCAGCGAGATCCTGCACACGGCGCAAAGCCAGTATCACGACATTGGTGTTGCAACCGAACTCGGTTATGCGACCTGCTGGATCGAACGTCGTCAGGGTATGAAGGGTTTTGGCGCGACGCCGACGCCGAACGCCGTCATCACGCCGACGTTCACTTTCCCGACGCTAGCCGCGCTTGCCGACGCCGTGGAAGCCGAAGCGCGCGCCGCATGAAGCAGCCGGTGACTCGACCGGGCGCGTCGTCTCTATGGATCGCCATGGCGGGTGCCGAGCCTTCAGCAGAAGCACCCGTTAGCACAGGTGCGCCGCTCGATCGCGATCTCATCGTGGACGTGGCGGTGATCGGTGCGGGCTACTCGGGGTTGTCGGCGGCGTACGCGTTGCAAAAGCGGGGCGTGCACGCGGTCGTGCTCGACGCCAATCCGGTCGGCTGGGGCGCGAGCGGACGCAACGGCGGCGTGGTGTCGTCGAAGTTCCGCTTGTCGTTTCCCGCCATCGAACGCCTGCACGGTCTTGAAACCGCGAAGACGATGCACCGGCTCGCGCACGACGGCGTGCGGGTGGTCGAACAGTTCATCGATGAATTCAAACTTGGCCGTGCACGTTTTGAACACACCGGCAGTCTCCGCTGCGCTCATACCGAACGCGCATTCGCGTCGATTCGCGCTGAGGCAGAGTGGGTGAAGCAACAACTCGGCGACACTACGATGACCGTTCAATCGCGTGCCGAGGTCGAGCATGAAACGGGATCGAAGGCGTTTGTCGGCGGCGTGCTGAGCGCTGACGCCGGTACCATCCTGCCGCTGGAATACGTGCGCGGACTGGCGGCCGGCCTCACGCAGCGCAAGGTGGAAATCTACGAATCGACACCTGTGCTCGACATGATTCGCTCAAGCGGCAGCGGTGGCGTGACCTTGCGCACCCCGAACGGTACGGTCCGGGCGAAGCAGGTGATAGTCGGCACCAACGCCTATTCGAACCTGACGCCCGCGACTGCGGCGTATCAACGGGAGCTGGTGCCGTTCCGCAGCGCGATGATCGCAACGGAACGTCTGCCGGCCGAACTCGATGCCCGTCTGATGGTCGAGCGCCGCAGCTATACGGAGACGCGGCGCATGATGAAATGGTTTCGCAAAGTCGATGGCCGCATGCTGTTCGGCGGACGCGACGCGTTCGGCAAGGAAGGGCAGACGACCGGCTTCGATGCATTGCAGCAGGCCATGGCCGCGCTTTTTCCGGATCTGGCCGGCGTGCGCGTAGAGTATGCATGGTCGGGTTATGTCGGCATGACGTTCAACTCGCTGCCTCATGTGGGCCGCAGCGACGACACAACGACTTTTTGTCTCGGTTATAACGGGGCGGGGGTAGCGATGGCTAGTTTGCTTGGGCAGCATGCGGCGGCTCTCGCACTCGGCGATAAGCCGGAGCTTTCGTTGCTTGCGGCGCCCGGCCTGAACCCTGTGCCGTTCCATTCGCTGCGTGCACCGGGCGTTCGCCTGGTGGCCGCGTGGTATCAATTCCTCGATGCCGTAGGTGCATGATGCGAAGCGCCACCCGGACTATTCAAGGACAGACTGCAATGCAGACCTCGTCAGCCGATCCTTCCATGCTTTATCAACGGCGCGAAGATTGCACGATGCTGCTGTTGATGACGCCCGCGCTGCTGGTGATCGTGTTGCTGCTGGTCGTGCCGCTTGCATGGCTCTCGTGGCAGTCCATCTGGAACCACGGTTTCACGTTCGAGAACTACCGGCGAATATTTACCGGCGTGTACCTCGATACGTTCTTGCTGACCTTCAAACTCAGTGTGATCGTCACGGTCGTGACCTTGTTGCTGGGTTACCCGGTGGCGTATTTCGCGGCGTCCGTGTCACCCAGGTTCAGCGCGCTGATACTTGGCATGGTCATCCTGCCTTTCTGGACCAGCGTGCTGGTGCGGACTTACGCCTGGCTCGTCTTGTTGCAACGCACCGGCGTGATCAACAAGTCGCTGATAGCGACCGGTCTCATCGATCATCCCTTGCAACTCGCGTACAACCAACTCGGCACGGTCGTTGCCATGGTGCACATCCTGTTGCCGTTCATGGTGCTGCCGCTCTATTCGGCGATGCAGAAAATTCCGCAGAACCTCTCGCAAGCCGGCGCAAGTCTTGGCGGTTCGCCGCTGCATGTGTTTGCGCGCGTGTTCCTGCCGTTATCGATGAGTGGGGTCATCGCAGGCGTCACGCTTGTGTTCATCCTGTGTCTCGGCTTTTACATCACACCCGAACTGATGGGCGGCGGCAAGTCGGTCATGGTGTCCATGGTCGTGAGCCGCAACGTCGAGATCTACAATAGCTGGGGCGCGGCAAGTGCGGTCAGCGTGGTGTTGCTGCTTTGCGTGTTCGCCATCTTCTACGCCGCGAGCCGCGTGGTTCCGCTCGAAAAAACCCTGGGCGCGAAATGAACGCAATGACCGAAATGAAACCACCCTCGTTCGGCCGCATCGTCCTCGGCTTCGCTGTGGTCCTGATCCTCGTGTTCCTGATGGTGCCGATCCTGATCGTCGTGCCGCTGTCGTTCTCCGACACGCGGTTCATGACTTTCCCGCCACCCGGCTACTCCCTGCGCTGGTACCACGCGTTCTTCGGCAACCCGGCGTGGATCGATGCAGCGCGGACCACGTTGATTGCCTCGACCTGTGCCGCGCTGATCGCAACGCCGCTCGGCGTGGCAGCCGCGTATGCGATCCAGAACGGCACGCACCGCAGCATGCGTTATCTGCGCACCGTGCTCATGTTGCCGCTGATGGTCCCTATTATCATAGTCGCAGTCGGCGTGTTTTTCGTGTACTCGCAAATGGGATACGTGAATACCCTGGGCGGGCTGATTATCGCGGACACAATGTTGGGTTTGCCTTATGTGCTTATTTCCGTAGGCGCGGATTTGCGTACCTTCGATCCCACCCAGGAGATGGTTGCGCGTAGTCTTGGCATGAACCGCCTGCGCAGTTTCATGACGGTCACGCTGCCGCAGATCAAGTCGAGCGTGGTCTCCGGCGCGGTGTTCGTATTCATCCAGGCGCTGGACGAAACGGTGGTCGCGCTGTTTGTTTCGGGTGGCACGAACCAGACCCTCACGCGCCGCATGTTCGTCACCTTGCGCGACGAGATCGATCCGACCATCGCCGCGATCTGCACGATGCTGACCGCCTTGACGCTGTGCCTCGTGATGATTGTCGTGGTGAGCCGCAAGTCATCCGCACGCGTCTGAACGATTCATAACCGGAGCCCGCAATGAGCCATGAATTGCAGTTTTATATCGGCGGCGAGTGGGTCGCGCCAGCGGGCCAGACACGTCTGCCCGTCATTGATCCTTCCACCGAAGAGGCCTTCGCCGAGATTGCGATGGGCACCCCCGCCGATGTCGATCGCGCGGTCGTCGCGGCACGCAAGGCGTTCGCGTCGTTCGCTCTGACCACGCCGGAGGAACGGCTTGCGCTGATCCGCAAGATCCTGGAAGCGTACAGCGAACGCTACGACGAGATGGCGCAGCTCATCTCGCGTGAAATAGGCGCGCCGCGTGCGTTGGCACACGGCTGGCAGGCCGGACTTGGCACGCGGCATCTCAAGGAACTGATCCGAACCTGCGAGGCGTTCACCTGGCAGCGAAAGAAAGGGACGACACTCATCACGCATGAACCGATCGGCGTCGTAGCGCTAATCACACCGTGGAACTGGCCGATCAATCAGATCGTCTGCAAGGTCGCTCCGGCTATAGCCGCTGGTTGCACGATGGTGCTCAAGCCCAGCGAAGTGTCGCCGTTGAACGCGCTTCTGTTCGCCGAGGTACTCGACGCAGCGGGTGTTCCGCCGGGCGTATTCAATCTCGTGAACGGCGATGGCCCGACAGTCGGCGCCGCGTTGTGCAGCCATCCCGATGTGGACATGGTGTCGTTCACCGGCTCGACACGCGCGGGCATCGAAGTCGCCAGGCTGGCCGCACCAACAGTCAAGCGCGTGCACCAGGAGCTGGGCGGCAAGTCGGCGAACCTGATTCTCGACGACGCCGATCTCGACGCCGCCGTGACCGCGGGCGTGAATGCATGTTTCGGCAATAGCGGCCAGTCGTGCAATGCGCCCACGCGCATGTTCGTGCCAGCGGCGCGGCACGAAGAAGCGGTGGCAATCGCTTGCCGTGCGGCCGAAGCCCATGTAGTGGGTCCCGCCGATGCAGCCGGCACGACCCTTGGACCGGTGGTCAGCGCGTTGCAGTTCGAGCGCATCCAGCGCTTGATTGAAACCGGCATGGACGAGGGCGCTCGCGTGGTAACCGGCGGACCCGGCCGGCCTGATGGGCTGACGCGCGGTTACTTCGTCCGGCCGACAGTGTTTGCAGGCGTGACCCCGGACATGACCATCGCACGCGATGAAATCTTCGGCCCGGTGCTGTCTATCTTGCCGTATCGCGACGAGGACGATGCCATCGCCATGGCCAACGACAGCGTGTTCGGCCTCGCCGCCTATGTGCAATCCGGCGACATTGAACGCGCCCGGCGCGTGGCGCGCCGGTTGCGCGCCGGCAGCGTCCACCTCAACTATCCCGCATGGGACGCAGGCGCGCCGTTCGGCGGCTATAAACAATCGGGCAATGGCCGCGAGTACGGCGAATGGGGACTCGAGGCATTTCTCGAGGTCAAGGGCATTGTCGGTTACGGTGCCTGACGAGCCGCCGAGCGGATTATGTCGGCGATCCGCTCGGCGATCATGATGGTCGGGATGTTCGTGTTCGCGCACGGGATAGAAGGCATCAGCGAGGCATCGCAGACCCGCAGGTTCTGTACGCCGTAGACGGCGCCCGATGCGTCCGTGACGGCCGCCGGATCATCGGCCGCGCCCATCCTGCATGTTCCCGAAGGGTGCCACGTGCCACCGACCGAACGCGTGACGAACTGCGTCATGGCGTGGTCGTCGTCGAGCAGACTGGTGATGGATATTCCTTGCGTCACCAGCCGGTGAATCAGGGTTTGTCGCAACGGCCCGGCCCAATCCAGTATCGCGCTCAACACCCCGCGCTGGATCGCGTTCGCGGTTCCCGGCACCGCCACCTTGGCAACTCGCGGTGAATAACTCGACGGGAAAATCGTGCTGCGATGACCTGCCATCGAAGGGTCTGCGAGCGTCTGTGCGCCGAAGCGAACCGCGAGCTTCAGGCGTTCAAGGTCGCGCGGATCGGAGAGCATGTTGAACTCTACGGCAGGTTCATCGAGCGGACTCGCCGATGTCAGCGTGACCCGCCCGCGTGAGTACGATTTGTTGACCCAGAAGAAGATCGTCCCCAGCCGATAACCTATGGAATGCCAGCCCGAACGCGAGAGGATCGCGCCGTGCATGTCGCCTTGAACGGTACCCGGCAGACCCGACGAAAAGCGCACGATGGCCTGCTCGTGATGTTCATCGGGGAAGGGTGTGCGCGCGGACTTGGGCAGGAAGGCGGAGACGGCGATGGACGGATGCTCCATCAGGTTGCCGCCGACGCCGGGCCGGTCCGCGACCAGTGGGATGTGCAGTGCAGCGAGGTCATCTGCTGGACCGATGCCGCTGCGCAGCAGTATCGCGGGGCTATGGATCGCGCCTGCGCACAGGATCACCTGAGCGGCGTGCAGGTCCTCGCCCGAAGCGAGGCGCGCGCCGATCGCCCTGGTGTTGTCGAATAGCATGCGGTCCGCCAGGACGTCGGTCCTGATTGTCAGGTTCGGGCGCTGGCGGACGGCATCGGTGAGATAGCAGATGGAGGTCGGAATCCGTTCGCCTTCGGCGCTTACCGCAATTGCGCCAACGAAGGTGCCGTCTTGCCACGGTCCGTTTTGATCGTCGAACCTGGCATGGCCGCGACGCTCCAGCGTAGCAAGCACAGATCGTACGAACGGCGATATACGCGGCCAGGCCGTGCGTTTGATGCGGACCGGCCCGGTTTCTCCATGCAGTTCGCCGCCGAAGTCCGTATCTGTTTCGAGCTTGCGAAAGTAGGGCAGGCACGCGGTCCAGTTCCAGCCGTGCGCGCCGAGCGACTCCCACTCGTCGTAGTCAGCGGGGGCTCCGCGATTCGCCATCAGCGCGTTGATGGCCGAGCCGCCGCCGAGGATACGGGCCTGCTCGTAACGGCGCGGCTGAACCGCAAGGCTCATCTTTGCCGTGAGTCGTTTCCATATATGGCGGGTATTCAGATACGCGCGGCCGGGATAGCGGCTGCGGATAGCAGCGGGCATGCTGGCAGCGGAAATAGGGCCGCCGGCTTCAATCAGGCAAACGGTCTTGCCGGCGTCTTCTGACAGGCGCGCAGCAAGCACGCATCCAGCCGATCCACCGCCGAGAATAAGGTAGTCGATCACGTTCTGCTTAGGGGAGCGTCATGGCAGAGGAGATGCATGAACGCCCGGGAGCGTGGAGTTTCCCGAGCGCATGCAGCCAGCCAACAGCTTGAATAAGGCGGTCGTTCACTGCATGAACTTGAGCCACCGCGCCTTGGCCTGAATACCGGGTTCGGACGCCCACCAGTCCTCGGACATCAACGCTTGCTTGGCTGCATTCTCCGGCGAGCTTGGCAATTCGCTCGCACGCTTCTCGGTGATCTTGCCGGTCTTGAACGCGGCCGGATTGCCCGGACCATAGTCGATATAAAGCGGCAGGTTAGCCTGCAATTCCGGCGATACCGCCGCGTTCACGAACTGGATAGCCGTCGGCAGGTTCGGCGCGTTCTTCAGGATGCACAACTGCGTGTTTTGCAGGATGCCGTCGTGGTAGGTAAAGGCAATATCTGGATTGTCCTTCTTCACGGCGCTTGCGCGACCGTTCCAGATCATCTCCATGTCCACTTCGCCGTCGTGCAGCAGTTGCGCCGACTGCCCTCCCGACGTCCACCATACGGTGACATCCGGCTTGATCTGCTGGAGTTTCTTGAAGGCCCGGTCGACGTCCAGCGGATAGAGCTTGTCACGCGCCACGCCGTCGGCGAGCAAGGCGGCTTCGAGCACCGTTTGCGGATCGTTACGAAGCGCGCGTGTGCCGGGGAACGCCTTCACGTTCCAGAAATCGGCCCAGCTTTGCGGCACTTTCTTGAGCGACTTCGTGTTGTAGCCGATCACCGTCGAATAGAACTCGTAAGCGACTGAATAAGGAGTGCGGTACTTTTCCGGCATGGCGGCTGCGTTCGGCAGCTTCGAAAAATCCAGTTTTTCAAGCAAGCCTTCGCGGCCGCCGCGCAGACAGTTCGACGTTGGGGTATCCACTACGTCCCAGATCGGTTTGCCGGTCGCGCCCTGCGCCTTGATGGCCGGCCATGCATCCGGAATGCTGTCCTGGTTGACCGTGATGCCGAGCAGCTTTGCGGCGGGATCCAGAATGGCCTTGGTCTGAGCTTCCTGATAGGTGCCGCCTTGCGACACGAAGGTTATTTGTCCGGCGGCAAACGCCGGTCCGGATGAGGCAAGACCAATTAGCAGCGACAGTGCGACGGGGCGAAGCGACAGGGTTCTCATCGACGGCGGTCCTGGGTGGTTGAATGATTCGGCTGCGGATCATGGAGTCGCATGGGGCTTGACTGAAGTGTCAGGTCTGACACGCGATCAATGTAATGTCTGCTGCGGGCCTTGGTCTTCGTTCGGACTCGAATGCTTAAGCGCTGGCTGTTGCACTGCAAGGCAAGGCTTGCATGACGGGCATGGAGAAAATATAGGGGGCCATTTTCCAGGTGGCAATGCCGCAATTGTTTGAGCACCCATAACATGGGGTAATGATCAACTCAACGTGTGGCAGTGTGACCTGGGTTTTGCCGGAAGGGCGCCGGCGGCGAGGTAAGGAATCCCTTAGAGGCAGAACAGCGCTTTCTTAGCGAATTTCGAGGGTTTCCCGATTTAAAAACAGTGGGTCGTGTTCTACGATCAACTTACTCAAAACTCCGTGTCCGCCAAGCTACGATGAGTGCCGATCTTTTCAACCATGGAACTGCCGTCGGGCAAATCGAGGGCATCTGCTCGCGCTTGTTCGACGCGTGGTGCGAAACCAGGAACATCACCTCCTTGACGTTCCTGCTGCATTGCTGGCCGTTGATAAGCATTGAACCGGCCTCGCTGAGACAAATCTCCAATACCCTGGGCGAGCTTCGGAAATCGCATGGCGGCGCGTTGAACGAAGAGCAAACAAAACTGCTGGTCGAATTAGAACAACACATTAAAGACCTGCAGGTGCATGCGCCGGAATACTACGCGGTTGATCGTCAGGGTCGGGACCGCGCATGGGTTACGTCGAAGTTACTGCGCCTTTGCCGGATCGAACCATAACTCCTTGCGGGCATAGGGAACCCACGGCGGCAGGAACGGGTTCTTGAGCTCGATGATGGTTCGCGTCTTTAGCTTGAGTCCGGCTAGTTGCCTCGCGAAATGGCGGTTGAAGAAGGCGTCAAAGCTGCCGTCGCGCTCCATTTGTTCCAGGCCGTCGCTGATGCGGGTCGCCAGACGCGGATCGGATTTGCTGACGTAGAAGCATTGTGCAAACGCATATTTAATTAACAGATGCTGCTCGATCGCGAGCTCGGGATAACGGTCGCGGTAGGCTGCAAGCTCTCCGGGCGCCTCGGTTACGCCACGCGGAAACATGTCGAAGCGCCCATGCGTCAGCATGAGAAATAAAGAGTCATAAGTCTCGGCGGTTCTCACCGGGACGCGGTTGTACTCGTATACGCGGACATCGCCCCATAACGCACCCTGGCCGACCGACAGTGAGCGGAATTGATCGAGCGTCGTGACCTCGGCAATTTTCGCCTGACTGTCCTTTGAAATCAGCGCTACACGGTAGCCAAGCAAACCCTTGTCGATGGGAAAAGGGACTGGAATCATGCCCTCGTCCAAATCCTTGTGGCCTACGTCGCTGATCATGATGTTGATCCGTTTTCCCTTGATCGCTTCCAGATGCGAGCGCGCAACGGAGATGTCGTCCGTATAAGCACGCTCGACGTAAGGGCCGTATTTCGGCGTTGTCCGCCGCAGCACTTCGGTGAGCAATTCGAACGCATACGCGTAGCGGACCAGGTATTCCTCGGACTTCAGGGGTTTCACGATATCCTGCGCGCACACCGTCGAGGTCATCGTGAGCACGGCTAGCCATCCCATGAGGACAATACGCATGCTTTTCTCCCAACCACGGAATACCGGCAAGCTTAACGGCGTTGCCTGATTGCCGCGACAACCGGCCAGCCCTTTGCGTTCCTCTTCTCAGCACGTCGTTAGACCATCGCCGTTTTAGAGAGCGCAGAATAGGCGGGTCGAGAACAAAGGCTGGTCTGAGGAAATATGGCGCTCAAAACGTTTGGCGGACTGTGTGATCTGGTCGGCCGCCACCGCAGCAGTGTCGTGATGCGGCTGCTCGCTATCGTCTTTCTGTTCAGTTGCACGGTCACGTTGACGCTGACGGCGCTTCAACTGTATCGCGATTACCACCGGGGAGTAATGCTCATTGAAAGCCGGCTTGCGGAGATCGATGGAAGTTATCGCGGCAGCCTGGGCGAAGCGCTCTGGCGGCTGGACCGGCCACAGCTCGAACTCCAGCTCGAAGGCATCCTCCATCTGCCGGACATCCGGCTGGCCGAAGTCACGGAGGTGATTGCCAGCGACAGTTCCATGGTGGTCGCCGCCGGAACTCACCCGCACGGCCCGGTCATCGTGCGCAGTTTTCCGATCGTCTACCGTATTCAAGGGCACGAGGAGCCGATCGGCACGCTGCGCGTGGAGGCTACACTCGAGAACCTGTATAACGAACTGTTCAGGACGGCACTGGTGATCCTGCTAAGCCAGGGCGCCAATACGTTTCTCGTGTCCCTGTTCACCATCTACATTTTCTCGCGACTCGTCACGCGCCACCTCGCCACGGTGGCGCGACGCGTTGAAAGTTATGACTTCCGGCACGCGCCGGAAGCTTTTACGCTGCAACGCAGGCGTCCACGCCAGCCGGACGAACTCGAGCGCGTAGTGGCCGCATTCGACGCCATGTGCGCTCGCCTTCATTGCGCTTATAAGGACGAGCGGGAAGCTACCGAGGGGCGCGAAGCCCGGCGCACCGCGGAGGCGGCCAACCGGGCGAAATCTGAATTCCTCGCCAACATGAGCCACGAACTGCGTACGCCGCTGAATGGCATCCTGGGGTACGCGCAAGTCCTGGGCCGCGACCGGACGCTCAGCGAGCGGCAGCGTGACGGGCTCGGCGTGATCCAGCGCAGTGGCGAGCATCTGCTGGCGCTGATCAACGACATTCTCGATATCTCCAAGATCGAGGCAGGCAAAATGCCCTTCGATATCGTGGCGGTGCCGCTCCCCGGTCTTCTTGGCGACATCAGGGAAATCATCGGTGTGAAGGCCGAACAAAAGCAGCTTGTCTTTGTGTGCGACGCAGCACCCGACGTGCCCAACGCCGTGCGTGCCGACGAGCGGCGGCTGCGTCAGGTACTGCTCAACCTGCTGGCGAACGCGGTGAAGTTCACCGACTGCGGCCACGTGAGCCTGCGTGTGGCGCTGTTGCTCGACGGCCGGGTCCGCTTTACTGTTGAAGATACGGGAATCGGCATTGGTGAAACGCAACGGGAGCTGATCTTCGAGCCGTTCGAACAGACCGGCGATGAACAGCGGCATCGTGGCGGAGCGGGGCTTGGCCTCGGCATCAGCCGGCAGCTCATGCGTTCGATGGGGAGCGACATCATGGTCGAGAGCCGCAAAGGCGAGGGCAGTACCTTCTGGTTCGACCTGGAGGCAGTTCCGGTACCGTCTGTGTCGGCAGTCGCTCATGCCGCACGGGTGGTGACCGGCTATGCAGGACCGCGTATGAATGTGCTGGTGATCGACGACGTGCCCACCAACCGCGTGGTGGTGGTCGACATGCTGGGCCAGATCGGCTTCGAGATGATTGAAGCCGCCAGCGGCCCGGAAGCGCTGGAGAAAGCCCGGTTGAAGCGTCCGTCGCTGGTCCTGACCGACATTGTGATGCGGGAGATGGACGGACTCGAGACCATACGGCGCTTGCGGCTTCTGCCGGACCTTGCCAATGTGCCGATCATCGCAATCTCGGCAAGCCCGTCGGGTGGCGATGAACAGCGCAGCCTGACTGCCGGCGCAGACGCGTTCGTGGCGAAACCCATCCACCTCGACACGCTGCTGGCGCAGATTGCAGGAGTGCTGAAACTGACCTGGACTTATGCGCCGCTTGGCGAAGCGCTGGCGGAGCCCACGACGGCGGCACCGTGCCTGGCCGTGCCTTCTCACGAGATGGAGAGCCTGCATCGGCTTGCACGCCAGGGCAACATGCGCGAAATCATGCTGTGGGCGGAACGCATCACGATGCTCGACGAGCGTTATAGCGCGTTCGCCGCTGAATTACGCACGCTCGCAAAAAACTATCGGACCAAGGCTCTCGTGCAATTCGTCGAACAACATCTTGAAGGGGGACAAGCGTCATGAGCGAGACCGCTATCGACCTTGCAGCGGCAACCATGGAGCCTCCCGCGGTTTTGATCGTGGACGACACGCCTGCCAATCTGAGCGTCGTGGTGGAGAGCCTCGAGGGCCAGGGGTTTCGCGTGCTCGTGGCGCTGGACGGTCTGGAGGCGCTGGAGCGCGCGGCGTTCTCGCAGCCCGATCTCATCCTGCTGGACGTCAAGATGCCCGGCATAGACGGCTACGAGACCTGCCGCCGGCTTAAATCGAATAGCGATACCAGCGACATTCCGGTGATCTTCATGACGTCGATGTCCGCGACTGCCGACGTGGTCGAAGGGCTTGCGGCGGGCGGCGTCGACTACGTGACCAAGCCGATCCGGGTTGACGAAGTCGTGGCGCGCATTGGCACGCATCTGGCATTGCGCACCTTACAGCAGCAACTCGTGACGCGGAACATGCAGTTGCAGCATGAGATTGCCGAGCGCGAAAAAACCCAGCAAGCGTTATCCGATGCACGAGACGAACTCGAGGCGCGGGTCGCGCAACGCACCGAGGAGCTGGCGCGGGCCAATGTCAGCCTCAATCTGGAGATTGTCGAACGCAGAGGCGTGGAGGCGCGGCTGAAGGAAAGCGAGGCGCGGTTTCGCGCGATTGTCGAGACCAGCCCGGTGCCGCTGTGCATCACGTCCATGCCGGAAGGCGACATCCTGTACATGAACCAGCCGCTGCGTGAACTCTTTGCGCTCGACGCAACGCGGCCTCCCGTTGGTAACATCGTCGACTTTTATGCTTCGCCCCAGGAACGCGACGAGTTAGTGCATCATCTGCGCGACGACGGAAATTTGCGCAACGCGGAGTTGCGTTTCAGGCGGCCTGACGGGACCTCGTTCTGGGCCGTGGCGAACGCACGCGTGGCTACCTACGGCGACGTCCCAGCTATCTACGTGGGACTCTACGATGTCACCGCGCGCAGGAAAGCCGACGAGAAACTGCGAGCGAGCGAAGCGAGCCTCGCCAACGCCCAGCGCCTTGCCCGGCTCGGCGACTGGGCGTGGGATCGAGATGGCGGCATCACGCACTGGTCGTCCGAGCTCTACCGTATTCTCGGTCTTGAACCGTCGGTCGCTAAGCCGTGTTATAGCGCTTATCTCGCGGTGGTCCATCCCGACGACCACGCCGTTGTCAGGCGTGCGATGCGTGTATTGCTCTCCAGAGGGCAATCGTTTGGCATTGACCATCGTATCGTGGGTCCGGATGGAAGCACGCGTATCGTACGGCTTCAGGCAGAACTCGTGGATGCGAGAGACGGGCAGTCGTGGGGTATCGTTGGTACTGTCCAGGACATCACCGAGCGCAAGCGTACCGAGGAGGAACTGCTTGCGTCGCGCGAGCAGTTGCGCGAGTTGTCGGCCTACCTGGAGGCAATCCGCGAAGAGGAGCGGCGGCGCATAGCATTGGAGATTCACGACGAACTGGGTCAGCTGCTCACCGCGCTAAAAATGGATGTTGCACTGCTCAAGATGCGCGTAGTCCCGGACGCGGAAGCTACCCGGAAGATCGACGATATCCGGGAGCTGGTCGAGAAAACCATCTGGATGGTACGCAACGTTGCGAGCCACTTGAGACCGGCGGCGCTCAACTTCGGTATTGTGTCGGCCCTGGAGTGGCTTGCGGAAGACTTCAGCCGGCGTAACGGCATGCCTTGCCAACTGGTGGTTCGAGGTGGTGAACCCAGTCTTGCCGACGCCCATGCGACGGCCGTGTTCCGTATCGTCCAGGAGTCGCTCACGAATGTATCGCGGCATGCCGGCGCTTCTCGCGTGGCTGTGACGCTTGTCAGCAGCGACGTGGCGCTCGATTTGCGGGTGAGCGACGACGGCCAGGGCTTCGATATGGAGTTGGCGCAAGACGGTTATTCCTACGGCTTGCTCGGCATGAGCGAGCGGGCCCGCTTGATTGGAGGGACGTTGCAGATCGACAGTGCACCAGGCGCCGGAACCATGGTTTCAATCAATTTACCGCTGGATGGCGGACGAGAACAATGATCAGTATTTTTATAGCGGATGACCACGCAATCGTAAGAAGCGGCCTGAAGCAGATCGTTGCCACGACCAGCGACATTGCGGTGGTAGGTGAAGCGGGGCACGGGTCCGAAGTCGTCGACAAGCTGCGTGCTTGCCACGTGGATCTGCTATTGCTCGATATGACCATGCCCGGCATTAGCGGCGTGGATCTGATCCGGCGCGTGCGGGCGGAGCAACCCACGTTGCCGATCCTGGTGCTGAGCATTCACAATGAGGGGCAGGTGGTGTCGCGGGCGTTGCGCGCAGGCGCGACGGGCTACGTGACCAAGGACAGCGACCTCGAGGTCCTGCTGGCTGCTATCCGCAAGCTGGCGGCGGGGGGCCGGTTCATCGATCCCAAACTGGTCGATGCGATTGTTTTCGACTCGCCTTCAAGCGACGGGCCTCCGCACGAGATCCTCTCGGATCGCGAGTTCCAGGTGCTGCAAATGCTCGCGGCCGGCAACAGCATCAACGACATTGCCGATGCGTTGTCGCTTAGCGCAAAAACCATCAGCACGCACAAGATGCGGCTTATGCAGAAGCTCGGGCTTAACAACAATTCTGAAGTCATCCGGTACGCGGTGAGGCACGGTCTGGTGACGGAGTAAGGGAGTTGAATGGCGTGGCAGGCTTGTCAGGAAATCCCTATAGCGGTTGCAGGGTATCCCTAGATCAAATTCCGCTTCTACCGACTGGAAAAACCATCTGAACCAGATAGCATGGTGTCATGCGAAACGGTCTGGACGGACGGGCTGGCAATGGCCAAATTCCTTGGGTCGTGAGCCATCGCGGAATCGCAGTTGTTGGTAGCCGCTACCGGTCAAGTGTAGGTCAGTTCGTTTGGTGTTTCCCTGGCGAGTACAGCGGTTGCGGTTACGGCGCTTACGTTTAGGTGCAGTAAATCTGTCTGTTGTTCAACTCTTGTTTTCTATCATCACGATGGCTCTTGGCAAGTGTTCCCACCGTCTCCCGGAAGGCTTCGATGAAGCGTGTCCGGATGGTAGTTTGACGACCTTTGGTGAGTTCCGCGGAGATTCCATGGCTAACAAATCCGGAATGCCACGAGAGGAAGAAGTGGTTGACCTCGGCAGCTGGATCAGTGTCTGGTACGACAAGGCAGTTGCCGCGCGGTTCATCCAGCCTCCGTTCGTCTTGGACGATTCGACGGCGGATCGTCTTCAGGGCTATTTCGATGTAGGCCTCACGCCAGGCGACGCCGTTCATGCTTTTTTCGGTGTGATGCATTGATAGTCACGCCGCCGCATGTTGGTGCGGCAAGGTTGTAGAACCTTCAGCGGCCCTTGCGCCGGGAGGTTGAGATGGTCAGGCTCTCAGTTCTAGCCCTCCCCTCGGAGCTAGAATTTAAGGCGTCGTGTTCCGCACGGCGCCTTTTTTTTGTGCGCCCAGCATGGGCGCACTCTTGTGGGTGCAAGTCCCGCCGCAAGTTGATCACAGCGAGCGAAGCGAAGCGCAACTGCGTGAGGGTGACCGAGCGTGGGGAGGAAGCGTGGACCGAAACTGCGAGCCGATGAACAAGAACCGGATAGAAGGCGTTGCCAACCAGGGCGAGCGGGCAGAAAACCGCAAAGCTCTCGTGATCAAGGGGCGGTGGCGTAGATCCGGCGGTTGCGCAGCGAAGGAGTGGGTTCTTACCTGGGGAGATCTTGCTTTATGCCTGAAAGGGTGACGGCGTCGAGCCGGAGCGAGAAGTCAGCAGAGGCCGAATTAGTCACAGGATAGGCCGGCGAGGCTGAAGCTAGTGACGAAGGGCCGAACGAGAAGGAGTGTTCAGCGTCATGTCGATGCGGCAGGCAATGCGTCAGATGCCCGTGCAAACGGGGCAAGTGGGAGCAGGCCCGACGCTTTTGGCACCTGATAGCACGGTGCTCGCCAGACTGAAGGATGTGTGAACCCC
>NZ_JALPRJ010000111.1 GCF_030464885.1 Caballeronia sp. SEWSISQ10-4 2 | reverse complement strand
GCCACGCACAGTGGCTAATAGTGATAAAGAAATCAGCTAACTCACGCAGACCACTGAGGCCGAAAGCAGCAACCCGGCACCGACCCCGACCACTACGTCCGAAAGCCCCAAACCCAAACCCCGAGTGCGAACGAAACCCCCCATGACTTTTCTCTACAAAGGCAGTCCCGAACGCGGAGCACAATGGGCAAAGCTGTTTGCACAAAAAGCCCCTGAGATCCCCTTCCACATCTGGCCGGAAACGGGCGGCGATCCCGCAAAAATCCGCTACCTCGCCGCATGGCAACCACCCGAGGACCCCGCGCGCACCCTGCCGAACCTCGAAGTCGTGTTCTCAGTCGGCGCAGGCGTCGATCAGTTCGACCTCTCCGGCGTGCCCGCACACATCCCGGTAGTACGGATGATCGAGCCCGGCATTGTCGAAGGAATGGTCGAATACGTGACCCACGCAGTACTCACCATCCACCGCGATCACTTCGACTACTACCTGCAGCAACAACAGAAAACCTGGCACCCCCTGCCCGTGCGCGCAGCCTCATCCAGACGCATAGGCGTACTAGGCCTCGGCGTACTCGGTACTGCCGTCCTCGAACGACTGCGCCTGTTCGGCTTCGCGTGCGCTGGCTGGAGCCGCTCAGGCCGAGAAATAGAAGGGGTCGAATGTTACGCCGGCGCCAATACGCTCGACGCATTCCTCGCCCGCACCGACATCCTCATCTGCCTGCTGCCCCTCACCGAAGCCACCCGCGGCCTGCTGAACACAGCTCTATTCAACAAGCTGCCGCGCGGCGCGTCGCTGATTCAAACCGGACGCGGCCCGCATCTCAATCAGGACGATCTGCTCGCAGCGCTCGCCAGCGATCAGCTACAAAACGCAATCCTGGACGTCACCGACCCCGAACCCCTGCCGGACACGCATCCGCTATGGACACACCCGCGCGTACGAATCACGCCGCATATAGCAAGCGAGACACGGCCGGACAGCGCCGTTGAGGTCGTGCTGGAGAACCTGCGCCGCCATCGCGAAGGTTTGCCAATGCTCGGTCAAATCGACCGCAATCGCGGTTATTGAACGTCACGAACCAAGGCAGCCAACAAAGTAGTCGATAAAGTAGTCGACAAGCAGTCGACAAGCCCCGCCAACCACGGCTTTTATGCGCTCGCGGCAGAAAATGCTGCGGGCGCGCTGCAAAACGCGGCATTCACGCTATTTGGCGAATTGTTTAGGGCGTCGGCCCACCCCCCGCCTTCTCTAGTATGGAACGGTCATCAGCCCCTTTCCGCGACGAGAAAATTCCCCATGTCGATCCAATCGCTCATTGAAGCCGACCGCAAGCATCTGATTCATCCGGTCATCAACTACCGCGCCCACGAAGCCCGCGGCGTCACCGTGCTCGACTCCGCCAGCGGCGCGTTCCTGCGCGACGCCGACGGCAACGAACTCCTCGACGCCTTCTCGGGACTCTGGTGCGTCAACGTTGGCTACGGCCAGCCCAGCATCGTGAAAGTGGCAGCCGAACAAATGGCCCGCCTGCCCTACGCCACCAGCTACTTCCACTTCGGCAACGCACCCGCGATCGAACTGGCGGAAAAGCTGGTCGAGCTGTCGCCGGCATCGCTGCAACACGTGTATTTCACGCTGGGTGGATCGGACGCGGTCGACTCCGCGGTGCGCTTCATCACGCACTACTTCAACGCGACCGGCCGGCCGTCGAAGAAACACGTCATCGCGCTCGAACGCGGTTATCACGGGTCGTCGTCGGTCGGCGCGGGACTGACCGCGCTGCCAGCGTTCCATCGCAACTTCGACCTGCCGCTGCCGAACCAGCATCACATCGCGTCGCCATATGCATATCGCAGCAATTTCTCAAGCGATGCCGAACTGATCGCCGCCTCCGTCGCCTCGCTGGAAGCGAAGGTCGCAGCACTCGGGGCGGACAACGTCGCGGCGTTCTTCTGCGAACCGATCCAGGGCTCGGGCGGCGTGATCGTGCCGCCGTTCGGCTGGCTGAAAGCCATGCGCGAGGCCTGCAAAAAGCTCGACATCCTGTTTGTCGCCGATGAGGTCATCACCGGCTTTGGGCGCACCGGCCCGCTGTTCGCCTGCCAGGCCGAAGACGTCGAACCGGACCTGATGACCGTCGCCAAGGGCCTGACGGCCGGTTACGCGCCGATGGGCGCGGTATTGATGTCGGACGCGATCTACCAGGGCATCGCCGACGGCGACGCCGCCGCGATCGTCGGTCATGGTCATACGTATTCGGCGCATCCGGTCAGCGCGGCTATCGGCCTCGAAGTCCTGCGCCTGTATCACGAAGGCGGCCTGCTCGCGAACGGCGTGCGTCACGCAGAGCGTTTCGCGCGCGGCCTCGACGCGCTGCTGGCTCATCCGCTGGTCGGCGATTCACGCCATCGCGGATTGCTGGGCGCGCTCGAACTCGTCTCCGACAAAGAAACCAGGCAAGGCTTCGACGCATCGCTTAAATTGTCCGACCGGATCACGGCGGCTGCCTACCGCAACCGGCTGGTGTTCCGTGCTTTCGGCGACAACATCCTGGGTTTTGCGCCCGCGCTCAGCTATACGGAAACGGAGTTCGACCTGATGTTCGAGCGCCTTGAAAAGACGCTCGACGACGTGCTCGCCGAACCCGAAGTCCGCGCGGCGCTGAAGGTCAAAGCGGCTAAAGATGAGGTGAAAGGTGACGTGAAAACGCACATAGCTGCGTGATAAGATCGACTGACGATTTTCGACGATCCCACGCACCTGGAGAGACACCCTGACGATGAGCAGCGACGGCAAGCTTGACCGCATAGATCTGCGCATCCTTTCGCAATTGCAGAAGAAAGGCCGCATCACGAATGTCGAGCTGGCCGACGCGGTCGGGCTCTCGCCGAGCCCATGCCTGATCCGCGTGAAGCGGCTGGAGAAGGCGGGATTTATCGTCGGATACGGCGCGCAAATCCAGCTGGAGAAGCTCGGCGACGTGCAGATTGTCTTCACCGAAGTCACCCTTGCCGATCATCGCCGCGAGGACTTCATCAAGTTCGTCGCGGCGATCAAGGACGTGGATGAAATCGTGGAATGCCACTTGGCAAGCGGCGGATACGACTACTTGCTGAAGTTCGTCACACGCAGCGTGAGTCACTATCAAAGCATCATTGAGGGCTTGCTTGAACGCGATATCGGCATCGAGAAGTACTTCAGCTTCATCATCATCAAGTCGCCGTTCGTGAAGAATCACTACCCGCTCGAAAGCCTGTTTTCGCAGAACCACAGTTAGGGTACAGGCAGGTTCCATTGCGCGAATTCTTCGGCGAGAAAGTCCACGCAAACCCGTACTTTCGCCGACGACGCCAGCCGCGCCGGGTACACCGCCCAGACGTTGGCGGGCTGGGTGACATCAGGCAGGACCTGCAGTAATTGGCCGCTCGCAAGCAACGGGCGAACATCCCACAGCGAGCGCAGCACAATCCCGCGCCCGGCCAGCGCCCATTGCACCGCGACCTCGCCGTGATTAGTCGACAGCGGCCCGGTCACCTTGATCGAAACCGGTTCGCCACGCACATGCAAGCGCCACAGACCGAACGGATGATCGCGCTCCTTGATCGCAAGACAAGCATGGCTCGCGAGATCGGCGAGTTGCCTGGGCGCGCCGTGGCGTTCCACATAGTCCGGCGAAGCGCACAGTACGCGATGATTCGACGCCAGCCGCTTGGCAATCAGATGCGCCGCGATCTCATCGCCAATACGAATATCCAGGTCGAACCCCTCCCCTGCCACGTCGACCAGCCGGTCGAACAGATCGAGGCGCACGCTCAGTTGCGGGTGTTTGTCGGAGAGGCGCGCGAGCGCGGGCGCCACGATATGCCGGCCGAAGCCGAAGCTGCTGGATATGCGCAGCGTCCCGCGTGGAATGCGCCGTGTCGTGGATACGTCTTCAACAAGGTGGTCGACGTCGTCGAGAATTTTCTCGGCCCACGCGTAGACGCGTTCGCCCGCCTCGGTGATGGCGACCCGGCGCGTGGAGCGATGCAACAAGCGAGTGCCAAGGTCGGTTTCGAGCACGCTCACGCGCTTGCTGACATACGCCGCGGAGACCGACAGGACTTCCGCCGCCCCGCTGAAGCTGGACTTGCGGGCGACCGTGCAGAAGACGCGGAGATCATCGAGGTTCGGAGAAGGGGTGATGTTCATTATTCACGCTTCGTGCACAGTGGATTAACCAAAACGCTGATTTTAAGCCTTGTAGAGCGGAATAAAATATTAACTACAAGCAGATACTCGCGGAAAACTCCCGTCCGACCAAACCCTTAACAGGACCCCGAACATGACCAAAACCTACAAAATTGCGATCATCCCCGGCGATGGCATCGGCACGGAAGTGATGCCCGAAGCTGTCCGCGTACTCGACGCCGCTACAAAGCGCTTCGGCATTTCCATCGACTACAAGCACATCGAATGGGCCAGCTGCGAGTACTACCAGCAACACGGCCAGATGATGCCCGACGACTGGAAAGCGCAACTGCAAGACTGCGACGCCATCCTCTTTGGCGCGGTCGGCTGGCCCGACACCGTCCCCGATCACATCTCGCTGTGGGGCTCACTCCTCAAGTTCCGCCGCGAATTCGACCAGTACATCAACCTGCGCCCGGCGCGTTTGTTCGAAGGCGTGCCCTCGCCGCTCGCGAACCGCAAGGCCGGTGACATCGATTTCTGGATCGTCCGCGAAAACACCGAAGGCGAATATTCATCAGTCGGCGGCGTGATGTTCGAAGGCACGGACCGCGAGTTCGTCCTGCAGGAATCCGTCTTCACGCGCCACGGCAGCGAACGCGTGCTGAAATTCGCATTCGACCTCGCCCAGCGTCGTGAGAAGAAAAAGATCACCGTCGCCACGAAGAGCAACGGCATCGCGATCAGCATGCCGTGGTGGGATCAGCGCGCCGCCGAAGTGGCCGCGCTCTATCCGGACGTCAAGTGGGACAAGCAGCACATCGACATCCTGTGCGCGCGCTTCGTCCTGAATCCCGACCGCTTCGACGTGGTCGTGGCCACGAATCTTTTCGGCGACATACTCTCCGATCTCGGCCCTGCCTGCACCGGCACGATCGGCCTCGCGCCTTCGTGCAACCTGAATCCGGAGCGCAAGTTCCCGTCGCTGTTCGAACCGGTGCACGGATCGGCGCCCGACATTGCAGGCAAGAACATCGCCAACCCAATCGCCATGATCTGGTCGGCAGCCATGATGCTCGAGTTCCTCGGCGACTTCAAAGGCCCGGAACGCGAGGCGCACGACGCCATCCTCGCCGCTATCGAAGCAACGCTCAAGGAAGGTCCGCGTACCGGCGACCTTGGCGGCAAGGCGAACACGACGGAAGTCGGCCAGGCGATCGCCGCACGGTTGGCTTAAACCTAAGGAGCATGGATATATGACACGCCAGTTCGAACTGAAAGAGCTGATCCGCTCAGACAATTTCATCGATGGCCAATGGCGCGCAGCCGCTGACGATGCGCGCTTCGCCGTCACCGATCCCGCCACCGGCACGGTTATCGCGCAAGTCGCCGACAGCAGCCCCGCCGACGCCCGCGCCGCCACCGACGCAGCCGCTCGCGCGCTGCCCGCGTGGCGTGACTTGCTGCCGAAAGAACGCGCAACGATCCTGCATAAATGGAACGCGCTGATCCTGGCGAACCAGCACGCGCTCGGCGCTCTGATCTCGCTGGAACAAGGCAAGCCGCTGGCCGAAGGCCGAGGTGAAGTGGCGTATGGCGCGTCGTATGTCGCATGGTTCGCCGACGAAGCCACGCGCATCTACGGCGACATCATTCCGCAGCAGCAGCGCGGCAAGCGCATGACCGCAGTGAAGGAACCGATCGGCGTTGTTGCGGCCATCACGCCGTGGAATTTTCCGCTCGCCATGATCGCGCGCAAGATCGCACCGGCGCTCGCGGCCGGTTGCACGGTCGTCGCGAAGCCCGCTGAAGACACGCCGCTGACTGCATCGGCACTGGTGCTGCTGGCACACGAAGCGGGCGTGCCGGCGGGCGTGCTGAACCTCATCACGGCCTCGCGGGATCACGCCGTGGCTACCGTCGCTGACTGGCTTGAAGACTCGCGCGTGCGCAAGATCACGTTCACGGGTTCGACGCCGGTGGGCAAATACCTGGCGCGTGAATCGGCCAGGACATTGAAAAAGTTGTCGCTAGAACTCGGTGGCAATGCACCGTTCATTGTCTTCAATGACGCCGATCTCGACGCCGCCGTCGGTGGCCTTCTTGCCGCCAAGTTCCGTAATGGCGGGCAGACCTGCGTGTGCCCGAATCGCGTGTATGTACAAGCGGGCGTATACGACAAATTCGCGGACATGCTGAGCCGCCGCGTAGCCGAACTGAAGGTCGCACCGGCGACCGACCCGGACGCGCAGATCGGTCCGATGATCAACATCCGCGCACTCGACAAGATTGCGCGCCACGTCGACGACGCGTTGGCCCACGGCGCGCGCGTGCTCGCCGGTGGCAAGCGCCTGCCCGAACTCGGCCCGCATTATTACGCGCCGACGGTACTCGCCGACGCCACGCACGAGATGCTCCTGTGCGGCGAAGAAACCTTCGGGCCAGTCGTGCCGCTGTTCCGTTTCGACGACGAAGCCGAAGCCGTCGAAGCCGCCAACAACACGCCGTTCGGCCTCGCTTCGTATTTCTATAGCCAGGATGTGCGGCGCATCGACCGCGTATCGCGAGCGTTGCAAGCCGGCATTGTCGGTATCAATGAAGGCGCGTTGGCAAGCGAAGCGGCGCCCTTCGGCGGCGTGAAGGAATCGGGCTACGGACGCGAAGGATCTAAATACGGCCTCGACGACTACCTGTCGATCAAGTACCTGTGCCAGGGGAATCTCGCATGAGCGCGCCGGCTGAACACTATCCGATCGAGGTCACGTTCCCCGATATCTCGATCCACAAAGAGTCCGGATCGGGCATTCCCTATGTGCACACCTTCGACTCCGGCGTGCCCGGTCTGCACGTAATGATCAACGCGTTGACGCACGGCAATGAGGTGTGCGGCGCGATTGTCGTGGATGCATTGTTGCGCCTGAAACTGCGGCCACGGTGCGGCCGTCTGACGCTCTCGTTCGCGAATGTCGCAGCGTATGCCAGCTTCGATCCGTCGAAGCCCGATGCCGCCCGTTTCGTCGATCAGGACTTCAATCGCGTATGGACCAGCAAGGTGCTCGACGACACATCGCGTACGTCCAGCGAGCTTGCACGGGCTCGCGAGATGCGCCCGGTCATCGATACCGTGGATGCCCTGCTCGACCTTCATTCGATGCACGAACGCAGCAAGCCGCTGATTGTCGCGGGTCCGCTGGACAAGGGTATCGACTTCTCGCTGCGGCTCGGCACTCCGGCTACGGTGATCTGCGATGAAGGTCATCCCGAAGGCCGCCGGATGCGCGACTACGAAGGTTTCGGTGAAGCCAATAGTCCCAAGAACGCGCTGTTGATCGAATGCGGACAGCATTGGGAACGCAGCGCCGTCACGGTCGCACGCGATACCACCGCGCGTTTCCTGCTGCTGTCCGGCGTGGTTGACAGTGAAGACTTGCCCGGCGATTGGCTTGCCCCGTTGCCGCAGACAATGCATGTCGTGCGCGTGACGCAACCGGTTGTCGCGCAGAGCATGGATTTTCGCTTCGCCGCGCCTTACACCGGCCTGGAAATTTTCCCCGAGGCGGGCAGCCTGATCGGCTGGTCGAACGGCGAGCCGATCCACACGCCTTACAACGACTGCATGCTGGTAATGCCGTCACTGCGGCAATTGCGTCCTGGCGTGACGGTCGTGCGCTTAGGGAAAATCGAGCGAAAGGTAGAGCGGGAAACTGCCGTCTGACATCACGGATAACGAATCGAAAAGGTCCACATGAAGGTTCAGCAAATCAAACAAAGCGTCAGCCTGCAAAATCTTGAGGATTGGGGCACAGCCGGCCTGCCGGGCACGACGCCGATTCAGGTGTCGGGAGTGCAGCGGGTGATCGAAGGCAGCGAAGCTATTGATACCGGTATTTTCGAATGTTCGGCGGGAACGTACCGGCGCTCGGTCAAGCAGGCGGAAGTGATGCATTTTCTCGCGGGCCGCGGGCGCTTTACGCCGGACGGCGAAGACACGATTCACTTCGCCGGCGGCGACACGCTATTCTTCGAAGCGAACACGGAAGGGCTTTGGGAAGTCGAAGAAACCATGCGCAAGGTGTATGTGATCTTCTAAGTACTCGAAGTCGCCGGGCGAGGTGCTGCCCGGCGCAATAGCGGCCGCTTGCTAACCGCGGCCGCATCCAAGTGCTTTGTGGCTTGGCATCGCAGGATCTGGTGCGATTGCCGTTGTGGACCCCGCCCCCAATTCCGCGCACAACGCTTATTCGTCATACCTTCGCTGGTGGCTGAGTCTGCGGTTCAATCTTTCAACGCTGCCAGTTAAATCCAGCCGTCCTTAGGTCCCTCTCCGTAGTCCCTCGAACCGCCCAGGGTGTCATGAAAATTGCTGCGAACGTGAGTAGGCTCAAGCGAGCTTAACGCGGTCACGCCTTGCGTCGACCTGTGGTTTTCGGACCGGGTATTTCACTTTTTACGGGGCACACTATGGACGTCCAAATGTCGGAAGAGCAAATTCGCACGCTTGCGTTCTATCTTTGGGAACAAGACGGTAGTCCCGATGGACGCGCAGATGAGTATTGGGAAAAAGCACGGCGGCAACTGGGGTTGGAAAACACATCCCAGGATGCAATCAGGACGGCTGATACAGCTAATGGTGAGGCCGCAGGATTTGGCGATGAGCCAGAAGAGACGGCTGCGCGTCCGCTGGCGGAATGAAGGTCGGAGCGCCAAGCAACGCGGGATTAAATCACGCATAGTGATTCGAGGTCACGCGTGACTTGTTATCGTCCTGCATGTTGTTAGCCGAAAGCATCTTTGCAGCGCAGTACACCACGTAAGCATCGCGTGATACCGCATCGCTGTTCACGTGGTCGATCCTTGTTGTGCCATCGGTTTTGAGACGCGCAAGGCCGCCAATACCTTAGCCTTAGTTAAGAGCGCCTAGGCCGCATCGGCCGATAAACACTAGCACTGGCGGCGCCAACCGATCGAATGCCGGCCCTTGCGCTCGCGAGTCTTCAATACTGTTGCCCTAAACATACGCTTGGTGTCGCGCAGCCCCAGCCAGAGCGGGCTTGAGCGGACGCATTGGTGACACTACCAATGTCCTGAACCTGACAGTTGGCGCTTACTGGAAGAACACGAACTTCGGCTGTCCGGTGTTTAGTCTCGGGAACGCGCCCATCAGGCGCATACGTCTACCTGACAAGCCGCTGTTTGCGCCGATAAATAATCGAAGTGGTGTTCAACATGAAGACGTTCAATCATCTCAATGCCGTAACCTCATCGCTCGCAGGAAGCCATGGCAAGGTGTCCAAGGCGAGTGTCAAAGCCGAAAAGCAGTGCTCTTCTTATATGTCCATGCTTCAGGCGCCCATGACCGTGCTGGCCTGCAACGTGTCCGATCGTGCCGACATTACGGCCGTGGCGATACTTGGCTATAACTAGTCACGTTGTTGCAAGACTGCGCATGTGAAGCTGCAAGGACCGCATCGACTATATCGATGCGGCTAACGGCTTCAGTCAGGTCATGCCCTGACTGAAGCCTTACCCATTGCACTGGTTCACCAACCTAGTTGGCCGAAACAACCGGCATTGACGCAGAGGCCGCAGCCGCTGTGTTTGCTGGCGCGTTGCCATGCGAAGCGTAAGCGTTATCCGCTTGCACGCGTGCTTCAGCCGCTTGAATCTCATCGGGATAATGATTCTGCTTCGCGGCAGGCTGGTAGCCCGCTTTTTCCAGTTGAACGAGTTCGGCGCGTACTTCGGCACGCGTAACGGGACCATGGCTGGTTTGCGCGAACGATACAGCCGGAGCGATCAGAACAGTAGCCAGTATTGCGCAGATAAGGTTTTTCATAATAAGCAGACCTCGCGAAATGTAGCTCCAGTCACCATGATTGAAGCCCGTGGCTCATCGCCTTAAGGTAGTGATGAGCAGGACTTCATTCTGTGCAACCAGCACTGTCCATACGCTGACGCCGCGATTACAAGCTTGTTATCTGCACGGTCGGGCCAACTCGTGGTCCAAGCCGATAGTGGGTCGGACACCACGCAATTTTCACACTAGAGAATTGCATGTCGCCGCTATTTATGACGATTTTAAAGTTCCCCTGGCGTGCTGCGGAGACCTCGATCAACGACGTCGAAGATCCGTGTCGCACGATCAAATCAAAGTTCATCCAAGGGAACCGAAAATGAAAAAACTATTGGTCGCCGGCGCGACAATGGGCGTATTTGCCTGTCCGATTTCGAGCTTTGCGCAGAGCAGCGTAACGCTATACGGCGTGATCGACGAAGGCTTCAACTACACGAGTAACGTGGGAGGTCATTCGAACGAACAGCTGCAGAGCGGCGACGCTCAGGGAAGCCGCTGGGGCCTCAAAGGATCAGAGGATCTGGGCGGTGGACTCAAGGCAATATTCCAGCTTGAGAATGGTTTCGACGTCAATTCCGGAAGCCTTAACCAAGGGGGCCGCATGTTCGGCCGGCAGGCGTATGTGGGCCTGAGTTCAGCGCAGTTCGGCACTGTAACCCTTGGCCGGCAGTACGACTCCGTTGTCGACTACCTTGCGCCGCTGACGGCAAACGGAAACTGGGCGGGCTACCTGATGTCCCACCCGCTGGACAACGACAACACTGACAATTCGTTCCGACTCAACAACACGGTCAAGTACGCCAGCAACAACTATGGCGGGTTCACCTTCGGCGGCTTGTATGGGTTCAGTAATCAGGCCGGCGGTTTTGCGAACAATCGCGCGTACAGCCTCGGCGCACAGTATGCAGCCGGTCCGCTGACAGTCGCAGCGGCCTACATGCAGATCAACAACCCAGGCGGGACGACGGGCGGCTCGCTCGCCACAAATGACACTAACTTCTTCGCGAGCCGGGAGCGCATCTGGGGCGGCGGAGTCAACTATACGATCGGGTCCGCCGCGACACTGGGGCTGGTCTACTCGCATACCGACCTGACAAACGCTACAGGATCCACCTACGTCGGCAATTTCGCTAACACGGCGAGCTCGCTGAAGTTTGATAACTTTGAAGCAAACTTCAAATACCAGTTCGCCAAGGATCTTTTCGCGGGGGCCATGTACACCTACACGATGGGTCATTTCAACAGTTCCGCCGGAGACTCCAAGCCTAAGTGGAACCAGTTCGGCCTGATGGTGGACTACAACCTGTCGACCCGGACAGACGTCTATGTGCAGGGTATGTATCAACACGTCTCGGCTGTCTCCGCTTCGGCCGCACCGCTTAACGGAGCCTTTATTCCCGGCACCGACGCGCCGTCGTCGACGCAGAACCAGTTTGTCGGCCGCGTCGCGTTACGGCATGTCTTCTAGAAAGATATCAATTTTGTAATCGGGCAGTTCGTCTGTCGTCACCAACACTGCTGCAAGCTAACAGCAATGTTGGTGACCCTGGATGACAAGTCATGAATCAGCTCGATTCGATGCGCATTTTCTCAAAGGTCGCGGAGTGCCTGAACTTCGCCGACGCAGCACGCCAGCTCGGCATATCGAACGCAGTGGTGACACGTAGCATAGCAACGCTCGAAAAACATCTGCGTATCCGGCTGATCAATCGCACGACCCGGAGGGTGGCGCTCACCACGGCGGGCCAGGAGTATTTCGAAGGATGCCAGGACCTGCTCAGGCAATTGACAGCGATGGAGCAGCGCATTCTTGCGACGACGGCTCACCCCGTGGGATGCCTCAGGATTGCGTCGCCCGCTTCATTCTCGCAAAGCAAGCTTGCGGTGATTCTGACCGCGTTTCGCGCGCAGCAGCCGCACGTGTCTTTCGACGTCACCGTGTATGAAACGATCAACGAGATCGCGCCGGAAAATTATGATCTTTGCTTCACGGCTGAGCGGCGCCTGCGCGACTCGTCCATGGTATGCCGGCCGCTGGCACGCATGCATGACGTGGTCGTCGCGGCTCCGGCTTACATCGCGCGACGGGGACAGCCGGCTACGCCTGCTGCCCTGAGCGAACATGACATCCTGCTGGCAGCGGATGCGCCAAACCGCTATTGGGAGTTCAGGGACTTCAATGGCGCGCATCGGGTTTCGCTCAACCCGATCCTGACAACCCAAAGCTTGCTGGCAGTCAAAAGCGCTGCCGTCACGGGCCTTGGCATTGCGCGCATAGCAAATGTTCTGGTTGAGCGGGAGCTGGCCGAGGGATCGCTTGTTGCCCTGCTACGCGACTTCCAGCTCGACAGCAACGAGCGCACGGTATGGATGCTGTACTCGGGCCAGCCGTTCATCACTCAGGCCGTCCGGTCTTTTATCGACTTCGTTGTAGACCGGCATCGTGATGAGCATGCTGTCCTGGCCCGGCCTGCGCGTTCGACACGCATGACGCTTGGAAGTACCGACGCCAGGATTCAATGAGGGGACCGGCAGGTGCGCCACATGCTTGACGCGCTGGCTGCGGTCGAACTGCGATCGAACGCTTAAGCCTTGTTAAGCCAGCATCTTGAGGCGATAGCCGTTACCCCGGATCGTGATGATCTCGTCATTACCCAGTTTTTGACGAAGGTAATGCACGTGCACTTCGACCGCCTTGCTCCGGATTGCTTCTCCACGCTTATAAAGCCGCTGCTCGAGTTCGGTCCGCGAAAACACGCGATTAGGTTCTTCCAGCAAGGCTTGCAGCAGGGAGAACTCGCGGGGTGAGAGGTGTACGCCTACGCCGTTCTTGCTTGCGCTGCGAGCGGCCGGGTCGAGTTCAAGCAGACCGTGGGTGTAGACGGGGTTCCGGCCAATTCGATGCCGCCGCAACCACGTCTGTATCCGCATGGACAATTGCCCCATGACCAATGGCTTGCAAAGGTAGTCGTTAGCCCCGGCGTCGAGCCCGATCAAGGCGTCTTCGATAGCCTCGGCTTCAGTAACAATGATGACCGGCGCTTCCCCGCCAAGTCTCCGATACTGCGTCAACGCGACAATGCCTTCGCGCCTGTCACGGCAAACGTCGACGATAAAAAGATCGTACTGCGCGCAGCCGAACGCTCGCCCGGCCGCTTCCCTTCCCTGCACGCAGTCGACTACGTAACCTTCGCGACGCAAGGACACCGGCACATCAGTGTCAAGCGCGCCCGCATCCATCAGCAATACTCGCATCTTTCTTGACTCTCCAGAAGCGTCCCTTTAACCGGGACAAGTCAATCCGACTGAAAGCATTGTTGCGCTAAGCGGATAACGTCAAAGTGACTGCAAGATTACGTTTACGACATAAACCGGACAAGATCTCCTTCGTCACGTTTATCTCGACCACGAAGCCGACGGTTGTGTCGAAGCTCACATTCTGCAACAGAAAATTACAGCGATATCAGAACAGTCATAAGCATTAGCTAAGCCTTCTTCGATAAGCTCTCCGGTCGTTCACCAATCTATCGACGGGGCTATGGAAGCACTCAACCAGACTCTTTTCCTGCTGATCAACGCATCGGCGCAACCGAACTCCGCCGTCGTTGCATTAGCCATGCTGTTCGGCGAATACGCCATCTGGCTGGTGCCCGCCACGCTCGTTCTGGGCTGGCTGCGCGGCAACGACGCCCTGCGGCAGCGACTGGTCGAAGCCAGCGCGTCGGCACTGCTGGCATTACTGGCGGCGCAGATAATCGGCGTGATGTGGCCGCATCCCCGGCCTTTCATGATCGGCCTGGGGCATACGTTGATCGTGCACGGAGCGGATTCATCCTTTCCAAGCGACCATTTGACGTTCTGTTGGGCGGTCGCCTTCAGTCTCCTGATGCACCCCGAAGCGCGTCGCGCGGGCTGGGTACTCGCGCTTCTTGGTCTACCGATGGCGTGGGCCCGGATCTATATCGGCGTGCATTTTCCATTCGATATTGTGGGTGCCGCGCTGGTCTCGGGAATCAGTGCGTGGCTGTGCGCACTCACCGGACGCTGGTTCGCGGCTCCGGTCGTGCGCGCCGCGATGATCGCTTACCGGCCGCTGTTCGCACCGCTGATCCGGCGCGGCTGGGTGACCCGATAACCCGCCGTTCCAGACTTGAAGCCAAGTCCGCCGCTGATCTTCGGCGTCCGTAAAAAGCAAATGGCGACCTGCTGCAAATAGCAGGCCGCCACCAAGCTGACCAGACATCAAATGACCAGCGCACCCTCTACCGAACCGGCGCGCTTTCAGCCGTCACATTGCTCTCGCGCTTCCGGTCGATCCAGTGCGCGAGCCGGTCAAACCACAGATGCACCACCGGCGTGGTGAACAGCGTAAGCATCTGCGAGACGATCAAGCCGCCGACAATCGCGATCCCGAGCGGCACCCGCAACTCCGCGCCAGCGCCATGCCCCAGCGCCAGCGGCAAGGCACCGAACAGCGCAGCAAGCGTCGTCATCATGATCGGGCGGAACCGCAGCACGCACGCCTGCCGGATTGCATCGTGAGGAGACAAGCCCTGCTCCCGTTCAGCGACTAGCGCGAAGTCGATCATCATGATCGCGTTCTTCTTCACAATCCCGATCAGCAGGATGATGCCGATCATGCCCATGATCGACAGGTCCTGGCCGCATAACATCAGCGCAAGCAACGCGCCCACGCCCGCGGACGGCAGAGTGGAAATGATGGTCAGAGGATGAATCGCGCTTTCATACAGGATGCCGAGAATCAAGTACACCACCACGAGCGCGGCAGCAATCAGGTAGGGCTCGCTCTTCAGCGACGCCTGGAATGCCTGTGCCGTTCCCTGGAATGTACCGGTTAGTGAATCCGGCTTGCCCGCCGTTACTTCCGCATGATGAATGGCGTTCACCGCATTACCCAGCGACTGACTCGCGGCGAGATTGAACGAGATGGTCACCGAGGGAAACAAGCCCTGATGGTTGACCGAAATCGGCGATACGGTGTTCTCGACTTTGGCGAGCGTGTTCAACGGCACGAGCGAATTGGTGAGCGGCGAGCGCACGTACAGGTGAGCAAGCGCGTCAGCCGTCAGCTGGAACTTCGGATCGACTTCCTCAATAACGTGATACTGGTTGAGCTGCGTGAACAGCGTCGCGATCTGGCGCTGGCCGAAGGCGTCGTAGAGCGTGTCGTCGATCGCTTGCGCCGTGATGCCGAAACGCGATGCGGTGCTGCGATCGATCACCAGGTTCGCGCTAGTCGCCGACGCCTGCTGATCCGAGGTGACATCGGTCAGTTCGGGCAACGCCGACAGCCGTTGTGTCATCACCTGCGCCCAATGATTCAACAAGTTAACGTCGGGTGCCTGCAACGTGTACTGATATTGCGCCGCACTGATCCGGCCACCCACCTGGATATCCTGGCGGACCTGCATGGCGACCGAAATGCCGATCACCTTGGCAAGCTTCGGCTTCAGGCGGTTCAGCACTTTTCCGGCGCTGTCCGGGCGCTGCCCGAATGGCTTCAGGTTGATCATCACGCGACCCTGGCTCACAGTCGGATTCGCACCCATCCAGTAGTAGACGTTATCGACGGCGGGATCGGCCTCGATGATAGACCCAAGCTGCTGCATCTTCGTCGCCATCGAATGCGGCGAGATGTCGGGCGCCGCTTGCGCCACGCCCATGATCAGCCCGGAATCCTCCTGCGGAAAGAAGCCCTTCGGAATCGCGATGAAGAGCCCGGCCGTTGCAATGACCGTTGCAACCGTCACACCGAGCATGATCTTCTGATGGCAGAGCACCCAGTCGAGCCCACGTTCATAACGCCGCTCGGTCCACGTAAAAACTCGCTCGAGCCACGCTTCCAGCTTGTGCGTCCGGCCGCCGTCCGTGCCGGGCGCGCGGATGAGCCAGCCGCAAAGCATCGGCGTGACTGTCAGCGACACCACCGCCGACATCAGGATCGCCGCACTCACCGTCACGGCAAACTCGCGGAACAGTCGCCCGACAATGCCGCCCATCAGCAGGATCGGGATGAACACGGCGATCAGCGAGATCGTCATGGAAATGATGGTGAAGCGGACCTCGCGCGCACCCAGCAAGGCGGCCTGCATTCGAGGCACGCCTTCCTCGATGTGGCGCATCACGTTCTCGATCAAAACAATCGCATCGTCGACAACAAAACCCACTGCAATGGTCAGGCCCATCAGCGAAAGATTGTCGAGGCTATAGCCAAACACGTACATCACAGCGAAGGTCGCGACCAGCGAGAGCGGTATCGTCAGGCTCGGGATCACAGTCGCCCAGAGGTTGCGCAGGAACGAGAAGATCACCATCACGACGAGTCCAACCGTCAGCATCAGCGTGAACTGCACGTCGTGGACAGACGCATTGATGGTCTGGGTCCGGTCGCCCACCACATGCAGATGCGCAGCGGCCGGCAGCGTCGCCTCGAGCGCGGGCAACGCTGTCTTGATGTTGGCAATAGTCTGGACTACGTTGTATCCGGGCTGCTTGTGCACGTCCAGAATGATCGTGCGTTCATGCTGCAGCCACGCGGCTTGCTGCGTGTCTTCGGACGCACTTATGACCGTGCCCAGGTCCTGCACGCGAACAGGTGCGCCGTTTTTGTAAGCCACTACGAGGTCACGGTATCCATCGACGGTGGTGAGCTGGTCCGTCGCGTTGAATACGACCGAGCGGTCGGGACCATTGAGGCTCCCCTTAGGCGCGTTGACTGTCTGCACACCCACGATCGAACGCACGTCTTCCAGCGTGAGGCCGCGTGCTGCGAGCTTGTCGGGGTCCAACTGGATTCGCACGGCCGGACGCTGCTGTCCATGAAAGTCGACGAGACCGACGCCTGGCATCTGCGAGATTTGCTGCGCGAGATAATCTTCCGCATAACCATCGAGCTGCGTGAGCGTCAGCGAAGGCGATGTCAGCGCGAGCGAGAGCAAGGTGAAGTCGGCGGGGTTGACTTTTTCATACGTCGGCGGATTCGGCAGGTTCTTCGGCAGCGTGCCGCCGGCCGCGTTGATCGCCGTCTGCACGTCCTGTGCCGCGCCGTTGATGTCGCGTGTCAGATCGAACTGGACCGCAATGTTCGTCGTGCCGAGCGAACTCGACGAGGTCATCTGCGTGATGCCGGCAATCAACGACAGTTGCCTTTCAAGCGGCGTCGCTACCGACGTCGCCATGGTCTCCGCGCTTGCGCCCGGCAACTTCGCGACAATCTGGATGGTCGGGAAGTCGACCTGCGGCAACGGCGCGACCGGCAACAGGAAGTAGGCGACCGCGCCGACAAGCAGCACCGCGATAGCCAGGAAACTCGTTGCAATACGGCGCTGGATGAAACGTTCGAGAAGGCTCATGACGGATCGCCTACGGTGCCGGTGTTGGCGGCGTCAGCGGCCGTGTCGGGCGTCGCGGCTACCACCTTCGCCGCTACCGGCGCGCCGGGATTCAGACGGCTTTGGCCATCGAAAACGATCAGGTCTGCCGCCGTGACGCCGCCGCGAATTTCTGTCATACCGTCCACGCTGACGCCGACCTGCACCGGCCGCAACTGCGCCTTCCCGTTCGGACCTACCGTGTAGAGCTGCGAGCCGTTCTGTGTATTCACCACTGCGCGGCTGGGCACGGCCAGGCGTTGCTTGTCGGTGCGGATCAGCACGCGCGCGTTGACCAGTTCGCCCGGCCAGAGCTTGCGCTCCTGGTTCGTGAACGATGCCTTGAGCTTGATCTGGCCCGTGGTGGCATCGACCAGACTATCGATGAAAACCAGTGAACCCGAAGCGAGCTCCGTGCTTCCCGAGCGCGTGGTGACGTCCACCGGCAGCGGTGCTTTCGCCTGTCCCGCGAGCAGGTCGGTCAAGCCGTCCTGTGGCGCGGAGAACAGCACCTCGATCGGTTCCATCTGCGTGACGGTGACGATGCCGGTCGTATCCGCCGGATGAACGATCGCCCCCAGGTCGGCCTCGCGTGCGCCGACGCGGCCCGTGAATGGCGCGTACAGCGTCGTGAAGCCGAGTTGCAGGCGGTCGCTCTGAACCAGCGCGGCATCGGCTGCGACGCTCGCCGCAAACGACTCGACCTGCGACTTCGCGGTGTCCACGCTTTGCGTTGTCGCCGCCCCGATGCCCACCAGCTTAGAGAAGCGGGCGAGGTCCAGGCGGGCGTTATCGAGGCTTGCCTGATCCTTGCGCTGTGCAGCTTCAGCCTGCCGCAATTGTGCGGTGAGCGGACCCTGGTCCAGTTGTGCAAGTGGCTGACCGGCCTTCACGTCTTGCCCTTCAGTGAACGTAACGCGGGCGAGTTGTCCGTCGACCCGCACTTTCACATCGACCGTGTTGAGCGCCTGGACCGTGCCCACCGCCGCGAGGCGAATCGGGAAGTCGAGCAAGGTGGCATGACCGGCGTTGACCGGAACGGCGGCAGCCGGAGCGCTGACCGGATGTTTCGGCCACAGCCACCAGCCAAGCAGCGCGACAAGGACAAGTGTCGCCACGATAAACGGTGCATGCATGGACCGTTTATCTTGGCCGCGAGGCGCCGGCTGAAGAGGAATGTCTTCTTGTTTCATGAGTTGCCAGGATTCGATTGGGAACTTGATGGAGACGTCTGGGGTGCGGAATCGGTGACGCCAAAACCACCGCCGAAAGCACGGAACAAACCCACCGACGCTTGCAGCCGTGAGAGACGTGCCTGCACCAGCGTGTCCTCTGCCTGGTACAGCGTGCGCTGTGCGTCGAGTACGGTCAGGAAGTCGACCGTGCCGAACTTGTACTGCGCCTCGGCGAGCGTCGCGGCCTGGCGCGCTGCGTCGGCGGCGGTTTGATCGGAGGCTTCCGCAAGCTGCTGTTGCTGCGCGGCCGTCAACGAATCTTCAACGTCCTGCAGCGCGGTCACGATCGTCTGCCGGTAGTCCGCCACGCCTTTGGTCACTGCCGCCTGGTTCGCATGAAGCTGGCCGTGCAACGCGCCGCCATCGAAGATCGGTGCAGCTAGGGAAGTCGCGATGCTCGCAAACGGGCTCGTCAGGAAATGCGACAGCGAGCCGCTGCTCAAGCCGCCATCGGCCGTGAGCAGGAGGGTCGGAAAGTACGCCGCGCGTGCCGCGCCGACGCTGTAGTTCGCGGACTGCAGTGTCGCTTCCTTCGAGCGGATATCGGGGCGCGTTTCCAGCAAGCTCGACGGCAAGTTGGGCCGCACTGCCGGGATCGGGATGGCGCTCAGTTGCACGTCACCCACGTTCATTTGCTCAGGCGCGCTGCCTGTGAGCACGGCAAGCGAATGCAGGCTTTGATCGAGTTGCTGCTGCAAGACCGGCACGTTTGCCTGGAACGTGGCCAGTGCATTGCGCTGCTGCTGGATCTGCAACTCCGT
Source organism: Caballeronia sp. SEWSISQ10-4 2 (assembly GCF_030464885.1). Taxonomy (GTDB): domain Bacteria; phylum Pseudomonadota; class Gammaproteobacteria; order Burkholderiales; family Burkholderiaceae; genus Caballeronia. Next base: position 1,063 of record NZ_JALPRJ010000111.1, on the reverse strand, counting down.
CGCCACGCCGGCATCCTTCTGCGCGATGAGCAATTGAAGAATGTGTTCGGCGTCGGTGGAAATGGTGCGTGCGAGCATCACCCGGCGCCGCAGGGACTGGATCTGGAAGTACGTGTTCGTCACCGATGCCGTCAGCGTCAGCGCGACCGTATCGCGGTCGAATTCCGATGCTTGCGCGAGCAGCATTGCGGCGTTGGCGTTCGCCGCGTTCAGTCCCCAGAAATCGACTTCGTAGCTAGCTTCGAGAAAGACGCTCTGGCTCTTCCCCGTCGAGCCTTTTTTGCCGCCGGCGCCGCCCTGATGGCTGCGGTCGTAGGTTGCTCCGAGCGTCAACGACGGGTATAGCGGCGCGCCGGCTTTCTCTGCATTGCCTCGCGCTTCTTCGACGGTCGCCACCGCCGACGTCAGCGAAAAATTGTTCTGCAGGCTGCGCTCGACCAGCGCGTTCAGCGCGGGGTCTTGATACGCGCGCCACCATTCGCTTTGAACCGGCGTGGTATCGGCGAGCGAAGTTGATGCGGCGCCGTCGAAGCGCTGGGCAAGCGGTGCATCGGGGCGCTTGTACGCGGGCACGAGCGAACAGCCGGAAAACAGCAGCGCGAGTGCCAGTACGACCGCGCAGGCCGGACGCACCGGTTCGACGCGGCAAAATGCGGGCAACAGCGCCGAACGATGCGGTTCGGACATGGAGTAGTGTCTCTCGCAACAATGAACTTGCAAGCGTAGCGAGATGGTCCTGTCAGCTCTTTCGCGCGATGATTAAAAAACTTTAATGCGGGGTGAAGGGGTGATTTTCGTTCGCACTTGGTCGGGGGTTATGCCGGGTTGCACGGGGGGTTCGGGCGTAACGGTCGGGGTCAGTGCTGGGTTGCTGCTGCTCAGGCCTGCGGTCGTTATATGTTGATGTTGGCTGTATTTTTTATCACTATTAGCACTGTGCGTGGCGGCACTTCATTTCCAACAGCGAAAAAGAAACAGAAGCAAAGAAAACGCCTCCAACAATCAGCAAGTTAGTGTCCCTAGCGTGCAAGCCCCAGTTTTTGGCACCTGATAGCACGGTGCT
>NZ_JALPRJ010000110.1 GCF_030464885.1 Caballeronia sp. SEWSISQ10-4 2 | reverse complement strand
CGCCACGCACAGTGGCTAATAGTGATAAAAAATACAGCTAACTCACGCAGACCACGCCGAAAGCAGCAACCCGGCATCAACCCCGACCGCTAAGCCCAACCCCACCACCCCTGCACAAACCCGTCCCCACGAGCGCCAGCAACCCCAAAACCAAACCCCGAGTGCGAACGAAAGACCCCTAGTGGGTTCAAATTGCCCCCGCCGCGTCGTATACTCAGGCCTCCTGTTTCCCAAAGGCTGCGCATGGCTCGTGCCGGCGTGCACAGCCGCGCTACGAGGCACGCATGGCAAGCCTGAACAAGACTTCCCTGACATCAGCCGGGCGTAGCCTGATCAAAGGCGCGAACTCGGTAGCGCAAGCCCGACGCACCCGGCGTGTCGTCATCGGTCTCCTGCTGGCCGTCATCGTAATCGGCCTGCTCGGCTTTTTCGCCGCCCCGCCACTGATCCGCCATATCGCGGAACAGCAGCTCTCCGCACAACTCGACCGCCCAGCCAGCATTGAACGGATCGCGCTCAATCCCTATACGCTCAGCTTCGAAGCCGACCGCGTGCATATCGGCGAGGCGCAAGCGAATCTGTCCGCAGGCACAAAAAACGGAGATTTCGTCGATATCGAACGGCTGATCGTCCACCCTTCATGGTCGTCACTGTTTCGTCTCGCGCCAGTCATCAATGAAGTCAAGATCGATTCGCCACGCTTTCATATCGTGCGCCTCGACGCGCAACGCTTTAACTTCTCCGATCTCATCGAAAAGTTTTCAAAGCCCTCAGCCAATCCGTCCAGTAAACCGGCGCGATTCTCCGTATCGAATATTCGCGTGGAAAACGGCCGGATCGACTTCGACGACCGCTTGCTGAAAACGCAACATGTCATCGATCGCTGGTCGATCGGGATTCCATTCATCGCCAATCTCCCATCCACCACAGAATTGTTCGTGACGCCGTCGCTGCAGGCGCGTATCGATGGTTCGCCGCTGTCCATCACCGGCCGCACCAAGCCGTTTTCGGAGTCGCGCGAGTCGGAGATTGCCGTGCAGCTCGACGGTCTCGACGTGCCGCAAATGCTCTCGTACGCACCGGCTTCGCTGCCGGTCGCAGTCAAGAGCGGGCGTTTGACGACGAATCTCGATGTGAGCTTTGCACTCGCCGCCGCCGCGCCCGTGGTGCGCATCAAAGGCACAGCGGATCTCACGGATCTGGCCGTGACAGACAAGCAGGACACACCGCTTTTCGCCGCGCAAACGTTGCATGTGAATGCGGTGAACCTGGAGCCGCTGCGCAATGTGTATCGGCTGGACGAAGTGCGGTTGACACAGCCGGACGTGAAGCTTTCCCGGGATAAAACCGGTGCATTCAACTTCGAAAAACTAAGCGCCGCAACACCGGCACCCGCGCCCGCCAGCGACGCAAAACCGGCCGCGTCCGCAGACGCCCCGGCGCAACCGCTCGACCTCGCGATCAGGCATCTGGCAATCGAGCAGGGCCATATCGTCTTCGATGACCGTCTGATGGCGCAACCCGCCACGCTCGGATTAACGAACCTGAACGTGACGCTCGACGACTTCGCAACGCTCGGCAAACCTCCGGCGCGCTATACGCTGAAAACGGCTTTCGATCACGGCGGCGGCCTCGATGCATCGGGCGGATTTACGCTGCCGGGCAAGAATGCAGACGCGAAACTCGCGCTGACCAATTTGCCGCTGGCGCCGTTGCAACCCTACGTGGCGAACGCGGTGGCCGCGCGTATCACCGATGGCTCGCTCGGCGCAAATTTGCCGCTGCAGGTGGACTGGTCGAAGCCCGAGCCGTCCATCCAGGTCGGTGCTGGCGATGTCACGCTCAAGTCACTGAAGCTCGTACCGAAGTCGAATACCGCGCCGATAACCCTGGGTTCGGCGCAAGCGAAGATCCAGAAAATTGATGTCGCTGGGCATACCGCAGCGCTGGATAGCGTCGTGCTGAACGGTCTTTCCATCGATGCAAAACGCCTGAAGGACGGCAGCATCGATCTCGCGGCGCTCGCCGGTCCGCACGAAACGGCGCCGGAAGCCAGCGCCACGCGCAAGGTCGAAAAGGCCAACGCGGCGGGTCCGGCATGGCGTTATCAGATCGCGCAGGTTTCGCTCAATGACAGCAGCGCCGACTTCACCGACGAAAGCATGGCGCGCCCGGTGAAGCTGCATATCGCGCCATTGCAATTGGGCGTCAAGCAAGTCACTGACGACCTGACAAAACCGCTACCCGTCGAAGGCAAGCTGACGATGAACGGCAAAGGCGCGCTGGCCGTGGCCGGTACGTTGACCGCGAAGCCGCTGAGCCTCGCACTCCATGTCGACGCAAGCGCGCTCGACGCCGCGGCGTTCGAGCCGTATTTCGGCGGCAACCTGAACGCGACCGTCTCGAGCGCGCTGCTGACCGCGAACGGCGACGCGTCGTTCTCAGGCGAAGGACGCACGCTGAAAGCCGGGTACAAGGGCGATGTGTCGTTGTCGAACGTGCGCCTGATCGACAAAGTGAATTCGGAGCCGCTGGCCGGCTGGAACCTGCTCGGCCTGACAAAATTGAACGCCCGCTACGACGAAAAAGGCGCCGATGTGGACGCCGCGCGCGTCACGTTCGCGAACTTCTACGGCCGCGTGCTGCTCGACCCGCAAGGCAAGCTGAATCTCCGCGATATCGTGGTTCAAGACAAGACGCCGGCAACAAAGCAAGCCGCCGCACCAACCGCTGCGTCCGCGCCAACGGCTCCAACCCCGGTACCCGTCGCTCCGAAAACCGCGTCGTCATCGGCGAATCTGCGCTTTGGCCAGCTTGTGCTGCAAAACGGCCGCGTGACCTACACCGACAACTTCGTCAAACCCAACTTCACCGCGAACCTCGTCGCGATCACGGGCACGATCGGCGCATTCGGCACGCACTCGACCACGCCGGCACCCGTCGATGTCGCGGCGAAATTGTCCGCGAACGGACCGGTATCGATCAAAGGGGTGGTGAATCCGCTGATCGCGAAACCGTCGCTGGATCTGACCGCCAGCGCCCACGATGTCGAGTTGCCGAATATCTCGCCGTATTCGACAAAATATGCTGGATATCCGATCACGAAGGGCAAACTCAACGTCGATCTGCACTACACGCTCGCCAACGACCAGCTCAGCGCGAACAACCATCTTTTCATCGATCAGCTCACGTTCGGCGATCACGTCGACAACACCACGGCAACCAAATTGCCGGTGCGGCTCGCGGTGTCGCTGCTGAAGAATTCGCGCGGCGAGATTGACGTCAACATCCCTATTTCCGGCTCGCTCTCGAACCCGGAATTCTCGATCGGCTCGCTGGTGTGGACGGCAATCCTTCACCTTGTCGAGCGCGCGGTGACCGCGCCGTTCTCGCTGCTGGCGAATGCGTTCGGCGGCAAGAATCCCGAGGAACTCGGCTACGCGGAATTCGATCCGGGCTCGGCCACGCTCAGCGACGCCGCGAAGGAAAAACTCGACACCATCGCGAAGGCGCTGGCCGACAAGCCGTCCGTCACGCTGGAGATATCGGCGCGGGTGGACCCGGCGCTGGATGGACCCGGTTTGCGCACGGCGTACGTCGACCGGCAAGTGCGTCTGGCGAAGATGCAGGACGCGAGCGAAGACAATCCGAACATCAATCCGTCGACCATCCCGATTTCCGATGCTGAATACAGCAAGTTCTTAACTAAAGCGTATAAAAACGCGGACTTCAAGAAACCGCGCAACCTGATCGGTTTGACGAAGTCCATGCCCGACGCCGACATGAAAGCCGCACTCGCGGAACACGCGCCGGTGGACGAGGGTGCGCTTGGTACGCTTGCGCAGCGGCGCGCGTCGGCGGTGAAGCAATATTTTGAGGGCAAGATCGACAGCAAGCGGATCTTCATCGTCGCGCCGCACCTCAACGCCGATGGCATCAAGGACAAGGGCGCGCCAACGCGGGTGGACTTCGGGCTGAAGTAAGCGGATTTAGGCGCGTGCTGAAGACAGCGCGTGCCGACTAAACGCGTCGTGGAAACGACCACGTACATCGGCATTCCCGCCAATCCGCGCTACACTCATCTCATTAATGCAGCGGCGCATGGCGACGCGCATGACGGCAACGCGGAGTCGCTCGGAGCAGCTTCCAACCGCTTCCCGGAATCCACCGCGCTTCACCGCAAAGCCGTCAAACGAACCGTATAGAGTAAGCGCTTCTCGCGATGCGCCAGGCGTCGTTCAGGCTTCCCGCACCCGAATTCAGCGCTGCACAAACCTGCAGGAGAATCCCATGCTGTTGCATGATCTGGCTGACCGGTATGGCCCGGCAATTGTCTTTTTCAACGTGATGGGTTCAGCCCTTGGCTTGCCTGTTCCTGCAATGCCGACGCTGATTGTGGTCGGTGCATCGGTGGCAATGATGGGCTTCAACGGCCAGGCCTTGATGCCCCATCTTGCGCTGATGCTCGGCATCGCGGTGCTCGGCGGCGTGTTGGGCGATCTCGTCTGGTTCCAGGGCGGCCGGCGTTACGGCGACCGCACGCTCAAGACGATCTGCAAACTGTCGCTGTCGCGCGATACCTGCGTGAAGAAAACCGAACGCTTTTTCGGTCGCTGGGGCGTGCGCGTGTTGCTCGTCGCGAAATTCATTCCGGGTTTGTCGCTGGTTTCGGTGCCGCTGGCCGGCGCCATGGGCGTGCGCACGCGCTCGTTTATCGCGCACGATGGTGTCGGCGTGGCGTTATGGGCCGCAGTAGGGCTGACCGTGGGCGTGATCTTCGCGGCCGAACTCGACCTCGTGTTCGCGATGATCGCGCAGCTTGGGCGGCAGGCGCTCCTGGTCGTGGCGGTCGCGCTGGCGTGTTACGTGGCCTACCGCTACTGGCGCCGGAAGATGCTGATGAAAACGCTGGAAACGGCGCGCATTACCGTCGACGAGCTCTATTCGCTGATGGAGAACGAGCCACTGCCCGCCATCTTCGATATCCGCTCCGCCGAGAAACGCGTACTCGATCCGTTCGTGATTCCAGGCTCCGTTTTCGCCGATGAACGCGAGCTGCAGAAGATCGTGGAAAGTTATCAGCCGGATCAGAAGATCGTCATTTATTGCTCGTGTCCGAACGAGGTTTCGGCGGCGTGGATGGCCAAGGCGCTCCGCAACGCCGGTTTCAAGGACGTCGTGCCGCTGACCGGCGGACTGGATGCCTGGCGTCTCGCCGGCCTCGATCTGAAACCACTGACCGACTTTGGCGGTCCGCGCGAGGATCTGGGCGAAATGGCCGCCATGTGTCCGTGGCCCGTGAAAGCGCCGGCCGCCGGCAAGGGCGCGCTGCATGACGCCGTCTACCTGCATGGAGATCGACACGCATGAGTACCACGCACGAAGGGACGAATGACGCGCCCAACCATGGCCAGGGCCATCCGGAATGGCGCGACAGTCCGCCGCCTGTATCGGAAGACCTCAACGCGATCGCAAACGACACGGCCACCGTGGCGCCTTCAGAAGCCGCCGCCGACGCGCCGTTCTCACCGCTGCAAAGCCGCAAGCATCAGATGTACCCGTTTCTCACCGCCGAGGAAATCGACCGCATGCGGCGCTTCGGCAACGTGCAGTACTGGCGCGCGGGCGAACTGATGTTCGAAGTCGGCGTGCCCGGCCCGGGCATGTTCGTGCTGCTGAGCGGCCGGGTGCGGGTTACGCGGCGTGACGGACTGGGCCACGTGCATCTGGTGACCGAGGCCGACCCCGGGCAATTCCTGGCGGAAGTCGGCCAGTTGTCGGGCAAACCTGCGCTCGTCGACGGTCACGCGATAGAAGACGTCGAAGCCATCCTGATCGTGCCTGACCGGCTGCGCGCGCTGCTGGTGGCGGAAGCGGAACTCGGCGAACGGATCATGCGCTCGCTGATCCTGCGTCGCGTCGGGTTGATTGAAAAGGGCAGCGGGCCGATTCTCGTGGGCCAGTCGGACGACGGACGGCTGGTATCGCTACAGGGATTCTTGAGCCGCAACGGTTATCCGCACACCGTGATTGACGCGTGCACCGATCCTGAAGCCATTGCATTGCTCGAACGGATCTCGACATCGAAGGCGGATTTCCCGCTCGTCATTTGTCCCGACGGCACCGTGATGCGCGCGCCCGATGAAAACCAGCTCGCGTCGCAACTCGGCTGGCTGCCGGAATTCGATCCGGCGCATATCTACGATGTCGCGGTCGTCGGCGCCGGACCGGCCGGTTTGGCAACGGCGGTGTATGCGGCGTCGGAAGGGTTGTCGGTGGCGGTATTCGATTGCCGGGCGCCCGGCGGCCAGGCCGGCGCGAGTTCGCGGATCGAAAATTATCTCGGCTTTCCGACCGGCATCTCCGGCCAGGCATTGGCCGGGCGCGCGTTTGTGCAGGCGCAGAAGTTCGGCGCGCACATTGCCATTCCGACGCAGATCAAGGCGCTTCATTGCGACTGCATGCCGATCCAGATCGAGCTGATGAACGGGCAGCGCGTTAGCTCGCATACGGTCGTGATCGCGACCGGCGCGGCATACCGGCGGCCAAACATTGTCGGGCTCGAAAAATTCGAAGGGCGCGGCACGTATTACTGGGCGTCGCCGGTCGAAGCGAAGCTCTGCAAGGGCTCGGAAGCCGTGCTGGTGGGCGGTGGCAATTCGGCGGGCCAGGCGGTGGTGTATCTCGCCTCGCACGCCGCGCGGGTGCATCTGCTGATCCGCGGGCCGGGGCTTGAGCTAAGCATGTCAAAGTACCTGATCGACCGGATCGCGGCATTGCCGAACGTGACGGTGCATACACGCACGCAGATCGAGTCGCTGGAAGGCGATGGCCGTACGCTCGCCGCCGTGCACTGCAAGACGCCCGACGGTCCGCTCACGATTGAGGTGCGGCATCTGTTCCTCTTCACCGGCGCCGACCCCAACACGGGCTGGCTGCGCGACTGCAATGTGAACACCGACGGCAAGGGTTTCGTGCTGACGGGACCCGCGGCTCACGGCGGCCATGCGGACGGTTCGACCTCGCTGGAAACGAGCGTGCCGGGTGTGTTTGCTATCGGCGATGTGCGCTCGGCGTCGACCAAGCGAGTAGCTGCCGCAGTGGGTGAGGGAGCGGCGGTCGTATCGCAGATCCACGGCTTGCTTGCTGAGCGTCAGGAACTGGCGCTCAAGGCTGACGCGGTGGAGTAGGCGCTGGCGCGGCGGCGAACCGGAGCGTGAATTCTATCCAGCCGTCCGCCGAACAACTCGCCGATGCCGACCCGCTGTGCAGCCGCATGATCGCTTGCACGATGGCCAGGCCCAGGCCGCTCGATTCCGTGAACTCGCTGCGGGCTGCATCGCCGCGATAGAAACGGTCGAACAGGCGCGCGAGTTCGTCGGGCGCCACCGGCTTCCCCTGGTTACCGATCACGATCAGCGCACCTTGCGCATTCTCACTACCGGTAAGCCGGATCGTGGTGCCGAGTTCGGCGTAGCGCACCGCGTTCACCACGACATTGCTGATCGCGCGCCGGGACATGATCGCGTTGGCGGACATCTCGCCTTCGGCATGCACTTCGAAGCTGAGATTGCGTTCATCGGCGATACCTTCGAAGTAGGTCGCAATCGTCTCCAGTTGTTCGCGAATGTTCAACGTGGTCCGTTCTATGTCCTGCCGCTCGTGATCCGCTTGCGCGAGGAACAGGATGTTCTGCGCGATGCGCCCAAGCCGCTCCAGTTCCTCCAGATTCGATTCCAGCACGCTCTTGTATTCGCCCTCGCTGCGAGTGTGGGCCAACGTGACCTGCGTCTGTCCGATCAGCACGCCGATAGGCGTGCGCACCTCGTGCGCCAGATCCGCGGAGAACTGCAACAGCCGTTCGTAACCGCTCGACAAGCGGTCGAGCATGGCGTTGAACGACATCGCGAGACTTTGCAGTTCGGTCGGCGTGTTTTTTATATCGAGTCTTGCGGACAAGGTGTCGGGCGTGATCCCGGCGACTCTGTCGGCCATTTTTCTCAACGGCGCGAGCCCGCGGCTCGATACCCACCACGCGAGCAGCGCGGTAACGATCACAGCGCTCACCACCGTGATCCAGACACGCACAAGATAGGCTGACAACACATGCGCTTCCTGCGTCATCACGTGCGCCGCGATGATCTCGATGACTTCACCGCCGTCGCCTACCTTCGCTTGTGCCGCGACCCAACGCATTCGCACGCCGTCCGTACGCGTGCCTTCATAGAGCGCGTCGAGGTTGACCGCGCGTTGCACCGGCACCGGAACGAGCGGCGGCAACGGCATATTCTCCGGATTCACGTTGATGAACGGCGGCACGCCCGGCCGTCGAAAAATGATGACGTCCTGACGGTCGCCAAGCATGGTCTCGAACAGCTTGGGCCGCGCTTCGATTTCCTTGATCGTGTAGAGATCGTGCAGCAGCGAGCGAAAATGTTCGACACGCCCGATCAATTGATAATCGGCACGTGTGGAGAGCGTGGCGCTGGTCGCGTGATATAGCGAACCACCGACCATGCTCACCACCGCGCATACGATCAGCGCGAACAGGCACGTGATCCGGACGACCAGCGAGCGCGAACGCCACGCCGGGTTCAATGTGAGTCCCCGGATGCACCGAACGAATAGCCGATGCTGCGCACCGTGTGGATCAGCTTGATATCGAAGGGTTGATCGAGTTTGGCGCGCAGCCGTTTGATGGCGACATCGACTACGTTGGTGTCGCTATCGAAGTTCATGTCCCACACTTCCGATGCAATCAGGGTCCGCGACAACGCTTCGCCTTGCCGCTTGCAAAAGAGATGCAGCAGCGCGAATTCCTTGTTTGTCAGCGCTATTTCAATGCCTTGGCGCGTGACCCGGCGGCGTAGTACGTCGACGTGAAGATCGGCGACCTGGAATACATCCGATTCGCGCACTACGCCGCGTCGCAGCAAGGTGCGGATGCGCAGCACGAGCTCCGTGAACGAGAATGGCTTGACGAGGTAATCGTCTGCGCCAAGTTCGAGGCCGTGTATACGGTCCTTGACATGATCGCGCGCGGTCAGAAAGATGACTGGCAGGTCACGCTTTGCTCGCAACGCCTGCATGATCTGCCAGCCATCGAGGCCGGGCAGCATCACATCCAGCACGATCAACTCGTACGGGTGCGCCAGCGCCTGATGCAGACCGTCTGCGCCGTTGCGAATCAGGTCGACCTGATACCCGGACTCGGTGAGTCCCTTCTTCAGATAGTCGCCGGTCTTGCGGTCGTCTTCTATAACCAGGATGGTCATGCTGCGCTCGCTTTGGGCTTTAGGTGAGCAATGAGGTCATTCTATCCATCCGCCTTCGACCCGCGGAAATGATGACAAAAAAGTCATTAACGTGTCATGCGTAGATCAGCGTGCGATAGCTAAGATGCAATCCAGGCGATGCCTGTGTGCGCTGTGTTCATCGCGTCACGTTCATCGAGCCGCAGCATGTTCGGTCCATCCCATCACGAGGCGAGCTTGAATCAATCTTCGACTCAACTTTCGACTCATGCAAGCCTCCAGCCCGGCTGGGTTCGCGTCACACACTGGATCAACGCGCTAGCGGTCGTGGTCATGGTGACGAGCGGCTGGCAGGTCTATAACGCTTCGCCGATTTTTCCCTCGTTCGTCTTTCCGCCTGCCATTACGTTGGGTGGATGGCTGGGCGGCGCGTTGCTGTGGCATTTCGCGGCCATGTGGGTGCTGGTCGCGAATTTTCTCGTGTACGTGGGGCTGAACATTATCTCGGGACGATTTCGCCGCAAGCTGTTTCCGCTCAGCGTGAGAAGCTTGTTCGGCGATCTGCGCGCCGCGCTGACCGGCAAGCTCAAACACGATGATCTCTCACACTACAACGCCGTGCAGAAGGCCGCGTATCTGGCGGTCATCCTGGACATTGTGATCGTTATCTTGTCGGGGCTCGCGGTGTGGAAGTCGGTGCAATTCCCTTGGTTGCGCGATCTGATGGGCGGCTATGACAACGCCCGTGTAGTCCATTTCTTTGCGATGAGTTTCCTGGTCGCATTCTTCGTGCTGCACGTGGTCATGGTCGCGCTCGTTCCACGCTCGTTGTTGCTGATGATCCGGGGCCGCTGAACCATGTTGAACCGAAAGAGCGAACTCATTGCGTCGAATCTGGATGTGGAGAACATCCTCAAAGATGCGCGCAATGAACTGAAGGCGCCCGCGCGGCGTCTTTTCGGCAAGCGTCTTCTGTCGCTGGGCGGTCTCATGATGCTGTCGGGCTGCAATATCTCCGACGATAAATCCGTGAACACCGTGCTGCGGACGATGTCGCGTTTCAACGACGAAGCGCAAGCCTTCCTCTTCGACCCAAACGAGCTCGCGCCAACTTATCCCGAGTCGATGATTACGCGCCCGTTCCCGTTCAACGCGTTCTACGACATCGACGACGTTCCGCTCATCGATGCGGCTACTTACAAGCTGACGGTCGGTGGATTGGCGAAAGGCAAGAGCGTCTGGACGCTCGAAGAGCTGCGCGCGTTGCCGCAGGAAAGCCAGGTTACGCGGCACATATGCATTGAAGGATGGAGCGCTATCGGCAAATGGGGCGGTGTGCGTTTCGCCGATTTCCTCAAGCGTTCCGGCGCCGACATTACGGCCAAATACGTGGCGTTCCATTGCGCGGACAACTATTCAACGAGCATCGACATGCCCACTGCGTTGCATGCCCAGACGCTCCTGGCGCTGACCTACGACGGCCAGGTCCTGCCGCCGAAATACGGCTTCCCGATGAAGCTGCGCATGCCGACGAAGCTCGGCTACAAGAACCCGAAGCACATTGTCGCGATCACTGTGACGAACGAATATCCCGGTGGTTACTGGGAGAACCAGGGCTACAACTGGTTCGGTGGTGCCTGAATTTTCTCGCGTCAAATACTAAAACTGGAGCCTCCATGTCTATTTCTTCATCCACCTCATTGCGTTTGAAACTCGGTGTATCGGTTGCAGCGCTTGCTTTTGCCGGCGTTGCGTTTGCCCAGGCGCCGGCGGCCAAGCCCTCGCGTATTCGTGGCGATATCGTTTCGTTGTCCGGCGATACGCTTACCGTTCATCGTCGCAGCGGCGATACCGTTACGATCGACATGAAGCAGGACACGCCGGTCACGGCAGTGAAAAACATCAAGCTCTCCGACATCAAGGCCGGTTCGTTTATCGGCACGGCAGCGACCACCGGCACCGACGGCAAGATGACGGCGACCGAAGTGCTGGTGTTCCCGGAAGCCGCGCGCGGCACGGGTGAAGGCCACTATGCGTGGGATCTTTCGCCGAACAGCACGATGACGAACGCGAACGTCGATCAGGTCGTGACTGGCACGAGCGGGCGTGATTTGAAACTCTCATACAAGGGCGGCAGCAACACGGTGACGGTGCCGGAAGGCGTGCCCGTGGTGACGTTCGCACCGGCGGCGCGAACGGATCTGACGGCGGGCAAGAAGGTGTTTATCGTCGCGAATCCGGTGAACGGCAGCGAGTTTGCCGCGTCGCGCGTGGTGGTCGAGAAGGATGGCGTTGCGCCGCCGATGTGATTGGGGCGGGTCAAGCCGCTTGAGTCTGTATAGCAAGCGCATGGACATGCCGTAAGTACAGAGCCGACCTTGAGTCGGCTCTGTCGCATTCTGAATCAGCGTTGCCACGATTACATCGTTCATGAGCCGAAGCGATTCTGGTTCACAAAGTCTGACTGGACCAGTCAGTATCGAGAAGCTGGATGGAGATGGGGGACCAGTTAGTCGTTATGATTTTTACTCGATTCGCTCCTTCCTCACGTCAATGCAGAGACCGATTTCAACGAACGCCGCATTTTGGATGCCCGTCGGCAATGCTCGCGACGCTATGGTCCAGAACGATGCCGCGTCTCGGAGATTGATCCGCGGCACGGTTTCCCGCGTCGACCGCCCTACGAGCGGCGTCACCATTTTGAGCGTGCGCGTCGACTCCGACACACCCTTCTCCTACGCGCCGGGTCAGTACATCAACGTGCTCGGCAACGACGGAAGATTCAAAAGTTATTCGCTCGCGCGTGCTGACCTCCTCGATGGATGCATCGAGCTTCATATCGGCCGTGTAGCCGGCGGTGTTTTTAGCGACGAAGCGATGCGTACTGCCAAGGTCGGCGACCCGCTTTCGTGGCGAGGGCCGCACGGCGAATTTGCCTGGCATTCCGCCGCTGGAAAGCGTGCGATCTTCGTTTGTACTGGAACGGGATTCGCCCCTGTCCGCGCCTTGCTTGAACGCACCCTTGGCGCGGCAATCGACACACCGATCACCCTCTACTGGGGCGGCCGTAAGCTCTCCGATCTGTATTTCCGTGCGTTGATGCAAAGCTGGGCGCGTGAACATGCGAACTTTCGTTTCGTTCCTGTTCTATCGGATGGCATGGCTATTGAGGGGTCGTCGATCCGACGAGGACACGTGCACGAGGTTGTCATGGAAGATATTCAATCGCTTAACGACGCAATGGTCTATGCGTGCGGGTCGCCGAAGATGGTCAGCGCGGCACGACGTGCCTTCATTGAACAGCGGGGCCTCTTAGAACAGGCGTTTTTCGCTGACCCGTTTGGCGAGATCGAATTTGCACCGGCACCCGATGCTGCACATCGCGAATGCGCGCAAGTGCAAATCGATGTGGGCGGAACGGAGTACATGGTGGGAGCCGAAGGTACGTTACTCCAGGCACTGAAGCGGGCGGGAATTCCGATCCAAAGCGTGTGCGGTGGTCAGCGCGCATGTGGCACCTGCGTTGTTGAGGTCGCGGCTGAATGGCGCGACCAGATTGCCGAGCCGAAGGGCGAGGAACTTGACCTCTTGGCGTTCACTCCCGATGCGACCTGTTCGTCTCGCCTCGCCTGCCAAATCAGACTGGATCGGACAATGAACGGGTTTGCCGTGAGAGTGCGGTAACGCCGGGGAGCCAAGATCGAGCGCTATATGCGTTGACAAGCAATTCTTCTGCACGAATCCAACCATGCATTACCCACGCTGAACCGACTAAACGGAGCTCTTGCCCATGAACACAATCGCCATGTCCGACCTAGAACGCGTAGGCGTCGACTTTTCCGCCGCAACAATGCTCTCCGTACGCGACAAGACGCGTGCTGCGATTCACTCGATTGCGACACAGTGCCAGCCAGGCATGGTCGAAGAGGACGCGGTCGAGATGGCCAAGGGGATTCTCAAGCAGGCCGGTATGCAGCGCGGCTGGCATGACGTCTACGTTCGCTTCGGCTCGAACACGACCAAGACATTCGGCGAAGCGTCAGATCCCGGCATCGTACTTGGCGAGGACGATATCTTTCTGATCGATATCGGCCCTGTCTGGGAGAAATGGGAAGGAGACGGTGGCGATACATTCGTCACCGGCGCTGACGTCGATATGGCCCGTTGCAAGCGTGACGCCAAGGCTTTGTTTCATCTCGTACGCTCGAAGTGGCGCGATGAAAAAATCTCGGGCGAGGCATTGTATGAGTTTGCTGAACAGCAGGCGGACGCGCTTGGCTGGGCGTTGAATCTGGACTTGTCGGGCCATCGGATCTCTGACTTCCCGCATGCTGCGATCTATGAAGGGCCCCTCGCCGAGGTACCGTTTCATCCAGCGCCGTTGCTTTGGGTCCTCGAGATTCATATCCGGCATCCGCAAAAGCCATACGGAGCCTTTTTTGAAGACATGCTGCTTGATGACGATCACTTCGAGTGAGGCGCCTGAGGCAGCTCGCTAGAGTGAACAAAAGCCTCTGAAATTCCGGGCGATTTCGGTTGATTCCGGGCGACATCCGGATCATCGGTGAGCGCAACGCGCACCCTACGCTCGGAGGGTGCGCAAGCTTGCTCCTAGTCGCTTGACCGCTTCGGCCAGTTCGAATTTGTTGAGGCTCGCGAAACCCAGCCTTACTCCTGAGGTCGCTTCCCCGGATATCGAATAGGTCGCGCCTGGCATGAACTTCACGCCGTGATTTCCCGCAGTCGTGGCCAGACGTCCAGCGTCGATCGATTCGTCGAATCTGACCCAGAATGCAAGCCCGCCGTCAGGCACTTCAAACTCGATTGAAGAACCGAACTCCCGTTTCAGCAGATCGGCAAAAAGCATTCGCCGTTCGTCGTACACATGCAGTACTTTGCGCGCATGGCGTCGGATTTCACCCGAGTCAATCATGTCAGCCACCGCGAGTTCGGTCGCTGGATCGCCTTGACGATCGATCAACAGGATCTCCTCGGCCACACGATCGACGAATCGCTTCGCACCAGCGATATACCCGCTGCGCAGGCTTGGTGTAAGCAGCTTTGACATCGAGCCGATATAAGCAACCTTGCCCCACTGGTCCGCGCTAGCGAGCGGCAACATGGGCCGATGCGAAAAATGGAAGTCGTGGTCGTAGTCGTCCTCGATGATGGCGAAGCCGAACTGATCGGCCAGCGTGAGCAGGCGCAAGCGTCGCTCGGGCGGCAGCAGGACCGTGGTGGGAAACTGGTGGTGGGGCGTCAAGTATACGCATCGAATCCGCTGGGCCCGGCAGACCCTCTCGAGATCGTCGAGCCGCAAGCCTTGCGCATCGATGCCAACAGTCACGACATGCGCGCCGTTGGCGAGAAATGCTTCGCGCGCAGGTGGATAACTCAAGGACTCGAGCACGACGGAATCGCCCGGTTGTGTGAGCACGCGTGCGGCGATAAAAATGGCCATCTGGCTGCCACGTGTCAGGCAAATCGTCTCCGCGGTCGTGTTGAGTCCGCGTTCGGCATTCAACATGTCGGATACCGCTTTGCGGAGTGCGGCTGTTCCGCGCGGGTCTCCATAACCCAGAAGATTGTCGCGACTCAACGAGAGCAAGCTGCGCCGGTAGGCACGTGCGAGTTCGTTGACGGGCACCAGTCTCGTATCGGGTGCACCGTCGTCGAACATCAGTACACCAGCTTCGGGCAACAACATGTCGATGCGGCTCTTCTGACCGGGGAGCCTGAAATCAGGCTCCTCTGGAATCGACGTCGCCTCTATAGGGCGAAAAGCAAACGCCGCAGGTTGGGCTGTCGGCAGGTTTGGAGAGACGAAGGTCCCACGAGCGCGCTCCGGGGTCAACCAGCCCTGCGCGGTCAATTCGTCGTACGCGAGGATGACTGTCTTGCGGTTCACTTCGAGTGCTTCGGCGAGATCGCGTGTGCCCGGCAAAGCACTGCCCGGGTGCAGGCGGCCTCGCCGGATTTCCTCGATGATCGCGTGCGCGATCTGCAGATATGGCGCAGTTTTTTGCCTGCGGTCGATCGCAATCCGAAGCTCGGTCGGCCTTAGCATACTGGTCCACCCAAGTTAATATTTCTGGAGGGTTCATCTGGTCCATGTCGATCGTACCATCGACTCACTGCGAGAAGTGCGACGTCTTGGCACTCGCGGCGAAACGAATCCATCGTCATCGACCACACAGGTGCAATCCATGGAAACACGTCCTCTTCGCGCCAACTGCCTGAACTTCTCCGAGCTGCTTGGTCAGGCCGTCGCACTTATCTCACCGACGATGACGGCCGCGCTGATCATCCCCGTGATGTTCGCCAGCACCGGAAATATGAGCTGGCTTGCCTATGCGCTCGGTACAGTCATGTTGCTGTTCGTCGCGTTCAACCTGAATCAGTTCGCCCGCCGCTCGGCGGGTGTCGGCTCCATGTACGCCTACACCTGTCGCGGGCTCGGACTGACCGCAGGCGGCATTGCCGGCTGGTCGCTGATCTGGGCATACCTGGGAATCGCGATGGCGGGGATCACGGGCTTCTCGGTGTTCGCCGGCAAGCTGGCCGAAATGGCGGGCTTCAGCGCGTCGCCATTGGTTTTCTTCGCGATTTGCGCCGTGGCTGCCTGGTACTGCGCATACAAGAACGTACAGTTGTCCGCCGTATTGATGCTTGTGCTTGAAGGCGTCTCGATGCTGCTGATTGTTGGACTTTGCGTGATCGTGCTCGCGCAGTATCACTTCGTACTCGATACCAAGCAGCTTAGCCTGCGTGATACGCCGCTTTCGAGCATGGGGCTCGGTGTGGTGGTTGCGATTTTCAGTCTGGTCGGCTTTGAATGTGCGACGGCGTTCGGTACCGAGGCGAAGAACCCCCTCACGTCAATTCCGCGCGCGGTCATCTGGAGCCTGATTGTGTCGGGCGTGTTCTTCGTGTTCGTCACCTATGTGATGGTGCACGGTTTCACGGGCTATGCAACGACGCTCGACAAGGTCGATGCGCCGCTTAACGTGCTTGCCGAGCTTGCTCATGTGAAATTCCTGCAGATACCCTTGTCGCTTGGCGCGATGTTTACGTTCTTTTCACTGGCGCTGTCCTGTATGAACGCTGGTGCACGCGTCATCTTCGCAATGGGCCGTCACGGGCTGCTTCCTTTGGTCACCGCGGATGCGCACGCGGTCAACGAGACGCCGCACGTGGCCGTCACGGTAATGGCGGTTATCGCGTTCGTGGTGCCGTCCGCATTGTCCCTTGGGCATACGGCTGAGCTCGATACATTCAGCTACGTGGGCACGCTCGCGGCATTCGGCTTTCTCGTGCCGTATTTTCTGATCACGATTGCGGCACCGGTCTACCTCTCGCGTCTTGGCCAACTGCGCAAGCGGGATGTCGCGTGTTGCGCCATCGCGCTGTTGCTACTGTTGATCCCGGCCGTGGGCAGTGTTTATCCAGTGCCGAGCGCGCCAGTTGTTTATTTTCCGTATCTGTTCCTGGCTTATCTCGGTGTGGGTGCGACATGGATCGTCGTGTTCCATCGGCGGGTGCCTGCGGCCGGAACCCGGATTCGTCAGGAACTGGCTTCGACTCACGAGGCCTATCAACCGTCAGGCATGGGAACCCTTAACGAAGGCTAAATCATGAAGCATGTGTTGGCGATCCGCCATGTCGTGTTCGAAGATCTCGGCACTTTCGAGCGCATGTTTGACGAATGGGGGTATCGGGTTGAATACGTCGATGCTCCGACAAGTGATCTGTCGGGAATCGACGTGCTTGAACCGGACGTGCTCGTCGTACTTGGCGGTCCGATCGGCGCTTACGAGCAAGACAACTATCCTTTTCTCGCTCCGGAGCTGTCTTTGATAAAGCAACGGCTCAAGTCGAACCGTGCCCTGCTTGGAATTTGCCTCGGTGCCCAGATGATCGCCCTAGCGTGCGGCGCGCGGGTATTTGCCGGACCGACAAAGGAAATTGGCTGGGCACCTGTGGTATTGACTGACGCGGGCGCACAGTCAGCGCTGGCGCCGTTGGCAGAGGGTACGGCCGTGTTGCATTGGCACGGCGATACATTCGATCTTCCTGCCGGCGCAGTGTGTCTTGCATCGACCACGGCCTATACGCAACAGGCGTTTTCGATCGGGACACAGGTGCTCGGTCTGCAGTTTCATCTTGAAGCGTGTGCGACTGAGCTCGAAAGCTGGCTTGTTGGTCACGCGGTCGAACTCGCACACGCCGGCGTCAGTCTTCAGTCTTTGCGTGCGAACGTACCGTCAACGGACATACCAAGACGCGTCCTCCAGACGTGGCTAGCGAGCATAGTGTTCGACTAGCGGTGTGAGAATCAACTACGCCGAAGCGGTTGATTCTTTCTCCTACCCCCGCCCATCTGCCGCTTCTATCGTCGCGATCAGATCCCCAAAATCCTGCACCAGCAGGTTCATCACGAAGGGCAACACGGTGTTCTTTTCCATCGATGCACACGCTGCATTCGACGCCGATCGCAGCCTCTCAAACGATGTACGCGCCTCCCGTACATTCCCATCCTGCTTACGCTTATCGGCATCGAGCGTCGCGGCTAGCGCCTTCGATAACTCCGCAAACGCATCTGCCGTCATACCAAGCGCATCGCGTGTAGGCGACGTCAAACGCTCCGCCAACTGCGGATCGCCCGAAAGCGCCTGCCCAAGAAACAGCGCGTCGCGATGCAGCCGCGTGAGCATCGGCGCAACCTTGTCGATGACGTTTTCGCGCGTGCGTTTTACCGGCACGATGATGTGCTCGCGGCCGGCTTCGGTGATGGCGTCATCGAGTGCCTGTTCGGCAGCAGCCGAGCGCCGATGCAAATCTTCCGCGTGCGTCGCGTCGTCCGGTTTGCGCAGATAAACCGCAATCAACTCGCCCAACGCGAGGACGATTTCACTGGCGCGATCATGGGCCGCGTTGATCGCCCGATTCGGCATCACGAACACGACGATGAGCGCCGCGCCCGCGCCGATCAGAATCTCGAGCACGCGATCGATCGGCCGTGCGAACGGCGACCCCATCCCGCTTGCCGGAACCAGCACGACGATCACGAGCGTGACGCATGCGAGCCGAAGGGTTGGCCGCCAGGCGGCCAGTGCTGCAAGCGGCAGGAGCCCGATGGCGAACACGATGAGCGGTGGTGCCCCGCGCAGGACGGCGATCAAGCCGATCACGCCAACGACCGCTCCTATCACCGCACCGATGATCTGGTCGCGGCCGGTGTTTAACGCCTGGTTGAGACTCGGCTGGGTCACGACAATCAGTGTTGTGATAATCGCCCAGTAAAGCTCAGGCAGCGTAGCGAGTTTGGCGGCGCCGTAGCTGAGCATGCAACTGACGAGCGTGCGGGCGAAGCGCCTGAGTTCGGGAGTGGCCGCAGGTTTTTTCGTTAGCACGAAGGTTTCGCAGGGTGGGGGCTGTAGCGGTGAGTTTAAGTTGAAACTAAAGCGATTATCCAACGTGAACTGATCACCTTGGCCCGCAGCAGCACCCCCGCCGCCACCACGAGCAAAACCCTCGTGATCGCGTTACCATAAACAGTTACTTCGCACGGTTTACGCGGTTCACCTACCGGCGGCACCTTTCAACCACCACGAACATCAGGAGCCAAGCATGAGCGAGAGCACTCTTCGCCCTTACCCGAGCACGCAGTTGTATATCGACGGCACATGGCGCGCAGGCGCACGCGATACCGCCGTGATCAATCCGGCGACGGAAGCGGAAATCGGCCGTCTCGCGCTGGCTGGCGAGCAGCAGCTCGCTGAAGCCGCCGAGGCCGCCGGCCGTGGCTTCAAGGCGTGGCGCCGGGAATCGGCATTCGATCGCAGCAAACTGATGCGCCGGGCCGCCCAGAACCTGCGCGAGCGCGCAGCGGAAATCGCCGCCATCATGACGATGGAACAAGGCAAACCGCTGGTCGAATCGCGCATCGAAGTCCTGGGCGCGGCGGACACCATCGAGTGGTTCGCCGAGGAAGCGCGCCGCACCTATGGCCGCGTGATTCCCGCACGCGCTGCCGGCGTTCGCCAGATTGTGACACGCGAGCCGGTCGGTCCGGTCGCCGCGTTTACGCCGTGGAATTTCCCGATCAACCAAGCGGTTCGCAAGGTGTCGGCGGCGCTCGCGGCAGGATGCTCGGTCGTGCTGAAGGGACCGGAAGAAACGCCGGCGAGCTGCGCGGCGCTGGTCCAGGCTTATATCGATGCAGGCTTGCCCGCTGGCGTGCTGAACCTCGTGTTCGGCGTCCCCGCCGATGTCTCGAAGTACCTGATCGCCCATCCGCTGATCCGCAAGATCTCGTTCACGGGTTCGACGGCGGTTGGCAAATTGCTGGCCGCGATGGCCGGCGAGCACATGAAACGCGCCACGATGGAACTCGGCGGCCACGCGCCTGCCTTGGTTTTCGCCGATGCCGACATCCCGCGCGCCGCCAAGCTCCTGGCCAGCGCCAAGTTCCGCAATGCCGGTCAGGTGTGCATTTCGCCGACACGGTTTATCGTCGAAGAATCCGCGTACGAGGAATTCACTGAGCATTTCGTCGCAACTACCAAGAAGCTGAAGGTTGGCAACGGCCTGGAAGAGGGCGTGCAGATGGGGGCGCTGGCCAACGGCCGCCGCCTTCAGGCAATGGAGCGTCTGGTCGCCGATGCGGTCGAACACGGCGCGAAGGTGCTGACGGGTGGTGAGCGCATTGGCCGCGAAGGGTATTTCTTCGCGCCGACGGTGCTCGCCAATGTGCCGATGTCGGCGCGCATCATGACCGAAGAGCCGTTCGGCCCGATCGCGCCAATCTCCACCTTCAAGTCCTATGACGAAGCCATCACGGAAGCGAACCGCTTGCCGTATGGTCTGGCGGCGTATGCGTACACGCGTTCCAGCGCGACGTCGGCGGCGGTGGGTGAGGATATCGAAAGCGGCATGGTGTCGATTAATCACCACGGGCTGGGTATTCCGGAAACACCGTTCGGTGGCGTCAAGGACTCGGGTTACGGTTCGGAAGGCGGCAGCGAAGCGATGGAAGCGTATCTCGTGACGAAGTTCGTGAGCGAGGCGCGGTAAGTCGAATAGCAGGTAGCTTTAGGTGAAAGCGCGACGCGGTCTCTGGCTGCGTCGCGTTTTTCTTTGTTCGTCGCTTTCACCCGGAGTTTTACGGACGTCTTGGATCCGCTCAAAATCGAAATCTAATCCGACATTCGGCATCGACATAAGCAGTTTGATGAACCTAGCAATTCGGGCTTCGCTCTCGGGAGATTTATTCGCTTCCTCTCGTTCTGCGCGCGAACGACTGATTTTTCTGGTGACAACTTTCTTCATTCTCTCCCGGATGTGGCTGACCGGACGCATCATTGCGTCCAAGCTCGTGCAATGATCCTACGTTACCAAATATCTGGATCGAAGAATGAAATCATGCACGCTCAACGAGCTTCGTAGCAGCTTCAAAAAGATTCTGAATGAGGTCAGCAAGGACCACGCGCCGACATTGATCACCCGGCGGAACGGAAAGCGCGTCGTGATGGTTTCGGAGAGCGAGTACAACAGCATGCAAGAGACACTGCATCTCCTTGGTTCGGCAAAGAATGCAGAACGGCTGCGCGAATCTGTCGCTGAATTCAAAGTGGCAAACCCGAAGAAAAACCGGGCCTCGGCCGTAATGCCGTTCAGTTAAGGTCTCTTTTGAGGT
>NZ_JALPRJ010000010.1 GCF_030464885.1 Caballeronia sp. SEWSISQ10-4 2 | reverse complement strand
CGTCTCCTTACCTCCCCGGCCTGAAGTCCGGGGTTTCACGGAGACCCTGATGACAAAATAACGTCAGCGGTCGTCGCAATAGTCGCTGCGCTCGCTGTCTCCTTACACGTTGAGCTAAAATTTCCCCATGCTAGACCCACGTGCCCAGACCCTCCTCAAGACGCTGATCGAGCGATATATCGCCGAAGGTCAGCCTGTCGGCTCCCGCACGCTGTCGCGTTATTCGGGACTCGAGCTCAGCCCGGCCACCATCCGCAACGTGCTGTCGGATCTGGAGGACCTCGGGCTGGTGGTGAGTCCGCATACGTCGGCGGGGCGGATTCCCACGCCACGGGGCTACCGACTGTTCGTGGACACCATGCTCACCGTCGAAACCACCGACGACGAAGCAATGACCTCCGCCGTCAAGATCAAGCTGCAAGGCGGCGAGCCGGCGAAGATCGTGGCCGCCGCCGCGAGCGTGCTGTCGAACCTGTCGCAGTTCGCGGGCGTCATTCTCACGCCGCGCCGCAGCCACATGTTCAAGCAGATCGAGTTCATGCGCCTGTCCGACAAGCGCATCCTGCTGATCATCGTGACGCCGGAAGGCGACGTGCAGAACCGCATCATGGCGACCCAGCGCGACTATTCGCCGTCGCAGCTCACCGAGGCGTCCAACTACATCAACGCGAATTTTGCCGGTTTGTCCTTCAACGAAGTACGCCGCCGACTGCGCGA
Organism: Caballeronia sp. SEWSISQ10-4 2; assembly: GCF_030464885.1. Taxonomy (GTDB): domain Bacteria; phylum Pseudomonadota; class Gammaproteobacteria; order Burkholderiales; family Burkholderiaceae; genus Caballeronia. Next base: position 166,221 of record NZ_JALPRJ010000010.1, on the reverse strand, counting down.
GGAAATTGACGCGTTGCGCGGTGACATGACCTCGCTCATGCAGGCAGCGGTGGCCGCGAGTGTCGACGAAACGGATCAAGGCGACACCCTGCTGATTTCCGGCGAACGCAACCTGCTGGAAGTAGCGGATCTTTCCTCCGACATGGCGCGGCTGCGCAAGCTTTTCGATGTGTTCGACCAAAAGACGAGTCTCCTTCAATTACTCGACGTATCGAGCCACGCGCAAGGCGTGCAGATTTTTATCGGCGGCGAGTCGAATCTCGTGCCGATCGAGGAAATGAGCGTGGTTACGGCGCCCTATGAAGTGAACGGGAAGATCGTGGGCACGCTGGGGGTGATCGGGCCCACTCGGATGGCATACAACCGCGTGATTCCCATTGTCGATATCACCGCGCGCCTGTTGTCCCTCTCGCTCAGTCAGCAGTAAGTCTTAATCAGCCGCAATCAAGCCGGCCGCCGGGCGGGGGGCAACAAGCCTGCAAAAAGTCCACGAACCCCCGGCAGACAACCCATCTTGCCCTGTCCACCACTAGGCCGTCCGGCCGATGTTGCGTTCCGAAACGCGCCGCTATAATGGGTTTCACTTACCTACGCGGGCTTCACGGACCCTTTCCTTTATGCGCTACGACCTCGAGTTGCCTTCGCAGCCCTCCGCTTCGCATCGCGTTGCCGTGCTGCTGATCAATCTCGGCACGCCGGACGCGCCCACGCCGAAAGCCGTGCGCAAATACCTTGCGCAGTTCCTGTCGGACCCGCGCGTGGTGGAGATTCCGGCGCTCGCGTGGCAAGTGATTCTGCGGCTCGCGATCCTGCCGTTTCGCGGCCGCGCATCCGCTAAGAAATACGCCCAGGTATGGCTGCCCGAAGGCTCGCCGCTACGGGTCTATACGGAAAAGCAGGTCGAGGGTTTGAGGCGCCTGTTCGTGGTGAACGACTATCACGTGATAGTGGACTACGCGATGCGCTACGGCACGCCCGGCATTCCGGCCATGATGAACCAACTCAAGCTGGAAGGCGCCGAGCGTGTGCTGCTCGTGCCTATGTATCCGCAATACTCGTCGTCAACCACGGCCACCGCTTTCGACGATGCATTTAACGCCCTGCGGCGCGTGCGCAATCAGCCGGAGCTGCGCACCATCCGCCATTACGCCGACCATCCGGCCTATATTGGCGCGCTGGCCGAGCAGGTGCGGGACTATTGGCGGCAGCATGGCCAGCCCGACTTCGCATCGGGCGACCGGCTGGTGCTGAGCTTTCACGGCGTGCCCAAGCGCACCATGGATCTCGGCGATCCATATCACGATCAGTGTCAGCAGACAGGTTCGTTGCTCATGGCGGCGCTTGGGCTGTCACCGGTCGAATGCCGGGTGACGTTTCAATCGCGTTTTGGCCGGGCCGAATGGCTGCAGCCTTATACCGCGCCCTCGCTCGCCGAACTTGGCGCTGCGGGCGTGAAGCGGGTGGACGTGTTCTGCCCGGGTTTTACGTCGGATTGCCTGGAAACCATCGAGGAAATTGGCATTGAAGTGCGTGATGAATTCCTGCACGCCGGCGGCAAGGAGTTCCACCGGATTCCGTGTTTGAACGCATCGCCGGCCTGGATCAAGGCGCTGGGCGAAATTGTCGCGCAACACCTGCAAGGCTGGCCGGTGCAGGCGCCACAGGCGCTGAGCGCAGCCGCATAGACCATACGTTAATGAACTACCAGATCTCGACCGATTCCAGCGCGCGCCTTCGTATCGATAAATGGCTGTGGGCGGCGCGCTTTTTCAAAACGCGCTCAATGGCGAGCGACGCGGTTGAGAAAGGCCGCGTGCGAATTGGCGGTGCGAACGTAAAGCCGTCGAAGGATGTGCGTGTCGGCGATCTCTTGGAGATCGAGATTGAACACGTGCTTTGGCAAGTGAATGTGCTGGGAATCTGCGAAGTGCGCGGTCCGGCACCGATCGCGCAGACGCTCTACGCGGAAACTGACGCAGGACGGGAAAAACGCGTGGCTGAAAGTGAGCGGAGGAAGACGTATCGCGAGCCGGCGGCCGCATTGCAGGGTCGCCCGACCAAGCGCGACCGACGGATTATCGACAAACTTTCAGGTTCGGACTGAAAAAATGTTCCATGGTGGCCGAAACGCCGCCGTACTCGGTCGTGTGGTCGTTCACCGCGCCGGACATGCAGATGGTCGTGGTGCCGCCAACGAGTACCAATGCGACGATCGCAATGGCAAAGGTCAGTTTCATGGGCACCCCCTGTGACAACACAACGGATCAAAAAACAGGCGCTAGAGCTGACTTGAAGCGAGCTTTAGCGATTAACAAGCGTGAAAATAGGGCATTCGTAAGATTAGGGTTAACTAGTGCTTCCGAAGACATGTTCGAAGTGTAGGCGAGCAAGTCGCTCGGCTCAATCTGAATCTGATGACATGCTTAAAATGGTTGTAACCGCCCGTTTCCAGAGCTTAGAAATGGCCCCGGAAAGCACCTGCAACCCCTTGAAAACGCTCATGTGAGCCTCAAATGCGATTCTCAGGACGGCCACAGGGCGTCCCTCGCTTTACTCGCGCTGTCAGCGGTTGCGGCAGTTGTGTTTTTGCAACGTTGAGTTCGCGGTTATCATCGGCAGCTTTTTGATGGGCCGAAACCGCAACGTTGCTTCCGATTTCATCCGTTTTCACCCATAGCAAAATCTCAAGCGACATGGAAAACACGCAAGATAACTCCGCGAGCCAGAACCCCACGCCCGCCGACGAAACCACGGCGGCTCAAACCATTCAGCGGCCTGACGCGCCGGACGGGACTTCCGCACCGGAAACCGTAGACGCAAACGAAACCGAAGCATTGCTGGCCGAAGCGCAAGCACGGGCGACGTCGTTGCAGGAAGAGTTCTTGCGCGCGAAAGCCGAGACGGAGAATGTGCGGCGCCGGGCGCAGGAAGATGTGCAGAAGGCGCACAAATTCGCGATCGAAAACTTCGCAGAGAACCTGCTGCCGGTGCTCGACAGCCTGGAAGCCGCGCTGACGCATTCATCCACCGACCTGGCAAAAGTGCGCGAAGGCGTTGAACTGACATTGCGCCAACTGACCGCCGCGCTCGAAAAGGGCCGCGTGGTCGAGGTGAATCCGGTTGGCGAGAAGTTCGATCCGCACCGCCATCAGGCCATTTCGATGGTGCCGGCCGAGCAGGACGCCAATACGGTCGTGTCGGTGCTGCAAAAGGGCTATGTGATCGCGGACCGCGTTTTGCGTCCGGCGCTGGTCACTGTCGCGGCACCTAAATAACGTCGAGCAACGTATTCGCGAAACCGCTGCTGTCATGGCCAATATCCCCGTCGACGCCACCGCCTTTGCCGCTTTCGACATGCAGGAATTGAGCGCTGAGACGTTCGATGCCGGCCTCGAGTCGGCGGCAGACGACTTGGCCGTCGTTTTTTTCTGGGGTTTCGAGTGCTTCAACTCCGCGGTTGGCGCCGCCCGCGAGAAAATCCGGGCGCTCGAAGCGAAGGCATGAGCCGGTTTCGCGGAAAAAGTTTCAAATCGGCTGAAAAAAAGCGGGATCGCGTCAGTTTTTGGTCTTGAAAACCATGCGAACGCTCTTATTTGGCGTACAGGGTTAAATTTTGGGCGTCCGGCTAGCCGATTCGACCGTAAAGCACGTCGAAAACGCAAAAACGGACCCGCTGCAATCAAAGTCAGGAGAGTGATAAAAATGGGCAGAATCATTGGTATCGATCTGGGCACGACGAACTCGTGCGTGGCGATCATGGAAGGCAATACGGTCAAAGTGATCGAAAACGCGGAAGGTACGCGCACCACGCCGTCGATCATTGCTTACGTTGACGACAACGAAATCCTCGTCGGCGCACCGGCGAAGCGCCAGTCGGTCACGAACCCGAAGAACACGCTGTACGCAGTCAAACGGCTGATTGGCCGCCGTTTCGACGAAAAAGAAGTGCAAAAGGACATCGCCCTGATGCCCTACAAGATCGTGCGCGCCGACAACGGCGACGCCTGGGTTGAAGCCCGCGATCAAAAACTGGCACCGCCGCAAATCTCGGCTGAAGTGCTGCGCAAGATGAAGAAGACCGCTGAAGACTATCTTGGCGAAGAAGTAACGGAAGCCGTGATCACGGTTCCGGCGTACTTCAACGACAGCCAGCGTCAGGCTACGAAAGACGCGGGCCGTATCGCTGGTCTGGACGTGAAGCGGATCATCAACGAACCGACCGCAGCCGCACTCGCGTTTGGTCTCGACAAGAACGAAAAGGGCGACCGCAAGATTGCGGTGTACGACCTGGGCGGCGGCACGTTCGACGTATCGATCATCGAGATCGCGGACGTTGACGGCGAGAAGCAGTTCGAAGTGCTCTCCACGAACGGCGACACGTTCCTCGGCGGTGAAGATTTTGACCAGCGCATCATTGAATACATCATCGCCGAGTTCAAGAAGGATCAAGGCGTCGATCTGTCGAAGGACGTGCTCGCGCTGCAACGCCTGAAGGAAGCGGCGGAAAAGGCGAAGATCGAGTTGTCGTCGGCCGCTCAGACCGAAATCAACCTGCCGTACATCACGGCGGACGCGTCGGGTCCGAAGCACTTGAACCTGAAAATTACGCGTGCGAAGCTGGAGTCGCTGGTCGAAGACCTGATCGAGCGCACGATGGAACCGTGCCGTATCGCTATTAAAGATGCAGGCGTGAAGGTCGGCGAAATCGACGACATCATTCTGGTCGGCGGTATGACGCGTATGCCGAAGGTGCAGGAAAAGGTTAAGGAATTCTTCGGCAAGGAACCGCGCCGCGACGTGAACCCGGATGAAGCCGTGGCGGTTGGCGCTGCGATTCAAGGCCAGGTTCTGTCGGGGGATCGCAAGGACGTGTTGCTGCTGGACGTGACGCCGTTGTCGCTGGGTATTGAAACCCTCGGCGGCGTGATGACGAAGATGATCAACAAGAACACGACCATCCCGACGAAGCACGCACAGGTTTACTCGACCGCCGACGACAACCAGAGCGCCGTGACGATCAAGGTGTTCCAGGGCGAGCGCGAGATGGCAGCGGGCAACAAGCTGCTGGGCGAATTCAACCTTGAAGGCATTCCGCCGGCAGCACGCGGCACGCCGCAGATCGAAGTGAGCTTCGACATCGACGCGAACGGCATTCTCCACGTCGGCGCGAAGGACAAGGCGACCGGCAAGGAAAACAAGATCGTCATCAAGGCGAACTCGGGTCTGTCGGACGCCGAGATCGACAAGATGGTGAAGGACGCCGAAGCGAACGCCGAGGAAGATCACCGTCTGCGTGAACTGGCTGACTCGCGCAATCAGGGCGACGCGCTGGTGCACAGCACGAAGAAGGCCGTGGCTGAATACGGCGACAAGGTCGAAGCGGCTGAGAAGGAAAAGATCGAAGCGGCGTTGAAGGACCTGGAAGAAGCGTTGAAGAGCAGCACGGCTGACAAGGCTTCGATCGACGCAAAGATCGAAACGTTGGCAACGGCGTCGCAGAAACTCGGCGAAAAGATGTACGCCGACATGGCTGCAGCACAAGGTGCAGCCGGCGCGGCAGGTGCAGCGGGCGCAGCAGGCGGCTCGGGTGCGCAGGCAGCACCGGAGCAGCACGACGATGTCGTCGATGCCGACTTCAAGGAAGTGAAGAAGGACTGAGTCGATTGAACCGCATCAGCGATTCGTCGATGAAGCAACCGGTCCCGTGCAGCTTCGGCTTTGCACGGGACCGCGACGAAAGACGTCTTGCGAGAAGTTGAGCGTATGGACGAAGAACGCGCCTGGCGAGCCAAATGGCTTCCCGGGCACGTTGTTTTTTAGAGGGCGCTGCGCTTTGTACGGGTTGATTACGTGCCGGTCACTTATTGATCGCGCGAATCACGCATGAAGGCCAGGCGTCGACGAACCACATGAGTCGCGAGACTCCAGGCATCCAAGAGGGAGCCGTCGGGCTTGATCAGTTTGATCGGGCGCGGTGGCGCTGAACCGATATGGCGAAACGGGATTACTACGAGGTTATGGGCGTCGCGAAGAACGCGAGCGACGACGAAATCAAGAAGGCTTATCGCAAGCTTGCGATGAAGCATCACCCCGACCGCAATCCGGATAACAAGGATTCGGAAGCGCATTTCAAGGAGGTCAAAGAGGCCTACGAAATGCTCTCGGATCCGCAAAAGCGAGCAGCCTACGATCAGTACGGGCATGCAGGCGTCGATCCGAACATGGCCGGTGCAGGTCAGCAGGGTTTTGGCGGTTTCGCCGATGCGTTCGGCGATATTTTCGGCGACATCTTCGGCCAGGCGGCCGGCGGTGGCGCGGCGGGCGCTCGCGGGCGCGCGGGTCCGCAGGTTTATCGTGGCGCGGATTTGCGCTACAGCATGGAAATTTCGCTCGAGCAAGCAGCGCATGGCTACGACACGCAAATTCGCGTGCCGAGCTGGGTGAATTGCGAGATCTGCAAAGGCTCGGGCGCGAAGCCCGGCACGAAGCCGGAAACCTGTCCGACGTGTCAGGGACAAGGCACCGTGCGGATGTCACAGGGCTTTTTCAGCATCCAGCAAACCTGCCCGAAGTGTCATGGCACCGGCACCCATATTCCTGAGCCGTGCGGTCATTGCCACGGCGCCGGCAAGGTGAAGGAAACGAAGACGCTGGAGGTGAAGATTCCGGCAGGTATCGACGACGGCATGCGGATTCGCTCGTCGGGCAACGGCGAGCCGGGGATCAACGGCGGTCCTAGCGGTGACTTGTACGTCGAGATTCACATCAAGCAGCACTCGGTGTTCGAGCGCGACGGAGATGATCTTCATTGCCAGATGCCGATTCCGTTCACCACGGCGGCGCTTGGCGGCGAAATTGAAGTGCCCACGCTGGCTGGCCGCGCAAGTTTCACCGTGCCGGAAGGCACGCAGTCGAGCAAGACGTTCCGGCTGCGTAGCAAGGGTATCAAGGGATTGCGCTCGAGCATCGCGGGAGACCTCTATGTGCATGTACAGGTCGAAACGCCGGTCAAGCTCACTGAGCAGCAACGCGATCTGCTCAAGCAATTCGAACGGTCGCTGACGGAAGGCGGTGCGCGTCACAGTCCGCAAAGCAAGAGCTGGTTTGATCGAGTGAAGAGTTTCTTCGATTGAGGCAATAATCATGCAGCAACGCAGCGAGGTTTTCGCGCTGCTAGACGATTGCGACTCGACCGCCGAAAGGCGGTCGAGTCGCCTGTACGCCAGCTTCGTTCACGAACGGTCGTGTCACGACGCAGCCCAGCTCGATGAAGTTTGCGCGAGCGTCCAGCAAGACCTGCGCGACGGATTACACGCCGTCGTTGTCGCGGACTATGAATTTGGCCGCAATCTTCAGTTAGCGCAGCCCGGCCATGCCGCGCTGCGCTTTTTGTTGTTCCGCGAATGCACGTCGTTATCGCGTGAAGAAGCCGAGGGCTGGCTTGCCGCGCGTGATAGCGGACTGGCCGATCAGCCGTCGGTGGCGGGTGTGGCCAACATCGAGTCGAGCGTGACGCGCGATGCGTTCGAGCAGGCCATCGCGGGCGTTCAGGAAGCGTTGCAAGCCGGCGATTCCTATCAGATCAACTACACGTTCCGTCTTGCCTTCGATGTCTTCGGCTCCGCAGCGGGGCTGTATCGAAGGCTGCGGGAGCGGCAACCGGTTCGTTATGGCGCGCTGATCGCGTTGCCCGATGGCCGCGACGTGCTGTCGTGCTCACCCGAGTTGTTCATCCAGCGTGAAGGCGACGTGCTGCGCGCGCGGCCGATGAAGGGCACCGCACCGCGCAGCGCGGACCCCGAGTGGCTGCGACTCGATCCGAAGAATCGCGCGGAAAACGTGATGATCGTGGACTTGCTGCGCAACGACATGTCGCGCGTTGCCGTCACGGGAAGTGTGAAGGTGCCGCACTTGTTTTCTGTCGAGGCGTACAAGTCGGTGTGGCAGATGACATCGACGGTGGAAGCACGGTTGCGTCCCAACACTTCCTTCGCCGATATCCTCCGGGCACTGTTGCCGTGCGGCTCGATCACGGGCGCGCCGAAGCACAAGACGATGCAATTAATCGATGCGCTCGAAAGCACGCCGCGCGGCATTTATACGGGCGCGATCGGCTGGCTGGATAAGAGCCGGGACTTCTGTTTGTCCGTGCCGATTCGCACGCTGGAACTGCAGCACGGCAGAGGCAAGATGGGTATTGGCGCGGGCATTGTGCTGGATAGCATTGCCGCCGATGAATTCGAGGAGTGCCTATTGAAGGCAAAATTTCTGACCGGTTCCGATCCCGGTTTCCAGCTCTTCGAGACGACTTTTGCGACGCGGGAAGAAGGCGTTCGCCATGCAGACAGGCATCTTGCAAGGTTGGCTGCCAGTGCCGAATGGTGCGGTTTTCCGCTTGATCGGGCGAAGCTGCAGGAGCTTATTGACGAGACCTGTGCGGGTTTTGAGGCGAAGGCGGGTTATCGGTTGCGGATCGCGTTGAGCAAGAGTGGTGAGATTGCTGTGACGAGCGCGCCGCTCGTGCCGTTGGCACATTCGACGGTGGACGTCTTGCTGGCATCGGAACATGGTTTTGCGGTCAGGTCGGCGGACGATCCGTTGTTACGCCACAAGACGACGTTTCGTGAGGATTACGATCGTGCGTGGCGCGAGGCCGAATCGCAAGGCGCGTTCGATATGCTGTTTTTCAACGAGCGCGGAGAGCTCACGGAAGGCGGGCGATCGAACGTGTTTGTCAGACTCGATGGCCGTTGGAGCACACCGCCGCTCGACGCCGGATTGTTGCCGGGCGTGATGCGCGGTGTGTTGATCGAAGAACTGGACGCTGAGGAGCGCACGCTGACGCGAGAAGATCTGCGCCGCGCGACCTCGCTGATGATCTGCAATGCGCTGCGTGGTGCGGTACCGGCGCGGCTCAAGCAGATGAGCTAAGCAGAAACGACGCTCCGATCTTCGCCAAAGCGCGAAAAGCGGCTTCAGCGAAGACGGACGCGAACAAGAGGCTGCCTCCGACAGAACAGCCAAAAACCCCTTAAAACGTATGCTCCGGCCCGGGAAAACTCTTCTCCCGAACGGCGCGGACATATGCCTCGACGGCGGCAAAAATACTCGGCTGCCCCTGCATAAAGTCTTTAACGAACCTCGGCCGCTTGCCGGGAAAAATCCCCAGCATGTCGTGCAGCACCAGCACCTGCCCGGAACAATCGATCCCGGCTCCGATGCCAATCGTCGGGATAACCAACTGCTCCGTCACTTCACGAGCCAGCAGCGTAGGCACGGCCTCGATCACCAGCAATTGCGCGCCGGCATCTTGAAACGCCAAAGCATCGCGTCGCATCTGCTCGGCGCCGGCATCGGTTTTCCCTTGCACCTTGAACCCGCCAAACGCGTGCACCGATTGCGGCGTCAACCCGACATGACCACAAACGGGGATCGCTCGTTCAACGAGAAACCGGACCGTATCGGCGACCCATTCACCGCCTTCGATCTTCACCATCTGCGCACCGGCACGCATCAACTGCACGGCGTTCGCATAGGTTTCCTCGCGCGAGCTGACCGTACCAAACGGCATATCGGCGACAACCAGCGCGTTCTTGTTGCCTCGCGCAACCGCAGCGGTGTGGTACGCAATATCGGCAAGAGTCACGGGCAACGTCGTGCCATGTCCTTGCAGCACGTTGCCAAGCGAATCGCCAATCAACATCACATCTACGCCGGCACGATCCAGCAACGCGGAAAAACTCGCGTCGTAACACGTGAGCATCGTGATTTTTTCGCCGGCTTCGCGCATCGTCCGGAGCTTCGGGACGGTGATCGCGGTGCGGCTGGTTTCCTGCAAATACGCCATGGCAATTTCCACATCGACTAGATAAGAGACGGCGCGCCGGCGCGCAAGCCGGACGGACTTAAAGCGACGTGCCTTTGACAAAGAATTCCTTGCGCCCACGCATGGTTTCAATCCGGTCTACCAGCAGCGCCAGATCGGCGTCCGATTCCAGCGGATTCAGATGCTCGGCGTTCACCGTCAACAGCGGCGTCGCGTCGTAGTGATAGAAGAAATCATTGTAGGCGTCGCAGAGGGCGCGCAAGTACGCGTCGGGGATCTGCAGTTCCATTGGCAGCGCGCGCTTTTGAATGCGTGCGAACAGCACCTCGGGACTGGCCTGCAAATACACGACCAGATCGGGCGCGGGCGCTGAGGTATCGATGCGCTTGGCGATTTCCCGGAACAGTTCGAATTCGTCGTCGGGGAGCGTAAGACGCGCAAACAGCGCGGTTTTTTCGGTGATGAAATCGGTGATGAGCGGCGCGCTTGCGCCTTGCCCGAGATGCCCAGGTGCGCCAAAAAGCGCCGTCACGATTTCCTGAGTTTGCTGCGCACGCTGCAACGCGAACTGCAATTGCGTAGGCAGCGCGTAACGCGTGTTGTCGCGATAAAACCGCTCGATAAATTGATTTTCCTGCGGGCGCTCGAAGAGGGTGCGCATCGACCAGCGTTCTGCCAGCAGCCGCGCCAGCGTGGTCTTGCCCACGCCAATGGGCCCTTCTATCGCGATATACCGATGCGGCGGGCGCAACTGCGGCGCGGTGACGGTGAGGGGCGTGATGCTCATGGACTATTCACCTTTCAGGCTTCGCGGGGCGAAATTCAGGCTTCGCGACGCGAAGTACAGCGAGAAGCGAACAGCGGACACTGATGCGTCGCTACTTTTTCAATACGTTGATCCTGGACCGAAGCAAGAAATGCATCGGCGCGGCCGCGTTGCGCGATGACTACATCGTGATCAAGTTCGACCAGCGGCACGAGGGTAAACGCACGCTCGGTGAGACGCGGATGCGGTACGACGAGATCGGTTTCCTCGATGCAGGAATCGCCATACAGGAGGATGTCGATATCGAGCGTACGCGGCGCGTTTCTATACGGCCGCTCGCGCCCGAAATGGCTTTCTATGGTGTGGCACAGCTGCAGCAACTGGCGTGCGGGCAGCGTGGTATCGATCTTGACGACGCAATTGAAGTAGTCGTCGCCACCGGCGTCGATGGGCGCGGTGCGATAGAGGCTCGATTTCGCGAGCACGGTGATCGTGTGTTGCTGGGCAAGACACACCACTGTGTCTTTCAGGGTCTGGCGCGCGTCACCAAGGTTTGCGCCCAGGCCCAGATAAGCTACCGTCATGGCATGAATCCTACGACTGTCGTTTGGCGTTACACGACTCAAACGCGTTGGCTAGAACGCGCGGTCCGTGTCAATCGTCGCGCTGGCCACCGCTTTCGTCGCCATACCGCGCGTCACGTACGTCACGCTCTTCGCGATTGTCGCGAGCTGACCCTTCTTCCACGGTGCTCACGCCGCCCTCCATTCCGTCACCCGGCCTGCGGCTTTTGGCGTTGCTGCTACGCCGCCGTCGTTTCTTGGGCGCCCGGTCCTTCCCGCCTTGCGAAAGCAGTGACTCTCGCGCGGCAGCGTCCCCTTCGATGAAATCCGTCCACCACTGACCAACCGATGCATCCAGTTCGCCGGATTCACATCGCAGCAGGAGGAAATCATAACCCGCTCTAAACCTTTGGTGTTCCAGCAGCTTCATCGCGGTTCTGCCAGAGCGTTTTTCGAGCCGATGTTGCAGGCCCCAAATCTCCCGCATATCCGATGAAAAGCGCTTGTGGATAGCGAGCTTTTCGGTCTGCATGTCGAGCACGTCGTCCATCGCGCGATGCAACGCGGGCACGGGGAATTCACCGGCCAGCGTGTATTGCTGCCAGCGCGTCTGCATGTCGTTCCAGAGCAGCGTGGCGAACAGGAAGCCCGGCGATACACCCTTGCCGGCGCGCACGCGTTCGTCGGTATTGGTCAGCGCGAGCGTGATGAATTTCTCGCCGTGCGGCGATTCGAAAATCACGTCGAGCAGCGGCAATACGCCGTGATGCAAACCTTCCGCGCGCAGCCGCGTCAGGCACGCGAGCGCGTGACCTGAGAGCAGCAGCTTGAGCATTTCATCGAAGAGACGGGCTGCGGGGACGTTGCTGATCAGATCGGCGAGTTCCGCGATTGGTGCGCGTGTGGCCGGCTCGATCTCGAAGCCGAGCTTCGCGGCGAAACGCACGACGCGCAGCATCCGCACCGGATCTTCACGATATCGCGTGGCGGGGTCTCCGATCATGCGCAGCAAACGCGCGCGGATGTCGGCCATGCCGTCGTGGTAATCCAGCACGGTTTGCGTGGCCGGATCGTAATACATGGCGTTGATAGTGAAGTCGCGGCGAGTGGCGTCTTCATGCTGCTCGCCCCAGACGTTGTCGCGCAGCACCCGGCCGCTTGCATCCACGGCATGTGTGCGGGTGTCCATCTCGCCGCGTCTCAGGCGCGGAGGCGGCGGGGACGGCGGCGCGTCGGCGGGGGTATCGACGAGCGCGCGGAACGTCGATGTCTCGATGATGTCCTGCCCGAACTGCACGTGCACGATCTGGAACCGCCGGCCGATGATGCGCGCGCGGCGGAACAGCTTCTGCACCTGATCGGGCGTGGCGTCCGTTGCAACGTCGAAATCTTTTGGCGCCACGTTCAGCAGCAGGTCGCGCACTGCGCCGCCCACGATAAACGCACGATGCCCGCCTTGCTGCAGACCGTCGGTGACGCGAATCGCGTTCTTCGAAATCAGCGCAGGATCGATGCCATGCACATCCGCCGACAGGATCACCGGCACGTTGGGATCACGCTTCACTACAGCCGGCGCGGCCTTCTTGCGCGTGCTCTTGCGGGCGGGTTTTACATCGTCGGAGAGCGGGGCGGTAGCCGGGGCGTCTTCTTTGGCGCTTTCCTGGCCGAACAGCTTGCGGATGAGTTTTTTAATCACGTGGGGAGAAGATTTCCAGGATGCGCCAGCCGCGGGCTTGCGCATGCGCGCGCAAGGTGTCGTCGGGATTGGTCGCGATCGGGTCGGTGACTTTCTCGAGAAGAGGAATGTCGTTGTGCGAGTCGCTGTAGAAATAGCTGTGTTCGAAGTCGCTGAGGCTTTTGCCCATCGACGCGAGCCACGCCTCGGTGCGCACGATCTTGCCCTCGCGGTAGCTCGGCGTTCCCGTCGCGCGGCCGGTCAGGTCGCCGTTTGGCACATTGTCGACCGTTTCGACCTCGCACGCGATCAGCGCATCAATACCGAACGCCCGGCCGATCGGCGCCGTGATGAACGCGTTCGTGGCGGTGACGAGACAGCATAGATCGCCGGCTTGCTGGTGCTTGCGCACGAGTTCGAGGGCAGCCGGCGCGATGACCGGCGTGATGATCTCGCGCATGAATTGCGCGTGCCAGTCGTCCAGTCGGGCGCGCGGATGCTTGGCGAGCGGCGAAAGCTGGGCGGTCAGGTACGCGTGGATATCGAGCGTGCCAGCTTTGTAATCTTCGTAGAACGCGTCGTTTTGCTTGGCGAACTTTTCGGCGTCGACAATGCCGAGCTGCGCCATGAAGCGACCCCATTCGTGGTCGCTATCCGTCGGGATGAGGGTGTGATCGAGGTCAAAAAGGGCTAGGTTCATGGGAGCGCATTTTACTTGAAGCGGGTGGAAGCGGTCGCTGGCTGCTCGCGGCGGGTTGATGGGCTTAAAAAGAGGCTTAAAAAGAGGCTAGAAAAGCCCGGGCTGGGGACGAGGTGCATCGTCTTCCTTTGCGGCGAGCATCGTGCGTAATAACGGCAGCGTCACGGCGCGCTTTTGTTCCAGCGAAAAGCGGTCGAGTTCATCGAGCAAAGTCATCAGGCTTGGCATATCGCGGCGAAAATGCGTGAGCAGATAGGCAGGGACGTCGTCGGCGAGGGCAATGCCGCGTTCGCGCGCCGCGTGTTTCAGCGCGCCGGCCTTGCTTTCGTCGGAGAGCGGGGTGAGCTGGAACACCAGTCCCCAGCCGAGGCGCGTACGCAGATCTTCTCTCACCGATAAACCCAGCGGCGCCACATTGCCCGTTGCCACCAGCGCGCTTGCCGGATGCGCGCGCACCTCGTTGAAGAGGTTGAAGAGCGCGATTTGCTGCGCACCGGACAGCCGCTCGCAGTCGTCGATGGCGTAAATGCTTGCCGTGGGGTCGAAGGTGAACGCGGCCAGCGGCGCTTGCGGACTCAGGAAACGCGCGCGGCCGTTCGCTTCGTGCACCACCGCCTGCAGCAGATGGCTGCGGCCGCTGCCTGCTTCGCCCCAGACGTAGAATGTCCGGTCGGCCACGGGGCCGGCTGCGAGCGCACCTTCGAGTTCACGCAGACGCGTCACCAGTTCATGGTTGCCGGCGGCGAAAAAGTTATCGAAGGTGGCGAGCGGCGGCGTGCCGAGATCGAGCGTCAGTTGGCGTTGCACGGGCAATCGGTTCCGTCAGGGCGTGTCTTGAAAAGCGGCGCGCTCAGGGCGCCTATGCCGGGTTTTTGCCGTGGCGAAAGGCGTTGAGCGCAGGGTCGAGTTTCCGGCCGGATGGGCGCGAGTCTCGAAAAGGGTTTGGAGCGCTCTTTCGGAGTCAGGGTCGCGAACTGCGAGAAATCCGGCCGGGCGGCTGGCATCGGTTAAAATCTCATTTTACCGACCTTCTCGCCGATCCCCCATGAATCAACCGAAATCCGCCCCAGACGCCCAAGGTTTGTCCTATCGCGACGCGGGCGTGGACATCGACGCCGGCGACGCGCTTGTCGACCGGATCAAGCCCTTTGCCAAAAAAACCATGCGTGACGGCGTGTTGGGGGGAATCGGTGGATTCGGCGCGCTGTTTGAAGTGCCTAAGCGATACAAAGAGCCCGTGCTGGTATCCGGCACTGACGGCGTGGGCACGAAACTGCGCCTCGCTTTCCAATTGAACAAGCACGACACGGTCGGCCAGGATCTGGTCGCCATGAGCGTCAACGACATTCTCGTGCAAGGCGCCGAGCCGCTGTTTTTCCTCGATTATTTCGCTTGCGGCAAGCTGGACGTGGATACGGCTGCGACCGTCGTGCAGGGCATCGCGCAGGGATGCGAGTTGGCCGGGTGCGCGTTGATTGGCGGCGAAACCGCTGAGATGCCGGGCATGTATCCCGATGGTGAGTACGATCTGGCCGGCTTTGCGGTGGGCGCAGTTGAGAAGAGCAAGATTATCGATGGCTCGACCATTCAACCCGGCGATGTCGTTTTGGGCCTTGCCTCTTCGGGTATCCATTCGAATGGATATTCGCTGGTGCGGAAGATTATCGAGCGCGCGCAGCCTGATTTGAACGCCGATTTCGATGGCCGTTCGCTCGCCGATGCGTTGATGGCGCCTACGCATATTTATGTGAAGCCGCTGTTGTCGCTGATGTCGCAGATGGCTGTGAAGGGCATGGCGCATATCACCGGCGGTGGACTGGTTGAGAACATTCCGCGGGTTCTACGCGATGGCCTGACGGTCGAACTGGATCATAAGGCGTGGCCGTTGCCACCGTTGTTCTCGTGGCTGCAGAAGCATGGCGGTGTTGCTGATGCAGAGATGCATCGGGTCTTTAACTGCGGAATCGGGATGGTCGTTGTGGTTGCTGCTGCGGACGCTGAAGCCGCGATGGGGCTTTTGTCGGCGGCTGGTGAGCAGCTTTGGTCTATTGGTGTGGTGAGGGATTCGCTTCCCGGCGAGGCGCAGACTGTAGTGGTTTGAGTTTTCGTTCGCACTTGGGGGGGCGGGTGGTCGGAGTCGATGCCGGGTTGCTGCTGCTCAGGCTTGCGGTCGTTATATGTTGGATGTTTTCTTTATCACTATTGGCCACTGTGCGTGGCTGCACTTCATTTCTTTTTCCGACACGACGGCGAAAGTGGCTAATAGTGATAAAAAAATCGGGGACACCCTCAAAAAATTAGCTAACCCACGCAGACCACTAAGGCCGAAAGCACCAACCCGGCATAGACCCCGACCACTAACGCAAGCACCCCAACCCCGAACCCCAAGCGCCAGCGATCAAACCACTGGCATTGGCGCCAGCAACGCCTCAATATCCTCGGCAGAAAACTTCGCGGCTCCGGCTTTGTCCTCACGCAAAATACTATCGGCGAGAGCGGCCTTGCGGTCCTGCATCGCGACAATGCGCTCTTCAATACTCCCCGCTACGATCAGCTTATAAACAAACACGGGCTTCAATTGCCCTATCCGATGCGCCCGGTCCGTCGCCTGATTCTCAGCCGCCGGGTTCCACCAAGGGTCGTAGTGAATCACGGTGTCGGCGGCAGTCAGATTCAAGCCCACGCCGCCCGCCTTCAGACTGATCAGGAACAGCGGCACCTCACCGTCCTGGAAACGCGTTACAGGCGTAACCCGATCAGTGGTATCTCCAGTCAACGTGACATACGGAAGCCCGGCTTTATCGAGCGCGGCGGCAATAATCGCCAGCATCCCGGTAAACTGCGAAAACAGCAGCACCCGACGCCCTTCCTCAAGCAGCTCCGGCAACATATCGAGTAATAAATCGAGCTTCGCCGATTCCTCGACACGCCCAGCACGCGTCAGCTTTACCAACGCAGGATCGCAGCAAACCTGCCGCAACTTCAGCAGCGCCTCGAGCACGACAATATGGCTGCGTGCCAAACCCTGGTCCGCCACCGCCATGCGCACTTTTTCCTGCATCGCGATCCGCACCGTCTCGTACAAATCACGCTGCGCACCCTCGAGCGCGACCGTCCGCACGATCGTCGTTTTCTGCGGCAATTCCTTCGCGACTTCGTCCTTTCTTCGACGCAACATGAACGGCCGAATCCGCCGCACAAGCAGATCGCGCCGCACGGGATCGTCGTATTTTTCAATCGGCGTGCGCCAGCGTTTCGTGAAGTCTTTCTGCGAACCCAGGAAACCGGGCAGCAGGAAGTCGAACTGTGCCCACAACTCGCCAAGGTGATTTTCCAGCGGCGTACCCGTCAGACACAACCGATGCCGTGCGCGTAAATCGCGAATACCCTTCGCTGCCTTGGTCGCGACGTTCTTCACAATCTGCGCTTCATCGAGGATCAACAGGTGGTACTCGTGCAGCGACAACATCGCCTGATCGCGCCACAGCAGCGGGTACGTGGTCAACACGAGATCGTGCTCGCCGATCTGATCGAAACGTTCCTTGCGTTGCGGGCCATGCAGATCCAGCACCCGAAGCGCAGGCGCAAACTTGCGCGCTTCCTCTCGCCAGTTGTGAATCAGTGTGGTGGGCAGCACGACCAGCGCCGGCCGGTCGAGGCGTCCCGACTCCTTTTCGACCAGAATGTGCGCCAGCGCTTGCACGGTCTTGCCAAGGCCCATGTCATCGGCGAGAACACCCGACAGATTGCGCTCGCGCAAATACTGCATCCAGTTGAGCCCTTCGCGCTGATATACGCGAAGCTCCGCGTGCAGGCCGTGCGGCACGGGCACTTCGCGCAGCCCCGGCCCTTCCTGCAAACGCTGCGCCAGCTCGCGAATGGAAACATCGCCGTGAAACTGCCAGCGGCCTGTGTCGCTGAGTGCTTCCAGCCGCCCGGCGTCCTGTTCGGAAACGCGCAGCGGATGCGAACCGATGGTATCGAAGAGATCGATCAGTACTCGCACCACCGGCTTGATCCGTGCCGCGCGCACCCGTAGCCGCTCGCCGAGATCGGTCTTGAGTTCGATGCCCTCGTCATCAGGTATCGAATCGATGGCACCCGCCAGCCAGCGCCGGTCGCGCTGAAACAGGTCGGCCAGAAGCGGTTCGAGCCGAACGCTCCGCTCGCCTACGACAATGCCAAGCTCCAGGTCGAACCAGCCGTCAGTCGCCTGACGCGCGGTGCCCTGGATGTCGTCGATCTCGATGAAATCGAAGCGGAATTCCGGCGACATGCTCACGCGCCAGCCATCCTCGCGCAACGCGGGCAACGCGTCGTTGGTGAACGAGGCCCAGGCAGCGGGCGCAGGCAAGCCGATCACGCCGTTCGGAATGGGCTTGGGGCCATAGCGCTGATGCGAGGGGATCTGGCGGAAGCCGAGATCGTAAAGCGAGGCGAGGTAACGTGCTTCCACGTCGTGGCGGCGATTCACCTGAACCATTTCGCCGGACGCAGCGCGCATGACCGTGGTAGCGCGCGCGGGGTCGATGCTGAAGCCGTCGTAATCGAAACTCACCAGGGCGAAATCGAGCACGTTGGCGGCCGTGCGCTCGTCGCGTGGCCGCCAACTGCCGTTGACGGGCCGTGTATCGAGGACGAGCACTGGCACCGGCTCGGTATCGACGACATGCAGATTCAGCGTTTCCTGCTCCGGCGGCGGGGGCAAGTCGGACGCAACTTCGCGCAGCATCGCGCTGACAAGCGGTGCTTCAGCAAGCGAGATAGGCGGCATCGACAAATAGTCGGCCAGTTGCCGCGCGGGTTGCGGCATATCCACGACGCCCGCTTCACGCGTTTCCGCATCGGCGAACCAGAGCGGTTCGGTGGGAATGATCAACGTGGCTGCGGGCTCGGTTTGCAGCACGGGCCGCACGCGGTCGTCCAGATCCGGCGTCCACTCGATACGTCCCGGCCGCGTCGCGCCTTCGCGTAGTGGCCGGCGGGGCTCCGCGATGTCCTGGGAGGTGTGCATGGCGCTGAAGAGCCGACCCGTTGCCATCATTCGGTGCAGCAGGTCCGCGCCTTCTTCGCCGTGCAGCCCAAAACCGCCGAAATCGTTGCGGGTGCGTCCAATCACGAGCGCTCGCACGATCGTCATGTCTTCGTCGCTGACAAACTTTGGCTGCTTGACGAGCGCGGCGTCCAGATTGGTCCACGGCCGGTCGAGCGTCTGGAACGAACCGTCCGGACTGAGCCGTACTTTATGCAACGCGACCTCGGCGGTGCGCATGACGCGCGACGCGCCCAAAACATAAACAAGCCCGAGCGCGCCATTCGCCTCACCGGGCTTTTTTGCGGAGGCGTTGCGAGTGGATGCAAAGCGCGAGCGGAATCCTTCAAGCCAGCCCGCCACCTCGGGACGCACGGCTTCGGACTCTCGCGGTCTGTCCGAGGCGCTCGCGAGCAACACGGCGGCGGCGTGCTTGCAGCCGAATCCGACCGGGCACGAACAATGGCCTTGCGCGGACAGCGAGCCGTGGTGGTCGTGAAACATTACCTCGACGGTATAGGGCTGGCGTTGCGTCCCTTGAACATTGGCGCGCAGTACGTCTTCGTCCCAGTGCAGACGCGTCACTTCGTCCACATATGTACGCGCCTTGGCCACGGTATGCGAGCCGAGCCATTTAATGATTTGAGCCGTGTCGTACGCAAACGCCGGCATCAGCAAACCCGTCCGTGCATGGCCGTTCCCGTCTCAGCCTGTGTTGCCGCCATCCGCTTGATCACCGTCTACTCACCGTTCCCTTCGTTCCAGTAGTTCCAGCAAACCGCGTAACGCATGCGCGGCCGCCTGGATACGAATCTGCTCGCGATCGCCCTTGAATTGCTGAGTTTCGACCGCCGTGTGCAAGCGGTTGCTCCATGCAAACGACACCATGCCGACGGGCTTGGTTTCCGTGCCGCCGCCGGGTCCGGCCACGCCAGTAATAGACAGCGATACCTGTGCCCGGCTATTTCTCAACGCGCCTTCGGCCATTGCCTTGGCAACGGGTTCACTCACCGCGCCATGGCGCTCGATCATGTCGGCCGGCACGCCGATCATCTCGGTCTTCGCCAGATTCGAATAGGTGACGAAACCGCGCTCGAACCACGCGCTGCTGCCGGAAATATCGGTCATGGCGGCGGCGACCAGACCGCCGGTGCAGGACTCTGCGGTCGCGAGCATCAGCCGCTCGTCGCGCAGTTTGTTGCCGGCACGGATAGCGAGCTGGTGGACGACTTTATCGGTGGCCATGGCGGAGACTCGGTTGGGGGCGCTCGAAGATGTGAGACTGGACTAGCCGGGGCATCAGATCGTCATGCGCCACAGCGCGATCACGAGCAACGTGAAGAACGCAGCGGCGATATCGTCGAACATGATGCCGAAACCGCCCTTCAACTGGCGGTCGAAATAACGGATGGGCGGGGGTTTCACCATGTCGAAGAAACGGAACACGATGAACGCCCATAACTGCCCGGTGAACGTGGCCGGCGTGACGAACAGCAACACCAGCCAGAAGGCAATGATCTCGTCCCACACTACCGGCGACGGATCGGCAATGCCCATTTTCTTCGCCGTGAAACCGCAGAACCAGCAGCCGGTCACGAAGCCGACGGTGATCAGCACGGCCCATTCGGCGACCGTCAGGTGCGGGTTGAACACCACGAACGATACCCACGCGAACAAGGTGCCGACGGTGCCCGGCGCGATCGGCGACAAGCCGCTGCCGAAGCCCAGCGACAGGATATGCAGCGGGTGCGACAGCATGAAGCGCGCGCTCGTCCGGCGCGGGGGCTTGGGTGGCGGTGTGTCGTCGAGTGTGTCGATGGTCGGATCAGTCTGCATGAAAGTGGTCGAAGCCCGTCTCGAGGAAAGAAACCGGACCGGTGTTGTCGCGCCAGTCGATGGCCGGCAGGTCGTTGAGCGTGCCAGGCGGAGCCAATGACGCGGGAGCCAATGAAGCGGCCAGACCCTCGATTGTACCGATGCGCGTCAGCAAAACTTTCTGAGCCTTCCCGATCCGGTCGATTTTGGCGCGGGCGCTCGCGGGCGCGGTGAAGCAGAGTTCGTAGTCGTCCCCGCCGGCCAGGATGCTGCGCACCTGCGCGGCCAAGGGCAGGGCGGCGATTACGCCGGAGCGCGGCACCTGATCGATATTCACCGTCGCGCGGACCTTCGAGCGTTTCAATATATGGAGCAAGTCACCCGCGAGACCGTCCGACAGATCGAGCGCGGCATGCGCGATCCCCCGCAACGCGATGCCGAGCGCGACGCGCGGTTCCGGCTGCTCGAGCGCCTTGATTGCGATGGCTTCGTCGGCGGGGTTGTTCATCGACCATTCGCCGCGACGGATGCCCAGCCCGGCGCGCGCACCGCCGAGCACGCCGGATACCCAGATGTCGTCGCCGGGACGCGCGGCATCGCGTCGCAGTGCACGAGCCGCCGGGACGTCGCCGAACACGGTGATGCTGATGCTCACGTGCGGTCCACCGGTCGTATCGCCGCCGATCAGCTCGCAGCCGTGTTGCTTCGCGATATGGAAAAGGCCTTCGCTGAAGTCTTCGAGCCAGCTTTCATCGGCTTTCGGCATCGACAGCGCGAGGGTGAACGCGCGCGGTTTCGCACCCATCGCGGCGAGGTCCGACAGGTTCACGGCCAGCGCCTTGTAACCGAGCGCCCACGGTGAGACATCGGGGAAAAAATGGCGGCCCGACACCAGCATGTCGGTGGAAATCGCCAGGTGCTCGCCGCGCTTCGGAGCGAGCAGCGCGCAATCGTCGCCGATACCGAGCGTCGCCTTCGGTCCATGCTCCGTTGCCGGAAACGCGGCGGCGGGCTGGGAAAAATATCGTTCGATCAGGGAAAACTCTGAGAGCATCGGCGGTCCGGCAATGTCGAGGGAGAGTTGGGGACGATGCGCGCCTGTTGACGCGCGTTTCATCTCAATAAAGGAATTTTGCGACGTGAAGCGGCTGCCGGCATGCGGTTTACGCTGCTTTTCCAAGCCTTGTCCGAATGGGCTATGAGCCGCGAATTGCCGGTATTGCCATCCGGAGTGCTCGTTGAATGGCGCTACAATGCGTTCGAACTTCTATTCTAATCTTGCCCTTAGCCCGACGCCTCATGACCACTCCTGCCGATAGCGCCAAAGCCAAACTCCGCGAAGCCGCGCTCGATTACCACGAGTTTCCCACCCCCGGCAAAATCGCGATTGCCCCGACCAAGCAGATGATCAACCAGCGCGATCTCGCGCTGGCGTATTCACCGGGCGTGGCTTTCGCGTGCGAGGAAATCGTCGCCAATCCGCTGAACGCCGCGCGTTTCACCGCGCGCAGCAACCTGGTCGGCGTCGTGACGAACGGCACGGCGGTGCTCGGGCTCGGTAATATCGGGCCGCTCGCGTCGAAGCCTGTCATGGAAGGCAAGGCGGTGTTGTTCAAGAAGTTCGCCGGTATCGACGTGTTCGACATCGAGTTGAACGAGATGGACCCGCACAAACTCGTCGACGTGATCTGCGCGCTCGAACCCACGTTCGGCGGCATCAACCTGGAAGACATCAAGGCGCCGGATTGCTTCATCGTGGAACGGGAATGCCGCAAGCGCATGAAGATCCCGGTGTTCCATGACGACCAGCACGGCACGGCGATCGTGGTCGCGGCCGCTATTACCAACGGCCTGGTGGTGGTCGGCAAGAAGATTGAAGAGGTGAAGCTGGTCGCCTCGGGCGCGGGCGCGGCTGCGCTGGCCTGTCTGGACCTGCTGGTCGAACTCGGCATGAAGCTCGAGAACATCTTCGTGACGGATCTGGCCGGCGTGGTCTACAAGGGCCGCGTGGAATTGATGGATCCGGACAAGGAGCGTTTTGCACGCGAGACCTCGGCGCGTACGCTGGCTGACGTGATGGAAGGTGCAGACGTGTTTCTCGGTCTGTCCGCTGGCGGCGTGTTGAAGCAGGAAATGGTCAAGGGCATGGCGCAAAAGCCGCTGATTCTCGCGCTCGCCAACCCGACGCCCGAAATTCTGCCGGAACTCGCGCTGGAAGTGCGCCCGGATGCGGTGCTTGCCACCGGCCGCACGGACTACCCGAATCAGGTCAACAACGTGCTGTGTTTCCCGTTCATCTTCCGCGGTGCGCTGGATGCGGGCGCGAGCACGATCACGCGCGAGATGGAAATTGCCGCGGTGAACGCGATCGCGGATCTGGCGCGGCAGGAACAAAGCGATATCGTCGCGACGGCTTACGGCATCCAGGATTTGTCGTTCGGTCCCGAGTACCTGATTCCGAAGCCCTTCGACCCGCGTTTGATCGTGAAGATCGCACCGGCTGTCGCCAAGGCCGCGATGGATTCAGGCGTGGCAACGCGTCCTATCGAAGACATGGATGCTTACGAACAGCATCTGCAGCAGTTCGTGTATCACAGCGGCACGACCATGAAGCCCGTGTTCCAGCTCGCACGCAGTGTCGAGCCGGACAAGAAACGCATTGTGTTCGCCGAGGGTGAAGAAGAGCGCGTGCTGCGCGCCGTGCAGATCGCGGTGGACGAGAAGATCGCCAAGCCGATCCTGATCGGACGCCCGGCCGTGATCGCGCAGCGCATCACGAAGTACGGTTTGCGGTTGACGGCAGGCGTGGACTTCACCGTTGTAGA
Organism: Caballeronia sp. SEWSISQ10-4 2; assembly: GCF_030464885.1. Classification (GTDB taxonomy): domain Bacteria; phylum Pseudomonadota; class Gammaproteobacteria; order Burkholderiales; family Burkholderiaceae; genus Caballeronia. The sequence goes on along the minus strand of NZ_JALPRJ010000010.1, from coordinate 143,019 downwards.
TACCGATCACGACGAGCGGTATCGCGACTTCTGGCAGACGTATCACAAGATGATGGCTCGCAAGGGCATCAGCGAGCAGATGGCGAAGCTGGAAATGCGCCGCCGCACAACGTTGATCGGTTCCATGCTGGTGAAGAAAGGCGAAGCGGACGGCATGATCTGCGGCACGATCAGCACGACGCACCGGCACCTGCATTTCGTCGATCAGGTGATCGGCAAGAAGGAAGGTTGCAGCGTTTATGCCGCAATGAATGCGCTGGTGCTGCCGGGCCGGCAGATCTTCATTGTCGACACCCACGTGAATGTGGACCCGACGCCCGAACAGCTCTGCGAAATCACGATCATGGCCGCGGAAGAAGTGCGCCGCTTTGGCATCGTGCCGAAGATCGCGCTGCTTTCACATTCGAACTTCGGCACGAGCAACGCGCCGACGGCCGTCAAGATGCGCGACACGCTGGCGCTGCTCCGCGAACGCGCGCCGGATCTGGACGTGGACGGCGAAATGCATGGTGACGTGGCGCTGGATGCCAATCTGCGTCGCGAGATCCTGCCGGAATCGACACTGGTTGGCGATGCGAATTTGCTCGTACTGCCGAATATCGATGCCGCGAATATTTCGTACAACCTGCTGAAGACGGCGGCCGGTAACAACATTGCCATTGGCCCGATTCTGCTGGGCGCGGCTCAACCGGTGCATGTGCTGACGGCCTCGGCTACGGTGCGCCGGATCGTCAACATGACGGCGTTGCTGGTGGCGGACGCAACGGCTGTCGCGCGATAAGTTTTCGAGCCCGCGCAGGACTGGCGGGTGCTCGCTGAAGTTTGAGTAGAAGTTCAAGAAGAGGGATTGCGACGGTGGTCGCCATCCCTCTTTTTCATTTCGGCGACGTTTGCGTGGCAAAGATGCAGCGCTTAGCCGCCGGATTCCTGATACTCCCGCGCGTCCTAAACGAAAAAAAGCGTGCCGGATGATCCGGCACGCAACGAGGCGCGCAAGGGGATTTGCTTTTTCCTCCAAACAGCGATGGTGCCGGTTTTTACACCGTGGGAGCTTTGCGAGAGAGGCGACACTGGGTCCACTCCCCAAACCATGCATGAACTCATTATTCCCCTAATCAAGATAAAAATACCTCAGTTTTATCCTAAATATGATCTGACCCGATTTTTAAAACTGTCGACCAAAAAGCGCCGGCAGACCGCATGCAATGGTCCGATCAGCCGCAAGAAGCGCCTGAAAAACGGGCATCTTCCGAACCAACATTGATTCCGAGTGCCATTAGCGATACCCTTACGTCTTTCATGGTCGTCATATTTTTGGGTTCAAAGCGGGGACAGGTTTTGTGAAGCGCGCATGGTTTTGTGGATTCATCGTGGCGCTTTCCCTGGTGTTCAGCGGCTGCGGGAAAAGCGGGCCGGATTCCCAGAGCCCGGCTGCGAACACCTCGGCAGTAGCGTCGCAGGCCGAGCCGTCGCACGCGTTGCAAGACCAGGACAAGCTGCAAAGCGATCCGCGCGCAGAGAGCTGGCGTGATACCGCATCAGCAGGAACGGGGCCGTCGCAGACCACCGTCGACGCATCGCAATTGCCGAAACAGGCCATTGTGACGCTGCGGCGGATCGAGGCTGGCGGGCCCTTCCCGTTTGAGAAAGACGGCATCGTGTTTGGCAATCGCGAGCGTTTGCTGCCGCCGCACCCGCGCGGTTTTTACCACGAATACACCGTTCCTACGCCGCGCGCCCGCGATCGCGGCGCACGCCGGATTGTATGTGGCGGGCCCCGTCGGCAGATCGACAACTGCTTCTACAGCGACGACCATTACGTGAGTTTTAAACGCATTGCGGGATTAACTTCGGGATGAACGGCATGAGCGACAACATCTACGCGCACGACAACGGTGTCGCGGGTGATCTTTTCGCCGGCGATGGCAACATGTTCCAGCGAGTTTTGCGACTCCGCACGACAGACGAAAATCGACCCGACGACGAACAGAGCGCGGCACTGTCATCATTGAACGAGGGGTCTATGAGTCTTTTCAAGACGGTACGATCGAATATCGTGCAGTCGATCCGCGCTTTCAGGGTTCAGGATCTCGCCGACGAAGCGAGCAAGCTGGGCCAGCATTTTCTCTACGCGTATTGCGGCCAGGCCCAGAGCAAGCAGGAAGTGCTCGAAACCATTGCGACATCGTTTTTGTTTCCCAAGCACTTTGGAAAGAACTACGACGCGCTGTACGACAGTCTCACCGACCTCGTGCATAAAGCCGGTTCGCAGCCGGGTTTCGTGATCGTGCTGGAAGCGCTGCCCGTTGCTCAGAAATTTGACAAGGAAGGGCGCGAGACCTTGCTCGACGTGTTTCGCGAAGCGGCGGAATTCTGGGCGGAACGGCGTGTGGCGTTCAGGGTGTTTTACTCGTTCGCCTAACGCCTGCGTTCGGACGTAGTAGATAGTTCTACGCACCAGGCGCTTCGTTTTTTCGGCGCAAAGAGCTAAATAAAGCCGGTCGTCGTCTGTTGAACACAGGCGCTGACCGGCTTTTTTTGCGTTTGATCCGCGGTGTGGTTGTTGCAGCTGGATCACCACCCGCCCCAGCGTGCCGCGAGCGCCGCCAGGACCGCGATGCCGGCCGTTTCGGTGCGCAAAACGCGCGGTCCCAGGCCGAGCGTGGCAAATCCGGCATCGACTATTGATGCTTCCTCTGCCGGCGAAAATCCGGCTTCCGGGCCAATCGCGACCGTCACGGGCGCAGCGGGCGCGCTCGCCGGCAGGGACGCGAAACCAAGCTGCGCCCGCGGCGACAGCAACAGCCGCAACTCGCCGTCCCGGGTGGGCGGCAAGCTACCCAGCCATTTCTCCAGATCCTGAGGCGCCGCTACGTCCGGCACCCGATTTCTTCCGCACTGCTCGCACGCAGCCCGCACCAGCGCCTGCCAATGCACTTGCCGACGCGACGCGCGGTCTCCCGACAGCCGCACCACGCCGCGCTCGGCAGTGAGCGAAACCACGGACGATACGCCCAGTTCCACCGCCTTCTCGATCAGCCAATCCATCTTGTCGCCGCCCGCCACGCCTTGCGCGAGCGTGATCCGATACGGCGACTCTGCTTCACGATCGATGAATTCATCGAGTTGTACGGTTGCAGTGCGCTTGCCGATCTCGACCAGACGCCCGCGATATTCACCGCCCGAGCCATTGAAGAGATGGACGGCATCGTCGGTTTGCAGGCGCAGGACGTGGACATGGCGGACGACCTCGTCCGGCAAGGGCATGATTTCGCCCGCGACGAGCGGACCGGAAACGAAGAAGCGTGGCATGAGGTAACTCGCCCGGACACCTGAGGCGCGCGGGCAGGGAAGTGGATCGGTGTTTAATCGATGTGAAACGCAACTAGTTCAAATGCCGGGCGATTGCCCAGCGATACCCATCCGGGTCTTCGAACTGCGCAAATCGATCGCCCCAGTACTGGTCTTGCGGTTCGATCAGCGGCTTCGCGCCAACCGCGACCGCGCGCGCGAACGCGGCGTCTACATCGTCGACATAAAGATAGAACGACTGCGGCGCCATCAGACCTGTGCTTTTCGGTGTCTTCGCGTGCGAGCCGTATGCGCCTTCCGGCGCAAACATCAGGATCAACTGTCCGCGATAGGTCATTTCCACATGGATCACGGCGCCGTCGTCGTTGACGCTGTCACGCACCGCAAAACCTAACGCCTGTTCGTAGAAGCCGGTGCTGACACGGGCATCACGAACAGTCAGGTACGGGGTGAGCCACGGCACATCGGCGGGGCGGGGGTCGGTCATAAGGGCTTCTCCTCGAGCTCGGCTGATGGATGCATTGTGCCATGGCGCCCTTTGGCATAAGGGGCAGCCGGCTTTTTGGCCGCGGCGTCAGGTCGCGCAAGCGGATGTATCCGTGCAGGGAGCGTGCCCGCACAAAGGGTTCGTTACGATTTCTCCTTGCCGCTGGGCGATCCTCCCGGGCACCGCTTATCGCTGCCCGGTTCCCCGCCGCGGGGCGCGCCAGTGCTCCAAAGTCGTCTGTTAGAATAATCGCCTTCCGATCCTCTTCGTTTCTCGTCGCTCCGGGTGCTGAAAACGTGGTTTCATCGTTCGCCCCGGTGCGTCGCCCAGAATCATCCCAGGATCTTTTCAGGACCTACCGGACTCGACATGACAACCCCGACTTCCAGCCAGACCACCCTGATGGCCAACGCAATCCGTGCGCTGGCAATGGACGCCGTTCAACAAGCCAACTCCGGCCATCCGGGCATGCCAATGGGCATGGCGGAAATCGGTGTCGCGCTCTGGTCGCGTCACCTGAAGCACAATCCGAGCAATCCGCACTGGGCCGACCGCGATCGTTTTGTGCTGTCGAACGGTCATGGTTCCATGCTGCTGTATTCGCTGCTGCACCTGACCGGCTATGACCTGCCGATCAACGAACTGAAGAACTTCCGCCAACTGCATTCGAAGACGCCGGGACATCCGGAATACGGCATGACGCCGGGCGTGGAAACGACTACCGGTCCGCTCGGCCAAGGTCTCGCGAACGCAGTCGGCATGGCGCTCGCCGAAGCGCTGCTGGCGGCGGAGTTCAATAAGGAAGGCGCGAAGATCGTCGACCACCATACGTACGTGTTCCTCGGCGACGGCTGCATGATGGAAGGCATCTCGCACGAAGCCTGTTCGTTCGCCGGCACGCTCAAGCTGAACAAGCTGATCGCGCTCTACGACGACAACGGTATCTCCATCGACGGCCATGTGGAGCACTGGTTCCACGACGACACCCCGAAGCGCTTCGAAGCGTACGGCTGGAACGTGATTCGCGCGGTGGACGGCCACAACGTGGATGCTGTGGACGCGGCAATTGCACAAGCCAAGAACTCGGATAAACCCACGCTGATCTGCTGCCGTACGACTATCGGCAAGGGTGCGCCGACGAAGCAAGGCAGCCACGATTCGCACGGCGCGCCGCTCGGCGCCAAGGAAATCGCTGACGCCCGCGCCGGCATGGGCTGGACCTGGGAGCCGTTCGTGATTCCGCAGGAAGTCTACGGAGCGTGGGACGCGAAGGAAGCGGGCGCGCGCGCGGAATCGGAGTGGAACAAGCAATTCGACGCCTACCGTGCGAAGCATTCGGCTGAAGCCGCCGAATTCGTGCGCCGGATGAACGGCGAATTGCCGGCCAAGTGGGCGCAGGACGCGAAGGACATTATCGAAGCGGCGAATCAGAAGGGCGAAACCATTGCCACGCGCAAGGCGTCGCAGCAGACGCTCGACGGCCTCGCCGCCGCGTTGCCTGAACTGCTCGGCGGTTCCGCCGACTTGACAGGCTCGAATTTGACGAACTGGAAGGCATCGAAGCCGGTGCGTGCGGGTGAAGGCGCGAACCAGATCCAGTGGGGCAACCACATCAACTACGGCGTGCGCGAATTCGGCATGAGCGCAGCCATCAACGGCATCGTGCTGCATGGCGGTTATCGGCCGTTCGGCGGCACGTTCCTGACGTTCTCGGACTACAGCCGCAACGCACTGCGCGTGGCTGCGCTGATGAAGGCGCCGTCCATCTTCGTGTTCACGCACGATTCGATCGGCCTCGGCGAAGACGGCCCGACGCACCAGTCGGTGGAACAAACGTCGAGCTTGCGGCTGATTCCGCACTTACAGGTGTGGCGTCCGGCGGATACCGTCGAAACCGCCGTGGCATGGACGTTCGCCATCGAGCACAAAGGGCCGTCGGCGCTGATTTTCACGCGTCAGAACCTGCTGTTCTCGCCGCGTAACGACGTGCAGATCGCGAACATTTCGAAGGGTGGCTACGTGCTGCGCGACTGGAACGACGACATTCCGGCACGCAAGATCATCCTGATCGCAACGGGTTCGGAAGTCGAACTGGCGCTCAAAGCCGGCGAGAAACTGGCGCAGGAAGGCATTGGCGCGCGTATCGTTTCCATGCCTTGCACGAACGTGTTCGATTTGCAGGACCGGGAATATCGCGACCGCGTGTTGCCGAAGGGCGTCGTGCGTGTGGCGATCGAAGCCGGCGTGACCGATTTCTGGCGTAAGTACGTGGGTCTCGAGGGCGGCGTGGTGGGCATCGATTCATTCGGCGAATCCGCGCCCGCCGGCGAGCTCTTCAAGTATTTCGGCTTCACCGTCGAGCATGTCGTGGAGACGGCAAAAGCTGCGCTCGCGGGCTGACTGGGCGCTTTGTAAAAAGCAAACCCGGCATCGGCGAACTGGAATTTTTTTCAGCCATCAGGAGATAGACCATGACGATTCGCGTTGCAATCAACGGCTACGGCCGGATCGGCCGCAATACGCTGCGCGCCTTCTATGAAAACGGCAAGAAGCACGACATCGAGATCGTTGCCATCAACGACCTCGGCGATGCCAACACGAACGCGCACCTGACGCAGTACGACACGGCGCACGGCAAGTTCCCGGGCGACGTGTCGGTGGACGGCGATTACCTCGTCGTCAACGGCGACCGGATTCGCGTGCTGGCGAACCGCAACCCGGCCGAATTGCCTTGGGGCGAGCTGAACGTCGACGTGGTGATGGAATGCACGGGCTTCTTCACGACGAAGGAAAAGGCCAGCGCGCATATCAAGGGCGGCGCGAAGAAGGTCATCATTTCGGCGCCGGGTGGCAAGGATGTGGATGCGACCATCGTCTATGGCGTGAATCACCACGTGCTGAAGGCGTCGGATACGGTCATCTCGAATGCATCGTGCACGACGAACTGCCTGGCCCCGCTCGTCAAGCCGCTGAACGACAAGATCGGCTTGGTGAACGGCCTGATGACTACGATCCACGCCTACACGAACGACCAGGTGCTGACGGACGTGTACCACGAGGACCTGCGTCGCGCTCGCTCGGCCACGCACAGCCAGATCCCGACGAAGACGGGTGCAGCATCGGCGGTGGGTCTGGTGTTGCCGGAACTCAATGGCAAGCTGGATGGTTACGCTATTCGTGTTCCGACCATCAACGTGTCGATCGTCGACCTGTCGTTTATCGCTGCACGCGATACGACAGTGGATGAAGTGAACGCGATCATGAAGGAAGCATCGGAAGGTGCGTTGAAGGGCATCCTGGGCTACAACACCGCGCCACTGGTATCGATCGACTTCAACCACAACCCGGCTTCGTCCACCTTCGACGCCACGCTGACGAAGGTGTCGGGCCGTCTTGTGAAGGTGTCGAGCTGGTACGACAACGAGTGGGGCTTCTCGAACCGCATGCTCGATACGGCCGTGGCGCTGGCTAATGCCAAGTAATGCAGCGAAGTAACGCAGCGAAGTAACGCAGTGAAACCAAGCTGAAAAAAAGCCGCCGGTTTGCAAGAACCGGCGGCTTTTTCACACTTGGCGCGCCAACATCGCGCGCATGAACGGTCAGTCGAAATCAGTTCTTCCTGTGAGGGCAACGCTCCTTCGTGCAGCTGCCATACAGCGCGAGGGCGTGTTCGTGCAACTTAAAGCCGCGCTCCTTGGCAATATCCTGCTGGCGGCTTTCGATTTCGGCGTCGAAGAACTCTTCCACCCTGCCGCAGTCAAGACACACCAGATGGTCGTGATGGGTCCCTTCGTTGAGCTCGAACACGGCTTTACCCGACTCGAAGTTACTGCGTGACAGCAGGCCAGCTTGCTCGAACTGCGTAAGCACGCGGTACACGGTGGCGAGACCGATGTCGAGTTCTTCGTGCAACAGGTTTCTATATACGTCTTCTGCAGTCAGGTGACGCACCGGACTATGCTGGAAAATTTCAAGGATCTTGAGCCGGGGCAAGGTCGCCTTCAGCCCGATATTTTTCAGATCGGCGGGATTGGTCATCGCTAGGCATCCCTAGAGTACAATTCAAGGTTCTCATAGTAATGCGTTTTTACCGTTCCGGTCACCATCCGAACGAAATGGCGCGATCTCCGAAAGACTCCGAAACTTCTTGCGCCCCCACGGGCGATGGGCCAGGCGAAGGGTGAAATGAAGGGTGAAATGTTTCTAAAATCTTTATTGAATAGCCGGGAGAGCCGTCGTATGCGCGGATCCTTGATCGCCGCCGCCACTATGACCGTCCTGGCCGGTTGTTCCACTTACGATAGTGTTACGCAGAGTTTCGCGCAGCGCATCACACCGTATCGGATCACGGTTGTACAGGGGAACTTCGTTTCTGCGGAGGCCGCGAGCCAGATGAAAGTCGGCATGGCGCGCGACCAGGTAAAGGCGCTGCTCGGCACGCCGTTGCTCGCAGACATGTTCCATGCGGATCGCTGGGACTACATCTTCTACTTCAAGCGCGGTTCTACGTCTGTCGTGCAACAGCGTGATTTCGTCGTGCTGTTCGCGGGCGATCGCGTGGCGAGCTGGTCGGGCGGCGAGAATTTGCCGTCGAATCTCGAATTGCTTGCTGAAATTGACGGCGACAAAGGCCGTAAGCTGACCGCCGCTACGGCTGCGGCCACGGCTGCTTCAGCTAGCGGGGCCAGCGCAACGGAGGCGGCAACGGCAGCAGGTACGTCCGCCAGCGGTGCGGCTGTCGCGGGAGCGGCGAGTGCGCCGGGCGTCCGGCCGGATGCATCGAATGCGTCAAGCGCATTTGCCGGCGACGCCAACCAGCAAGCCGCCCAGGCCGCCAATCGCGCGACCGATGCCGTGCAGGCGCCCACGGGCCGCACCCGCTCGTCGGCCATGCCGACCGTGCCGGGGAACTCGGGATTGCCGCCGAACGTCAACGCCGCGGGCAACTCGCAGATCCAGTTGCAGCGTCGTCCGAATACGGTCACGGTCCCGGACAGCAGCGCTGTGGGTCCGCAAGGCACGTCACCCGCCCCGGCGGACACGAGCAACGGTCTAGGCGCGTCCTCCGTGCCGGCGACGAGCACCAACTAAGCAGAAACGGCGGGCTTCGCCCCGCCTGCTTTGCCTGGCTTCGTCGAGACCTGTTCCGTTCGGGCGGCCGCGCGCCAAGCGGTGGCCTTATCGCTTCCATGCTTCTGACTTCGTAGCCCCAACTCACGCGAGACACGCCATGAAAATCGCCATTACCGGCGCATCGGGCCGCATGGGCCGCATGCTGATTGAAACCGTTCTCAAGGACGCCAACGCCACGCTGGCCGGCGCGCTCGACCGTCCAGGCGCACCGCAACTCGGCCAGGACGCGGGCGCGTTCCTTGGGCAAGAGACGGGCGTCCTGCTGACGGACGACATCGAACGTGTATTTGCAGAGGCCGACGTGCTGATCGACTTCACGCGTCCTGAAGGCACACTCATGCATCTGGAAGCCGCGTTGCGGCACAACGTGAAGATGGTCGTCGGTACGACGGGTTTCGACGATAACCAGAAAGCCCAATTACGCGCTGCCGGCGAACGGATCGGGATCGTGTTCGCGCCGAACATGAGCGTGGGCGTGAATGTAACGCTCAAGCTGCTCGAGTTCGCGGCGCGGCATTTCGCCGAAGGTTACGACATCGAAATCATCGAAGCGCATCACCGGCACAAGGTCGACGCGCCGTCAGGCACCGCGCTTGCGATGGGTGAAACTATTGCCCACGCACTCGGCCGCGAGCTGAAGGATTGCGCTGTGTATGGCCGCGAAGGTGTGACGGGTGAACGTGACCCGTCGACCATCGGCTTCGCCGCAATTCGTGGCGGTGACATCGTCGGCGATCACACTGTATTGTTCGCGGGCATTGGCGAGCGGATCGAGATCACGCACAAGTCGGCCAACCGGCTGTCTTACGCCCAGGGCTCGTTGCGCGCCGCCCACTTTCTTGCGGGCCGCGAGCGCGGTCTGTTCGACATGCAGGACGTGCTCGGTTTGCGCTGAGCCGCTTCCCCCAAGGTTCTTGTCCGATGGCTACAACCGGCATCATCCACTACCTGCAAACCAGCGACGGCATCACGCATGGCGTCGCGGGCGTGCTTCTGGCCATGTCGTTGGCGAGCTGGTGTTTTCTCATCGTGAAGGCGTGGGTGCTGTTGCGCGCGAAGCGTCAGGGACCGCGCGCTGTGCAGCGCTTCTGGCAGGCGGGCACGCTGACGGACGGCATCGCGGAGTTGCGCAAAGCCGATAAGGAACGCGTGTACCTGCCGCTTGCGATCGCCGCGTGGCGGGCGTCAGAGGCGGAAATGCCCGGTGCGCTGATCGCGCATGTGGAGCCGGGCGAGCGCGTGTTGCGCGCGCTGCGGCATGCGTTGCTGGCGTCGCAAAGGCGGCTTGAATTCGGGCAGGTTTTGCTGGCATCGGTGGGGAGTACGGCGCCGTTCGTCGGTTTGCTCGGTACCGTGTGGGGCATTTATCATGCGCTCGGCAGCATCGCGGCGAGCGGGCAGGCGATGATCGAGAACGTGGCGGGTCCCGTTGGCGAGGCGCTCATCATGACGGCGTTCGGACTAGTCGTCGCGATCCCGGCGGTGCTTGCGTACAACGTGCTGGGGCGGCTGGTGCGGCAGATATCTGAAGAACTCGACGGCTTTGCGCACGACCTGCACGCGTACACGAGCGGCGTGGCGCCGCGCCGCGTCAAGAGCGCGCCCGTTCAAGACCGTGTGGTTTAAGGCACCGACCCTACAAGACCCCGCACCCGGACGAGCACATCATGGCATTCGGCGGACTGGACAAGAAATCGAACGGCGCTCCCATGGCGGAGATCAACATGACGCCGTTGATCGACGTCATGTTGGTCTTGCTGGTGATTTTCATCATCACGGCGCCGTTGTTTACGCACGCGATCCGGCTGGATTTGCCGAAGGTGGCGTCGCAAGTCGTGCGCGAGACACCGGAGACGATCACGCTTTCCATCGACGATACCGGCAAGCTCTACTGGAATGACAAGCCGGTCACGCTCGAGCAGATGCGCACTCAATTCGCGGCTGAAGGCAAGCGCGCAACACCACCGGAGATTCACCTGAGGGCGTCGCGGGCTACTCGTTACGAGGTGATCGCGCAAGTCATGGGCGCGGCGCAGAGCGCAGGGCTGGACAAGATTGGCTTCGTGACGGATCAGGTGAAGCCGGCGCGGTAGAAAAGCCTCCGGCCCCGCCCGTCAATCGCCGGTGCTTCAAGGCACCCAGCGTCGCCCCGCGGTCACAGCCGGTATAATCGCGTTTTGCCCGGCTGACACGTCCATCGGGCCCAAAACCTCTATACGCGATCATGAGCGCCAGGTCCGGCGAACGCTGAACGCCCGCACTAGCCGAAGAAAGCCAAAAACCACCATGCAAGATAAATACGTACCCGCCGACGTCGAATCCGCAGCGCAAGGCGACTGGCGCGCGAAAGACGTCTACCGGTCGACCGAAACCAGCGACAAGCCGAAGTTCTACTGCGTGTCCATGCTGCCGTACCCGTCGGGCAAGCTCCACATGGGCCACGTGCGCAACTACACCATCAACGACGTGATGTACCGTTTCCTGCGCATGAACGGCTACAACGTGCTGATGCCCATGGGCTGGGACGCGTTCGGCATGCCGGCGGAAAACGCCGCTATGGCGAACAATGTGCCGCCGGCGAAGTGGACGTACGACAACATCGACTACATGAAGAAGCAGATGCAGTCGATGGGGCTGGCTATCGACTGGTCGCGGGAAATTGCGTCGTGCAAGCCCGAGTACTACAAGTGGAACCAGTGGCTGTTCCTGAAGATGCTGGAAAAGGGCATCGTCTATAAGAAGACCGGGACGGTGAACTGGGACCCGGAAGACCAGACCGTGCTCGCGAACGAGCAGGTGATCGACGGGCGCGGCTGGCGCTCGGGCGCGCTGGTTGAAAAGCGCGAAATCCCGATGTACTACATGCGGATCACGGATTACGCGGATCAGTTGCTCGGCGACCTGGACGGCCTCGGCTGGCCCGAGCGCGTGAAGGTGATGCAGCAGAACTGGATCGGCAAGAGCTTTGGCGTGAATTTCGGCTTTCCGTACGAGATCGACGGCGAAAGCAAACTGCTGCGCGTCTTTACAACGCGCGCCGACACCATCATGGGCGTGACCTTCGCCGCCGTCGCCGCTGAACATCCGCTGGCAACGCGTCTTGCTCGCGATAACGCCGGTCTGCAGGCGTTTATCGAAGAATGCAAACGCGGCGGCGTGGCTGAAGCCGATGTCGCGACGATGGAAAAGAAGGGCATGCCCACGGGCTTCTTCGTCACGCATCCGCTGACGCAGGAAAAGGTGGAAGTGTGGGTCGGCAACTACGTGCTGATGAGCTACGGCGAAGGCGCGGTGATGGGCGTACCGTCCCACGACGAACGCGACTTCGCGTTCGCGAAGAAATACGCGCTGCCGATCAAGCAAGTGGTCACGGTGGAAGGCAAGACCTACAGCACCGACGCGTGGGAAGAGTGGTACGCCGAGAAGGGTACGGGCACGCTGATCAACAGCGGCAAGTACGACGGCCTCGGCTTCGAAGACGCGACCAATGCGATCGCTGCGGACCTGAACGCGCAAAATCTCGGCGATAAGCAAGTCACGTGGCGTCTGCGCGACTGGGGCATTTCGCGCCAGCGTTACTGGGGCACCCCGATCCCGATCATCCACTGCGCCACGTGCGGCGACGTGCCGGTGCCGGAAGCGGATTTGCCGGTCGTGTTGCCGGAAGACCTCGTGCCGGATGGCACGGGTAATCCGCTTGCCAAATCCGAAACCTTCGTCAATTGCGCGTGCCCGAAGTGCGGCGCGCCGGCGAAGCGCGAAACGGACACCATGGACACATTCGTCGACTCGGCCTGGTATTTCTCGCGTTATGCCGCGCCGGATGCCGTGACGATGGTCGACGAACGCACCGATTACTGGATGCCGATGGACCAGTACATCGGCGGGATCGAGCACGCGATTCTTCACTTGTTGTACTCGCGTTTCTGGACCAAGGTGATGCGCGATCTTGGCCTGGTCAAGTTCGGCGAACCGGCGAAGAACCTGCTCACGCAGGGCATGGTGCTGAACGAAACCTACTTTCGCGAAGACGCGGCGGGCAAGAAGACCTGGATCAATCCGGCCGACGTGACCGTCTCGCACGATGACAAAGGCCGTCCGGTCGGCGCGGTGCTGAACGCCGACGGCCAGCCGGTGGTGATCGGCGGCGTGGAGAAGATGTCGAAGTCGAAGAACAATGGTGTCGATCCGCAATCGCTGATCGATGCTTACGGCGCGGATACCGCTCGTCTCTTCGTGATGTTCGCGGCACCCCCCGAGCAGTCGCTCGAGTGGTCGGGCACGGGCGTGGAAGGCGCGAGCCGCTTCTTGCGTCGTGTATGGCAACTCGCGCATGGCCGTGCCGATGTGCTTAAAACACACGCAAAGCTCGATAAGTCGAAGCTCAACGACTCTGACCGCACGCTGCGTCGCGAGATCTATACCATCCTGAAGCAGGCCGATTTCGACTACGGCCGCTTGCAGTACAACACGGTTGTCTCGGCAGCTATGAAGATGCTGAACGCCGTGGACAGCGCAAAGGACGCAACGCCTGCCGTTCTCAACGAAACCTTCGGCGTATTGTTGCGTGTCCTGTATCCGGTCGTGCCGCATATTACGTTCCAGTTGTGGCAGGAAATCGGTTACGCCGATCTGCATGGCAGTTTGCTCGACGCAGCCTGGCCGAAAGTTGACGAAACCGCGCTCGAACAGGCTGAGATCGAACTCGTGCTGCAGGTCAACGGCAAGGTGCGTGGCTCGCTGATCATGGCGAAGGATGCGTCGCGCGAGGACATCGAAAAGGCGGCGGTGGCGCACGAGATGTTCGAGAAATTCTCGGAAGGGCGCGCGCCGAAAAAGGTCGTCGTGGTGCCGGGCCGACTGGTGAACGTGGTCGTATGAGCAGGGGATCGTGTGCCGTGAAAATCCTGGAGGACGTTGTGAGCGGGAAAGCTGTCAGCCCAAGTTCGACCGATACGAAGACGAAGCGCACGATCGGCCGGCGCTCGATCCTGTCGCTTGCGTGCGGCGCGTTGTTGCTGTCCGCGTGCGGGTTCCAGTTGCGTGGTCAACAGGACTACGCGTTCAAGCGCCTCGCCATTACGGGCGGTACGCCGGAAATGCTCGGACGACTGCAGCGTGTGGTGGAAGGCGGCAGCGACACCGTGATCGTCAAGGCCTCCGAAAAGCCCGACGCAATCCTCCTGCTGACCGGCGGTTCCGGCATGAAGACCTTGAGCCTGAATGCGCAAGGCGTGGTGCAGGAATATGAACTCGACTACAACCTCGGATACTCGATGACCGGCGCCGACGGCACCGTCCTGATTCCGCCGAGCACGATTTCACTGAACCGGGCGTTGACCTATAGCGACCAGTTCACGTTGGCAAAGGGTATCGAAGCACAGACGCTGTTCCGTGACATGCAGTTCGACGCTGTGGACCAGTTGACGCGCCGGCTTGCCGTCGTACGTTCGCTACATCCGACGCCGAGCGAAGCGGCGCCCGGCATTGTGCCGCGTGCACCGCTGCCTGTGCCGCCGCTCTAAGCGCGGCAAGGTCGCAAAAAACCATGCAACTTCGACTCGACGCGCTCGACGCGCACCTCGCGAAAGGGCTGAAAGGCCTGTACGTCGTCTACGGCGACGAGCATCTGCTCGCGCAGGAAGCGTGCGACAAGATTCGTGCGAGCGCACGGGTGCAGGGGTTCACGGACCGCTCGGTGTTTGTCGTCGACCGTTATTTCGACTGGAGTTCACTGCTGGGTGCGAGCCAGTCGATGTCGCTCTTCGGCGATCGCCAACTGGTCGAGTTGCGCATTCCCACCGGCAAACCCGGCAAGGAAGGCGGTGAAGCGCTGAAAACCCTGGCTTCCTCCGATAACCCCGACACCCTCACGCTCATCACCTTGCCACGGCTCGACGCCGCCACGCAGAAGTCCGGGTGGTTCACGGCGCTGAGCGGGCCGGGCGTGATGATGAAGATCGATCCGGTCGAACGGGCGCAGTTGCCCATGTGGATCGGCCAGCGCCTGACTGCGCAAAACCAGCGGGTAGCGCCGGGCGAGGACGGACGGCGGGCGCTGGTGTTTATCGCGGAACGGGTGGAAGGCAATCTGCTCGCCGCGCACCAGGAAATCCTCAAGCTGGGTTTGCTATATCCGGCGGGCGTGCTGACGTTCGAACAGATCCACGACGCCGTGCTTAACGTCGCACGCTACGACGTATTCAAGCTGAACGAAGCCATGCTTACCGGTGATGTCGGCCGCCTGACGCGCATGCTCGACGGTCTGAAGGGCGAAGGCGAAGCCGGCACGCTCGTGATCTGGGCGCTCGTGGAAGAAATACGCACGCTGCTGCGGATGAAACGCGGCATGGCGGCCGGCAAGCCGCTCGCCACACTGCTGCGCGAAAACCGCGTCTGGGGGCCGCGCGAACGACTGATCGGGCCCGCGCTCACGCGCGTGACAGAAGCGGCGCTGGAAAAAGCGTTGTCACTGGCGGCGAAGCTGGATCGGCAAGTCAAAGGCTTGTCGGGCGGCACTGGCCCGCGAGGTAGCGCGAACCCGGGTGATCCGCCGCCTGACCCATGGGACGGCATGTTTGAGCTCGCGATGACCGTCGCGTCGTCGGGTAGTCCGCTGCAACGCAGCGCGCCTGCGGCACCGCCGGCAAAGCGCCCATCCTGACATCAGCATAAAATCCGGCTTATCGTCGTTTTTTCGCGCTTTCAGCGCTTTCAGTGTTTTTTAGCGCAGCGAGAAGACGGCCGCCGACTACTACTCAAGCGTCGACCAATACCCAAGAGAATGACGATGACCGACATCGACGAATACATGACCGAACTCGGCCGCCGCGCACGCCGAGCTTCGCGCGCGATGGCGCGTGCATCGACGGCGGCGAAGAATGCCGCGCTCGAATCAATAGCGGACGCGATCGAACGCGAACGCACTGCGTTGAAGGAAGCGAACGCGCGAGATCTCGCCCGCGCTCGCGACAAAGGCCACGATGCTGCGTTCATCGACCGCTTGACGCTCTCCGAGAAAGCGCTCAACACCATGGTCGAAGGCTTGCGGCAAGTCGCCGCGCTGCCGGACCCGATTGGTGAAATCAGCGGGCTGAAATTTCGGCCCAGCGGCATTCAGGTCGGCCAGATGCGCGTACCGCTCGGCGTGATCGGGATCATTTATGAATCGCGGCCGAACGTGACTATCGATGCTGCTGCTTTGTGCCTCAAGTCGGGCAACGCCACCATTCTGCGTGGCGGTTCCGAGGCGCTGGAATGCAATACGGCGTTGGCTAAATTGATCGGGGAAGGGTTGGAAGCAGCCGGGCTGCCACAGGAAGCCGTGCAAGTCGTGGCAACCGCAGATCGCGCAGCGGTGGGCAAGCTGATCACGATGACCGAGTACGTCGATGTGATCGTGCCGCGCGGCGGCAAGGGCCTGATCGCGCGCTTGATGGCGGAAGCGCGCGTGCCCATGATCAAGCATCTGGATGGCATCTGCCACGTGTATGTGGATGACCGCGCAGACCTGAAAAAGGCGCTCAACGTCTGCGACAACGCCAAGACGCATCGGTACGGCACTTGCAACACCATGGAAACGCTACTGGTCGCGCGGGCAATCGCGGCGCAAGCGTTGCCCATGCTGGCGAATACGTTCCGGGAAAGAGAGGTTGAACTGCGCGTGGATGCAGCCAGCCGCGCCGTGTTGAACGAAGCGCGTTTCGACGGCCCGCTGACCGATGCCACCGAAGCCGACTGGAGCACGGAGTATCTCGCGCCCATCCTGTCGATCAAGCTGGTGGACGATCTGGATGAAGCTATCGATCACATCAACACCTACAGCTCGCATCACACCGATGCCATCGTCACCGAAGACCACGACCGCGCCATGCGTTTCCTGCGCGAAGTGGATTCGGCGAGCGTGATGGTCAATGCATCGACTCGTTTCGCCGATGGCTTCGAGTTCGGCCTCGGCGCGGAAATCGGCATCTCGAACGACAAGCTCCATGCACGCGGACCGGTTGGGCTGGACGGTTTGACATCGCTGAAATACGTCGTGCTCGGTCACGGCGAGATTCGGCAATAAGTTACGCCAATAAGCGAGACCGCCATTCCAATGCTCTGGATTAAATCGCTGCATATCGTATTGGTCGCGTCGTGGTTCGCGGGCCTGTTCTACCTGCCGCGCATCTTCGTCAATCTCGCGATGGAAACCGAGCCCGCAGCGACTGCTCGTTTGCTGATCATGGCGCGCAAGCTGTTCCGCTTCATGACGTTCATTGCCGTGCCCGCACTCGCGTGTGGCTTGTGGTTGCTGCTGGTGGTGGGCATCGGGCAGGGGCAGGGCTGGATGCACGCGAAGCTCGGCATTGTGGTGCTGATCATCCTGTACCACGCGTATTGCGGCGTTCTGTTGCGTCGCTTCCAGCGCGGCGAGAACACTCGCTCTGACAAGTGGTACCGAATGTTTAACGAACTGCCGGTGCTTGGGCTGCTTGGCGCGACGCTCTTGGTGGTGGTCAAGCCGTTTTAAGCATCAAGCCTGTTGCAGTAAGAGAAACGCCGGCCAAACGCGCCGGCGTTTTGTTTTTGGACGGCTCTCTCTTGCCAATTTGCCGTCATGCGTGGTCCGTGCTGCGAGCGTGAGCCTCGCGGGTTAGTGACCGTAAACGTGCCCATCCCAGCTCTCACTCGCTCGATCGATGATCTGTTTCACCAGATCGGCCGAGGTCTCGACAATCGCGTATTCGTCCTGCCCTGGTCCGCCCATCTTTACGCGTTCATTTCTGTAGCGCATGCGGCTGGCAAAGGGCGCGCGGCCCGACGTGTGATATTCGACGCAGCCGGTTTCAGCGATTAATTGCGCGATATTGTTGAGCCGCACGCCTGCTCCGGGCATGACCACGAGCCGCTCCCTCGCGGCTTCGTGCAGTTTGCGGATCAGTGCGGCGCCTTCAATCGCACTGGCTTCCTGGCCTGAAGTGAGAAGGCGATTGCAGCCCGTGGCGATGATGTCTTCCAGCGCCCTGAACGGATCGCGTGCGACATCGAATGCGCGGTGGAAGGTGACCGGCATAGGCGCGGCTAGTTCAACCAGACGCTGGGTACGGGGCACCTCGATATCTCCTTCGGCGGTGAGCAGTCCGATCACCACTCCGTCCACGCCGAGCGCTTTGCAGGCGAGGATGTCGCGTTCCATCACGTCGAATTCGATATCCGAATACAGGAAGTCGCCGCCGCGTGGGCGGATGATCACGTTCAACGGTATCCGTAACTTGTCCCGCGCGCCTGCGATGGCGCCGTGAGAGGGCGTGGTTCCGCCCTCAAGCAGGTTGTCGCAGAACTCGACACGGCCCGCACCGCCCTCTTGCGCCGCCAGGCAAGAGGTAACGGAACCGGCACAAATTTCCAGTAGAACTGGCGACTTGGACATGCAAGGGCTCTCCTGATCAAGACGTAGCTCTGCAGATTAAAGCACGCGTGGCCCGAGCGTTCATCGCGTCTCCCTGTGCCTTCAGCGTTCAAAGCGGCCGAGCGGTTTGCAGGACGCGCACGCTGCGTTACTTGATCACATTCATCTACCGACCAGGGCGGAGTCAAGGCGGTCAAGACCAAGGCCGTTACCCATACAACTAAGGGCCTGGCTGTGACGAACATCGCCTCGACAGGTACGGCGACCATTGGTATCAACGGTACGCCGGGCAAGGATGGCATCAACGGTATCGACGGTGCACCGTCAGCAGCTTCGGCAGCGGGCAACGACGCAATCGCCATAGGTGACAACGCTTCGGCTTCCGGCGATCACGCAGTTGTGATTGGTGGCGGCGCGAGTGGTACGGTTGACGGCACGATCGCTATCGGTAACGGCGCTACGGCACCAGCACCCAACGCAGTTGCGTTGGGTGCTGGTTCGGTTGCGGATCGTGACAACAGCGTTTCCATGGGTTCGGACGGCAAGGAGCGTCAAGTGACGAACGTGGCTGTCGGCACCAAGGGTATGGATGCAGTCAACCTGGACCAGATGAACTCGGCGATGGGTGGTACTGCTCGTAAGGCGTACAGCGGTATTGCGGCAGCCACTGCGCTGACGATGATCGCGGACGTCGATGCGAACAAGACGCTGTCGATCGGTATCGGTGGCGGTACGTTCCAGGGCTATGCAGCAACGGCCATTGGCGGTACGGCTCATATCACGCAGAACATCAAGGTGCGCGTGGGCGCGGGTTGGTCGGCAGCCGGTACGACGGTTGGTGCTGGTGCTTCGTACCAGCGGTAAGTTAGTTCCGTGAGGCGCCTCGACCTGCCAAGGGTCGAGGTTCCAAACGGGCTAGCCTTCGCAGATTGATGTAAATGTTTTAGTTTTAAGTTTCATCGAAAAGCGGGCTCTTCTTTGGAGGAGTCCGCTTTTTTTATTGGCGGTCGTGTTACCGCTACATCCGTGTGTGGATCTAGTTCTTCACCCGACGCCTGTCCAGCACGTCCTTCGCCTCCGCTAGCCTTTCCGCAAACTCCGGCCCGCGCGCGAGCGCCACGCCTACGGCCAGAATGTCGCCTATCGCCAGATGCGATACACGCGATGTCATCGGCGAAAAAATGTCCGTGTCTTCGTCAACGTTCGCGAACAAACCCACGCTCGCCATGCGCGCCAGCGGTGAATTACCGTGCGTGATCGCGATGACCTTCGCCCCGCCGTCCAGCGCCGATTTGACCGCGTCCAGGATGTCGCGCGTGCGTCCCGTATTCGATATCGCCACCACCACATCGCCCGCGCCCAGCAACGCCGCCGACGTGGTGTACGTGTGCGGATCCGAGTACGCCACGCTCGGCACGCCCAGCTTGAAGAACTTGTGCTGCACATCGAGCGCTGCGATGCCAGAACCGCCGGCACCGTAGAACTCGATACGCCGTGCATCGGCTAATAAGGTAATGGCCGCAGCCACGCTATCCGACGACAAGCTGTTGCGCACCTGCAGCAGCGCGCCAATGGTCCGGTCCAATACTTTCGCCGCTACACCGGCCGCGGGTTCATCGGCGCGGACGTCACGGTATACAGCCGGCGCCGGCACATCAGACGCAATGCTTTGCGCCAGCCGGATCTTGAACTCGCGAAATCCAGAAAAACCCAGCGCCCGGCAAAACCGCGCGATGGTCGGCTGACTCACGCCGGCACGCGCCGCGAAGTCGGTCATCGCGAGATCCAGCACCTCGCGAGGCGCTTCGATGACGTAATCGGCCAGCTTGCGCTCGGAGGGGCGCAACTGCTCGCGCATCGCTTCAACTTGAGACAGCAACATCGGGAATCTCGCCTATGCTGGAAATGCGTGGACTATAGCCGATCGGCAAAAATGTACAAAAACTACAAGAATAAGTGCCATTCTGAACGTGTCGATAAAAATTTCTTTTACTTATCCTAAACCATCACGTAAGGCATATAGCGAAACTAAGGGTTTTCCAGATGGAAATCGTGTAGTTTTTCTACTAGAATCCCATTCGCGACGCGGGAATGTCTCAAAAACAAAACTTCCCGTCCCCGCGACCGTTCAACCCCGGCGTCAACCGCCCGCTCGCCGCCCCGAGGCGAAGGAGTTTCGATGGTTTCCCCGCATTCGCATCTGAAAAAAGTCACCCAGCGCGTGATTGAGCGCAGCAAGCCAACGCGTGCGGCCTATCTGGCGCGCATCGACGGCGCTCAGGGTCATTTTCCTGCTCGCGGCGCGCTCTCATGCGCGAACCTCGCGCACGGTTTTGCCGGGCTGGAAGGTCAGGAAAAGATCGCGATCAAGGCGATCCGCGAGCCGAACATCGGCATTGTTTCGTCTTACAACGAGATGCTCTCGGCCCACGCGCCTTTCAAGAATTACCCCGACATCATCAAGCACGCCGCGCGCGAAGCGGGCGGCGTTGCGCAATTCGCGGGCGGCGTGCCGGCCATGTGCGACGGTGTCACGCAAGGCAACGCAGGCATGGAGTTGTCGCTGTTCTCGCGCGAAGTGATTGCCATGAGCACGGCCGTCGCGCTGACGCACAACATGTTCGACGCTGCGCTGTGCCTCGGCATCTGCGACAAGATCGTGCCGGGCTTGCTGATCGGTGCGTTGCAATTCGGTCATCTGCCGACCATTTTCGTACCGGCCGGCCCGATGACGAGCGGCCTGACCAACGACGATAAAGCCAAGGTGCGCCAGCAATTCGCCACAGGCGCGTGCGACCGCGACGCGCTGCTCGAAGCCGAAGCCGCCGCATACCACGGCCATGGCACGTGCACGTTCTACGGCACAGCAAACAGTAACCAGATGCTGATGGAAGTGATGGGCCTGCATCTGCCGGGTTCGGCGTTCATCCACCCGCACACGCCTTTGAGAGATGCGCTCACCGCAGAAGCCGCAAAGCGCGTGCTCGAGTTGACGGTGGAACGTGGCCATTACACGCCGGTAGGCCATGTCGTTGATGAGAAGGCGATCGTGAACGGCATCGTTGCATTGCTGGCAACGGGCGGGTCCACCAATCACACGCTACATCTGGTGGCGATTGCGCGGGCGGCAGGCATCGTTATCGACTGGAATGACTTCGATGAACTCTCGCAAGCCGTGCCGCTGACCGCGCGGATCTATCCGAACGGCAAGGCCGACGTGAACCATTTCCATGCGGCGGGCGGCATTGCGTATCTGGTGCGCGATTTGCTGGAAGCGGGATTGCTGCACGAAGACGTGAAAACCGTAGCAGGCGAGGGCCTCAAACACTACACGCGCGAACCGAAGTTAATCGATGGAAAGCTGCAATGGGTCGACGGTACCCAAACCAGCCACGACACGAAAGTCCTGCGCAGCCACAAGGAACCGTTCGCACCCGATGGCGGCCTGCGCCTGATGCAAGGCAAACTCGGCCGCGGCGTGATCAAGATTTCGGCGGTGGCGGAAGAACATCGGCATGTGAAAGCGCCCGCGATTGTTTTTGAGTCGCAAGAGGAAGTGCAGGAAGCCTTCGATAACGGCGAGCTCAAGCGCGATTTCGTCGCGATCGTGCGGTTCCAGGGCGCGCGGGCGAACGGCATGCCGGAGTTGCACCGGTTGACGCCGCTTCTCGGGGTGTTGCAGGATCAGGGCTTCCACGTCGCGCTGGTGACGGATGGGCGCATGTCGGGCGCGTCGGGCAAGGTGCCCGCAGTGATCCACATTTCTCCGGAAGCATTGCTGCATGGGCCGATAGGCAAGGTGCGCACGGGCGACATGATTGTCATCGATGCAAACAAGGGCGTGCTCGACGTCGAGATGAACGAGAAGGAATGGGCCGCGCGCGAAGTGGCACAGCCGAAGCATCAGGCGGGCAACGAAGTCGGTTTCGGGCGTGAGCTGTTCGGCGTGTTCCGCAGTGCGGCAATGCCGGCGGAACTGGGCGCATCGGTATTTGGTCCGATGGTCGGCGAAGCCAGATAAGCGTCACAAAAGCTCACGACAACACAAATAGGAGCAGCAAATGAAAACGGTAAGTGAAATCGTGCGTCTGGGTCCGGTGATTCCGGTCCTCGCATTCGATTCGGTCGAACAAGGTGAGAACGTCTCGCGTGCGCTGCACGCGGGCGGCGTCAAGGTGCTCGAGATCACGCTGCGCACGGCGGCGGGGCTTGCGGCTATCGAGCGGGCGAGTCATCTGGCCGACGATATCGTCGTGGGCGTGGGGACGATCACCAAACCCGAACATTGCGCGCAGGCGAAGAAGGCGGGCGCGCAATTCGGCGTATCGCCGGGTTTGACGAAGGAGATTCACCAGGCGTCGCTGGACGCGGGTT
This sequence comes from Caballeronia sp. SEWSISQ10-4 2, assembly GCF_030464885.1. GTDB lineage: Bacteria > Pseudomonadota > Gammaproteobacteria > Burkholderiales > Burkholderiaceae > Caballeronia. The sequence goes on along the minus strand of NZ_JALPRJ010000010.1, from coordinate 120,319 downwards.
TGCCATTGCTGCCTGGCGTGATGACACCGACCGACATCATCCAGGCGATGGAATTCGGCTATGAGATCGTGAAGCTGTTCCCGGCGCAACAAGCCGGCGGTGTATCAATGCTGCAAGCGCTCAACGGTCCATTTCCGGGCCTGAAGTTCTGCCCGACGGGCGGCATCACTGCGGAAACCGCGCCGAATTTCCTGGCGCTGCCGAACGTGGTGTGCGTCGGCGGCTCGTGGCTGACGCCAAAAGCGGCGCTCGCCGCGCAAAACTGGGCAGAAGTGACGCGTCTCGCGCGGGCGGCCAGCGAACTGGCGCCGCACAAGCAATAAGCCGCACCGTAGCAAAACAGCAATACAGCAATACGCAAAAGCCTCTGCGATGCGCCGACCAGTGCATCGCAGAGGCTTTTTCACATTCGGGAATACTCGCTGCACAGGTTTCGGGTGCTGCAAGTAAAATTCCGTGTCAATCACTCGCCGGCTGCGTGTGCGCTTGGCCGGACGCCTGAATCAACTGACTACTTGTCAAGCGACGGCAAACGTAACCGCAAGTCTAAAAACGTCAATAACTGAAGGGAGGCGCTTCATGGAACCAGTCCACGGCAGCATGCTGCTGGTGTACGCGGTTATCGCCATTGCTTTGCTGATCTTGCTGATCACGCGCTATAAGGTTTACCCGTTTCTCGTTCTGATCATCGTTTCATTGTTGTTGGGGCTGGCTGTCGGCATGCCGATGGACAAGATCGTCAAGGCGTTCGAAACCGGCAACGGCAACACGCTCGGTCACATAGCGGTGGTGGTTGGGCTTGGCACCATGCTTGGCAAGATGATGGCCGAATCGGGCGGTGCGGAACGCATTGCGAACACGTTGATAAGTTGGTTCGGCGAGAAACACATTCACTGGGCCATGATGTTCGTTGCGATCATCGTTGGCTTGCCGGTGTTTTTTGAAGTCGGCTTCGTGTTGCTGATTCCGATTGCGTTTAACGTCGCGAAACGCACGAAGAAGTCGCTGCTGCTGATCGGCTTGCCGATGGTCGCCGGACTCTCGGTCGTGCACGGGCTGATTCCGCCGCACCCGGCCGCGCTGCTGGCCGTACAGGCGTATCACGCGGACATTGGCCGGACGATCATGTACGGATTGATCGTGGGCGTTCCTACGGCCGTCGTTGCCGGTCCGCTGTTCGCGTTGCTGATCCACAAATACATCAAGCTGCCGGAGAACAACCCGCTGGCTGCGCAATTCGTCGAATCACATAAGGAAGGTGTAACGCGCGAGCTGCCGGGCTTTGGCATCACGCTGTTCAGCATCTTGCTGCCGGTAATTTTGATGCTGATCGGCAGTTGGGCCGATTTGTTCACCACGCCGAAATCCCTTCTCAACAACTTGCTCCACTTCGTCGGCAACTCGGACGTGGCGTTGCTGATCGCCGTGTTGTTCAGCTTCTGGAGTTTCGGGGCATCGCGTGGATTCAATCGTGAACAGATCCAGAAGTTTTGCGGTGAATGCCTCGCGCCTATTGCGGGGATCACGCTGATCGTGGGCGCGGGCGGCGGCTTCGGCAACGTGCTGCGCGAGAGCGGGATTTCGCAGGAACTGGTCACCACGGCATCGGCCGCGCATTTATCGCCGTTGCTGCTCGGCTGGTTCGTGGCTGCGCTGATTCGCCTCGCAACCGGTTCCGCGACCGTCGCGATGACCACCGCATGCGGGATCGTTGCGCCGATTGCAGCGGCGGCCGGCAGCAGCGTGAGTCCTGAGCTTCTGGTGCTGGCCACAGGTTCCGGTTCGCTGATTTTCTCGCACGTGAACGACGGCGGTTTCTGGTTGGTTAAGGAGTATTTCGGGATGACCGTGGGCCAGACGTTCAAGACCTGGTCGTTGTGCGAAACGATTATTTCGCTGATGGGTTTGGGTTTGACCTTCGCGCTTGCGACGGTCGTGTAAGGAGATTTCGATGATATTGATTGCGATGGGTGTATCGGGTTGCGGCAAGACCACGATTGGTGAAATGCTGGCCGAGCGGCTGCGTTGCGATTTCGCCGATGCCGACAGTTTCCACAGTCAGGCGAACAAGGACAAGATGCACAACGGCATTCCGTTGACCGACGATGACCGGTGGCCGTGGCTGAAGGCGATCCGTGCATCGATTGAAGAAAAGCAGGCGGACGGCACTACGCACGTGTACGCATGCTCGGCGTTGAAGCGTGTGTATCGCGACATTCTGCGCGATGGCGACAAGGACGTGACCTTCGTCTATTTAAAGGGAACGCCGGAGTTGCTGAGAGAGCGGATCAAAACCCGCACAGGCCATTTCTTCGATCCCGCGTTACTGCAAAGCCAGTTGGATACGCTGGAACCACCGGGACCGGATGAAGCGATTGAAGTGGATATTGCGTTATCGCCGGAGGAGATTGTGGATAAGGTGCTGAGCGAAGTGATGGAGCGCTAGTCGGGCATCGAGCGTCATTTAAACGGAAGAAGGCCGGTTAACCACCGGCCTTTTGCGTTTCATCAAACGTCACAATAGCCGAGCTGGTTTCTCGGAATAATCGTATATGTAAGTCCTACGGCTCGGTAATTGGCACAAGCCGGCCGACAGTCACCGGCTCCGCCGACGCAGGCGATGTCGTCATGGTTTATGACGGTGCACGACTCATTGGAACTGTTGTCGCCAACGCGGACGGCCCGTGGTCGTATTCAACAACCGTCGACATCAAAGCTGGCAAGCACCAGTTCACGGTCATAGCAATGGATAGCAACGACCACGACAACTGGAGCGCATCGTCCGAACAATTCGTGACGGTGGTTTCCGTGACGGGACCGCAGAGTCAGACGCCGGTAGCGCCAACGATTACTGACGTGTCCATCACCGCCACGCCTGTATTGACGGGAAAATCGGCGGCCGGCAATTACGTCCAGTTGTTTGACGGCGCTGATTTAATCACGACCATTATTGCAAATGGACAAGGTGTCTGGTCGTACACGGCAACGAATCTCCACGCAGGCAGCCATGATTTCACTGCTGTTGCCGTCGATATCAAAGGTAACCACAGCGCGTCTTCGGCGTCCTGTCCGGCGACTATTCCGCATGCCACGCTGCTGTCGGCCGTGGCATCGCCTGTTCGACGACGCAGCTTCGTTGCACGCGCAGGACACAAGTCACACCGGTGATTCAGTACATTTAGGCGCACACACCGAATTTCTGGTTCAGCAAGGGTGCAGATCGTCATCGTGCATTGACGGTGAGGAACTGCGTGTTACTGAAGAGCGGCGCGCTGGTTGAATCAACGCAGTAAGAGAAAGCCGTTCCAGGAAGTTCTGGAACGGCTTTTTTGTATTCATTTCGCCCAACAGATTGTTTCCGCTTCCGGATCCCGGTGGTTCGGTTTTCAGCCATTAAAAGGCATTACTTTTCTGTCGCGTTCGGTCATATTAAAAGACCCGCATCTCAGGCGGTTCAATGCGGTTCATGAAACGCCCGCCGATTTACCAATCTGTAACAGGACAATAAAATGGCCTCTGAATTCGACGCTCGCCTGCAGGCAGTTATTAAAAGCGTGGGCGGTACGCTAAACGGCGGCACCATCAACAATGCCAAGCCGCTTGTTTCGGGCAAGACCGATCCATTCGCAACCGTCGACGTGCACGACGGCACTGTGCTGCTCGGTGTGGTCTCGGCGAATGGGCAGGGCGACCGGTCATTGCAATTATCGAAACCGCTGTTTGACGGCATTCACGATTTGTCCGCGGCTCAGGTGACGGACTGCGGCATGAGCAGCGCAAGCAGTTATTTCTCCATCACCGTGGATGCTGCGGAAACCGTGCAATCGGACCACGATGACTTCGAAACGCTGAATCTTTTTGCGCAACGGGAGATCAACAGCGTCGGCGCGGCAGCTCCCTTTTTTCCGCCGAATCATTTCATGAATCATTCTTCGTTGTCCGAGGCCTCCGGTATAGCTGCGGACATGGGCCTTGATCCGAACGGGTACGCAAGAAAGGCGTCAGTGGCGACGGACGGTTCCAAGGCCTTCGACATCGTTGCGTTTCTCTGCGACCATCAGGTTCTCGATCTGGGTTCGCTGATTGATGGTACTCAACCAAGGCAAGGGGCGCACATCGGAGCTTTCCATCTTGGCGGCCATCACAACGCGCTGAAGCTAACGGTTGCCGACCTGATGGTTTTGGCGAACAAGACCTCTTTATCCATGACGGTAAGCAGCAGCTTATTGTGAACGGTAAGGAAGGCGATTCAGTGGACCTGACAACGTCTCATGTACCGGGTCTGTTTGAAGGTACTTGGGAACATCACGGCACGGCTGAAGTGAGCGGAGTCGTATATAACGTGGTCGAGCACTCGACCGCGCACGCGGAGCTTCTAGTCGAGCAAGCGGTGCGGTTTGAAATGCAATGACTTGAAGACGATAACTCGAAGGCAAATATGTTCACGCAAAGAAAAAGGCCGTTCATTGCACATTGCACTGAACGGCCTTGATTGGCTGACTCAGGATTACTTGATCCGCTTCGCCAGTTCCACCGCTTTTCCTACATAGGATCCTGGCGTCATTGCGAGCAGCAGGTTCTTCGCGTCATCGGGAATAGCCAGCCCTTTGATAAACGTCTGCAAACCTTCTTGCGTGATGCCTTTCCCGCGCGTCAGTTCCTTCAGTTGTTCGTAGGGATTTTCCACGCCGTAGCGGCGCATGACGGTTTGAATCGGCTCGGCCAGAACTTCCCAGCAGTTATCCAGATCTTCATTCAAGCGCGCAGCGTTGACTTCGAGTTTATCGAGTCCGCGAATCAGCGAATCGTATGACAGCAGCGAATAACCGAACGCCACGCCGATATTGCGCAGCACGGTTGAATCCGTCAGGTCGCGCTGCCAACGCGAGATGGGAAGTTTATCGGCGAGATGGCGCAGCGTCGCATTCGCCAATCCGAGATTCCCTTCCGAGTTCTCGAAATCGATGGGATTGACCTTATGCGGCATGGTCGATGACCCGATTTCGCCCGCCTTCGTCCGCTGCTTGAAATAACCGACGGAGATATAACCCCAGATATCGCGATCGAGATCGAGAAGAATCGTGTTGGCGCGTGAAATGGCGTCGAACATCTCGGCCATGTAGTCGTGCGGTTCAATCTGGATGGTGTACGGATTGAACGTCAGTTTCAGGCGATCTTCCACCACGCCTTCAGCGAATTCTTCCCAATCGAAATCCGGATACGCTGACAAATGCGCATTGAAGTTGCCGACGGCGCCATTCATCTTGCCGAGAACCGGCACTTCGGCAACTCGCTCGATCGCGTTCTGCAAGCGCGCAGCCACGTTCGCCATTTCTTTGCCGAGCGTCGTCGGGCTGGCGGGTTGGCCGTGCGTGCGCGAGAGCATGGGCTGTTCGGCGTGTGCATGGGCCAGTTTGACGAGGCGTTCGTGAACGGAGCGCAGCGCGGGCAGGATCACGTGTTCGCGAGCGCCGGCGATCATCATGCCGTGCGACGTGTTGTTGATATCTTCCGACGTGCACGCGAAGTGGATGAACTCACTGGCGCGCTCGAGTTCCGGCTGCCCTTTCACCGATTCCTTGAGCCAGTATTCGACGGCTTTCACGTCGTGATTCGTGACCTTTTCGATGTCCTTGATCCGCGCCGCGTCGTGAGCGGTGAAGCGCTCGGCGAGCTGGAGCAGGAAGTTTTCGGAAGACTCGGAGAAGCGCGGGATTTCATCGAATCCCGCTTGCGACAGCGCGATCAGCCAGTGAATTTCCACCTTCACGCGATGCTTCATGAACGCGTATTCGGACAGCCATTCGCGCAATGCCTCGGTCTTGCCGGCGTAGCGGCCGTCGAGCGGGGAAAGCGCGGTGAGCGCGAAGAGGGTATCGGGACGGGTATCGGACATGGTGGGGGCAACCGCGCAGTGAGACGAAAGGAGAAGCGGATTTTACCATTTGGCGAGCGGGCGGCTGGCGGGAGGGCGGATCGGGTAAGTCGAGCGTGATCTTGCGAGAGTGATTATTCCGGATACGGATTTCGCATCGGATTAATGCGTGCTCATTTGCCCCGCAGCACTCGATTCAATTCTTCCAACTGGGCAGCCGTACCAACGTTCTCCCATCGCCCTTCAAACAACTCACCTGTCGCACGCCCGGCCGCGATGGTCTCGCGGTAATACGGAGTCAGCGCGCGCCGCGTGGCGGTGGCGAGATCGCGGAACATGCGCGTGTCGTACAGGCCGATATTGCCGAAGGTAAACCGCGGCGAACCGTCGAGGGAAAGCATGCCTTGCTGATCGAGCGCGAAATCGCCGATGGAATGAAACGGTGGATTCGGCACCATGACCAGATGCATCGCGGGTTCGTCTTGCAGCGCCATCTTCGCGGCGCGCTCGTGCAATCGTGCGTAGTCGAATTCGCAGAACACGTCGCCGCTGACTGCCGCGAAAACGGTGGCTTCGCCGTGCTCTTCCAGCAACGGCAATGCTTGGGCAATACCACCAGCCGTTTCCAACGCATGAGTCTCGGCCGAATAGCGCAATTGAACGCCCCAGCGGGAGCCATCGCCGAGCTTCAATTGAAACATCCGTCCAAGCCACGCGTGATTAATGACGATTGTCTTGAACCCCGCGGCAGCCAGCCGTTCAATTTGCCAGACGATTAGGGCTTTCCCGCCAACCTTAAGCAAAGGCTTCGGGCATGAATCCGTCAGCGGACGCATGCGCTCGCCGCGCCCGGCGGCGAAGATCATCGCTATGTTCAAGGCGCTCAAAACGTATAACCCACGTCCACCGCGCGTCCTTCCAGCGTATCGAGCAGGCGCGCAAAAGGCCGCAACGGCCGATATCGCTCCGATACCTTGCGCGCATAGCCAATAAATCGCGGCAGGTCCGCCAAATACTGCGGCTTCCCATCGCGGTGATAAATCCGCGCAAACAGCCCGAGCACCTTGATGTGACGTTGCAACCCCATCCATTCGATCTGGCGGTAAAACTCGCCGAAGTCGGCATCCACGGGCAATCCGGCCTGCCGGGCGCCTTCCCAGTAGTAGACGAAGCAGTCCAGTTCGAACGCTTCTTCCCAGCTAATGAACGCATCCCGCAGCAGCGAAGCGATGTCATAGCTCAGCGGCCCATACACTGCGTCCTGAAAGTCGAGCACGCCGGGATTCGGCTCGCTGACCATCAGGTTGCGCGGCATGAAATCGCGCAACATGAAGACTTGGGGCTGAGCCAACGCGCTTTGAACCAGCACCGAAAACGTGTCATCCAGCACCTTGCGCTCGGCAACGTCCAGCGTATGACCCACATGCCGCGCCACGAACCACTCGGGCATCAGTTCCATTTCACGGCGCAGGAACGCTTCATCGAACAAAGGCAGCACGCCTTCGCGCGACGTGACCTGGAACTTGATCAACGTATCAATAGCCGAGCGCATCAGCGGCCGGGCGTTCTTTTCATCGAGGACGGAAAGATACGTGGTCGTGCCGAGATCCGTCACCAGCATGAAGCCGGCATCGAAATCCGTTTCCAGGATCTGCGGCACATGCACACCGGCATCGCGCAGCAACCCGGCCACCTGCACAAATTCGCGGCACTTCTCGGGCGGCGGGGCGTCGACGGCAATCAGCGTCTTGCCAAGATCGCTGTCGGCGGCCAGCCGGAAATAACGCCGGAAACTGGCATCGGCGGAAGCGGCGCTGAGCGTGGAAAGGTCCAGCCGATACCGCTCGGCCTTGGATTGCAGCCAGTCATGAAGCTGGGTAAGGCGAAAATCCGGGGGATTGGGCGTCATAAACTCGAGGGGTGAAACGTCTTGCCATATAATACCCCACGACTTTTTTAAGCATTCCGTTTGCGCCCGGCGCGAAGCCTTTGGCAGGCCACAACGGCATCGTTGGCTTCCAAAGGGCACGACAGCCGCCCGTATCATCCATCGATTGATTCATTTCGTTCGCAGCGAACCGACAACTCGGGTGGCGCGAGTTCCGGTGGCTGTGCCCGGGCGCTCTCGTCGAGCGCCGAGCGTGACGCGATTGAACAGCACTCAAACATGCCGCCACGACAGTTTTCCAAACCAGTTACATTGCGCGAAGCGCGGCCACGCAGGCGGCGGCTGTTCGCGGCGTTGATAGCAGTGCCGGGCCTCATGCCGGCGCTCGCGCACGCGCAGCTAGCGGGCGCGGCAGCCGACTCGCAACCTCTCGGCGACGCTTGGAGCCTGCGGCTCGCGCCGCAGCTCGAAGAACGGCCGCTGCGGCAGGGCGACCAGCCGGCCACGTTCGTGCTCGGCGACCACACCACGGGCACGGCGGACCAGGACATGGCCGCGAAGGGTTCGGCGGAATTGCGCCGCAACGTATCGGTGGTCAAGTCGGATGCGCTGCATTACGACCAGGACACCGACATGGCCGATGCTTACGGTCATGTCAGGATCTTCAGCAACGGTAATTCGTTTATCGGCCCGGAAGCGCACTTGAAGGTGGAGGCGAACGAGGGTTACATGACGAACCCGAAGTACCGCTTTAACCTCTCGAACGGCTCGGGCAGTGCCGAGCGCGCGGACCTGATCGACAACGAACAGACCCGCGTGGACCACGGCACGTACACGGCCTGCTCGTGCGAGACGGACCCGGCCTGGTACATCAAGGGCACGTCGTTCGACTTCGATACCGCCGCGAACGAAGGCGTCGCGCACAACGGTGTGCTGTTTTTCCAGGGTTTCCCGGTGTTCGCGAGCCCCTGGCTGTCGTTCCCGCTGACCGGCGAACGGCGCAGCGGCATGTTGCCGCCCACGGTGTCGCTGAATTCAACCACCGGTTTTGAAGCGTCGCTGCCGTATTACTTCAATATCGCGCCGAATCGCGATTTGCTGGTCACGCCGCGCCTGATGACGCGGCGCGGCATTCAGCTGCAATCCACGTTCCGGTATTTGTCGCCTACTTATTCGGGCACGATCACCGGCGAATTCCTGCCGCAGGACATGCAGACGCATACGAACCGCTATGCGATCTACATCCAGCACCAGCAGAACTTTGGCGGCGGTTTCGGCGGGTACATCAACTACAACAAGGTCTCGGACAATCAGTATCCGGAGGACCTGGGCAACGCCACGAGCCAGATCCTGAACGGCACGCAAGTGTTGTATCAGCAGGAAGTGGGGCTCACGTACAACAACGGGCCGTGGTCGATTCTCGCGCACGAACAGCGCTGGCAGGTATTGCCCCCCGCGACCGCGCCGTATGCGCGCGAGCCGCAGTTGAACGTGCTGTACAACAAGTACAACGTCGGCGGTTTCGACTACGGCGCCGAAGCGGACTACACGCGCTTCACGACCACCATTGCGGACTCCACGGAAGGCCAGCGCGCTGTTTTTAATCCTTACCTGAGCTACAGCGTCACCGGGCCGGGTTATTTCGTTACGCCGAAGGTCCAGTATCACTTCGCGTCGTACGACCTGAATCACATTGGCAGCGCGGCCAATGGCACGCCCGCTGGCCAGCCGAAGAGCCTGACGGAATCCATTCCAACGGTCAGCTTCGACACCGGTCTCGTGTTCGACCGTTCGGTGCGCATCTTCGGGCAGGATTACATCCAGACGCTGGAACCGCGCCTGTATTACGTGTACACGCCGTATCGGAACCAGCAATTCGCGCCTATCTTCGACACCGGCCAGTCCGACTTCAGCCTCGCCGAAATCTATACGCCGAACACGTACGCGGGTAATGACCGTATCGCCGACGCCAACCGCCTGACGGTCGGCCTGACTTCGCGTTTCATCAACCCGGCAACGGGCGACGAGCGCGCGCGTTTTGTGATTGCGCAGCAGTATTATTTCCAGCCGCAGCGCGTCACCATCTCGAGCACGCAGTCACTTGACCAGGCGAAACACTCGGACCTGATCCTGGGCGCGTCCTTCAAGCTGGGCGCTGGTTTTTCACAGGAAACGGCGTTCCAATATAATGCCGATAACAACCAGCTGGTGCGCTCGAGCGTCGGTTTCGGATTCAGCCCGGAAGCGCGCAAGGTCATCAATATCGGCTACCGGTACACGCGGGCGAACGAAACCACGCTGTCCACCTCGCCGATCAACCAGATTTTGATTTCGGCGCAATGGCCGCTGACGCGACACATTTATAGCGTCGGCCGGGTGAACTACGATCTGGCAGGCCATCGTCTCGTCGACGGGCTGCTGGGCTTCCAGTACGATGCCGACTGCTGGACGCTCGGCGTCGGTTTGCAGCGTTACGCAAACGGTGTTACTAGCACCGGCAGTAACACTGCCGGCACGCGCGTTCTCGCTCAATTGACGTTCAAGGGCTTGTCGAACGTCGATAATGGACTGACCGCAGCGTTCCGCGCCGGCGTCAACGGTTATACGCCGCCGCCGCCGCCGCCCGCTCCGCTCGCGCGTTACACCAATTACGAATGAGCGTGCGGAGTGTGTGCACGCAGCAGAGCAAGGCAATAGGGCCGGTCACCGGCCGCAATCGATGGAGTATCTGTGTCAAACATGAACAAGTTGAAGTGCGCAATGTTCGCGGCAGGTGTTTTCGCCGCAGCTTTACTGGCCGGCCCGGTGGCGCACGCTCAGGCGCTGTCGTCCACGTCCACGGCGGGCGGCGGGCAGATTGCGGACTCGGTCGTCGCGGTGGTGAACAACGACGTCATCACGGCACGTGAACTCGCTGACCGCACGGGTCTTATCGTGCGCCGCCTGCAACAGCAGAACGCGCCGGTGCCCGCAGCGGATCAGGTGCAGCGCCAGGTGCTCGACCAGATGGTGATCGAGCGCATCCAGTTGCAGAAGGCGAAGGAAGACAACATCACCATTGATGACGCCACCGTGCAACGCACGCTCGAGCGTCTCGCGCAGCAAAACCAGATGACGCTCGACGTGTACCGCGCGCGGATCGAGGCGCAAGGCGTTCCATGGGCGACCTTTCAACGCGATGCCCGCACCGAGCTGACGCTGTCGAAACTGCGTGAGAAAGAGGTGGACAGCAAGATCACGGTGTCGGACGCGGAAGTGGCGAACTACGTGGCAAGCCAGCGCGGACCGAACGCCAACCAGTCCAACGACCTGCATCTCCAGCACATCATGTTCAAGGTGCCGGACAACGCGTCGCAGGCGGACATTGCCGCGATTCAGGCGAAGGCCGACGCTGTGCTGAAAGACGCGCAGAGCGGGTCGGATTTCACCAAGCTGGCGAAGAGCAATTCGCAGGACACCGACGCATCCAAGGGCGGCGATCTCGGTTTCCGTACGCAGGCTTCGCTGCCGGCTTCTATCGTGACGGCGGTTTCGTCGCTGCGTCCGAACTCGGTGAATCCGCAACTGATTCGCACCGATGGCGGGTTTGAAATCATCAAGCTGGTGGAACGCCGCACAGGACAAGGCCAGGCCGCCAATGCCCCCAAGCTCGTGCAAACCCACGTCCGGCACATCCTGATACGCGTCGCCGAGGGCACGTCCGAGCCGGTCGCGCGTCAGAAACTGCTGGAAATCAAGGCTGACGTTGCGAAGGGCGGCGACTTCGCCAACTTCGCGCGGACCTATTCGCAAGACGGTTCGGCGTCGCAGGGCGGCGATCTCGGCTGGATCAGCCCGGGCGAAACCGTGCCGGAATTCGAGCGCGCCATGAACAACCTGAAAGACGGCGAAGTCAGTGATCCGGTGCGCAGCGAGTACGGTTATCACTTGATCGAGGTGCTGGCACGCCGCGAAGCGGAAGGTTCGGTGCAGCAGCAACTGGACACGGCGCGTCAGGCGATCGGCCAGCGCAAGGCGGAACAAGCGTATTCCGACTGGCTGCGTGAGCTCCGCGACACTGCCTACGTGCAGTACAAGGGCGTTGCCGCTCAGCAGGCTCTTAACCAGTAAGGGCTTGGCGAGATGAACGCAGCGAGCCGTCCACTGTCCTCAGTGTCCATTGCCATCACCACCGGGGAACCGGCGGGTGTGGGGCCTGAATTGACGGTGGCGGCGCTGGCTGATGCGGCAGAGCGGTGGCCGTCGGTGCGGTTTTTAGTGCTTGGCGACCGTGAATTGATGGCTGAACGGGCAGGGTCGTCGTCGTGGCTTTCCACGGGCGCGGCGATCGAGATCGAACATCATGCGCTGAGTGTTCCAGCCACCGCGGGCAAGCTGAATGCCGCTAACGGGCGCTATGTTCTCGGTCTGCTCGATACAGCCATAGATGGCGCGGTGAGCGGACGTTTCGACGCCATCGTTACCGCGCCACTGCAGAAAAGCACCATCAACGACGCCGGCGTTCCCTTCACCGGCCATACCGAGTATCTCGCTGAACGCACGCATACGCCGCGTGTCGTCATGATGCTCGCGGGCATGGGCGACCGGCCGCTGCGCGTTGCGCTTGCTACCACCCACCTGCCGCTGAAGGACGTGTCGGCGGCGTTGACGGTGGAGAGCATTGTCGAGACGCTGAGCATTATCGATCGCGATCTGAAGGCGCTGTTTGGTCTGCCGAAACCACGCATTCTCGTGACCGGACTCAACCCGCACGCGGGCGAAAACGGTTACCTGGGCCGCGAGGAAATCGATGTCATCACGCCCGCGCTTCTGCGAGCCCGCGCGTTGGGCATCGACGCTCCCGGTCCGTATCCGGCGGATACGCTGTTCCAGCCGCGTTATCTCAAAGACGCCGATTGCGTGTTGGCAATGTTCCACGACCAGGGTTTGCCGGTCCTGAAATTTGCTACGTTCGGCGAAGGCATCAACATCACGCTTGGGTCTCCGATCATCCGCACGTCGGTCGATCACGGCACCGCGCTCGATCTGGCCGGCACTGGCCGCGCCGATCCGGGCAGCCTGATTGTTGCTATCGACACAGCCGTCGCCATGGCGCGCCATCGTCGCGCGGCCTGATTCCTTTTGCCTCATTCCTTTTCATTGCGGTTTTAATCGGTCCCTCCGATGTCCATCAAGCACCAGGGCCACTTCGCGCGCAAGCGCTTCGGGCAGAACTTCCTCGTCGATCAAGGCGTGATCGATTCGATCGTCGACACCATCGCGCCGAAACGCGGCGAACGCATGGTCGAAATCGGGCCGGGTCTCGCCGCGCTCACCGCGCCGCTGATTGAACGGCTCTCCACGCCCGAGTCGCCGCTGCATGCAGTCGAGCTGGACCGCGATCTGATCGGGCGGCTTGAGAAGCGCTTCGGCAATCTGCTGGCGCTGCATGCCGGTGATGCGCTCGCCTTCGACTTTGGTTCGCTCGCGCTGGAAGGTGAAAAACCGTCGCTGCGGATTGTCGGGAACCTGCCGTACAACATTTCCAGTCCGCTGCTGTTTCACCTGACCGCGTTCGCGCCGAAGGTCATCGATCAGCATTTCATGCTTCAGGACGAAGTGGTGGACCGCATGATCGCCGAGCCGGGCAATAAGGACTTTGGCCGGCTGACGGTGATGCTGCAGTATCGATATTCAATCGACAAACTGATCGACGTCCCGCCCGAATCGTTTAATCCGCCGCCGAAGGTGAACTCGGCCATCGTGCGGATGATTCCGTATGCGCCGCACGAGCTACCGGACGTGGATGACAAGGTGCTCGGCGAGGTCGTGCTTGCTGCGTTTTCGCAACGGCGCAAGATGATGCGCAATACGCTGGGCGTGTATCGCGATCGCGTGGATTTCGATGCGTTGGGATTCGACCTTTCGCGGCGTGCCGAGGAAGTGCCCGTGGCCGAGTTCGTGAAACTGGCGCAGGTGGTGAAGGCGGCGCAGTAGTCGTTTTCAAGGCCGCAGGCGGGTTTCGATGGCGCGCCGTCGGGCAAGCTAGGCGTGCGCCTGTCGCGCCAGGGTGGTTCTATCAGGCTCCTATCGCACCTGCTGCCGCACCCCTCATCTTTTCTATCTCTATATTCCGGGTTCGCTGACGCGAACCGCGCGACCTCTGCTCCGCTTCTCTGTTCTTTGTACTCCCATGCAGCTTCCGCATCCTCACGATGCAAGGAATGCACTGGAGTTAATCCCCTCGATAGTCTCAAATTGACGGTTCAAACGCGCAGCAGACCCTTATAAGGGCAGCCGATTCAACGGCAAGACGCGGGCGTATTGGAGACGGACAACGGCTTCTTTGATTCGTGGCGATACAGGCGAAGCCTGATCGTCGCATTACGACATCACGAGGAGACGTATGAGCAGGTCGGGACGACTGAGAAACAAGATTAAGCCGGGAAAATGGTGGAAGGTGAGTTGCGCGCTGCTGCCCGCCGCGTTGGCCTGCGAAACGAGCCGCGCGCAATCCAGCGTCACGCACTACGGCACTGCCGACGTGAGCGTGCGCTATCTGTCCAATGCCGACACACAGGGCAACGGCTGCTTCCTGGTGGACGAATTCGATATCAAGCTCTTCGACCGCGCGGCGCGCGGCGTAGCGACAACCGCCGCTGGCCGGATGCTGGTCGGGCGTGCCCGGCGCGTGCTGTTCGAAGCGCGCTGTCTTTTTCGCGACGTCGAGTTGATCCGATCGGACGCGTTGGGCGAGGTGAGGATCGGCCTGGGACCTTACGCGGCTGTCATCCTGTTTCCGGATTTCCCGATCGAATGCGCGCGGCAGTTTCCTGCCATCAAGGTATCCGTGCAAATAGCTGAAGCCAGTGTGCTGATGCAAAGCTTGCGCTCGGAGGGCGCGGATTTCGTGGTGGTGGATCGCCGTGAAACGCCGGTTGCGCCCGACGTCACCACACGCCGCCTGCTCAGTCACGACGGTGGCTGGTTCGTGCGCCCCGGTCATCCATTGCTCGCGCGTGCGCCGGTGCCGCTGGCGGCATTGCGCGAATTCCCGCTGGAGTCCGTGCCGCTGTCCGTGTTTATGGAAGACGCGTTGCGCCGGCTGCTGAAGTTTCGCGCGCACGAGGCCGTTCCCGTGCAGTTGGAACGTAACGATGTCGCCGTGCTGAAGGATGTGGTCGCGCGATCGGATGCCGTGATGTTCTGCACGGCTTTATCATTGCAACGAGATTCCGATGGCCAGCGCCTTGTGCGGGTGTCGATTGTTCACCCGCGCAAACTGGGACTCCGGTTCGCGCTTGTTTGTCTTGCGGATCGCACGCAATCCGCAGCGGCTGACGTGGCGCTTGCGCTTGCGGGGCAGATCATGAACGACGCCAGCCGCGCCGCGCAAGCGGCCGGGCGTGCCCGGTAGCCGGCCTTTTCAGGTGCGCCGACGTCCGGCGGGCGCATTGACCAGCGCGATACCCGTGACAACCAGCGCCGACGCAATCATGAAACGCGTGGTGAGCGTTTCGCCCAGCAGCACGACGCCGAACGCGACTCCAAAGATAGGTGTGAGAAACGAGAAAACCGATAGCCGCGACGCCATGTAGCGCGTGAGCAGCCAGAACCACGTGAGATAGCTCAGGAATGCGACCACGATCGCCTGATACGCGAGGCTTGCGACGGCAGTTACCGTGATTGCGTTCACATGCGTCTGGCCCATCGCAAAGGCAAGCGCGAGCAAAATGATTGCTGATACAGCAAGCTGATAGAGGAGCGTCTTGCTCGCGCTTGCACGAGCGAGCGGCGATGCGCGGATGACGACCGTTGTCGCCGCCCAGAACACGCCGCCGAGCACGCCGAGGGTATCGCCGGCGGTGCCTCGCCATGTTGATGCGCTGCCCGGGGCCGGGTGCAGGAAGCCATCGGCGAAAGCGAGTGCGATGCCACCGAACGCCAGCGCTATCCCCACCCATTGCACCCGCTTCAGTTTTTCTCCCGCGACGAACCAGTGCAGGCCGAGCGCCATGAAACACGGCGCGGTGTAGAGAAAGACGACCATGCGCGTGGCGCTGGTCAGGGCCAGTCCAAGGAAAATGCACACGAACTCGCCGCCGAACAGGACGCCGGCGAGCAGGCCGGACGCGAGGGTATCGTCACTGCGAAATAGCGCGACGCCGCGCGAGCGTGTCCATAGCCAGACGAGGACTGTCGCGATGGTTGAGCGGATGCCGGCTTGAAGCAGTGGCGGGAAGGAAGCGTTCGCGCCCTTTATTGCGACCTGCTGGAAACCCCACACGGCGCATAACGCGATCATCAGCAGGATGGCGGTAGCGTCGGGAGCGCGGCGCACGGGCAGGGCGGTGGTGCTCATGAGTTATTGTGGTTTAACCGATAGCGTGAGCGAGTCTCTGCCGCATTTTGCCATCGATGGCGTGAGGCTGTCATTCGTGCTTGCCTTGCATTGAGCCAGCGTTGCTCATGTTCGGCTCCCGGTGCGTATTAGCCTTCGATTGCTCCATTCGCAGTTTGCGGGCATGGTGCATTGCAGGAAGCTGCGAGGCACTGGTTACCATTCGTCATGGCCCGATCGTGCCAATGAGTGTCATCAATCTTATGAATTGAGGATATCTGATTAATTGAATTGATACCTGATGCGAACATAATGCGTCAATGCCAACAGAAAAAGAATGAGGCTCCCGAAGGAGCCTCAAACAGCGCTAGGCATGTCTCAAGAATGCTTCTCGATCAACTCGACCTTATACCCATCCGGATCTTCAACGAAGGCGATCACCGTCGTTCCGCCTTTCACCGGACCGGCTTCGCGCGAGACCTTGCCACCTGCCTCACGGATACGATCGCAAGCTGCCGCAGCGTTGTCCACTTCCAGCGCGATGTGCCCATAGGCCGAGCCCAGGTCGTACTTGTCGACGCCCCAGTTGTACGTCAATTCGAGTACGCTGTTTTCGCTTTCATCGCCGTAACCAACAAACGCGAGCGTGTACTTATACTCGGTGTTTTCGCTTTGACGCAGCACTTTCATGCCGAGAATGCGCGTGTAGAAATCGATGGATCGCTGCAAGTCGCCGACTCGCAGCATGGTGTGAAGAAGTCGCATGATGGGGTTCCTGTGGGGAATATCGATTGACCGGGCGGTCCGCTCTACCGCGTCTCAGTGAAAAACGTGCACGATGAAAACGGCCACATGCAAAATTGTACCGCCCGCGGCAACCGCTCGCAGAGCGCTGCTCTCCGCTTAAGAACCCTTAAAGCAACGGCAGCAATTCGGGCGGATGATGTTTGAGTGTATGCCGCGCTTCGCGAAAGTCCGGGAAAATCGATTCTACGGTGTGCCAGAAACGCGGGCTGTGATTCATCTCACAAAGATGCGCAAGTTCGTGAGCAACCACGTAATCAATGATCGGAACGGGGAAATGAATCAGCCGCCAGTTGAGGCGGATCTTGCCGTCGCTGGAACAACTCCCCCAGCGCGTAGCCGCAGACGACAACGCATACGCGCGGAACTCCACCCCGAGTTTGGCCGCGTACACCGGCAACCGCTCGCCGAAAACCTGCAAGGCCTGCGCGTGCAGCCAGCCTTGCACACGCTCGCGAATCTGCTGGACCTCGGGAAGCGTGGGAAGTCCGAGCCATAGCACGCCGGCGTCGGTATCGAAATGGGGGCGCGTCGCGCCCCTGCCGGTCGCGCCCGGCGCGGCACCGAGCATGACGCTGATGCTCTGCCCGAGATACGGAAGTTGCGCGCCATCCTTCCATTCAATCCGTGGGACCACGCGTTGTTCCACGCGCGTTTGCCATTCGTCGAGCTTCTTGAAGATCCACTTCTCTTTCTCGGCAATCGCACTTTCGATTGCCCCGATCGTCACCCAGCGCGGCGCGGTAATCGCGAGACCGGTGCCATCGATGGTGAAGCCGATCGTCCGGCGCGACGAACGTTTCAAACGGTAATCGAGCATCTGCGAACCGAGCATGAGCTGCCGGTTGCGCGTGCCCTCGGGTGCACGCAACGGCGGCGCGGGCGTGCTGGACGTCTCGGTTGTACCGACCGGCCCGATGTCGCCACGCAAGGTCGCGGGCATGGCGGCGGGTGTGGCAAGAACGGTAGGAACGGCAGGCAATGGCACCGCACTCGGCGGCCTTGGCTCACTGGGCAGGTTGAGCGGCAGGTCGAGTTGCGGGTTGTCGGGCGCGGCAGCGGGACGCTGTCGCGAGGGAGTCTTCTGCATCGGCTCAGCTTGGCGCACGCGGCGCAGGAATGACGGGAACAACGAAAGTAATGAAACTAACGATAGAAACAATCGAAACGATAACGACACTTGAGTCTACAAGCCGGTAGTCGCGCCGGGTGATTCGGTGGCGAAACGATCAGCGGGACCATACGAGTCCGGATCGATACGACGCATTTCCGCTTCGATCCATCGCTCCACGCGCAGGTTGACCTCTTCCGGCGTGAGGCCCGTCGTGTCGATCGGACGACCGATAGACATTGTGACTATACCCGCATATTTGAGAAACGATTTCCGCGGCCAGACATGCCCGGCATTGTGCGCGATCGGTACGACAGGCGCGCCGGTCTCAACGGCGAAACGCGCGCCGCCCGACTTGTACTTGCCTTGCTGGCCCACGCGCGTGCGTGTGCCTTCGGGGAACATGATGACCCATGCGCCTTCAGCCATGCGCTCGCGTCCTTGACGTGCCACCGATGCAAACGCGTCCTTGCCCTGACGCCTGTCGATATGAACCATCTTCAACATGCCCATGGTCCAACCAAAGAACGGCACGAACAGCAACTCGCGCTTGAACACATAGCAGAGCGGACGTGGCATCAACGCGGGGAACGCCAGCGTTTCCCACGCGGACTGGTGCTTGGACAACAGCACGGCGGGACCGTCGGGGAGGTTCTCCATGCCCTCGATCTTGTAGCGGATGCCGTTCAGGTAACGCATCACGACGACCGACGACTTGCACCAGAACGCGGCCATCCAATAGCGTTTCTCAGCGCTCATGAACGGAAACGCGATGAAGCATGCACACGCGTACGGCACCGTATACACCGCGAAATAAATCATCAGCAACAGCGAACGAATGAAGCGCATCGGCTTGAATAAGTCTTATGTGATGTGACGAGAAACCAGAGCGCCAGCTCAGTCGTGATGTGCGGCGAGGAAGTCGAGCGCGAAGGTGCGCAGGTCGGCGTGTACTTTTGTATTCGGCGGCAGATTGCCCCCTGCCAGCGTTTTCTGTCCCTTGCCCGTGAGCACCAGATGCGTTGCGAAGCCGAGCGCAGCACCGGCTTGCAGGTCGCGCAACGAGTCGCCGACCACCGGCGTGCCTTCAGGATCGATCTCGAAGCGCTCCACGATCTGCTGCAACATGCCGGGCTTCGGCTTGCGGCACTCGCACTCGTCTTCCTGCGTATGCGGACAGAAAAACACTGCATCGATACGGCCACCCACCGCAGCCGCCGCCCGGTTCATCTTTTCATGCATGGCGTTGAGCGCGGCCATGTCGAAGAGGCCGCGGCCGATACCCGATTGATTCGACGCAATCGCCACGCGATAGCCGGCCTGATTCAAACGCGCGATCGCCTCCAGACTGCC
Source organism: Caballeronia sp. SEWSISQ10-4 2 (assembly GCF_030464885.1). Lineage (GTDB taxonomy): Bacteria > Pseudomonadota > Gammaproteobacteria > Burkholderiales > Burkholderiaceae > Caballeronia. Next base: position 100,968 of record NZ_JALPRJ010000010.1, on the reverse strand, counting down.
GGGTATGGCAACCCATTCATCGGGCGATTTGATGAACGCGTCGGAGTCGACGTTGATCACGCCGTCACGATCGAGGATCACCAGTTTTCTGTTTGCGTTGGTCGGCATGGTGTGGCGCATCAGGCGGCAAGCTTCGAAATGTCCGCGACGCAATTCATCTGCTGATGCAGTGCGCCGAGAAGAGCCAGGCGGTTGCTTCGCAGCGCCGCATCTTCGGCGTTCACCATCACGTCGTTGAAGAAGGTATCCACGGCATCGCGCAACGCGGACAACGCGGAGAGCGCTTCCGTGTAATTGCGTTCGGCCAGTTGTTTTTGCACGACTGGTGCGACTTGTTCGAGTTGAGCGTAAAGCGCCTTCTCGGCTGCTTCCTGAAGCAAGGCAGGCTGCACGCTGGACGGCACGCCTTCCGCCGACTTCTTCAGGATATTCGAGATGCGCTTGTTCGCCGCAGCAAGCGACGCAGCTTCGGGTAACGAAGCGAATTCGCGAACGGCGTCCAGACGCGCGACGATGTCGTCCAGACGCGTGGGGTTCAGGCTCAGCACCGCGTCGATTTCAACCGCGTTGAAACCGCGCTCGCGCAGCACGCCACGCAGACGGTCGATGAAAAACGCGTAGATGGCATCGGTTGAATCGGTGACTTGCGGCATGTCGGCGAATTGCTTTTGCGCCGTGCGCAGCAAGTCGAACAGGTCGATGGCAAGGCGCTTCTCCAACAAGATGCGCAGCACGCCAAGCGCGTGACGCCGCAACGCGAAAGGATCTTTCTCGCCAGTCGGCTGCAGACCGATGCCCCAGATGCCGACAAGCGTTTCCAGTTTGTCGGCCAAGGCAACGGCGCTGCTCACGCCGGTGGACGGGGTTTCATCGCCGGAAAAACGCGGCTGATAATGTTCCGAACACGCGAGCGCAACCTCTTCCGGCTCGCCGTCGTGGCGCGCGTAGTACGTGCCCATCGTGCCTTGCAATTCGGGGAATTCACCGACCATGTCGGTGAGCAGATCGGCCTTCGCGAGCAGCGCGGCGCGCTTCGTGACGGCCACGTCCACACCGATCATTGGCGCAATCTCGCCGGCCAGCGCTTCAAGCCGCTTGACGCGTTCCAATTGCGAACCGAGCTTGTTGTGATACACCACGTTCGCGAGCAGCGGCACGCGGTCGGCGAGGCGTTTCTTCTTGTCCTGCTCGAAGAAGAACTTGGCATCGGCGAGACGCGGACGGACCACGCGCTCGTTGCCTTCCACAATGTCGCCCGGCGTTTGTGTATCGAGGTTCGACACAATCAGGAAACGTGAACGCAACTTGCCATGCTCGTCAGTCAGCGCGAAATACTTCTGGTTCGTCTGCATGGTCAGGATCAGGCATTCCTGCGGCACTTGCAGGAACGATTCGTCGAAACGGCACTGATACACGACCGGCCATTCGACCAGCGCATTCACTTCGTCCAGCAAAGACTCAGGCATGACCACACGATCTTCACGCGCGAACGCCTCCAGCTGCGTGCGGATGGACTCGCGGCGGTCATCGAAATTCGCTACCACCTTGCCTTTCGAGCGCAGCGTTGCAGCGTAGTCGTCGGCGTGCGTGATCGCGACAATGCCTTCCGACATGAAGCGATGACCCAGCGTGGTGTCGCCGGAATCGATGCCGAGCGCGCTTACCGGCACAATATGGCGGCCATGCAACGCGATCAATCCATGCACCGGCCGCACGAACTGCACGCTGGTGCCGTCGGGCCGCTGATAGGTCATCACCTTCGGAATCGGCAACTTGCTGAGCGTTTCTTGCAGAGCGGTCTGCAAACCTTCGGCAAGCGTTGCGCCGGGCGCGGCGTAGCGCAGGAAAAACGCTTCGGCCTTGCCGTCCTGAGCGCGTTCGAGATCGGCTACGGGGAAGTCGGGGAAACCCAGCGCCGTGAGTTTCTTCGCGAGCGGCGCGGTGGGCTGGCCGTCTTTATCGAGTGCGACGGAAACGGGCAGCACTTTCTCGCGCACTTGCCGTTCCGGCGCGACCGCGCGCACGTTCTTGATGAGCACGGCGAGACGTCGCGGCGTGGCGTATTTTTCGAAACTCGCTTCGCCTTCAATCAGATCGCGCGCGGCAAGCCGCTGCACGATCCCTTCGGCAAACGAGATGCCCAGGCGCGCGAGCGCCTTCGGCGGAAGTTCTTCGGTCCGCAGCTCGACGAGCAGCGATGCAAGATTGGATTCGGTCATTGTTATGTCGTGCTCTGGTCAGGCCTGATCGATATTGCGCTCGACCTTCAGCGCCGGCGCCCACGCGGGCTTGGCGGCATCTTGTGCGTCGGTGGTAAGTCCGGCCGCGGCGTGCACGGGGTTTCCCAGCATCGGGAAACCGAGCGCCTCACGCGACTCGTAGTAGCCCTTCGCGACCGCACGCGACAAATCGCGAATCCGGCCGATATACGCCGCACGCTCCGTCACCGAAATGGCGCCGCGCGCATCCAGCAAGTTGAACGTGTGGCCGGCTTTCAGCACGAGTTCGTATGCGGGCAGCGAAAGCTTCGCGTCGATCATCTTCTTCGCTTCGGCTTCGTAGCTCTTGAAGAACGTGAACAGCAACTCGACGTTCGCGTGCTCGAAGTTGTAGGTGGATTGCTCGACTTCGTTCTGGTGATAAACGTCGCCATACGTCAGGCGTCGAAGTTCGCGGCCGTTCGGCGTGTCCTCTTCCCATTCGGTCCACACGAGGTCGTAGACGTTCTCCACTTTCTGCAGATACATGGCGAGCCGTTCGAGACCGTACGTGATCTCACCCAGCACCGGCTTGCAGTCGATACCGCCAACTTGCTGGAAGTACGTGAACTGCGTCACTTCCATGCCGTTCAGCCAGACTTCCCAGCCGAGACCCCACGCGCCGAGCGTTGGGTTTTCCCAGTCGTCTTCCACGAAACGCACGTCGTTCTGCTTCAGGTCAAAGCCGAGCGCTTCGAGCGAGCCGAGGTACAGGTCCAGGATGTTTTCAGGTGCGGGTTTCAGCACCACTTGGTACTGGTAGTAATGCTGCAGGCGGTTCGGGTTGTCGCCGTAACGGCCGTCCTTCGGACGCCGCGATGGTTGCACGTATGCCGCGCGCCACGGTTCCGGGCCAATGGCACGCAGGAACGTGTGCACGTGCGAGGTACCCGCGCCGACTTCCATGTCGATCGGTTGAAGGAGCGCGCAACCCTTGTTATCCCAATAGGATTGCAGCGTCAGGATGATTTGCTGAAAAGTGAGCATGAATGCCTTTGAAGCGTGCCTTCGAAGCTTGGCCGGGGTAACGGCGCGCCTTCGAAGCGGACCGGAAAAATACGCCGGCCGGAGGGCTAAAACGTTGAATTTTAGCGGGAATGAGGGGCTTGTGCGACTTTCCGGCGGTGAAGAGCGGGCTCATAGGCCGTTCGGCCGGCAAAACGGCTGTTATCCGCCGAGTCGTTTCGTCATGGGTACGCAATCCATCGTGAGGCCGCGCGGCGAGCGGTATTGCGCGATTTCCTCGCCTTCGAAACCGAGCGAGCGATAAAACGGCGCGGCGTTCAGCGTGGATTCGAGCCTGAGCTTCGGAAGCCCGTGCGAGCGCGCAAGTGCTTCCAGATAGCGGACCATCCCCGCACCGATGCCGCGTTTCATATACGCGGGATGGACAAAAATTGCATCGATTTTGCCGGTCGTGAGGTCGATCATGCCGGTGCCCACCACACGCTCGTCCACGGTTGCCACCAGGAAGCGCTCTTCGACGGCATCGGTGAATGCTCTCGATGCCACGCCGCCGGTCCATTGTTCGAGTTGATCCAGCGGATACGCGGCCGTGCATTCGCTCATCACGGCGGCGCGGCGAATGTCCCACGCGGTTTGCGCCTCCGCGCGCACCGCTTTGCGGATCGCGAACATGGCGGGTTTAGGGCTCTTTTCGACCATTGTTGTCAGGTTTGTTGCGGCCGTTTTTGCCCGGCGCGAACGCAAATGCAAACGCCAGCAGCAACAGCGACACCACGATCACCGTCATGTTGCCGCTCGTGACATACGGCGTGCGGCCGGACGTGCCCTGGACCGTGGCATCGAGAGTACCGACCGTGTAAACCGGCAACCGTGCTACCACCGCACCATTCGCCGCGATCACGGCTGTTGTGCCCGTGTTGGTCGAGCGCAGCATCGGACGTCCGGTTTCGATGGAACGCATGCGGGCCATTTGCAAATGCTGATCCAGCGCGATGGTGTCGCCGAACCACGCAAGATTCGTCGAGTTCACCAGAATGCCCGCAGGCGCTTCCTGTTCGCGAATCGTCCGCGCGATTTCTTCACCGAAAATGTCTTCGTAGCAGATATCGAGGGCAATCGGCTGGTTGTGCACGAAGAACGATTTCTGCACCGGCGGGCCGCGCCCGAGATCGCCGAGCGGAATGCCCATGAGCGCCACGAACCAGTGGAAACCCGTTGGCACGAATTCGCCGAATGGCACGAGATGATGCTTGTCGTAGCGATACACATCCCTCTGGTTCGGCGTGATGCCGAACAGGCTGTTGGTGTAATCGGTCGCGCGGCCCTCCGCGTTGAGCGTCACGCCGATAGCGCCGAACAGGATGGATGAGTTAGTGGAGTCGGAGAAATTGCGTAGCGCGAGCGCCAGGTCCGGAGGCACCTGGACGGCCAGGATCGGCAATGCAGTTTCCGGCGTGACGATGAGATCCGCAGGCTTCTCGGTGATCAGCTTTCTATACAACGCCAGAGACTGGTCCACGCCTGCCTGCTCGAACTTCATGTCCTGCTTCACGTTGCCTTGAAGCAGCCGGACGGTGAGCGGCGCGTTCGCCGGGATCGTCCATTCGACCAGCGACAGCAACATGCCGGACACAAGCACCACCGCCGCCACGATGAACGGCGCATAGCGCGAGCCCTTTGAGCTCTTGGCCGTTGCGCCACGCTTAAAGCTATAAAACCCCTGCACGAGCAAGGCCGCCACGAGCCCAAGCGCCCAGCCAACGCCATACACGCCTGCGACAGCGCCGAAGCCTGCCAGAGGGCCATCGACTTGAGCGTAGCCGCTCGCAAGCCACGGGAAGCCGGTGAACACCAGACCGCGCAGCCACTCTCCAAGCGCCCACGCGCTCGCGAATGCGAACGCGCCGTGCCAGGTCGGCACCAAACGCGGTTCATCGGCGGCCACGGCAGCGGAGGAACCATTGTCGTCATAACGCGCACGGCCCGCGCACAGCGACCACACGACACCGCTAAGCGCCGGATAGATCGCGAGGTACATCGAGAACAACACGACGGCCGCGGCCGCAAGCGGCGCAGCCATGCCGCCGAAGTCATGCATGCTGACATACAGCCACCACACGCCTGTCACGAAGTTGCCGAACCCAAATGCCCAGCCCGTCAACGCCGCGCCCCTCCAGCCATTGGTGCGCGTGAGCCACGCGAAGAACAGCGTGAAGATCACCAGTTCGACCCAGCCGCCATGCGGTGTGGGCGCGAACGAAAGCGTATTGGCCGCACCGAGGACGGCCGCGACAAGGTAATGCCAGAACGGCAAGGACTGGGCCGCGCCGGCGGCGGATGCCGGCTGGGAGCCGCGCCGGAAGGTGAAACGAGACGAAGAGTCGGCCATGGATTACGGGGTCGGCAGAAAGTGAGCAAATGACGAAGCGTGACCGGCGCTCGTCATTTCATGGATGGACGCGAGATGCCTGCGCAGCCGGTAGGCCATTGGCGGCTGACGAGTAGTGTGCACACGCTGTGTTATAGGCTTGGGGAGACACGGTCAGGTCGGCTCAGTGGCGTTCGAGCGCGTTGAAATGTACTCAATCACGTACTCGATCGTGTTCAATCGCGCTCGTCGTCGTTGTCGTGCGAATGGCCGTCGAGCGGGTTCGTGTTGGGCGCGCGCCGCACGCGCAACACGTGGATCTGGCGGGCGTCGCCGCGCAGAATCTCGAACACGAAGTCGTCGATGCGCACCTTCTCGCCACGATGCGGCACGCGTCCGAACCGGTGCGTGACCAGCCCGCCGATAGTGTCGACTTCGTCGTCGGAATAATGGGTGCCGAACTCTTCGTTGAACTGCTCGATGCCGGTCAGCGCGCGCACGCGATGGCGCCCGTCCGGCGTCGCAATGATGTTGCCGGCTTCTTCGTCGAAGTCGTATTCGTCTTCGATGTCGCCAACAATCTGTTCCAGCACGTCCTCAATCGTGATCAGTCCCGCCACGCCGCCGTATTCGTCCACAACGATGGCAATGTGATTCCGGTTCACGCGGAAATCGTGCAGCAACACGTTCAGGCGCTTCGATTCGGGGATGAAGACCGCCGGGCGCAACATGCCGCGGACGTCGAATTCTTCCTCGTGGTAATAGCGCAGCAAGTCTTTTGCAAGCAGCACGCCGATTACGTTGTCCCGATTACTTTCGTACACCGGATAACGCGAGTGCGCTTTTTCGAGCATGAACGGAATGAACTGCTCGGGCGTTTCGGCGATGTTGATTGCGTCCATCTGGGCACGCGGAATCATGATGTCGCGGGCGCAGAGTTCGGAAACCTGGAACACGCCTTCGATCATGGAGAGCGAATCCGCGTCGAGCAGATTGCGTTCGTGGGCGTCCTGAAGGACTTCCAGCAATTCGTCGCGCGATTCAGGCTCGTGCGAGATGAAATCGGTCAGGCGCTCGAGCAGCGTGCGCTTTTCCGGCGGTTTGTCGGTGTGTCGTCGACTGGGATAGGCGTCGTTCATAGTGGGGCGTGCGGAATGTTCCGAACGCTAAATTACGGAAAGTTAAGAATACACCAAGGAAATAACGCGCCAATTCAAGCTCGGCGCGAAGACGTTCAAATCGTGTGGAAACATCGTAACTGATAAATATGGGCCGAGTATGTCGAGCCGATGACGTTGGCCTATTGGCCAGAAATCGGACGTTCACCGCGCATTCAGATCAGTTTTATGCGCATTTTTAAAGCGCTCGTCATGCTCATTCCTGCGACGAATTTGCATCCCGGCAGCAGCGCTGCAACAACGCTTCAAGTTGCCGGTCCGGCATGCCGCATTCGCGCAGCGCCGTGACCGTGCGGCTGACGTAATCGAGCGTGGTGCCGTATCGGCCGGTCGCGCAGCCGAGCACGTGGCGCACCATCGGGTCGGCGAGCTTGCCGGTGTAGGTGGACGCCTCACGCCGCATCACGAAGGCCAGCGCCTCCACGCGGCGCCCGTCTATCAGCGTGCACGGCAGCCACGCCACGCGGTAAGAATTCATTGCCATTTCGCGCCGCCACAGCACCTCAAGGTGCGGCTCCGCGCCCTCGGCGGCGAGCCGGAACGCCATGCCCGAGCACGAACCGCCGCGATCCAGCGCCAGCACGAGGCCGGGCTGCTCCGGCGTGCCGCGATTCACGCGCGACCACAAATACAGTCCACGATGGTATCCATGCACCTTGCTGCGCACCGTTTCCACGGCGGTCAAGCCCGGGTTCCAGATCAGCGAGCCATAGCCGAACAGCCAGAGATCCGTCTTGCGATCCCACTGCGCCAGCGCTTTCTCACGCGATGCGGCGAGCTCTTCGTCAGTGAGAAGACGCGACTCCCCGAAAACGGGAGGGTAATGCTCGGGAATCTGCGCAGGCAGTTCGGAGGAGGACGGATTGTCAGTCACGGCTTAATCGGGCGGTAACGGCAAATAAGGATCGGTGAATCCGAGCTTTTGCATGATGCCCGTTTCGATCGATTCCATCTCTTCCGCTTCTGCGGAATCTTCGTGATCGTAGCCCTGGGCATGCAGCGTACCGTGCACGATCAGATGCGCGTAATGTGCGGCGAGCGGCTTGTTCTGCTCGCGGGCCTCGCGTTCCACCACCGGACAGCAGAGCACCAGATCGCCTGTGACGGGATCGTCTTCCGACTCCGCGTACGCGAACGTCAGCACGTTGGTCGCGTAATCCTTCCGCCGATACGATCGGTTCAGCGTCCGGCCTTCCTCGGTATCGACGAAACGCACGGTCAGCTCGGCGTCCGCGAACAGCGACGCCTTGATCCAGCTGGCCACCGTCGCGCGCGGCAACAGCGCCTTGTGTTCTGGGAACGTTTTGGCGGCGGGGAACTGCAGCGTCAGCGCAAGTTTGGGCATGCGGGGTTCGGGCGAATAAGTCGGGCGATTATTTTCCGGCGGAAGCCGCGGCGGCGACGGCGTCACGCTGCGACTGCGCGTCGTACGCTTCCACAATGCGTGCCACCAGCGGATGCCGCACCACGTCCACGCTCGTGAATTTCGTCATCGCAATACCGCGTACATCGGCGAGTATGTGCTGCGCTTCAATCAACCCGCTTCTGTGTCCGCGCGGCAAATCGACCTGCGTGGTGTCGCCGGTGACAACGGCTTTCGAGCCGAACCCGATCCGCGTCAGGAACATCTTCATCTGCTCGGGCGTGGTGTTCTGCGCTTCGTCCAAAATGATGAACGCGTGATTCAGCGTCCGGCCGCGCATGTACGCGAGCGGCGCGATTTCGATCATCTGGCGCTCGAACATTTTCGCGGTTTTATCGAAGCCGAGGAGGTCGTAGAGTGCGTCGTACAACGGGCGCAGATACGGGTCCACCTTTTGCGCGAGATCGCCCGGCAGGAAACCCAGCCGTTCGCCCGCTTCCACCGCGGGACGCGTGAGCACAATGCGTTTCACTTGATCGCGTTCGAGTGCATCGACCGCGCACGCCACCGCCAGATAGGTCTTGCCCGTACCCGCCGGGCCGATGCCGAACGTCACATCGTGCGCGATGATCTGCTTCAGATACTCGCGCTGCATCGGCGTGCGGCCGCGTAGATCGGCGCGTCGCGTGTACAGCTTGGGACCGGGATCTTCCTCGTCGCCCAAGTCGATGGTCGCGCTGGGTTCATCGAAGGGATGATCGGGGTCTCCACGGAAACGCGGATCGACCGGATCGGAATTTAGATTGTTCGACGGTTTGTCGCGCCGCGCCGCATTACGCGCTTCGACCAGGGCGAGCTGGATATCGTCCACCGACAACGTGTCCTTCGCGCGGTTGTAGAAGTTTTCGAGCGCCGCCAGCGCAACTTTCGCGCCGCGCCCGCGGATCGTGATCTTGTGCCCGCGCCGCGTCAGCGTCACGTCGAGCGCCTGCTCGATCTGCCGCAGATTTTCGTCGAGCGGGCCACACAGGTTGGCGAGCCGCGCGTTGTCGTCGCGCGGTGCGGTGAATTCCATATGCTGCTGAGCGGTCTTCAAGGCGAGAGTCGGGGTCCTGTCGAAGCTGCAGTTTAGTGAGTCGTGGCGGGCGTCAAAACCAGTTCGCCGCGCAACGAATGCGGATACGCCACGTTGATTTCCACATCGACCATCTGGCCGATCAGCCGCTTGTGCGACGAGATCGGCGCCGGGAAATTCACCACCCGATTATTCTCCGTGCGCCCGGCGAGTTCGCTCGGATCCTTGCGCGACAGGCCTTCCACCAGGATGCGCTGCACCGAACCCAGCATGGAATTGCTGATTTTCGTGACATTCGCCTCGATGGTCGCCTGCAAATGTTGCAGGCGCTTGAGCTTCACTTCGCGCGGGGTGTCGTCGTGGAGATTCGCCGCCGGGGTGCCGGGACGCGGGCTGTAGATGAACGAGAAACTGGTGTCGTAGCTCATTTCGTCGATGAGCTTCATCATCTTCTGGAAGTCGTCTTCGGTCTCGCCGGGAAAACCGACGATCATGTCCGTTGACAACGACAAATCCGGCCGGATCGCGCGCAATCTGCGAATCACCGACTTGTATTCAAGCACGGTGTAACCGCGTTTCATCGCCATCAGGATGCGGTCGGAGCCGTGCTGCACGGGCAAGTGCAAGTGGCTCACGAGCTTGGGCACCTTCGCGTATGTATCGATTAGGCGCTGCGTGAATTCCTTCGGGTGCGACGTGGTGTAACGAATCCGCTCGATACCCGGAATTTCCGCCACGTATTCGATCAGCGTGGCGAAATCCGCAATATCAGTGGAGTGCTGCGTCACCGGTCCGCGATACGCATTCACGTTCTGCCCAAGCATGGTGACTTCGCGCACGCCTTGATCGGCGAGGCCGGCGATTTCGGTCAGCACGTCATCCAGCGGCCGCGATACCTCTTCGCCGCGCGTGTAGGGCACGACGCAATAGCTGCAGTACTTGCTGCAGCCTTCCATGATGGAAACAAACGCGCTCGGGCCATCGACGCGCGCCGGCGGCAGGTGGTCAAATTTTTCGATTTCGGGGAACGAGATATCAACTTGCGAGCGCCCGGTGGAGCGGCGTTTCGCGATCATGTCCGGCAGACGATGCAAAGTCTGCGGGCCGAACACCAAATCCACGTACGGCGCACGCGAAACAATAGCGGCGCCTTCCTGACTCGCCACGCAACCGCCCACGCCAATAATCAGGTCCGGATTCGCTTCCTTCAATTCGCGCACGCGGCCGAGGTCCGAAAAGACCTTTTCCTGCGCTTTTTCGCGCACCGAACACGTGTTGAAGAGGATCACGTCCGCGTCTTCCGGCGTATCCGTCTGGATGAGGCCATTGGCTGCACCGAGCACGTCGACCATTTTGTCGGAGTCGTACTCGTTCATCTGGCAGCCAAAGGTCTTTACATACACTTTCTTGGTCATGAATTTCGCCGGTCGCAGTGATTAGTCTGGGGGCGCGGTTTTTGATGCGTTGAAGGGATTTTCGTGGGCTTTCAGGCGATTTCCTGCTTGAAACTCGTCAGGAATCGCACGCCGCGTAACTGACTATTATAGCGTCCGCTCGACTTCGTGACCCGCCTGCCCGGGCGGATAGGCAAGGTCGCCGAGCAATTCCGCGGTCGCGCGCGCGAAGCGTTCGATCAGGAAATCCAGCAGTACGCGCACACGCGGCGCCATATACCGGTTGCAGTGATATACGGCGTGGACCGCAGCCTCGTTCGAACACCAGTCTGCCAGCAAAATTTTCAGCGCGCCGGAGCGGACATCGGCGGCTATATCCCAGATCGATTTGTGCGCAATGCCCTGGCCGGACAGCGCCCACGCGCGGGACAGCGCGCCGTCATTGGTTTCCCAGGCGTCGTCGAGCGGCACGGTGTGGGTAAAACGCTCCTCGCCGCGAACGAACTGGAACTCGTTGAACGTGGCCGTCGATGTCACGAGCACCGTGAAAATGTGCGTGGCGAGATCGGCGGGCGTTTTCGGTTCGCCGTGCCGCGCCAGATATTCCGGCGATGCGCACAGCACACGCCGGTTCGGCGCCAGCCGCCGCGCAATGAGATTGCCCTCGGACGGCCGATTGAAACGGATCGCCAGATCGATATCTTCCAGCAGCAGATTCGACACCGAATCCGACAGCGTCAGCGAAAAGCTCACGTCGGGATGCAGGCGGCTGAATTCATCGAGCCAATGGCATAGCAGGTTGCGGCCGAAATCCGATGTGGCCGAGATCCGTACTTTGCCGCGCACGAGGTTCTGGCCGGCGTGCAGCGTGGCTTCGCCGTCGTCGATGGCTTGCAGCGCAATCCGGCAATGCTGCAGATAGAGCCGGCCTTCGTTGGTGAGCCTGAGTTGGCGCGTGGTGCGCTCGAACAGGCGCGCGGTGAGGGATTTCTCTAGCTTGAGCAGCCGGGCGCTTGCCGCCGCCGGGGACAAACCGAGTTTGCGCCCGGCCGCGGACAAACTGCCAAGCGCTGCTGCTTCCACGAACAGGCGCATGTCACCGAGTCGATCCATCGCGATTCTCAATTTGCTTTTGACAATGCTTCAAATGCTACGCCAATTATCAAAATGGCTCTCGGCGAGCAAAATTTGGTGCATTGCAGCGTATGAGCGCGGTCATGCAGTCCATGACGCGCCAACCCCGATGAAACTTGATCACGTCACGATCGTTACCCCGGATTGCGAGCCGATCCGCCATTTTCTCGTCGATATAGCCGGCATGGCGGTCGGCCCGCGCCCGCCGTTCGGCATAGGCGGCCACTGGCTTTATCTCGAAGGCGCGCCCGCCGTGCATCTGATCGAAACCGGTTCGGTGCTCGCCTCGCCGCCCGGCGGCCGGGCGGCCACGCGTATCGATCATCTCGCGCTGCGTGTAAGCGGCGCGGCCGAATGGCAGGCGTTGCTCGCGCGCTTGCGCGAACACGCGATTCCGTTTTCCGAAGCCGAAGTTCCGCTCGCCCGGGAGCAGCAGTTGTTCGTGCAGCTCGCGCCGGGCGTGGTTGTCGAATTCGTGACGGCGCTTTCCGCACTCTCCGCATTCTCAAATTAAGGGGATTTCCATGCCTATTCCACTTCTGGCGCTCGCCATCAGCGCGTTTGCCATCGGCACGACCGAATTCGTGATCATGGGGCTGCTGCCCGATGTGGCCCGCGATCTGGCTGTATCGATTCCATCGGCGGGTTTTCTCGTCACGGGCTACGCGCTCGGCGTGGCCGTGGGCGCACCGCTGCTCGCCGTGCTGACGGCAAAAATGCCGCGCAAACTCGCGCTGCAATTGCTGATGGGCGTGTTTATCGTCGGCAATGTGCTTTGCGCCGTTGCACCCGGCTATTCGATGCTGATGATCGCGCGCGTGGTGACGTCGTTCGCGCACGGCTCGTTTTTTGGCATCGGCGCGGTGGTCGCGGCGTCGCTGGTTCCCGCTGAAAAGCGGGCGAGCGCGATTGCGCTGATGTTCACCGGCCTCACGCTCGCAAACGTGCTGGGCGTGCCGTTCGGGACGTTTATCGGACAGGAATTCGGCTGGCGCGCCACCTTCTGGGTCGTGGCCGTTCTGGGCGTGGTGTCGTTGGCCGGCGTGGCCGTGCTCGTGCCGAACAAGCACGATTCGGGACCGTCGAACTTCGGCCGCGAACTGCTCGTACTGAAGGAACCGCAAGTCTGGCTCGCCCTCGCGATGACCGTGCTTGGCTTCGGCGGCGTGTTTGTCGTGTTCACCTACATTGCGCCGATTCTCGAACAGGTCAGCGGGTTTTCGCCGCACGGCGTCACCCTCGTCCTCGTGCTGTTCGGCGTTGGGTTGACGATCGGCAACACCATCGGCGGCAAGCTGGCGGATCGCGCGCTGATGCCTTCGCTGATGGGAATCCTGGTCGCGCTCGCCATCATCATGGCGGTGTTCGCGAAGACCAGTCACAACCAGGTGCTGGCGGCCGTCACGATCTTTATCTGGGGCATCGCCGCGTTCGCAACCGTGCCGCCGCTGCAGACACGCGTGGTCGAGAAGGCGAAACACGCGCCGAATCTGGCATCGACGCTGAACATCGGCGCGTTCAACCTGGGCAATGCCGGCGGCGCGTGGCTTGGCGGCGTGGTGTTGCAGCAAGGGCATCCGCTGGATTCGTTGCCGTGGGTCGCGGCTGCAGTGGCCGTGGTCGCGCTCGGGGTGACTTGGTACGCGGCCCGGCTCGATCGCGGCGGGGCGACGGCGGGCGCCGGGGCGGTGGATGCGGTTTGATTGGCTTTGATTCGGTTCGATCTCGCGATGCGCACGGCCGGACAGCCCTGCGCTAACGAATCCGTCGGTTGTTGACCCGGCGGCCTCAAGCGACTAGCGTGTCGAGCGAGCCGCGTCCGCGGCTTATCGCTTCAACACGCTTTTCGACCGAGGTTTTATGGAAGACATCACGCTGAGCCAATGCCTGAAGGGCGCATGGCGCGACGCCGCCTCCGCCCTGCGACACATGCCAGTACTGTTTCTGCTGGTGTTCGTGGCCGTGCTCGCGACGGGAATCGCCGGCTACGAAGTGCAGCTTTCAGCGCCGGCATCGGCCGCTTCCCTGTCTTCTTCGATGACCGCTGGCAGCGCCACTCAAGCCGCCGCGCTCGGCTATTCGGCCACGTCGCTCGGCATCTCGTTTGTGCAGTGCCTGGTGCTCGCGGCATTGGCCGTTCAGGTGATCCGCTTCGCGATGACCCTGAACCTCACGCCCGGCACGGACTCTTCCACGTCACCGACACGTCCCTGGGACGCCGGTTTCCGGCGCTATTTCCTGCTTTGCATCGTGCTGGTTGCGGCATACGTAGCAGCGACGATCGCGGTGGTGATCGCGTGGATCGGGCTGCGGCTGGCGGGATTGTCCAGCGGCACATCGATGGCCGCTGCCGCCACGCTCGCGGTGCTGGCCGTGTGCGGCGTGAGTTACGTGTCGGCGCGGCTCTCTTTGCTGTTTCCGCATACCGCCGCGGGCGGGCAGCTGCAATGGCGCGCCGCGTGGGAGTCTACGCGCGGACATTTCTGGGTTATCACGACGACCGCGCTTGTCGCGATCCTGCCGATCGTGGCGATTGCGACGGTGTTGTCGATCATCGCGGAAATGCTGGTGGCGGCAAGCTCGATCGGCAGCCTGACCGTGGGTTTGCTGGTGGTTCAGAGCGTGGCCACGCTGCTTTATACGGCTACGGCGGCCACGTGTTCGGTTTGGCTTTACAGGAAGTTCGGGGCGGATTTGAAGGCGCAGCGAGGCTGAGTTTTTGTTTTCAGCCTCCTCACGATGCCCAAATTACCCAAATTACCCAAATTACCCAAATTACCCAAATTACCCAAATGAAAAACGCGGCCCTTCACTCCAGGCCGCGTTTTTCATTGCTTTGCGTACTCTGTCGAACGGAGCTTCCCGCCGTTAAACCGTTTCTTCCGCCAGTTCCCGAGCGGCGGCGAGCGCCATCCGGAAATCGGCCAGTTCGGCGATGGTCAGGACTGGAATATTGCGCTCCTTCACGAACGCATCGATCTGCGCGCCGCGGGCCATCGTCCCGTCCGGATTCATGAGTTCGCACAGCACGCCGGCCGGCTTCAAACCCGCGAGGATGGTGAGATCGACCGTACCTTCCGTATGGCCGCGCCGGGTCAGCACGCCGCCCGGCTGCGCCCGCAGCGGGAACACATGGCCGGGACTGACGATGTCGCCGGCTTTGGCGTTATCGGCGATCGCGGCGCGGATCGTGGTCAACCGGTCCACCGCCGATACACCCGTCGTCACGCCCTCGCGTGCTTCTATCGATACCGTGAACGCGGTGCCGTATTTGCTGCCGTTGTCGGCGACCATCGGCGGCAAGTGGAGGGCGCGAACGGTCTCGTCCGGCAAGCACAGGCACACGATGCCGCTGCACTCGCGGATCATTAGCGCCATGCCTTCGACGTCGAGTTTTTCCGCCGCGTAAATCAGGTCGGCTTCGTTTTCACGATCGTCGTCGTCGAGCAGGGCGACCGCGCGGCCTTCGCGCAACGCTTGCAGGGCAGCGGTTATTCGGGGAGGGATGGTAACGGAAGTGTCGCCTGCGCGAAGTTGCGCAAGGTCGGCAAACGCTGTGGCCGGGGAGGTGAGGCTTGAAACTGAGTCGGACATGGGTGAAACGCTCTCGCAAAAGAAATGGGGCGAAAAACGTTTCAGGGCATTGCAAACAGACAGAACGACACGCGCTCAGCGCCGTCTACTCGACAGCACCTGTTCGACGCGGACGCACAAACGCCGCGGCAAACACGCGAAACGGACATGACCGTCTGCACATCTTCTTCCATCCGGACTATGACCGTCGGCTCTGGCATCTCACCAGATCTGCTGACCCCGTGGCGTGGCTACGCACTTGCAAAACGAGCCACTTTCACGGGCGCTCGCGGGCTCGCGGACGGCTTTCGCCGAAACGCACACCGCCGGTGGGGAATTGCACCCCGCCCTGAAGACGTACTGACTTGTCGCTAAACACTTAAAAATCGCGACTGGATTTCAGGATACAACAGACTCGCCGATGTTGCAGTACCGCACCCCTCCAGCTTGTAGGCAAAAGGGTCTAGCTGGCATCGTCGATACGACGTGAATCGGCGGGAACGTGCCAACGCGGCGGCGTTTCCGCGTTCACGGTCACCTGGTACGCACGCGCCTCCGTGTTGCCGGGATTGCGCAGGGCGTGGGGCTGATCGGCGTCGAACACGATGGCGTCGCCCGTGGCCAGCAACTGCGTCCGGTCATGCACGCGGATTTCAAGCGTGCCGTCGCTTACGACCAGATTGATGCTTGTGCCGGGGGGGCGCGGACTGCCGGATTCGGTATGCAGCGGCGCAATCCGGAGTTCGTGGAATTCCGCCGATGCCGGCGCATTCAGCGGAAACAGCGGCCGGGCCGAAAACCGTCCATTCGACGTCACGAGGCGCGTAGCCTGTTCAGCCGGCAGATATTCGATGCCATTGGTCGCGTGGCGTCGAAGAAACGCCGCCACCGATACCTTCAGCGCGCTCGCAATCTTGTGAAGAACCTTGATGGACGGCACGCTGCGCCCGGATTCGATCTGCGCCAGCATTGCTCGCGATACGCCGGACGCGCGGGCGAGGGCATCGAGCGAGAGTTGCCGTTCAGCACGCAACCGCGCCAGATTCACACCAACGAGATGTTCGAGCGCGTCGTTCGTTTCCTGCACGTCGGTTTGATGAGCCGACGCCGCCTGTGTTGCCTCGGCGAGTTCGGCCGGCGCGCGCGCATCGAATGACTCGCGCACGAGTTCCAGCGATGAATAAGCCGGTGCAACCATGATGAGCCTCCAATCGGATGGACCCGCGAAAGGGCGCGGAAATGAGTGAAGGCAAGACTAGCATCGGCTTAACCTGCGTCAAACGAAGATATCGTCACACCGTTATCAGGTACGGCAGGGTAGGTATTCGTGGAAATGTTTTGGGGCGTTTCAGCGTTCAACGCCGCGTTACACAACGGTGCGAGTCGGAATCGACCTGGTCACCGAAGACTCAACCTCAGGGGTGCTCGCAAACCACCCGTCGATGCGGCGAATCACGTCATCCAGCGTCCCGCGCTCCATATGCAGGCCGAGCTTCGAGCGGCGCCACAGCACGTCGTCGGCGCAAGTTGCCCATTCGTTGTCCCGCAGATAGCGCAGTTCCGCTTCGTACAGCCCAGGCGCGATGGCTTCACCTAGATCGGCCAGGGACCCGGCATCGCCGAGCAGCTTTTGGACGCGGGTACCGTAAGCCCGCGCATAGCGATGCGCAAGCTCGCCCGGCAGCCAGCGATTGCGTTGCTTGAACGCGGCGAGAAAAACCTCGAAGTTGGCATTGGCGATATCGCCACCCGGCAGCGGCGCGCCTTCCGTCCACGTTTTACTCCGCGCCGGCGATTGCAGTGCGTCACCGAGTTTGTCGACGGCTTCTTCCGCCAGCTTGCGAAACGTGGTGATCTTGCCGCCGAACACCGACAACAACGGCGCTTCGTTCGCGGGCGTATCGAGTTCAAGCAGGTAATCGCGCGTAACCGCCGACGCGTTCTCCGCGTTTTCGTCCTCGAGCAGGCCGCGTACGCCGGCGTAGGTCCAGCAGGCATCCGCCGGGCTGATGTGCTTCTTGAAATAGCGATTGATGGAGTCGCAGAGGTACGCGGTTTCTTCCGGGCTGATAGCAACCTTCGACGCGTCGCCGTGATACTCGAGGTCCGTCGTCCCGATCAGCGTGTACTCGTGCTCGTAGGGAATCGCGAAAATGATGCGCTTGTCCGGGTTCTGGAAAATGTAGGCGTGATCGTGTTCAAAGAGACGCCGGGTCACAATGTGACTTCCCTTGACCAGCCGCACGGTGTGACGTGTATGCGTGTTGCTGTTGAGCGAGTCCTTGAGCAGGTCGCTGACCCATGGTCCGGCAGCATTTGCGATGGAGCGCGCACGCACCTCGAAGGTCGCGCCGTAATTGTCGGCGAGCGTGGCAAACCAAACACCTTCGCTGCGATGAGCACTCACCAGCCGCGTGCGAGTCTTGATCACCGCACCGTGTTCCTGCGCATCGACCGCGTTGAGCGCGACGAGTCGCGCGTCGTCCACCCAGCCGTCGGAATAGACAAAACCGCGCTTGATCGAATCGATAAGCGGTGCACCCGCCGGGTGCCGGCGCATGTCGATACCCCTGGAACCGGGAAGCAACTCGCGGCGCGCGAGGTGATCGTAGAGAAAGAGGCCGGCGCGAATCATCCAGGCGGGGCGCAGGTTGGGCATGTGCGGCATCACGAAACGCAGCGGCCACATGATGTGCGGCGCCGCGCGCAGCAATACTTCGCGCTCCTGAAGCGCCTTGCGCACTAGCCGGTATTCGCCGTACTCGAGATAACGCAGCCCGCCGTGAATGAGCTTCGTACTCGACGACGACGTGTGCGAAGCCAGGTCGTCCTTCTCACACAGCATGACGGTGAGGCCACGGCCGGCGGCGTCGCGCGCTATGCCTGTTCCGTTGACCCCGCCGCCCACCACGAGCACATCATAAAGATTGCCTTGCATCGCTTGTCCGCCCCATGGCCACCGACAGAAAATTCGGTCACAACACAATAATGTTCGAATTCGAAATTTAACGAACAAAAACGAAAATGTAAAGTCGACTGATTGGCTAACGCTCAGTTAATGCTGCGTTTCGCCGGAAAAGTGCAGGTCGAGGTCGTATTTCGGCTCATAGGCCATTCGGCCGAGTGGCGCGAAGCGGAGCGTCGACCGATACTGTAGCCACTGAAAATGAGGAGTTGATGTAATGCGAAAAATGTTGGTTGCCGGTGCGCTTGGCGCGCTGATGCTGGGCGGATGTATATCCACGCCGGACGTCTCGGGGTCGAGGGGTGCACCGTCACTGGCCGCGCTTCAGTCTATGTGCGGCACCACCGCAGTCGATTACGGCACGGACGCGCAGGGCGTGTATTCCGCGCTTTTCGACGCTTATGTCGCGCAGAAGAGAGGCAAGTTGCCAAAGGAGCAGTTTTGCGCGTTTCAGGCGGGTATCGCGCGCCAGTACGCCGTGTTTGCAGCTACCCGCACGGCGGAGGCGCAAAGCACGTGGGCCACATTTTTCGCCGATCAGCGGGCGCAAGCGCTCAGCTGGCGCGCAACCGTCGATCCGACGTTGCGCGCAGGCTAACGCTGGCTCGCGGGTTGTTCCGCTCGCGAGCCGCTGGATGCAAGCGCCGCACGAGCGAAAACTGACGAGAGCCGCGGATTTACGAGAACCGTTTAATTGCCTTGATCGTGGAATCGCCGGAAGCGGTCAGGCTCCACATCTGGCGTCCAGAGGCGAGTTTTTCCAACTGGACGAGCTGGCGTTCGAGCAGTGCGTCGAGTTCATCGCGCACCATGTCAATCTGATGGGGAGCTTCTTGCAGCAGGAGCAGCGTGGCAAATTCATGCGGACTGAGCATCGTGTTCTCCATGACGATCGAACGGCACTTTGACCGGTTGGCAACCGGTATTCGTACTTAGGAACGTTGCGCGAGGCAGGAACTTCGATCCGGCAGGCGCATGACGCAAAGCGCGGTTCGCGGCGCCAAAAAGCGGCGGGGCATTGCCGGGATTTGATTGTAGGCAAGCGTCGAACGAGTGCCAAACGCTTGCGGAAAATAATGGGTTTGACTTTTTAGAGGCGCGAAAGCGGTTCGGCGGACAAGAAGAATCGTAGAAATTACGTGAAGTTCGTGCGGCAGTGCACACACGCAGCGCACACAGAAACAGCGGGGCATTTCAGCGGAGCGTCATTCGGCCACGAACACCTGCGTGTTCGCCTCGGCGAGCGTTTGGGCCATTTCGGGCGGCGCGGGGGCATCGGTGAAAAGCGCATCGATCTGGCTCAGATGACCGAGCCGGACGAGCGCCGGGCGGCCGAATTTCGAGTGATCGGCGGCGAGAAACACCGTGCGGGCGTGTTTGATGATCGCTTCGGCCACGCGGACTTCGCGGGTATCGAAATCGCGCAGCGTGCCGTCGGTTTCAATGCTGGACGCGCCGATGATCGCGAAGTCCACCTTGAACTGGCGGATGAAGTCGATCGCGAGCTCGCCCACAATGCCCTTGTCCCAAGGCCGCACAATGCCGCCGGTGATGAGCACCTCGCATTCGGGATACCCGCTCATCATGCTCGCCACGTTGAGGTTGTTCGTAATCACGTGCAGCCCGCGATGCCGGTTCAGCGCCCGGGCGACTTCCTCGGTCGTGGTGCCGAGGTTGATGAAAAGCGACGCCTGATCGGGAATGTGCGAAGCGACGAGCGCGGCTATGCGACGCTTTTCGTCGTGGAACATGCGCTGACGCGCCGTGTACGAGACGTTCTCCGAGCTGGTCGGGAGGCTTGCGCCGCCGTGATAGCGGCGCAGCAGGTTCATGTCGGAGAGCCAGTTGACGTCGCGGCGAATGGTTTGCGGGGTGACGTCGAAATGCGTGGCCAGGTCCTCGACCGTCACGAAGCCATCGCGTTGCACCCAGTCCAGCAGCTCTTGCTGTCGTGCGTTCAGGGTGATGCGGGGATCTCGTGTCATGGCGTCGAAAAGTGCGCTTGAGTGTCGTGAGGTGGCCGTATTGTAAGGGAAAGGGCCGGCAAGCCTGCAATGCTCCATGACGCATCGTGCCTTGGGATATCGCAGTGCATGAGTGCGGTGGCGGCGCTTCGTGAAGGTGCGTTGCCCCGGACACTCGAGAGCTCGGGTAGCCCAGGGCGCTCGATGAGTTCGTTACGTTGCATTACGTCATGCGGCAACTGGCCGCGCCCATATGGTCTGCATGTCCATACGTCTGCACGTGCGAATGTCCCCACGGATAGCACGGACCGGTTACGGGACTGCCCGACCACCGACCCTTCCGCACGGACCGCGGTTGTGCACGGCAACTCGTGAGGAGGGCAAACTTGATGGTGAGCGATCGCGAGCCCGTCGCGCTGCATGTGAACCCGCTGTCAGAACCGGCGCGCAAAGCCCGATCGCTGCAACCGCTACGAACAGCTTGCCGAAATGCGCCTGTAAGCGGGCGGGAATCACCTGCGGCATGCTTTATCGCAAGGTGCTCCGAGGCGGTACGATTTATGCTGATTTATGCGGTATCCGGAACTGACATGTGGTTCTAGCGGTCTCTCTCCTGCCTGCAGCTTCGTTGCAACCCAGCTAAGATGCAGGCGCTAAGTCTTTAACCACATGAGGACGTCGTGTATCCATGTTCACGGCGTCGCCTGATTTTCGGCCGGTTTGGCTGACGGCGCGTTCAGTACAGCTTTGGGAGCGCGATTTTTATGCACACTGATAGTACCCATGTGATGCCCTGGCGGATCGAGGATATCGATTTGTCCCGGATCGACCGGCGTAAAGCGGCATCCAACGAACACCTTCTCTTGTTGCTTTGCGCGGCTTCGTTCATCGAGAGCGGGACCGATCTTTATACGAGCAACCTGAGCACTTATTTCAACGACGACCCCGAAGTTTCCAGCTGGCTCAACAATGAGTGGGAACCGGAAGAGATGCAGCACGGTCGCGCGTTGAAGACGTATATCAATCACGTGTGGCCCGAGTTCGACTGGGACACGGCATTCAAGAACTTCTTCGCCGAGTATTCGCTGACCTGTTCGGTCGAGGATTTCGAAAAAACGCGCGCACTGGAGATGGTCGCGCGGTGTGTCGTCGAAACCGGTACGGCGACGTTGTATCGGGCAATCAACGAGTGCTCGGACGAACCGGTGCTCAAGCAACTGACGGACAAGATCCGCACCGACGAAGTCCGGCATTACAAGCACTTCTTCCGCTTTTTCAAGAAGTACAACAAGATCGAAGGCAACGGCCGCTTCGCCGTCCTGGGCGCATTGCTGCGGCGCGTAATTGAAATCAAGAATGAAGATTCCGAGATCGCGCTGCGGCATGTATTTGCCATCCGTTATCCGGAGCGCGCGAATGACACTGCTCACAGTCGCGAGTTGGCGGCGCGGGTCAACGCACTGGTCCGGCGCAATTTGTCGGCAGATATGTGTGTGAAGATGTTGCTCAAGCCGCTCGATCTGCCCGCCCGAATCCAGCCCAGCGTGCACTATCCGCTCGCGAAGATCACGCAGCACGTGTTCTTTCGCTAGGCTGGCCGGCGTTTGCATCGAACGGTTCGGCACGGTTTAATCGATGGCCCGCTTTCGCGGGCCATCGTCTTTTCACGGAGATCCGCATGAACGATTTCAATGCGTCCGGCAATCGCAACATCGAGCACGGCACGTTCGACGAATGGCCTCCGGAATTGCGGACGCTGTTCGACGGTGCCTCAATCGACACGAAGACGGGGTTCACGGCGTCGTTGCTCGCAGCCGATGAAGGCCGCGTGCGGACGTCGCTGCTGAGCGTCGGCGAGTTGTTCGCGCCGGACCCGGGCACCTTGTGTTTTTCGTTGTGGCCGCAGTCGCGGGCGGCGCGGCTGGTATCGAAGACGGGTTGCGCCACGCTGACTTTCGTCTTCGATGAAGCCTTCTTCCAGGTCCAGCTTCAGGCTCGCATCGCACCGCTGGAGGGATCGCCGGTCACGTGTTTTATCGCGACGATCGAAAGCGGGGAATGGCAGAAAGTGCCCTACGCGCGGCTCGTGCAGGGGATCGGATTCGAGTTTGCGGAAGGGCAGGGAGAGGCAGTGCTGGCGCGTTGGCGTCAACAAGTCGATGTACTCAAGCGCGCGGCGAGCGCCGCCGCCTGAAATAAAATCAGCGGAGCCGAGGCTCCGCAAAGCGCAACTCAGCGCCCGCGCTGTCCCGTACGCGGCGTATCGCGTCGACCTGCGCCGCCAGCGCCTTCACCACGCGGCTTGCCGCCGAGCAATGCAGCGCCAGCCGGGCGTGATGAACCCTCAGGTTTGCGCGGCGCACCGCCATTGCCGCCGGTTTTCGCCGCAACAGGTTTCTGCGAGCGCGAACCGTTGCCACCATTGCCGCCGTAACCGCCACCGCCATTACCATTCGCCGGCTTAACCGATGTCCGGCCGCCATTCGATTGTTTCGGCGCGCCCTGACGCGGAGCGCCTTGACGTGCACCGCCACCGCCGCCGCCCTGGCCACGTCGCAGAATCGGTTCCGGTTTTTGAGTCAGATCCGGCTCGAAGCCCGCGATCACTTCCTGCGGAATCGGCCGCTTGATCAAGCGTTCGATGTCCTTCAGCAACTGATGTTCATCGACGCAAACCAGCGACAGCGCCTCACCCGTCGCCCCCGCCCGGCCCGTACGGCCGATCCGGTGAACATAATCCTCAGGCACGTTCGGCAGATCGAAGTTGACGACATGCGGCAACTGATCGATATCGATACCGCGCGCCGCAATATCCGTCGCCACCAGCACTTGCAGCGTGTTGTCCTTGAACTCGGCCAAGGCACGCGTACGCGCCGACTGGCTCTTGTTGCCGTGAATCGCGAGCGCGCTGATGCCGTCCTTCGTCAACTGCTCGGCGAGCCGGTTCGCGCCATGCTTCGTGCGCGTGAAGACCAGCACCTGGAACCAGTTGTTTTGACGGATCAAATGCGTGAGCAACTCGCGTTTCTTGTCGCGATCAACCGGATGAATCTTCTGTGCGATCGCCTCGACCGTCGAATTCCGACGCGCCACTTCGATCAGCGCCGGCCGGTCGAGCAGGCTGTCGGCGAGGGTTTTGATTTCATCGGAGAAGGTGGCCGAGAACAGCAGGTTCTGGCGCTTCGGCGGCAACTTGGCCAGCACGCGCTTGATGTCGTGGATGAAACCCATGTCGAGCATGCGGTCGGCTTCATCGAGCACGAGAATCTCGAGCTTCGACAAGTCGATGGTCCTCTGCTGCATGTGATCGAGCAGGCGCCCGGGCGTTGCCACGACGATATCCACACCGCGCCGCAATGCATCGATTTGCGGATTGATGCCGACACCGCCGAACATCACCGTCGACTTCAGCTTCAGATATTTACCGTAACCCCGCACGCTTTCTTCCACCTGGGCGGCGAGTTCGCGCGTCGGTGTGAGGATCAGCGCGCGGACCGGCCGCTTGGCGCCGGCAGCAGGGGCGGGCGCTTCGGACAGGCGTTGCAGGATAGGCAGCGTAAAGCCTGCTGTCTTGCCGGTGCCGGTTTGCGCGCCTGCGAGCAGGTCGCCGCCGTTCAGCACAGCCGGGATGGCCTGCAACTGAATGGGAGTAGGGACGGTGTAGCCGAGTTCGTTAACAGCGCGAAGCAAGGGTTCGGACAAGCCGAGGGAATCAAAAGACATAAGTGTTCACAGATTCGGTATGACGACCGGCGTTGTCGCTTAAAGCCCCAAAAAAAGGCGGCCCGCACAATTAGGTGCGCGCGTACGACGATCGAGGAAATCGGGCGGCATGACGTTCGGGGCGCGCGCTCAAAACACAAGCACCGGGAACGTTGCCGCGAAGATCAACGCGCTATCAAGACACGCTGACTGGCGTTAAGTTGCATTTGAAACGCCGAATGTGTTTCGCGTTTCGTGTCAGGCATTACGTGCCGTCATTGAGCCAACCTCAGGACAGGCTCACGCGACGTAGCGTGCAATGCTGACGAATTGACACAAGCTGCCGCCCAACACGAACAGGTGCCAGATGCCATGGCCGTGCCGGATGCGCTCGTCGTTGATGAAAAAGTAAATGCCGGCGCTGTAGATCAAGCCACCGGCCAGCAGCCACGCCGTGCCGGCGGGCGGTAGTGCCGAAACGAGAGGACGGATGGCTACGAGCGCGAGCCAGCCCATCAACACGTAAATCACCATCGATACGCTGCGGGTTCGACGCCCCAGCGTGAGTTCCTGAACAATGCCGAGAGCGGCGAGCCCCCAGCTTACGCCGAATAACGACCAGCCCCACGGGCCGCGCAGTGTAACGAGCGTGAACGGTGTGTAACTTCCTGCGATCAGCAAGTAAATGGCCGAATGATCGCATTTTTGCAATATCGCCTTGAGCCGCGGGTTGCGGACCCAGTGATACAGCGTGGAAATGGTGTACAGCACGAGCAACATGGCGCCGTACACGGCAAAACTGACGATCTTGTACGGGTCGCGCTCCAGCGCGGCCATGGTGACGAGCGTTGCGAGTGCCGCCACCGACAGCACCGTGCCGACGAGGTGGGTAACGCTGTTGAACCGCTCACCAAAGTGCATCGACCATCCTTACGGCGCCGCTGCGATCCTGTCTGCAACGCCGCGCTTTTCTGCTTCAAGAAATGCTGGAACCGGAGCAAAACCGTGACCACCGGGGCATTTTACAGCCGCCCGTGGTCCATCCAGAGCGCTCAGCCAAACTCCAGCTTGTTCACGCTCAAAAAAACGAAGGGCGCAGCCCCGACTTCGAGGCCTGCGCCCTGCTTGCGCCCTTTGGCGTATTTTACGCTACCTGCGGAAAACGCTTCATCGATCAGTCGAGCGGCGCCGAACGAAGGTTGCTGACCTGTTGCGGCGACACCGGCGTGCCATGGTTGCCCCACGACATACGGATGTACGTCACAACCGCAGCCACTTCCGTATCCGACAGCGATTGCGCGAACGGCGGCATGCCATACGGATGCGGATTGCCGTCCGTGCTCGGCGGATAACCGCCGTTGAGCACCATGCGGATCGGGTTGACGGCCGACGGCATCTGGATCGACTGGTTGGTGGCGAGCGGCGGGTAGGCCGGCGGTTTGCCGAGACCATTTTCCGCGTGACACTTCGCGCAGTTTTCCGTGTAGATCTTCTTGCCTTGTTGCAGCAACTCCGAACCGAACTGCGCCGATGTTTCGAACTGCATTGTTTCCGGCGCTTCGCCCTTTTGCGGGATCGACTTCAGGAACGTCGACATGGCGTTGATGTCCGCGTCCGTCATGTACTGCAAGCTGTTGTGGACCACTTCGGCCATCGGACCGAACACTGCGCCGCGTTGCGACACGCCAGTCTTCAGCAGGTCGTTGATGTCCTTGATGTCCCAGTCGCCGAGGCCGGCTTCCTTGTTCGACGTCAGCGACGGTGCATACCAGTTCTGCAACGGGATCAGACCGCCGCCGAAGGCTGCCGAGCTGACCGGGCCGCCCATTGCGTTGATCGATGTGTGGCACATGCTGCAGTGTCCCAGGCCTTCGATCAGGTACGCGCCGCGGTTCCACTCCACCGACTTGGTCGGATCCGCCTTGTACTCGCCTTCGCTGAAGAACAGCGTGCGCCAGCCGATCAGCAGGTTGCGGTTGTTGAACGGGAAGCGCAGTTCGTGCGGACGGCTGGGTTCGTTGACTGGCGTAACCGAGCGCATGTACGCGAAGATGGCGTCCGAGTCGGCGCGTGTCACCTTCGTGTAGGCCGTGAACGGCATGGCCGGGTACAACAGGCTGCCGTCTTTCGAGCGGCCGTTATGCAGCGAACGATAGAAGTCGTCCGACGTCCACTTGCCGATACCGTACTGGTCGTCCGGCGTGATGTTTGGCGTGAAGAGCGTGCCGAACGGCGTGAGCATGGGCAGGCCACCGGCGAAGGTCTTGCCGCCGCGAACCGTGTGGCAGGCAATACAGTCGCCGGCGCGGGCGAGATATTCGCCGCGTTTGATCAGCTCGGCCTGGTCGGCCGGCGGGGCGGCGATTGCGCCGCGCGAATGCAGGTTGTCGCCGCCCGACCAGAGAGCGGCGGCGGCGGCGACGGCTGCGACTACAACAGCCGAGAGTGCGAACAGGGACTTGCGTTTCATATTCTTATCGCTCCTCGCGCCTTATTGCGGTTCGCTGCCGCAGGCGAGCGGCAACTTGCGCGAGCCAGCAGGCGCGGGTACCGGATTGGCCGGTGCGGTTTGCGTGGAGAGCCAGGCGGCGACAGAGGTCACGTCGTCGTCGGTCAGGCGGGTGGCGATCTGTTGCATGCAATCAGGTGCTTTCGCGTGACGGGAGCCCGCACGCCAGGCGCCGAGTTGCGCGCTGATGTAGTCGGCGTGCAATCCCACGAGACCCGGAATGGCCGGTTGCATACCAGTCAGGTTGGTGCCGTGACACGCGGCGCAGGCGGGAATGCCGCGGCCCGCATCGCCTTTCAGCACGAGCTGCTGGCCTTTCGCCACGGTCGATGCCGACACGGTCGGCTTGGCCGGCTGCGGATACGGTGGGCGCTGTTCCGAGAAATACGTGGCGATTTGGTGAAGGTAGTCGTCGGAGAGATACGTGACGAGGTAGTTCATGGGCGGATACTTCCGGCGGCCTTCGCGGAAGTTCTGCAACTGGTTGTACAGATAGTCAGCCGGCTTGCCGGCAAGACGCGGGAAATAGTCGTTGTCCGTGCCTTCGCCGTGGACGCCGTGACACGCCGTGCAACCCTGCACACGCGCTGCCATGGTGTCCGGCGCCATGGGCTGGGCGGCGGCTTGAGCGGGCGCCGGAGCTTCTGCTGCGCCGGCAATGCTGGCACTGCCGATCAGCGTCAGAGCCACAAGCGGGGCGAGCAACGGACGAAAGATGCGTCTTGAAGACACGCGACACTCCATGAATTTCGAGGACCTGCCGAGCTTCGTTCGGCTCGGTGCGAATATGTGGTGAACCATTGCCACATTGGCTCTGGGAGCCTCTGATGCGACGCGGCATTCTATCATCGATGACTGATGGTGACTATTTGAGCATCGCCCTGTTGCGCCGACCTTTCAACGTGTACGCGACAATTTGACGCGCGACCGATCGACAGGGGTTTTTGACCGTGCGTGACGGTTTGGGGTCGGTCGGCTTTGACAAAGTATCGACGGATTGTGCGGCGTTTGTGTCGGTTTTGTATGGCTTGGCTGCCCTTGGGCCTTGGTGCATTCCACGTGCCCGTTCCGCTAGACTCGCGTTCCCGAGCTGCGCGGTTTGTTTCTTCATCGACACTTCATCGAACCTTCAATGCATTCTTTGTTTGCTTTCAGTTTGAACCTGTCAGTTGAGGGACGGTTATGAGCGTTGATCCGCTCTGGTTCGTTCAAGTCGTCATTGCAGCGCTCGCTGATATCGCGTTTGCATGCACGCTCGGCGGGGCGTTGTTGAGCGCGTGGTTATTGAAGGAGAACGCGACTGCGCCCGTTTCGCCCGCGAGATTCGGCTGGGTGAGGGCGCGGCGGTTGAGCATCGGCGGCGCTGTTGTGCTTGCTGTCGCCGATCTGGTGCTGGTCTGGCTGCAGGCGGCGTCGATGAGCGGCGCGCCTCTCTTCGGCGCCTTCGCGCCCGTCGTCACCGTTGTCACCGTTGTCACGGGCACGCACGCCGGCATGGGCTGGGCGATTGCGTTCGCCGGCAGCGTGCTGCTGATTCTTGCGACGATATCGGCTACCGCGAAGGGCAGTCCGCGGCTCGGGCTGTTCGCCGTGGGCGCGCTTGTGGCGGCGGCGGGCAAGGCGTCGGTTGGACATGCCGCCGATGCCGGCGCGTTTTCGCTCGCCGAAGGTGTTCAGACCGTTCATCTGCTGGCGACGGCCGTATGGGGCGGTGTGGTGATCGCGGGCGCGTGGCGGGTGTTGCCGGCGTTGGGGACGTCGCTGGCGCGGGCGTTTTTGATTCGCATCGCCGGGAAGATGTCGACGATAGCCGCGATCGCCGTATCGCTCGTGATTCTGACCGGGATCTATAACGCGTGGCGCGGGCTGGGCGGCTCGGCGCAAACGCTCGAAACGAGCGCGTGGGGCCACGTGCTGGTCGTGAAGGGCGTGCTGATCGCGACCGCGCTGCTGCTCGGCGCAATGAACCGATGGTCCGTCATGCCGCGATTGCAGCGCACTGCATCGACGGTCGATGCGCGCACGTTCACCGGCGTGATGCGGATGGAAGCGGTGCTGATTGTGGGAGTGTTCGTCGCGGCCGCCGTGCTGTCGCACAGCGTGCCGGGTTTTGCATCGATGGGCTAATGCGGCTGCTTGATTCCGCCACTTACTCGTAGCCGAGTCTGTGGCTCACGATCGGCGCGCAGAACAGCGCCAGGGCGCAGCCGATCGCCTTGCCTTGAAGTTCGACGAACGCGCTGTGCGACATGGGCGAGGACATCAATACGTCGAGGAGTTGCGGCAAGCAGAACAGCACAGCCGCACCGATAAAGCAGCGCGTCACGGTCGACAAACGCCAGCCGTGCTGGGCGCCCATCGCGGCGCAGATCACGCGCAGCACGCCGAACAACACGAGCGCACCAACGGCCATTTGCGTGCGGACAAATTCGTCTGGAAGGGTGTAGGAGTACATGCTGGGCTCTCTGGCTTCGTCGCGCTCTTCCCGGGCGCAGGGTCGAAACAAACTCACATACGCGAGATAATGCAAGACGCGGGCCAGGCGTCGTTACACCACGCAAAGCCTTACGGCACAAGGGTTTCGTGTGCCGCAAGGAAGCCGTTTTCAATGCTTTTTCCGTGCCGTAACGTGCGGGCGGATCAAATGTCACCCGCGCGTTACGTAACGTTACCAAGACGAAATCCTCATCTCAATATCCGTATTCTACGATGCCGGCCGAAATTGCATCGTGCGCCGCGCCGCAATTCTCAGATCACCACTCTGCAACGCTGCCATCGGCGTGACGCCACACGGGGTTGCGCCAGCGATGCCCAACCTTGGCCATCTCGCGCACTTTGTCTTCGTTCACTTCAATGCCCAAGCCCGGCCCTTGCGGAATCATCACCATGCCGTCCTCGTATTTGAAGACTTCCGGATTCTTGATGTAGTCGAGCAGGTCGTTGCCCTTGTTGTAGTGAATGCCGAGACTTTGCTCCTGGATGAAGGCGTTGTAGCTGACGGCATCGATTTGAAGACACGTTGCCAGCGCGATCGGGCCGAGCGGGCAATGCAGGGCTAGGGCGACATCGTAGGCTTCGGCCATCGATGCAATCTTGCGGCACTCCGTAATCCCGCCCGCGTGCGATGCGTCCGGCTGGATGATGTCCACGTAACCGCCGGCCAGGATGTGCTTGAAGTCCCAGCGCGAATACAAACGCTCGCCGAGTGCGATCGGCGTGCTCGTCTGGTTCACGATGTCGCGTAATGCTTCAACGTTCTCCGACAACACGGGCTCTTCGATAAACAGCAGCTTGTACGGATCGAGTTCCTTCGCGAGCACCTTCGCCATCGGCTTGTGCACGCGGCCGTGGAAGTCCACGCCGATGCCAATATTCGGTCCCACCGCCTCACGCACCGCCGCCACGTTGTTGATGACGGCCTGGACTTTGTCGAAGGTATCGATGATCTGAAGTTCTTCCGAACCGTTCATCTTCACCGCCTTGAAACCGCGCTCCACGACGGCGCGCGCGTTGTTCGCGACATCGCTCGGACGATCGCCGCCGATCCACGAATACACCTTGATGCGGTCGCGAACCTGACCGCCGAGCAGCGCGTGAATGGGCACGCCGTGATGTTTGCCCTTGATGTCCCACAGCGCTTGATCGACACCCGCAATCGCGCTCATGCCGATCGGGCCGCCGCGATAAAAACCCGCGCGATACATGACCTGCCAGTGGTCTTCGATCAGCAGCGGATCCTTGCCGACCAGATAGTCCGATAACTCATCGACCGCCGCTGCCACCGTGTGCGCACGGCCTTCCACCACCGGTTCGCCCCAGCCGACGATGCCTTCATCCGTGGTGATCTTCAGGAAACACCAGCGCGGCGGAACGATAAAAGTCTCGAGTTTAGTGATTTTCATGCTGGCATCTCCTGATTTTCCGGTGAGTGAGGAACAAGGGTTTCTATGCTATCAAAAATTGGTTTGATGTGTATATTAATAGTACTATTTGACGGAAAGCCTTGTCGGGGAAGGGTCCGTATAATCGCGTCGGGTTTTGTCGCGCCATTTGCGTAAAGGGGAAAGTTATTCAGCACGATCTGCACGGACGCGTGGCGTATGAACTCGGCACCGAGATTTTGCGCGGGGATTTTCCGCCGGCGTCCACGCTGCCGCGTGAAGCCGAATTGATGGAGCGCTTCGGCGTCAGCCGGACTGTGCTGCGCGAAGCGTTGCGGACGCTGACATCGAAGGGATTGATTGAATCGCGGCCGAAGATCGGGACGCGCGTGCGGCCCCGGCATGCCTGGAATCTCCTCGATGCCGACGTTCTCGAGTGGTACTCGCGCGTCGCCAAGCCGTTGCAGTTCGCGCTGAAGCTGCAGGAAATGCGCGAAATGATCGAGCCTTATGCCGCTGCGTTGGCTGCATCGAATCATGAGGATGAGTCGTTGGCGCGTTTAGGCGAAGCGCATCGGGCGATGCTGGAGGCGCGCAATGTCGATGAATGGGTTCGGGCGGATTTGCGGTTTCATCTGAGCGTGTTGAACGCGTGCAGCAATGAATTGCTGGTGCCGCTTGGGACGCTGATCGAGCGCACGCTTGAAGCGCAGTTGCGGTTGAACGCGCGGAGGGCGGAGGTTTTTAATGCATCGATGGCGGAACATACGGTCGTTTTCGATGCCATCGTTGCGCGGGATTCGGCGGCGGCGCGTGATGCGATGAGCGGTTTGCTCAGCGTGACGCGGGCGCGTATCGAGGGGTAGGCGGGAGACAAAGGACGCTCGTCGCATCCGGCGATAATTTCAATTTCAAGATAAAGTTGCGGGTCCGAGCGCTGTTTTGCTTTCTTTTATTCGTTTTAGCCGACACGCGGCGCTCCGCACCTTCCGGAAGGAGCCCGAATTGCCGCACGTCCCGATCTCCGTTGTGTCGTCGTGGGGCGCGTGGGCCGTGTTCGTCAGCGTCCTCGCGACTCAGCTTGGTGTTCCCATTCCCGCTGCCCCTATGCTGGTGCTGGCCGGCAGTTTGGTTGCGGCCGGTTTGGCTTCGTTTTGGCACATGCTTGCCGCTGCGGTTATCGCGGTGGTTATCGCCGATGCGCTTTGGTTTGCCGCCGGGCGCTTGTATGGCCGGCGGTTTCTGAACTCGCTCGTGCGGTTCTCGCTTTCTCTCGATACTACTTTGCGTACTGCTCGACATTGGTTCGAGCGCTTTGGCGTGCCTTTGCTGGCGTTGTCGAAGTTTGTGCCAGGGTTGGGGTTGGTGTCGTCGCCGTTGCTGGGAACGACACAGATCGATGTGCGCGTGTTCGTGTTTTGGGATCTGGTCGGGGCCGCGCTTTGGGCTTCCGCGTGGATGCTCGGCGGCGCGATCTTGAATGCTGAAATCGCTAACTTGCTGGTGTTCGTGCGCACGTATGGGCTGACCGCGCTCGATGTGCTCGCGATGGCGGCCGGTGCGTTCTTGGCGTACCGATGGGCGCGGCGCATGCAGTTTCGTCGATGGCTCGCGAAGTATCGGATCTCGCCCGAACAGCTCGATGAAATGATGCGGTCCGATGCGCCGCCCGTTATTTTCGATGCCCGGCCGGAAGACGTGAGGAGGAAGGAGGCGCATCGGATTAAAGGCGCGATTCCGCTGGATCTGGAGTCATCGGGGAAAATCGATGAGATGTTTCGGGAACACGAGGTCGTGGTGTATTGCGTGTGTCCGAATGAAGCGACGGCCAAGCAGATTGCGACGCGGATGAGGGCGAAGGGGTTTCGGAATGTGCGGCCGCTGAAGGGTGGGTTGGACGCGTGGGAGAAGAAGGGGTTTCCGGTGGAGGCTATTCCGTTTGATTCTTTACGGACGTCCGCAGGTTCGTTGGATTCTGCGTCTTCTTCTTCGCTTGATGATGACGATGATCGCAGCATGGGCGATATGGTGACGGTCAGGGCTACGGCGCCGGAGTGAGTTTTTGCGTTCTATGGATCGTTGGTTCGTGGGATCGTTGATTGGAGTTGCATCGGATGAAGCTGTTGGACGGGGTGGATCCCTCGCAACTTTTTGGCCTACCAGCGCCGGATCTCGCCACATTGGGTGATGGTTTGCAAGTTCCCTTTGTACAGACCGGGCATGAGCATCACGAGGTGATGCTGTTCGTGCATGGGTCGCTTTGTGACTTTCGATACTGGAAGCCGCAGTTAGGGCCGCTTGCTAAGCAGTATCGATGTGTTGCGCCTAGTCTGTCGTATTACTGGCCTTCGGGGGTTTTGGGGTTTGGTGCGATGGCTGGTGGCTCGCGGCAATTTAGCTGGGACGCGCACGTTGATGAGTTGGGGCACTTCATCGAGCGCCTGGGAGTTGGGCCGGTTCATGTTGTCGGGCACTCGCGGGGTGGGTGTGTTGCGTTTCATCTAGCCGCGAGGTATCCGGAGTTGGTGAAGTCGTTGGTGCTTGCTGATCCGGGTGGGGCGGTGGCTAGGCCCGGTGATGTTGGAAGAGCGCCGACGGTGTTGCCCGCGCCGATCAATGCGCTGCGGGCGAAGGCGGCGGAGTTAATCGCTAGCGGGGATGTTGATGCGGGGTTGGAGCTTTTCGTCGATTCGGTCAGTCGGCCAGGGTTTTGGGCTCGGAGTCCAAAGGAGTTCAAGGCGATGGCGACCGATAACGCGAATACGTTGGCTCTACAGTTCCGCGACCCGCTACCGGCCTACGATGCGCATGCTGCGGCGAGGGTGCAATGCCTTACGCTGCTAATCGATGGCGCGAATAGTCCGCGAATGTTTCGGGATGCGGTGGGGGCATTGGAAGGATGGATAGCTTGTGCGAGGCGAGTCACCATTGAGGGCGCTTCGCATGGGATGAATGTGACGCATGCAGGGGTGTTTAATCGTGTCGTTGCAGGAACGGGGGTGAGGGTCTGAACTTCCGCTTGCGGAGAGACTTTGATCCAGCCAAGACACCAGAAAATACTGTCTTGCTGATACCCAAGGAGGCAATAGGCGCGAGCGTCAACGGCAAGGTGTCGCGACACTGTGTAGAGGGTCACGAGCGCGATTCGGCGAAGGCGAAGGTAGCGAGGATCGCTTGCTGCGCAAGCATGCCCGCGCGCACATTGATAGTTGCTCCAACGATTCATTGAGCGCCTGCCGACGATTTTTGTCACAACCTGTTATTTCAGTGCCGTATATTCTGCTTCCCGTTTATTGATAGGCGAAGTGCTCATGGAAACACCGTGGGGTAACGTTTGATTCCTGTCTGCTGCAAAGCCTGCCTTTCGGTTAGTTGACCTCGAACGTCAGTGAGTGGGGACCGTTGGCAGACGGGTTCGAACTGCAAGCGCCCGTTGAATGGGCGTGTACAGAATGACATCAAGCGGTTCGACCAGAAAGCCGAATCCACGTATTGTGTTACGCGATATCTGCCGGACGCACAGTTGTTTTGATATCTAGCGGTTACGAAAGCCGCTCAATAGGAGCCGACGTTGGCACTTCAACAAGTGAAACGGTGGGGCAACAGCCTCGCCGTGAGAATTCCTGCAGGGCTCGCAGAAACTCTGCGCCTGCAGGAAGGTACGGACGTAGAGGTGAGCGCCGAAGATGGCGCTCTGGTGATTAAACCAGCGTGAGAAAGTTCTCGATGGCGCGCTTTCTTAAGGAAGGCCCGGCGCGCAAGCGAGAGCGACAGGTGGATCCTGTTGCTGGATGACGAGCCGATAGGTTCAGAGGGGAGCGGCCCGGATGATCCCGCCCGCAATGACGCGTGGTGATAAATGGACGACGGCATTCCAGAGGCAGGTGAGGCGCGGTGGCTCGCGGTGGCTGAAGGATGGCAACGCCGCGTTAGCAGATGGAGGATCTATGAAGAGGGCGTCGCGGACCACTGATTCGGTACTGGAAATTCGATATCCGCCAGGACCGATATTCGGATCGCGTCTGGTGGGAAGCCAAACAAAAAAGCCGCCGCTTCTTTCGAAGCAGCGGCTTTTTACCAACTTGGTGGCGAATCAGGGATTCGAACCCCGGACCTGCGGATTATGATTCCGTCGCTCTAACCGGCTGAGCTAATTCGCCAAGAGATCGAGATTATGAAGAGGGTTGCGAAACCTGTCAACCCCTTCCAGGCTCATTCCTAGAGACAAGGTAGCCAAGAGAGCGAGCACCCCGTCATCGCTCCCCGAATCGCCCGAAAATCAATCCGAGTCATAAACCGCCGACCCTCTCGTCTCCTTAACAAACAGCATCCCGATCACGAACGTCACCAAGGCGATCACAATCGGATACCACAGCCCCGAGAAAATATTCCCCTTCGCGGCCACGATAGCAAACGCCGTCGCCGGCAAGAACCCGCCGAACCAACCATTGCCGATGTGATAAGGCAGCGACATCGACGTATACCGGATCCGCGCCGGGAACATCTCCACGAGCATCGCGGCGATAGGTCCATAGACCATCGTCACGAAGATCATCATGATCGTCAGGATCACGATAGCCATCGGCCAGTTGATCAGCGCTGGATCAGCCTTAGCCGGATAACCCGCCGACTTCAGCGTGCCAGCCAGCGTCTTGTCGAACGCGGCGCCTTTCGCCTTTGCATCGGCAGCCTTGCCGTCATACGTATCCACTAGGGTATCGCCCACCTTGATCTGCGCGATCGTCCCGGCTGGCGCGGCCACGTTCTCGTAGTTCAAGCCGGACTTCGACAACGCGCTCTTGGCAATATCGCAGGAGTTCGTGAACTTCGCTGTTCCCACCGGGTTGAACTGGAACGAGCACTCGTCCTGGTTGGCGATCACGCTGATCGGCGCCTTCAAGGTCGCGGCTTCCAGTGTCGGATTCGCGTAGTGAGCCAGCGCGTGGAAGAGCGGAAAGTACGACAGCGCGGCAATCAGGCATCCGGCCATGATGATCGGCTTGCGCCCGATCTTGTCCGACAGCGACCCGAAGAACAGGAAGAATGGCGTCCCGATCAACAGCGCCACCGCCACCATGATATTGGCGCTGGTGCCATCAACCTTGAGCGTCTGCGTCAGGAAAAACAGCGTATAGAACTGGCCCGTGTACCAAACCACGGCCTGTCCCGCCGTCAGCCCGAACAGCGCGAGCAGCACGATCTTCAGGTTCTTCCACTGGCCGAACGCTTCAGTCAGCGGCGCCTTCGACGTCTTGCCTTCCGCCTTGATGCGCTCGAAAACCGGCGATTCATGCAGTTTCAGCCGAATCCACACGGAGACGCCGAGCAGCACGATCGACACCAGGAACGGTACGCGCCAGCCCCACGCGCCGAACGTTTCCTCGCCGACAGAACTCCGCACGATCAGAATCACGAGCAGCGAGATGAAAAGCCCAAGCGTAGCGGTGGTCTGGATCCACGCCGTCCACGCGCCGCGCTTGTTGGCGGGCGCATGTTCCGCGACGTACGTCGCAGCGCCTCCGTATTCACCGCCGAGCGCGAGCCCTTGCAGCAGCCGCATCGCGATAAAGAGCACTGGAGCGGCAATCCCGATCGTGCCGTATCCGGGTAGCAGCCCGACCACGAAAGTGGACAAGCCCATGATCACGATGGTCACAAGGAAGGTGTACTTGCGCCCGACCATATCGCCGAGACGCCCGAACACGATGGCCCCGAACGGCCGCACGGCAAAACCCGCCGCGAAGCCGAGCAACGTGAAGATGAAAGCGGCCGTCGGATTGACGCCGGAGAAGAAGGTCCTGCTGATATAGATGGCGAGCGAGCCCGCCAGATAAAAGTCGTACCACTCGAACACCGTGCCCAGCGATGACGCGAAAATCACGCGCCGTTCTTCGCTCGTCATCGGTGAGTGGGAAATGCGCCCCTCGACCGTCGCCATGAAATCGTCTCCTGTATTCATCTTTGAATGGCATCCGCGGATAGCGGCGCCGTGCAT
Organism: Caballeronia sp. SEWSISQ10-4 2; assembly: GCF_030464885.1. Classification (GTDB taxonomy): domain Bacteria; phylum Pseudomonadota; class Gammaproteobacteria; order Burkholderiales; family Burkholderiaceae; genus Caballeronia. Next base: position 64,643 of record NZ_JALPRJ010000010.1, on the reverse strand, counting down.
CGATTATTGGAGGGAAAACTTACGGCGTTCTGACGTGGCGGGGGAGAGCGCTGAGACGTTTCATTATCTTCATATTGTTTTAACGTCTTCTAATTAGGTGACTTTAATCGTCGTTCATCGTGCAACATCGCTCTAAATTGCGTCACGCAGAGTCGTCATGCAAAATTCGATCAGGGTTTGTCCCGGGCAGGATAAACCCGTTGTAAGCCCACTCTGACGAGCGTTCCGGCTTGCCGCGGCGCTTCGTTGTACACGTGATCGTCTATATCCAGCGTGCCGCCGTGCATCGTCACGATCTCCCTGACGATGGCAAGACCGAGTCCGCTGCCATCGCCTTCACGACCGAGAATGCGATAGAACCTCTCAAGCACTCGTGTCCGTTCAGCCGCTGGAATGCCCAATCCCGTGTCTTCCACTTCAAGAAAGACGTGGCGCGTGTCGGACTCGTCGGCGCGAACGCGAACCGTGATCCGGCCACCGGGCGGGGTATAGCGGATGGCGTTATCGATGAGATTCGACAGCATTTCGCGCAGCATCACCGCGTTGCCCTCGACTTCGACCGGATGCGCCGGCTCCTCATAACCAATGTCCATCTGCTTGGCCAACGCGGCCTGCACCCAGTCGCGCACGGCGAGCCGCGCGAGATCGGTCAGCTCCACGCGCGAGAAAATCTGCCCTGACATCCGGTTCTCCGCGCGAGCCAGTGCGAGCAGTTGCGTGACCAGCCGCGCCGCGTGCTCGGAACTGGTGGCTATCTGTTCGAGCGAGCGCTGCACTTCCGCCGATACATCCTGCCGCAACGCAAGCTCCGCCTGCGTCCTCAAGCCCGCGAGCGGCGTTTTCATCTGATGCGCGGCGTCGGCTATAAAGCGCTTCTGCAACTGCATGTTCTGTTCGAGCCGGTTGAGCAGGTCGTTGAACGACGCCACCAGCGGCGCGATTTCCGGCGGCGCGCGGCTCGCTTCAAGCGGCGAAAGATCGTCGGGACGCCGGGCCCGGATATTCGATTGCAGCGCATGCAGCGGCGCGAGCCCACGCGACAGCCCGAACCAGACCAGTACGATTGCCAGCGGCAAAATCACGAACTGCGGCAGGATCACGCCCTTGATGATGTCGTTGGCCAACTGGCTGCGTTTATCGAGCGTCTCGGCCACCTGAACCAGCACCGGATGCGGCAGCGACGGCGCTTCCACCGTCGTATAAGCAACGCGAATGTCGTTGCCACGTAGTACGTCGTCACGAAATTCCACGATGCCGGGCTGCGGCCGGTCATCGTCGTGTGGCAAGGGCATGTCCGCGTCGCCGCCGACCAACTCACCGCGAGTACCCAGCACCTGGAAAAACACGCTATCGACGTTATCTGCGCGCAGAAAGTCGCGCGTGGCGCTCGGCAGCCGCAATTCTGCGACGCCGTTCACCGGCTGGATCTGCCTCGCGAGCACATAGGCATCAGTCTCGAGCGCACGATCGAACGGCCCGTTGGCGATCGACTTGGCGACGAGATACGTGACCGCGATACTCATTGGCCACAACAACAGCAGCGGCGCGAGCATCCAGTCCAGAATCTCGCCGAACAGCGAGCGCGGCGCCGGCTCGCCGTCAGGCTCGAGTTCATCGGGCGGCGCAAACGGATTGGCGTAACGCGCGTCGCGGGACGCGTCGGGGTCGGCTCCGGGTAAATCCGGCGAAGGGTGTGCTAGCTCGCGCAACACCGGTGCGGCGCGCTCGGGGGATGCTGGCGAGCCCATGGCGTAGTTACTCGTGGTTACTGTTACTTATGATGCAGGCTGGGCGAGACGGGCTCGTCGGCATTCGCCGGGGCAGACGGAACAGAGGGGGCCACCGCGGCAACGGCTTTTTCAAGGCTATAGCCTAGCCCGCGAACGGTTATGATGCGCGCCCCGCCGGGCTCGATTTTTTTTCTTAGCCGATGGACATAGACTTCGATCGCGTTGTTGCTGACTTCCTCGCCCCACTCGCAAAGGTGGTTGACGAGCTGTTCCTTCGACACCAGCCGGCCAACCCGTTGCAGCAAGACTTCGAGCACGCCGAGTTCGCGCGCCGATAACTCGATGACCTGTTCGTTGATAAACGCAATGCGTCCGACCTGATCGAATGAAAGCGCACCGTGTTTGACGACCGTCGGACCGCCGCCCGCGCCGCGCCGGGTGAGGGCGCGCACGCGGGCTTCGAGTTCATTCAGCGCGAACGGTTTGGCCATGTAATCGTCGGCGCCGAGGTCGAGTCCCTTGACGCGTTCGTCGACACTGTCGGCGGCCGTCAGGATGAGCACGGGCATCTGCGAATTACGGGCTCTGAGGCGTCGCAGGACTTCGAGGCCGGACATCATCGGCAGGCCCAGATCGAGGATCAAAAGGTCGAAAGTCTGGAGCGAAAGCGCGTTGTCCGCGTCCACGCCGTGCCGCACATGATCCACGGCATAGCCCGATTGGCGGAGTGATCGAATGAGACCGTCCGCGAGTATGCTGTCGTCTTCGGCAATGAGGATTCGCATCGTAGTGTGCGCAAAAGGCATTGCCGGCACCGCAATTCGCCCGGCGCGGCGGTCTCCAGGTGTAGTGGTGTCCCGCATGGGTCGAACGTGGCGTTGAAACTACGTGCACCGATCGGACTTGCAAAAACACCTGTTTTTTTATACAGTGTCTGAAGCAGTGCGCCCGACCGGGAAAAAGTCCCAAGGGCATGCGCCAGACGCCGTTCATCATAGCAAAGGACGATTCATGGAAGATAGCAAGAAAGGCCCGGGCGGGATGTCTGCAGAGAAGAGCAAGGCGCTCGCCGTCGCGCTCGCGCAGATCGAGAAGCAATTCGGCAAGGGGTCGATCATGCGACTCGGCGCTGGCGAAGCCATTGAAGACATTCAAGTGGTCTCGACCGGTTCGCTCGGACTGGATATCGCATTGGGCGTAGGCGGCTTGCCGCGTGGACGCGTAGTGGAAATCTACGGTCCGGAATCGTCGGGCAAGACCACGCTGACGCTGCAAGTGATTGCCGAAATGCAGAAGATCGGCGGCACGGCAGCGTTTATTGACGCGGAACACGCGCTCGACATCGCTTATGCGCAAAAGCTCGGCGTGAACGCGTCGGACCTGCTGATCTCGCAGCCGGACACGGGCGAGCAGGCATTGGAAATCGCGGACGCACTCGTGCGCTCGGGTTCCATCGACATGATCGTGATCGACTCGGTCGCGGCGCTGGTGCCGAAGGCTGAAATCGAAGGCGAAATGGGCGATTCGCTGCCGGGTTTGCAAGCACGTTTGATGTCGCAAGCGCTGCGCAAGCTGACCGGCACGATCAAGCGCACCAACTGTCTGGTGATCTTCATCAACCAGATCCGCATGAAGATTGGCGTGATGTTCGGCAACCCGGAAACCACCACGGGTGGTAACGCGCTGAAGTTCTACGCATCGGTGCGTTTGGATATTCGCCGTATCGGTTCGATCAAGAAGAACGACGAAGTGATCGGCAATGAAACACGCGTGAAGGTGGTGAAGAACAAGGTTGCGCCGCCGTTCCGCGAAGCTATCTTCGACATTCTCTACGGCGAAGGTATCTCGCGTCAGGGCGAAATCATCGACCTGGGTGTGCAGGCCAAGCTCGTTGATAAGGCGGGTGCCTGGTACAGCTATAACGGCGAACGGATTGGCCAAGGTAAGGACAACGCACGCGAATTCCTGCGTGAGAATCCGGAAATGGCGCGTGAAATCGAAAACAAGATTCGCGAGTCGCTGGGCGTCAATGCAATGGCCGACGCAGTTGCGCCGGGTGTTGCCGAAGTGGCGGACGAAGAAGAATGAGTTTTAGGCGGTAAAGATGATGCGCAAGAGCCGGTTCGGATCGAAGGCGGGTCGCGATGCAAGTCGTGACACGGAGCAGGACCTAAAGGAAGATCCGGACGGCTCGAAGTCCATCAGCGATGACGACGAAAGTCGCGACGCTGAGGAAGGCGTCGATCGCTACGAACGAAGCAGCGATCGATACCGCGCAGCAGCAGGCGAACGCGCCGGTGCGGAGGGATCTGCGCCGGCGCGTCGTTCGTTTGGAAACAGCTTCGCGAAAAGCGGTGGCGGGTCGGGCGGGAAAAGCGAAGGCGGTGGTGGGTTTAAAGGCGGTGGGTTTTCCAGCGGCAAGAGTTCGGGCAGCGGAAGTGGCAGTACCAGTAGCTTCGCCAGGAAAGGCAGCTTTGGGCGCCCCGCTAGTTCAAGCTTGTCGTCGTCTGGCAGCAGCAAGGCTCAGGCAATTGCCGCGAGTTTGGAAGTTGCCGGTGAAACCACGCAGTCAGACACCGAGCCGGTGTTCGAACGGTCGAGTGATCGTGCGTATCCGAAACGTGGATCGTTTGGCGGCGGTGCGTCGGCGCGGTCGTCTTCAGATCGTGCATCGGCAGATACCCCGGCTGAATACGAGCGATCGAGTGATCGCAGCAAATTTGGACGTGGCGGGTTGACTGGGCGCAAAGCGGCTAGCTCGGCCTTGCGTGGAAAATTGTCGCCTCAGCCTGCTGAAGGCGACGATGTTTTCGAACGATCCACCGATCGAAAAACCAGCCGTCGCGTTTCGCCGAAGTCGGCAAAACCCGCTGACGGGAAAAGCGCCGAAAGCGCCGATATAGCGGTTGTGCCGCAAGTTGACGAGCAACGAATTGAATCGGTGCAGAATAATTCGCCCGCTGGATTAGAGGTGATCGACGCCGAGGAACGCTTAAAGCGCGCTCGGGCAGTGCTGGAGCAGGCGCTTGTTCAATCACAGGCCGAGCCCGCAAAAGTTGCCAGAAAATCGCAACCGAAACCTGCGGTTATTTCTCCGGGCATTGTTGGAGACGCTAGCATCGACATAGCCGATCCATTCGAACCCTTTGAACAGTGCGCGCCATCCGTAGCGGAAGTGGTCAGCGAAAACCAAAATACCGAATCGGTTTATTCGCGCGGATCCAACGGACGTGCAAAGACATCGGCAGCCGGAGATTCCAAGCGAAAGGGGCCGCAACTATCGTTACGCGGACGTGCGCTGGGTTATCTATCGCGTCGCGAACACAGTCGCACTGAGTTGTCTCGCAAACTGACGCCGCATCTCGGCGAAAACGATTCGCTCGATACCTTGCTCGATGCGCTCGAGCGTGAGGGGTGGTTATCGAATGAGCGATATGTCGAAAGCGTGCTTCATCGACGTGGCACTCGCCTCGGCACAAACCGGATCGTCAATGAGTTGAAGCGGAACGGTATCGACGAGACACTGATTCAGGATGCCGGCGCTGAATTGAACAAGACCGAACTTACTCGTGCCCGCGAGGTCTGGAGTAAAAAATACGGTGAACCTCCAACCACTCCGGCCGAACGCGCGAAGCAAGCCCGCTTTCTCGCCACCCGGGGTTTCACCAGCGGCACGATCATGAAAGTGCTGAAAGCGGGTGACGACGAATTTATCGACGAATAGACGTCAGGGTCGAAATTCGGCTCATACGGGCGAGGCGGTTAACGAACAACCAAAAGCCCGGTTCGCCCGCAAAACAGCGAACAAAAAAACACAACCAAAAAACCCACCTCACTCACGTTGAGCGGAATCACCCACCTCCCGCGACCAACGCGAAACAAACCCACGCACAACGCCGTGCATTCCCCCTCAAGCCTCCCCGCCGCAACTCGGTCCGGCTGAAAACGGCCAGTATGGTAAAATTTCGGCGTTTTCTCATTCCGGCCTTCCTTTGCACATGCCGCTTTCTCCGCCCGTTTCCCGACAGTTGCGCCATCGCCGCGCGATTCGAATGGAAGCGTTTGAGCGTGAAGATGGCTTGTGGGATATCGAAGCCTGTCTAACCGATGAAAAGCCGCGCGACGTCAAACTCGCGACGGGCGTCCGGCCTCAAGGCCTGCCGATCCATGAACTCTGGCTGCGCATCACTATCGACCGCTCGTTCACTATCGTCGACGCCGAAGCGGCTTCGGAGTGGGCACCGTACAGCAGTCTTTGTGCAGCATCGAACCCGGCCTATCGCGCGCTCATCGGCCTCAATCTGGTGCAAAATTTCCGTCGTGAATCCAGCCGATTGCTGGCCGGTACAACCGGTTGCACACACATCACCGAACTCTGCGCCGTACTGCCCACAGCCGCCATCCAGGCATTTGCCGGCGAAGTGTGGAACACCGAAACAGGCGGCGCGCCCGGCAAACCAGCCGGTAGTTCCTCAGACAAAGAAACAGACAGCAACAAACCCCCATTTCAGCTTGGCCGTTGCAACGCATTGCGTTTCGACGGTGAAGCCGTGCGGCAATATTATCCGCGCTGGTTCGGCCATGCGCCCCGAAGCGCGGCCAACCGGATGGCGGATAAGGACAACCCCAAAAAGGCCGGGTGCGAAGTTGAACCGGCTCAGCAAAACTAGCGAAATCTAGCAAGAGCAGGTTCACAGAACTGGCCGACCAAGACGAGCGGTAAAAGCAGCAAGATCAGCAGAAATCAGCATGACTCCGGAGGCGCGTATCGTCGACGCCGGAAGCAACGCTCAACGTAATCCAAGTAATCCACGTAATCGAAGTTCAATCCAACTCTCAGACTGAAGGAATCACGCATGAAGATTCACGAGTACCAGGGAAAGGAAATCCTGCGGAAGTTCGGCGTCGCGGTCCCGCGCGGCAAGCCCGTGTTCTCGGTGGACGATGCGGTCAAGGCCGCCGAAGAGCTGGGCGGCCCGGTTTGGGTCGTCAAGGCTCAGATTCACGCTGGCGGTCGCGGTAAGGGCGGCGGCGTGAAGGTTGCAAAGACGCTGGAACAGGTTCGCGAATATTCGAACCAGATCCTCGGCATGCAACTCGTCACGCACCAGACCGGCCCTGAAGGCCAAAAGGTGAACCGCCTGCTGATCGAAGAAGGCGCGGACATCAAGAAGGAACTGTACGTCGGCCTCGTGCTCGACCGCATCACGCAAAAAGTCGTGGTGATGGCATCGAGCGAAGGCGGTATGGACATTGAAGAAGTCGCGGAAAAGACGCCGGAACTGCTGCACAAGTTCGCCGTCGAGCCGTCGACGGGTCTGCTCGACAAAGACGCCGACGACCTCTCGCGCAAGATCGGCATCCCCGAAGGCTCGATCCCGCAAGCGCGTGCGATCCTGCAAGGCCTGTACAAGGCATTCTGGGAAACGGACGCATCGCTGGCGGAAATCAACCCGCTGATCGTCACCGGCGACGGCAAGGTGATCGCACTGGACGCCAAGTTCAACTTCGACGCCAACGCGCTGTTCCGGCACCCGGACATCGTCGCGTATCGCGATATCGACGAAGAAGATCCGGCTGAAGTGGAAGCATCGAAGTTCGATCTGGCCTACATCTCGCTCGATGGCAACATCGGCTGCCTGGTGAACGGCGCCGGTCTGGCAATGGCAACCATGGACACGATCAAGCTGTTCGGCGGCGAGCCGGCCAACTTCCTCGACGTGGGTGGCGGCGCCACGACCGAGAAGGTCACGGAAGCCTTCAAGATCATGTTGAAGAACCCGGGCCTCAAGGCAATCCTCGTGAACATTTTCGGCGGCATCATGCGCTGCGACGTGATCGCGGAAGGCGTGATCGAAGCGTCGAAGGCCGTGTCGCTGAAGGTTCCTCTGGTCGTGCGCATGAAGGGCACGAACGAAGATCTCGGCAAGAAGATGCTGGCGGATTCGGGCTTGCCGATCATCGCGGCCGACAGCATGGAAGAAGCTGCGCAGAAGGTCGTCGCGGCAGCCGAGGGCAAGTAATCCAGGCTTGTTTGTTGTCAAACCAGACACCGGATTACGAGCGTTCCACCAGATACGAAAGGCGCCGCTTTTGCCTGAGTGCTCCATGAGCATTCGAGGCGCGGGCGACGTCGACGAACAGAGGTCACACTATGTCGATTCTGATCAACAAAGACACCAAGGTCATCACCCAGGGTATTACCGGCAAGACCGGTCAGTTCCACACCCGCGCTTGCCGCGAGTATGCGAATGGCCGTGAAGCGTACGTTGCGGGCGTGAACCCGAAGCGCGCCGGCGAAGATTTCGAAGGCATTCCAATCTACGCAAGCGTCGCGGAAGCGAAGGCTGAAACGGGCGCAACCGTTTCGGTGATCTACGTACCGCCGGCGGGCGCCGCTGCTGCCATCTGGGAAGCAGTCGAAGCCGATCTGGATCTCGCGATCTGCATCACGGAAGGCATTCCCGTGCGTGACATGCTTGAGATCAAGGACCGTATGCGTCGCGAAAATCGCAAGACGCTGCTGCTCGGACCGAACTGCCCGGGCACGATCACGCCGGACGAACTGAAGATCGGCATCATGCCGGGTCACATTCACCGTAAGGGCCGTATCGGCGTGGTGTCGCGTTCGGGCACGCTCACGTACGAAGCAGTCGGCCAGTTGACGGCTATTGGCCTTGGCCAGTCGTCGGCAGTGGGTATTGGCGGCGATCCGATTAACGGTCTGAAGCACATCGACGTCATGAAGATGTTCAACGACGATCCCGATACGGACGCCGTGATCATGATCGGCGAGATCGGCGGCCCGGACGAAGCGAACGCGGCTTACTGGATCAAGGACAACATGAAGAAGCCGGTGGTTGGCTTCATCGCTGGCGTCACGGCTCCGGCCGGCAAGCGCATGGGTCACGCAGGCGCGCTGATTTCGGGCGGTGCGGATACGGCCGATGCCAAGCTGGAAATCATGGAAGCGTGCGGTATCACTGTCACGAAGAACCCGTCGGAAATGGCGCGTCTGTTGAAGGCGATGCTTTAAGGGTTTAGGGAACGGCCGATCGACAGGAAACGCGGGGCTGCGCTATGCTTACGTAAGCCTTTCGTAACACGTCGGTTCTAAATGCGGGGGAGCTCAGGCTTCCCCGCTTTTTTATTGTGCGTCCTTTCTGTCGCTGTTGTTCACCGGTTTTTTCATGCTCGAATTTTTCGCCACGCTTCATTGGGGCGCTGTTCTACAGATCATCGTCATCGATATCCTCCTTGGCGGCGATAACGCCGTCGTCATCGCGCTCGCCTGTAGGAACTTGCCGGCGAAACAGCGGACGCGCGGCGTGCTGCTTGGCACGCTTGGGGCCATTGTGCTGCGGGTCGCGCTGATCTCGTTCGCGGTGGTGCTGCTCGATATCCCGTTCCTCAAATTCGTGGGCGGCTTGATGCTGCTGTGGATCGGCGTGAAGCTGATGATGCCGGATCACAGCGACCCGAATATCAAACCGTCCGATCAGCTGTGGACTGCTGTCAAGACGATCATCGTGGCCGACGCTGTGATGAGTCTCGACAACGTCATCGCGGTAGCGGGGGCTGCCGAAGCTGCCGATCCGCAGCATCGGTTTGCGCTGGTCGTCTTCGGGCTGCTCGTAAGCATTCCGTTGATCGTGTGGGGCAGCACGCTGGTGCTGAAGCTGCTCGATAAATTCCCGATCGTGATTGCACTTGGCGCCGGTTTGCTTGGGTGGATCGCGGGCGGGTTGATCATCGACGATCCGTTCATCGACCGCTGGCCCGCGCTGAACGTGCCGAGTGCCGAGTACGCCGCGCGCGTGGCGGGGGCGGTGCTGGTGCTGGCCGTCGGCTGGTATTTCCGGCGACGCGTGCAGGCCGCGGAATCGAAAGCCGCGCACTAATTTGGGCGTTGCGCGTTGCGCGTTGGCCGTCTGGCTGACTGCCGAGGCTGGGCTGGGCTCAATAAGATCGAAGCGTCTGGATTGCATTACGCAACCAGGCGCTTCGTCTTTTTGGGCGTTCAGCGATGACAGCAGCGGTGTGCGGGTTCAAAAGTGTGGATAGCGGCCAAGCGTGGTTTCGAAGACTTCTCATGCGCGGAAAGTTAAGACGCGTCGGGATGCCGGACGTAACGAGCTGAAAGGCTGACCGCATGAAACCGTAATCGCGTGAATCGAGGTACTGACACCTCAGAGCGAGCACGCGGATTGCGGCTAGCCCGGATGTTTCGCCGAAACCACCACGGAATTTCCACGAATGACGGTGATTTCGGCGCATTTCATGCCACGTGCCGCACAGCATGGGTAATTTTTTGTATAGTGCGCCGGTTGCCGACGTTCCCGACCCCACATGCCTTCAAACATCGCGCGCTACCTTTCTCTTGCGGTCCTCTCTCTGGCGTTGACGATCCCGTTCGCGGTCGTCAACCACACCTATCCCATTCCGACCTTCTACGCCGAGTTCAGCGCGCTGGCGTTGTTCCTGGTGCTCGGGGGGGCGATGGTGCTGATCGTGCGTCTCTCCGAACCGCGTGTGCCGTTCGCGTCGCCGGTCATGGCGTTGATGCCGCTTGTGCTCGGCGTGCTGCTCGTGGCGCAGACGGTGGTGTTGCCGGTCGCGCAGCCATCGATGAACTGGCTCGGCGGCGGTTACTTGCTGGCGTCGTTTATCGCGGTGCATACCGGTTATGGTTTTGTGCGCGCGGGTCTCGCCGAGAAGGCGTTGCGCTGGGGTGCTGCAGCGTTGATCGTTGGCGGCCTGTTCGCGGTGTTCTGCCAGGTCGTGCAGTTGTTCCATATGGAAGCGAAGTTTTCGCCGTTCGTGGTTGCCTATAACGTCGTGATCGAACGGCGGCCGTTCGGCAACATGGCGCAGGCGAATCACCTCGCCACCTACATTGCGTTCGCAACGGCGGGCGCGCTGTATCTCGTCCAGACACGACGCCTGCCGGTGATCGTATGGCTCGTTCTCTCCACGATATTTTCAGCAGGGCTCGCGTTGACCGTGTCGCGTGGACCGTGGCTGCAGATGGGCGTGATCGCTGTCGGGGGATTCTGGATGGCGTTCATTCAGAGCCGTTCGACCGTGGCCGACGATCCGGATGGTCCTGCGAACGGCGCCGCTCGTCGCAAGACCCGCGCGTGGCTGATTCCGGTCGTGCTGCTCGTGTTGTTCTTCGCCGTGAACGCCGCGATTCGCTGGGCGAACTTGCGTTATCAGCTCGAACTCGGCCAGTCGGCGGCGGAACGGATGCAGGACGCGAACCAGATCGCGCCGCGGCTTGCGCTCTGGAAGTACGGCTGGACCATGTTCCTGACGCATCCTTTGCTGGGTGTCGGTTGGGGCGAGTTTCCGCTGCATCAGTTCGAGTTCGTGCGGGAGCTTGGTGGTGTGGAGATCGCGAACAATTCGCACGATATCTTCATCGACTTGCTCGCGAAAACCGGTCTGCTCGGCATGGCGATCGTGCTGTTCAGCGTGGTGTGCTGGCTCGTGCGCGTGCTGCGCGCGCCGCATACGCCGGCGCGGATTTTTGCGCTTTCGCTGCTCGGCGTGCTGATGATGCATGCGCTGGTTGAGTATCCGCAGCAGTACATGTTCTATCTGATGCCCGCGATGCTGATTTTCGGTTTGCTCGAGACGCGGCCGTTGCGGCTGGTATCGCGTTCATTTTCCTATGGGATGTACGTGGTTTTGGTTGTGCTCGGGCTGGCTTCGCTGTATCCCATCTTGCGCGACTACAACCGTTCGGAAGTGCTTTACTACGGTAGCCAGCCGGCTGAGCAATATCGTGCAGATCCGTCGTTCTTGTTTGGGGCCTGGGGCGAGTACGGCGCGGCGACGCTGCTGCCGATGAACAGTCAGGACCTCGCCGCCAAGCTCGGGATGCATCGTCAGGCGCTTGCGTTATTGCCCGGGGAAACCGTGTTGCGCCGTTATGCTGTGTTGCAGGCGCTGGCCGGACAGACGCAGGATGCACTCGATACCATCGTTCGGTTGAAAATCTTCTCCACCGAGCTTCACGACTGGCCCCAGCAACTGGCGAACGTTTATCAGTTAATCGACGATCAGGGCAAGCCGCTGGCTGGGTTTAAAGCCGAGCTGGTGAAGATGTACGGCGTGCCTGCGCCGACGGCGAATGACGATGACAGCGATGATGAGGATGAGTGAGGCGGCTTGATCGTTGGCAGTGGCTAGGGCTCGGAGGTTCAAAGCCAAAGAGATCGATCGTTGACGAAAAAAAAGGCGGTTCCGACTTGTCTTGGAACCGCCTTTTTTCTCGACTAAACGAGCTCGATTGCTGACCGGCAGCAGTGATTTGCCACGAGTCGATGCCCGCGGCGATATGCAAATACCCCTTGATCAACTCCCCGCCACCCAATTCCCCGATTTCCCCCCGTGCTTCTCCATCACGCGCACGTTGTTGATGGTCATCCCACGATCCACCGCCTTGCACATGTCATAAACCGTCAGCAGTCCCACCTGAACGGCGGTCAGCGCTTCCATCTCCACGCCCGTGCGCCCGACCGTTTCCACGCGGACTTCGCAAAACACGCCGGGCAGGTTTTCATCGATGGAAAAATCCACCGCTACCCGCGTCAACGCGAGCGGATGGCATAGCGGGATCAGATCGGAGGTCCGTTTCGCGCCCTGGATCGCTGCGATTCGCGCGACGCCGAGCACATCGCCTTTTTTGGCCTTGCCGTCGCGGATCAGCGCGAGCGTGGCGGGCAACATCACAATTGAACCGCGCGCCACGGCTACGCGGCGCGTCTCGCTTTTGTCGCCGACATCGACCATGTGCGCTTCGCCAGAAGCATCGAAATGTGTAAGTCCGGACATAAACTCTCCTTGCAACGGGCGCTCATCATAACAGCGGCGCGTGGGTGGTTCAGACGCGCTCACGCTGCTACGATAAGCCTTTCAAGCAGATTTCGCATTCCGTTCGCCGCGTTTTTCAGCCGATGGGCGGTCGTCAACCAAGCGACCGTATAGCAAAAGTTTGCCATGCGTCCAAACCGTTTGATCGCCGCTGTGCTGTGCCTGACCGTGGCCCTGCCTCCCCGCGCGTTCGCGCAAGCGGGAGCGGGTTTAGGCGCGCAGTCGGCGGGTGGGTCGACGGTATCCAGTGCGCTCAACGTGCCGGTCGCGGCCAACACGCCAAACGCCTCTATCGGAAAGCCCGCCGCTTCCGCACCCACAACCGCGCCAACAAGCCCAACCACCCCCACAGCCACCATCGACGCCAACGTCTTCGGCCTCTACGGCGGCGCCGAAACCCGTTTCGCCAACCACCCGGGTGAAAAGGCGGGCCTCCAGGCATCGATGAGCGCGCTTCAACTCCCCGATCTCGGCGATGGTTCCGGCGGCACGCTCACCCCGCAAGCCGAGCGTCGCCTCGGCGAGCGTTTGATGCGCGATCTGCGCCGCGATCCCGATTACCTCGATGACTGGCTCATCCGCGACTACCTGAATTCGATCGCGACGCGGTTATCCGCGGCGGCGGAGACGCAATATCTCGGCAGCTATCTGCCGGACTTCGATCTTTTCCCCGTCCGCGATTCGCAGATCAACGCATTCTCGATGCCCGGTGGTTTTATCGGCGTGAACACGGGCTTGATTGCGACGAGCCAGACGGAGTCGGAGCTGGCATCGGTGATTGGGCACGAGATGGGGCACGTGCTGCAGCGGCACATCGCCCGGATGATGGGCACGAGCGAGCGCAGCGGTTACGCAGCGCTCGCCGCCATGCTGTTCGGCTTGCTGGCGGGCGTCGTGGCCCACAGCGGCGATCTGGGCATGGGCATCGCGATGGGCGGGCAGGCGTTCGCGTTCGACAGCCAGTTGCGGTTTTCGCGCGCGGCGGAACACGAGGCGGACCGCGTCGGCTTCCAGATGCTCAGCGCGGCCGGTTACGATCCCTACGCAATGGTCGCCTTTTTCGCCCGGCTCGACCGCACTGCCATGGGCGAGAACGGCCTGCCGCCGTATCTGCGCACACATCCGCTCACCGGCGAACGAATGGCCGATATGGAGGACCGGGCACGCCACGTGTCGTATCGGCAGCCGCACCAGAGCTCGGAGTACGGTTTCGTGCGGGCGCGCTCGCGCGTGCTGCAGGTGAATTCGGCGAGTGAATATCGCGATATTGCCAGCCGCTTGCGCTCTGAAATCGATGATCAAACTGCGCTGAATGTATCGGCGAACTGGTACGGAATCGCGCTCGCACAGACCTTATTGAGCGACTACGGTGCTGCGACCGAAGCGCTTGGCAAAGCGCGCCGTGCGTTCGAAAGCAACGCGGCGGGCGAGGATTCGGGCGCAGGTGCGCGATCTGCAAAACGCGAGTCAGCCGCACGGTCGATATCGGCTGAACCACGCCGAACCGTAGTGAACGAGACGGGCACGCCGGAACCATCCAGAGCCGCCGCAAAAAGCGACGCAAACCTCGTCGCCATCTCACCTTCAGCCAGGACCGCGCCGCCAATCAACGTCGCTTCCCCAGCCAGTGCGGCTTTGGCATCGCTTAACGCCTCGCGCACGCAGGCCAATATCGTGAACCTCGGCACCATCGTTGCTACACGCCCTCCGATACGCAGTTCCCCAAGCCTCGATGTCCTCGCCGCCGAGATCGCGCGCCTGTCGGGTCGTAACGACGAAGCCGTGCATCTCGCCGAGATCGCGCAGCAGCGCTGGCCCGAGTCCCACGCGGCCATCGAGACTCACTTGCAGGCGCTGTTATCCGCGCATCGTTTTACCGACGCCCAGGCGCTTGCCCGCAGCGAAACCCGCGCCGATCCCACTCAGCCCGACTGGTGGCGATATCTGGCTCAAGCGAGCGCCGGCGCAAACGATGCGATGCAGCAGCATCGCGCGATGGCCGAGAAGCTTGCACTCGATGGCGCGTGGCCATCGGCGATCCGGCAATTGCAGGCCGCCCGCGATCTCAAGAGCGCGAGTTTCTACGATTTATCGACGATTTCAGCGCGTCTGCGTGACTTCGAGACGCGCTACAAGGAAGAGCGCGAGCTGGAGAAGGATGAAAGTTAGGAGACTTTAGGAGGCCGCCGCTTTCGCCGCCGGACTCGCGATAAATCCAAACGTGTGCTGCACATCGGCTCGCGCGATGCGCTGCAACTTCAGGTCCACGCCCGGCGCGAAATGGAAGACGCCCCCGGTATCGTCGAGATCGGCGTGCGTCGAAAACAGATCGAGATCGTGATCATGCAACGCGGCGATGCGCGCAGCGTGAGGCGCATCGGAGAAAAGCAAACCGCCTTCATCGTCGAGCCACGCCGCCGTCGGCTCGAAGCGCCCGCCCGCGTGATCGGTCAGCCGCAACGCGCCATCCGCTTCACTCAGCCGCACGATCCACGGCGTGTAACCCAGCTCGACATACACGCGCTGCGGGCCGTTCTGGAAGAACCACTGACCGTCGGCATCGGCGGCGTAATTGCGGTTGATGAAGCCCAGCAGCGCTTCGTGCCGGATGATATCGCCGGGTAGACCCGCCGCTTGCGTGGCGTCGTCGCGCATGCGCCACTGGCCGCGCCGGTCGAGCAGCAGCCAGCCGGTGCAATGCGGGACGTTTGGCCATTTGGCCAGCGCCTGTTTGACGATCTCATCCATGCTCGGAGTCCGTGTGGGTTGCCACGTGTTGCACATGCGTCTGCAAATAGCCGAACACCCGCTGCGACAACCAGTCGATACGCCCGGGAAACGGTCCGGTCATGAAACCGACGTGGCCGCCATGCGCGGGTTGATCGAGGGTAACAGCCGCCGACACCTCTGTCGCCGATGGCAGCACGCGCCCGGGCAAAAACGGATCATTGCGGGCGTTCAGCAGCAGCGTCGGGATCGCGATGCGCGGCAAATACGGCCGCGTCGTGGCGCGGGTCCAGTAGTCGTCAGTATCGCGGAAACCGTGCAGCGGCGCAGTCACGGCGTTGTCGAAGGCGTGCAGGGTGCGGGCCGCGAGCATCGCGTCGCGATCGAACAGGCCGGGATACTGGTCGAGTTTCACCAGCGCCTTGCACTTGAGCGTCTTGAGGAAACTGCGCGTGTAGACCATGCCGAAACCCCGCGATATTGCGTGGCCGCCGGCGTGGACATCGAGCGGCGCGGAGATTGCGGCGGCGGCGTCGAGAATGGCGGTAGCGTCCTGCTCCTGCTCGCACAGCCAGCGCAGTAGCACGTTGCCGCCCAGCGATACGCCAGCCGCGACAACGGGCCCGGCGTGTTGCGCCTTCAATCGACGCAGGACCCAGTCGACTTCGGCGCTATCGGCGAGATGGTAGAAGCGCGGCAAGAGGTTCATCGAACCGCCGCAACTGCGGAAATGCGGCACGACGCCAAACCAGCCGCGCGCCTTGGCTTCGGCCATCAGGACGCGTGCGTAGTGGGAGTCGGAGTTGCCTTCGAGACCGTGGAACAGGACGAAGAGCGGTGCGGTTGGATCTGGAGAGTGGGGTGTTTGTGCCGCTGTTGGGCCGTTCTCACCCGCAGCGTCATAGGACACCCAGTCGAGATCGATGAAATCGTCGTCCGGCGTCGTCCACCGTTCCCGCCGGTATTGCACCGCTGGCCGCTGCGCGAACAACGCCGGCACGATGGTCTGCGCATGGGCGGTGGGCAGCCATCGAGGCGCGCGATACAGCCATTCGGTCAGCGGAGTCACTGCGTCGAGGGCGGCCGGAGCGGTCTGCTCAGGCGCAGAGCGGAAATCCCGCGCCGGAGCGTCAGGAAGGAGATGAGCAGGATCGCGTTTCATGGCGCGTCTTCAAACAGGATGCGAACGGATGCAGGCTGATCTGCCGGTCAATCTGGCAGAGCAATCTTCGAGCCGGGGTCGCCAGCTAGTCTGCCCAGCGTACCCGCGAAACCGATGTCAATGCAGTGGACCTTGTCCATGTCGCATTTTCGCCGCAACCTGGCCGGCTGCTTCGTCTGGCATCGCACTAGCGTGGATATGTGCTATGCGCCATTCCCCACGTTCGTGGACCATCACGTAGGTGCTGAAGACCATCGTGGGCGTGCTGCCGGGTTCGACCGGCTGATGTGCTTCGGCGATCGCGTAGACCACGGTGCCGAGACTGTCGTATACGCGGATATCGAGTGGCTCGACTGTGACCGGCCGGTTCTCCAGTTGCGCCGAAAGTCCCGCGCGAATACTGTCCAGGCCGCTCAGGTGCGAGCCGTCCGCGCAGATGAAGGTGGCGAATTCCTCGTCGATCCAGAGCGCCATCACGCTGTCGATATTGCCCTCCGCAATAGCCTGGTAGTAGGCGTTGAGGGTATCGGCAGCGGCTTCGAAGAGGCGGGCAAAACGTGGCATGGCTAGTGGGTCTCTAACAGTCGATGCATGGCGCCCTATGTTTTCGGACAATGAAGCGCCACGGTTCGGTCAAGTTTCAAAAGCATGCCCCCGCTTAGGGACATAGGCATGTCAGCGCCCGCCCATGACCGCAAACGCGCTGCGGATCGAGAGTCGGGAGGACGCGGGCACGGCGCCGTTGGTCCTGGGTTTGCTGACACGGCTCCGGCGAAGTCATGAAGCAGTCTTTGCAAGCTAGCTCGGTCTCGCCAAACCCGCTTCCCCCAACCCGGTCAATGACGCTGCATCATCAACATGCCGCGCAGATCGCCGAAAACCTGCTCGGCGCCAAGCTCACGCAAACAGTTCAGATGGCCCAGCGGACACTCGCGGGCAAAGCATGGACTGCATTCGAGGTGCAGCCATTGTACCTTTGCGAGATCGGACAGGGGCGGCGTGTGGCGCGGGTCAGTCGAGCCGAACACGGCCACCAGCGGGCGGCGCAGCGCGGCGGCCACATGCATCAGGCCGGAATCGTTGGTGACCACGGCGCTGGCACGCGAGATCAGCGCGCACGCTTCGCCAAGCGAGGTCTGCCCGCACAGGTTGCGCACGTTCGGCGCACGATCGGCGATAGCCTGGGCAATTGGCGCGTCTTTCGGCGAGCCAAGCGCGACAATCCGTGCATACGGAAACGACTGCGCGATGATTTGCGCGAGCGACGCGAAATGCTCGGGCGGCCATCGTTTCGCCGGACCGTATTCCGCACCCGGACAAAACACGACCAGTGGCGCACGCGTATCGAGATTAAAGCGGGCGGAGACGCGCGCCGCTTCGTTCAGGTCGGTATCGAGCCGGGGCACGGGCATGGGAACCGTGGCGTTTTCCTGCAGCCACGGCAGCTTCGCGCCCGGCGCGTAGGCGAGGGCGGCGTACTGGCCGACCATCGGCGGGCGCTGGCCCTTCGCCGGATTCGCATGCCGCACGTTGAGCAGGCCATAGCGGCTCTCGCCCGTGTAGCCGACCCGCAGATTGATACCCGCCATCCACGGGATCAGCGCCGATTTCAGCGAATTCGGCAGCACGTACGCGGCGTCGTAACCCACGTCGCGCAGATCGCTCGCGAGTTGCCAGCGGCGCAGCAATTGCAGCTTGCCGTGGGCGAGATCGGTGGCGTAGACGTCGTGGATCTCGGGCATGCGTTCTAGCACGGGCGCGACCCACGTGGGCGCGACAGCATCGATGACAATGCGCGGATGCAGTTTCTTCAGCAGCGAAAACAGCGGCTGCGCCATCAATGCGTCACCGATCCAGTTCGGTGCGATAACCAACGCGCGACGCATCTATGTAAGTTCCAGTCTCAAAAATAACGCAGCTCACGCCGTGTGGGCGGGCTGGTCGTGGTATTGGGGATTGCGGCGCCCGACACCCAGCGTGTCCGGCGTCGAGGTGCGACGTGCTGTGCTTTCAGCTCATCGAGCGCTGCCGGCGCGTGATGTTTTACAGCATCGGCATCGGCATTGGCTGTATGCAGCACAGCGTCGCTGGTGGCCGCGGCAGAAAGCGGGCGGCGTTGTTCGAACCGCCATGCCGCTTTCCCGCGAAGACGGGGATTCAATGACCCTTGATCGTTTCGCCGTCTTTCAGCTTGTAGCGCGTGCCGCAATACGGGCAACGCGCTTCGCCGTGCGAGACATCCAGGAAAACGCGCGGATGCGTGCTCCAGCGCGGCATGTTGGGGTTCGGGCAGAACGCCGGCACATCTTTCGCCGACAACTGGACCAGCGGCATTTCCTTCAGTTCGCTCATGAGGAATCTCAGTTCGTTCTAGTCTGGGGACGCGGTGAGCATGATTTTTCGACCCAAAAATCATGCTCACCGCCGCACGTCATGCGTCGGGTTACGCGTCTAAATCACTTAACCTGGGCGAGCCAACCAGCGTACTTCTCATTCTTGCCGCTCACGATATCGAAGAATGCGCTTTGCAGCTTCTCCGTGATCGGGCCGCGCTTGCCTTCGCCGATAGTGCGATTGTCCAGCTCGCGGATCGGCGTGACTTCGGCGGCCGTGCCGGTGAAAAACGCTTCGTCGCAGGTGTAGACCTCGTCGCGGGTGATGCGCTTTTCGATCACCGGAATACCGAAGTCGCGAGCGAGCGTGATCACCGTATCGCGCGTGATGCCGTCCAGGCACGACGCGAGATCCGGCGTGTATAGCTTGCCGTTGTTCACCAGGAAGAAGTTCTCGCCGGAGCCTTCGGACACGTAGCCGTCGACGTCGAGCAGCAGCGCTTCGTCGTAACCGTCGGTGACGGCTTCCTGGTTTGCCAGGATCGAATTCACGTACCAGCCGGACGCTTTGGCGCGGACCATTGCGACGTTCACGTGATGGCGCGTGAACGACGATGTCTTCACGCGGATGCCCTTGGCCAGGCCGTCGTCGCCGAGATAGGCGCCCCACGGCCACGCGGCGATCGCGACGTGAATAGTGTTGCCTTTCGCCGATACCCCCAGTTTCTCCGATCCCACCCAGATGATCGGCCGAATGTAGCAGGATTCCAGCTGGTTCACGCCTACCACTTCGAGCTGCGCGGCTTCGAGTGTCGCGTGGTCGAACGGTACTTCCATCTGGAAGATCTTGGCGGAGTTGAGCAGGCGCTTGGTGTGGTCTTTCAGGCGGAAGATCGACGTGCCGTTGCCGGTCTTGTAAGCGCGCACGCCTTCGAAAACGCCCATGCCGTAGTGCAGCGTATGGGTGAGCACGTGGATGTTGGCGTCGCGCCAGTCGATCAGCTTGCCATCCATCCAGATCTTGCCGTCGCGGTCGGCCATTGACATACGATTCTCCTGGCGAGTTGTGTGCACATGATGAGTGGGTCGCCCGCTTACGTCCGTTTTCGCACGCCTATTCACGGGCTTAACCGGCGCGGCGCTCAAGATTTCAGCGCAAAACCGGCGCAAACAGCCGGGCGACCAAAGACCGTCATTTTAGCGTCTTTTCGGCTAAAAAATGGGCGCAGTCGGCCATTTGGCGCCTTTCACGACGCTATAATTCGCCTTTCGCCGTCACGCGATGTGCTCAGGATGCAGTCAAAGTTGCGGTTCGACAGCAAGCCGTGAGGGACGTCCGAAAGCCCGCCGTCTGCATGGGTTGGCTTGATTCGAGGCTCGGCTCGCGGTTTTTCAGTCGTTTTAGCTCACGATTCAGGCCCGATCCGCGGCGGGATTCATCGGATAGTCCGCGTTCTTCGGTTTCCACCGCCCAACCGCACGGCACACCGCGACTCCCACCAATCTCCATGTTCGACCGGCTGTCAGACCTCAACCGACGCGCGTTTCTCGATGGCGTCAAAACCCTCTCTCCGGCGGTTCCGGCCACCTTCTCGTGGGGACTTGTAACAGGCATTGCGATGGCCAAGTCCGTGCTGACCGTGCCGCAGGCGCTCGGCATGTCGCTCGCGGCCTACGCGGGGTCGTCGCAACTGGCCGTCCTGCCGTTGTTCGCCGCCAAGCTGCCGCTCTGGACCATCCTGCTGACCGCCGCCATGGTCAACCTGCGTTTCGTTATTTTCAGCGCGGGGCTCGCGCCGCATTTCGCGTATTTGCCGCTGCGCCGCCGGCTGGTGCTCGGCTATTTCAACGGCGACATCATTTACCTGATGTTCCAGAAGCGCAATTTTCCGACCGGCTATCAGCCTGGCAAGGAGGCGTTTTTCTGGGGCATGGCGGCGACGAGCTGGTCCTCGTGGCAAGTTTCATCGATAGCGGGAATCCTGCTCGCCAGCCTTTTCCCCGATAACTGGGGCCTCGAGCTCGCCGGCACGCTCGCGTTGATTCCGCTAATCGTCTCGGCTATCGCGACGCGCTCCACGCTGGCGGCTGTTGCCGTTGCAAGCGTGATAGCGCTGCTTACGCTGGATCTGCCGTATCGGCTTTCGCTACCGCTGGCGGTGGCTGCGGCGCTGCTCGCCGGAACCCTCGCCGATGTCATGGCCGAGAAGATGGGCGTGGGACGCAAGACTCCGGGCGCAAAAAGCTCTGCCCCGCGTCTCACCGAACCCGAGCCGCTGAATCCCCCATTCGATATCAAACAATCCGATCTCGACAAATCCCCTGCCAGCCCTAAAAACACCGGGAGCGCTCGATGAGCGCCACGCAAGTCTGGCTCGCGATAGCCGGCATGGGACTGATCACCGGCATCACGCGCGCGCTGTTCCTGATGGGCGGCGAGCGCATGATCCTGCCCGAGCGCGTGCAGCGCGCGTTGCGCTACGCGCCGGCAGCGGCGCTTGTCGCGGTCGTGGTGCCCGACCTGCTCACCACGCCGAACGGCCTGTCGATCGCCTTCTCGAATCATGCGTTGTACGCGTCGCTGTGCGGTCTCGCCTGGTTCCTGTGGCGCCGGGGAATGCTCGGGACGATCGTCGTCGGCATGATTGTTTTCACGGTCTTGCGGCTGGTCGCCTGACGCGCGTTTTGTTGCGGCGCGTCATGAGAAGACGTACAAAGTCACGTATCCCGAATCTCCGGGATTTCGTTTCCTGCGTTGGACGGGCATGGGTATCGGTTAAAATGGCGCTCTCGCTGTCGTATCGAATGAGGTCGAACGTGTATCCGGCAGTCACCGCACAACAGCTTTACTCGCTCCATTCTCCGCTGCAACGCCTCGTCGCCTGGACACCCATGGCGTCGGCGAAAGTGGCGGCATGCCTCCTTTCATCGTCCTCGAATCGTTCAAATGGTTTGCCCGGCGCCGGTCGCCGTGCAACTTGGCGCCGTGCAACTTGGTTCTCGCGCCGGCATTTCGTCGAAGCCGCCTTGATCCCTTCAATTTCCCCGTAGCGACCCTTGTGAGCCCGCTGGCGTAAGTCCGCGCTCGCAGTTTCCGTCCGCCCGAACCGCTTTCCAATCACCCGCTCACACGCTGACTCCCATGACGAAAGTACTGCGTTTCACCGATCTGATCGCCGAAGGCAAAGTGTCCGGCAAACGTGTTTTCATCCGTGCCGATCTCAACGTCCCGCAGGACGACCAGGGCAACATCACCGAAGACACGCGCGTGCGCGCCTCGGTGCCGGCCATTCGAAAAGCGCTGGCAGCGGGCGCGGCCGTGATGGTTACGTCCCACCTCGGCCGCCCGACGGAAGGGCAGTTCAAACCGGAAGATTCGCTCGCGCCGGTGGCCAAGCGCCTCGGCGAATTGCTCGGCCGCGATGTGCCGCTGATCGCCGACTGGGTCGACGGTGTTCAGGTGCAGCCGGGCCAGGTCGTGTTGCTTGAAAACTGCCGCTGCAACAAGGGTGAGAAGAAGAACGACGACGCGCTGTCACAGAAGCTCGCCAAACTCTGCGATATCTACGTGAACGACGCGTTCGGCACGGCGCATCGCGCAGAAGCGACCACGCACGGCATCGCGAAATACGCGCCCGTGGCGTGCGCCGGCCCGTTGCTCGCCGCTGAACTCGATGCCCTCGGCAAAGCGCTCGGCGAGCCGAAACGTCCGCTGGTGGCGATCGTAGCGGGATCGAAGGTATCGACGAAACTCACCATCCTCAAGTCGCTGGCGGAGAAAGTGGATCAACTGATCGTGGGCGGCGGGATTGCCAATACGTTCATGCTCGCGTCGGGGTTGAAGATCGGCAAGTCGCTGGCGGAAAAGGATCTTGTCGATGAAGCCAAGGCCATCATCAGCGAAGCGCGTGCGCGTGGGGCATCGGTGCCGATTCCGAGCGACGTCGTGACCGCGAAGGAATTTGCCGCGACCGCGAAGGCGGAAACCAAAGCCGTCGATCAGGTGCAGGATGATGACCTGATCCTCGATATCGGTCCGGACACCGCCAAGGCGCTCGCCGCGCAGTTGGAAAAAGCGGGCACCATTGTGTGGAACGGGCCGGTTGGCGTGTTTGAATTCGATCAGTTCGGCAACGGCACGAAGACGTTGGCGGATGCTATCGCGAACTCGTCGGCGTTTTCGATTGCAGGTGGTGGCGACACGCTCGCGGCCATCCAGAAGTACGGTATCCACGACAAGATCAGCTATATATCGACTGGCGGCGGCGCGTTCCTGGAGTTTCTGGAAGGCAAGACGCTGCCGGCGGTGGAAGTGCTCGAGTCGCGGGCCTGAGCCGATGAAGCGCGCCACGTCGAAGAGCCATCGTCCCGAGTCCGTAGTTGCTACTGATGTTGCCACTGATAAGAAAGAGTTGGTTGCTGATGCAGGTTTGTCAGTGGCCGCGGAGATTGGATCGAGGGTGGCGGTGGGCGTAAAGCCTGGCCCCGCTCGCGCTTCCGGAAAATCGAAGCGGTCCGCTGCAGTGCCTGCCCGGCGTGGTTTGGATTTAAAGCAGGAAATAAGGAAGGAAGCGGCGGTCATGATCGGTGGCGCGAATGCGTCGCTGATTCCGGGCGCCCATCAGATGTCGAATACTGATCAAAAAGCGACGCTGGCTCGAGCTGGCGCGCGTTCGCAGGCGGAGACAACTTCATCCCCGTCGGCACACCGTACTCGCAGCGCTGTTTCCGGCGATACCACCCAGACGAGGAGTTCCATGCATCGCGCTACAAAGATTGTCGCCACTATCGGCCCCGCTTCCAGTTCCCCGGAGATCCTGCTGCAGATGATGCAGGCAGGTCTCGACGTGGTCCGCTTCAACTTCTCGCACGGCACCGCCGACGACCATCGCCAGCGTGCGCAATACGTTCGCGATGCAGCCAAGCAATGCGGCCGCGAAGTCGCGCTGATGGCCGACCTGCAGGGTCCGAAGATTCGTGTGGGCAAGTTCGAGAACGGCAAGGTCACGTTGATCGCGGGCAACCCGTTCATCCTCGACGCCCGCTGCGAGCTGGGCAATGACGAACGTGTCGGCCTGGACTACCCGGATCTGCCGCGCGATCTGCGCGCGAACGATGTGCTGCTGCTCAACGACGGCCTGATCGTGCTCGACGTTGTGCGTGTGATTGGCGAAGAGATTCACACTACGGTGAAAGTGGGCGGCGATCTCTCGAATAACAAGGGTATCAATCGTCAGGGCGGCGGTCTTACGGCGCCGGCGCTGACCGAGAAGGACATGGAGGACATCAAGACGGCGATGTCCCTGGGAGCGGACTTTGTCGCGGTATCGTTTCCGAAGAATGCCACCGACATGGAAATGGCGCGGCAATTGGCGAACATTGCGGGTGCGCCGTATGGCATCAAGCCGAAGATGATCGCGAAGATCGAGCGCGCGGAAGCTATTCCTGCGTTGCAAGGCATTCTCGATGCCTCCGACGGCATCATGGTCGCGCGTGGCGATCTGGCGGTGGAAGTGGGCAATGCGGCTGTGCCGGCGTTGCAGAAGCGGATGATCCGCATGGCGCGCGAGTCGAACAAGTTCGTGATCACGGCGACGCAGATGATGGAGTCGATGATCCACGCGCCCGTGCCGACCCGTGCTGAAGTGTCGGACGTGGCGAACGCTGTGCTTGACGGTACGGATGCGGTGATGTTGTCGGCGGAAACGGCGGCTGGTAAATATCCGGTGACGACCATCGAGACCATGGCGGCGATCTGCCTGGAAGCCGAGAAGTCTGAGCAGAGCGAACTCGACAAGGATTTCCTCGATCGCACGTTCACGCGGATCGATCAGTCGATTGCGATGGGTGCGTTGTTCACGGCTTATCACTTGGGTGCGAAGGCGATTGTTGCGTTGACTGAGTCGGGCGCGACTGCGCTGTGGATGTCGCGGCATTGGTCGCATGTGCCTATTTTTGCGCTGACACCGCGGGTGGGGAGTGAGCGGACGATGGCGCTTTATCGGAATGTGACTTCGTTGCACCTGGATACGAATAGCGATCGTGATGTCGCGCTTCAGCAGGCGCTGGAAGTGGTGGTGTCGAAGGGTTATGCCGCTCGCGGCGACATGGTTGTGTTGACTGTCGGGGAGCCGATGGGGCAGGCCGGCGGGACTAACGCGATGAAGATTGTGAGGGTGGGAGATCCGTTCTAGGTTCTTCGTTCGCACAGGGTTTTTCGCTCGCGCCGGTGGACGGGTTTGGTTTGGGTCTGCCGGTGCGGGTGGTCGGGGGTGGTGCCGGGTTGGTGCTTTCGGCGTTAGTGGTCTGCGTGAGATAGCTGATTTTTTTATCACTATTAGCCACTGTGCGTGGCGGCACGTCATTTCTTTGTCCAAAGCCGAAAGCGACAAAGAAACGAAGCAAAGAAAACGCTTTCCCACCACGGGCGAGTTAGTGTCCCCAGCGTGCAGGCCCCAGTTTTTGGCACCTGATAGCACGGTGCTCGCCAGACTGGAGGATGTTTGAACCCCTCCTTCTCGCGAATCCTGACACGAACACGCTTCGCCCCAACGCTCTCGGGCAAGAACCATGACCCCCCGACCATGACGGCCTGACGTGTGCTGGTTGCCTCATTTCGCGGTGGGCTGCCTACGTGGACTGCGTGCTTCTTTCTTGAGGTGGTTGTACGCGGATAGCGCGGGGTGTTCCTTGGGCAGGTTCAGTCACTGGTGGCGAAGCGTGTGGGTATCGGTGTTCGGAGAGGTCGGGGTTCAAACATCCTTCAGTCTGGCGAGCACCGTGCTATCAGGTGCCAGAAACTTCTAGCCTGCACGCTAGGGACACTAACTTGCCGGTGGTTGGAAAGCGCTTTCTTTGCTTCGTTTCTTTGTCGCTTTGGAAATGACGTGCCGCCACGCACAGTGGCTAATAGTGATAAAGAGATCAGCTAACTTAAACCGACCGCAAGCCTGAGCAGCAGCAACCCGGCATTGACCCCGACCACTAAGCCCGAAAATCCCGTGCAACCCAGCATTGACCTCAACCACGAGCACTCAAACCCCCGAAACCCCTGCACTGACCCAGTCCCCGGACGCAACCCCCGACGTGTCGCCACGCACAGTGGCCAATAGTAAAAACAGCCAACATATAACAACAGCCGGATCCGAAACCAACACCCCTCAGGTCCACCGGCGCGAGCAAGACCCCAGATTTCGTTCCATCTCAAGGAGTTTCACCCATGCCTCTCGTATCAATGCGACAACTGCTGGATCACGCAGCTGAAAACGGCTACGCGCTTCCGGCGTTCAACGTCAACAACCTGGAGCAAGTACAGGCGATCATGGCAGCCGCCGACCAGGTCAACGCACCGGTCATCATGCAGGCCTCCGCCGGCGCGCGGAAATACGCTGGCGAGGCGTTCCTGCGTCACTTGATCGAAGCAGCAGTCGAGTCGTATCCGCATATCCCGGTCGTGATGCACCAGGACCACGGGCAATCGCCGGCAGTCTGCATGGCAGCCATCCGCAGCGGCTTCACCAGCGTGATGATGGACGGCTCGCTCGAAGCCGACGGCAAAAGCGTCGCATCGTATGAATACAACGTCGATGTATCGCGGAAAGTGGTCGAAGCGGCACACTCCATCGGCGTGACGGTGGAAGCCGAACTCGGCGTGCTCGGCTCGCTGGAAACCATGAAGGGCGACAAGGAAGACGGTCACGGCGCCGAAGGCACCATGACCCGCGAGCAGTTGCTCACCGACGTCGAACAAGCCGCCGATTTCGTGAAGAAGACCCAGTGCGACGCGCTGGCAATTGCCATCGGTACGTCGCACGGCGCGTATAAATTCACCAAGAAGCCGACCGGCGATATCCTCGCCATCCAGCGCATCAAGGAAATTCACCAACGCATTCCGAATACCCATCTGGTGATGCACGGATCGTCGTCGGTGCCGCAGGACCTGCTGGCCGAAATCCGCGAATTCGGCGGCGACATGAAGGAAACCTATGGCGTGCCGGTCGAGGAAATCCAGGAAGGGATTCGTCACGGCGTACGCAAGGTGAACATCGATACCGACCTGCGTCTGGCAATAACGGGTGCAATTCGCCGCTATTTCGGCGAAAATCCGTCGAAATTCGATCCGCGCGATTACCTGAAACCGGCCCGCGAAGCCGCGAAGAAGATCTGTCTCGAACGCTACATGCAGTTCGGTTGCGAAGGCCAGGCGAGCAAGATCAGACCGGTCCCGCTCGATAAAATCGCCGAGAAGTACAAGTCCGGCGAGTTGGCTCAGATCGTCAGGTAAGTGCATGCTCGCGGCTTCGCCTCGGATGGACCAAAATCGAGTCGTCCGCCCGACCCGTTTACAATGACGTTGAGTCGCGCTTGGCGCCCGGTTTGACGCCGGGCATCGAAGCGCAGAATGGATGCAAAGGCGGGCTCCGGGCGCATGACGGGGCCCGCCGACACGAACCGCCGTTCCCGCAATTCCGGGGAACGGCGCGTTGGTTTTTTCTCTCAGCCTGATTTGCGGCACTTTTCCGGTAGATGACGATGTCCACCTCACATTCCCCGCTGTACGAATCCACGCTGAAATCGTTGCCCCTGCTCGGGCGCGGCAAGGTCCGCGACAACTACGCGGTCGGCACCGACAAGCTCCTGATCGTGACCACCGACCGTCTGTCGGCGTTCGACGTGATCATGGGCGAGCCGATTCCGAACAAAGGCCGCGTCCTGAACCAGATGGCCGATTTCTGGTTCGCGAAGCTCTCGCACATCGTGCCGAACCACAATACGGGCATCGATCCGGCGACCATCGTCACCGCCGACGAAGCCGATCAGGTCAAAGGCCGCGCCGTCGTGGTGAAGCGCCTGGAGCCGATCCTGGTGGAAGCGGTTGTGCGCGGTTATCTGGCCGGCAGCGGCTGGAAGGACTATCAGGCAACGGGTTCGGTCTGCGGCGTGGAATTGCCGCCCGGACTGAAGAACGCCGAAAAGCTGCCCGAGCCGATTTTCACGCCGGCAGCGAAGGCCGAAATGGGCCATCACGACGAAAACATCACCTACGATGAGATGGAACGCCGCATCGGCACGGAACTCTCGGCGACCATCCGCGAGATTTCCATCAAGCTGTACAAGGAAGCGGCCGAATATGCGGCGACGCGCGGCATCATCATCGCGGATACGAAGTTCGAATTCGGCCTGGACACGCGCGGCGAACTGTTCCTGATGGACGAAGTGCTGACGGCCGACTCATCGCGTTTCTGGCCGGCCGACGGATATCAGGTCGGCACGAACCCGCCATCGTTCGATAAGCAATTCGTGCGCGACTGGCTCGAAACGCAAGCGTGGGGCAAGACGCCCCCGGCGCCGAAACTGCCGGATGACGTGATTGCGAAGACGGCCGAGAAGTATGAGGAAGCGTTGCAGCGCTTGACCGGGCAGTCGCTGGCGTAAAAGAGTCTCGGGGTGCGTCCACGCACCTCGACGCTATCGGCTCCGGAACACCGGCATCACCCGAAAAAGGCCGCCAAAGGCCTGTTTACCCCCAAAGGAATGCAGCACGATGAGCGAAGTACAGACCGCCGCCGCGGCCCACACGCATGACGCACCGCTGATCGGCGTGTTAATGGGTTCCAGTTCCGACTGGGACGTGATGAAAAACGCGGTCGCGATCCTGCAGGAATTCGGCGTGCCCTACGAAGCGAAGGTCGTATCCGCGCACCGCATGCCCGACGAGATGTTCGCCTACGCCGAAAGCGCACGCTCGCGCGGGTTGGCTGCGATCATCGCGGGCGCGGGCGGCGCGGCGCATCTGCCAGGCATGCTGGCCGCCAAAACCACGGTGCCGGTGCTGGGCGTGCCGGTATCGAGTAAATACCTGAAGGGCGTGGATTCGCTGCATTCGATCGTGCAGATGCCCAAGGGCGTGCCCGTCGCGACGTTTGCCATCGGCGAAGCGGGCGCGGCGAACGCAGCGTTGTTCGCGGTCTCCATACTCGCTGTCACCCAAACCGCCTACGCTGACAAACTCACCGCATTCCGCGCGCGCCAGAACGACGCAGCGCACGCGATGGTCCTCCCGCCGCTCTGAAACGCAGCAGCTTCAAGTAACACTTCCGGCCGCGACCGACTGACCGACTCCACACCATGAACGCACAGACCCAACCCAGTTCTCCCATCCAGCCGGGCGCATGGCTCGGCATGGTCGGCGGCGGCCAGCTCGGCCGCATGTTCTGCTTCGCCGCACAGTCCATGGGCTATCGCGTGGCGGTCCTCGATCCGGACGAAACCAGTCCGGCAGGTTCTGTCGCCGATAAACACCTGCGCGCCGCCTACGACGATCCATCCGCACTGACCGAACTCGCGCGCTTGTGCGCGGCGGTATCGACGGAATTCGAGAACGTGCCGTCCGCCAGCCTCGATTTCCTCGCGAATACCACCTTCGTCAGCCCAGCCGGCCGATGCGTGGCCATTGCGCAGGATCGCGTGGCGGAGAAGCGGTTTATCGCGAGTACGGGCGTGCCGGTGGCGCCGCATGTGGTGATCGAGTCGCCGGAAGCGCTGGCCGCTTTGAGCGATGAACAGATCGCTGCCGTTTTGCCCGGGATCCTGAAAACCGCACGGCTAGGCTACGACGGCAAAGGCCAGACGAGCGTGCGCAATGTCGATGAAGTGCGCACCGCTTACGGTTCGCTCGCCGGCGTGCCGTGCGTGCTCGAAAAACGCATGCCGCTGAAGTTCGAAGTGTCGGTGCTGATCGCGCGCGCCGGCGATGGTAAATCGGCCGTCTTTCCGCTCGCACAGAACCACCACGTCGGCGGGATTCTTGCGAGAACCGTCGTGCCCGCTCCCGACGCGACGCCCGCGCTCGTCGCGCAGGCGCAGGACGCCGCGCTCACGATCGCCGCGAAGCTGGATTACGTCGGCGTGTTGTGTGTGGAGTTTTTCATCCTGGAAGACGGCACGCTGATCGCGAACGAAATGGCGCCGCGCCCGCATAATTCCGGCCATTACACCGTCGATGCCTGCGCGACGAGCCAGTTCGAGCAGCAAGTCCGCGCGATGACCGGTATGCCGCTCGGCGACACACGCCAGCATTCGCCGGCCGCCATGCTGAATATTCTCGGCGATGTCTGGTTCGAAGGCACGAAGGCGCGCACGCCGCCGTGGCACGACGTAATCGCGTTGCCGACTGCGCGGCTGCATCTGTACGGCAAGGAAGAGGCCCGGCCCGGCCGCAAGATGGGCCATGTGAATTTCACCGGGGACACGCTGGAAGAAGTGCGCACGGCGGCGCGCGATTGCGCCCGCATGCTGCACATTCCGCTGGACTAACCTTGATGACTTTCGAAGCTCCCACCGTCGCGCAAATTCACGAGGCTGCCGCGTTGCTCGACGCCGGCCAGCTCGTCGCGTTTCCGACGGAAACCGTCTACGGACTAGGCGGCGACGCCGAGAATCCCGAAGCCATTGCGAGGATTTATGCGGCGAAAGGGCGGCCATCGAATCATCCGGTGATCGTGCACCTCGCGCCCGGCAGTGATCCGGCGTACTGGGTCGAGACGCTTGTCCCCGACGCGCAGAAACTCATCGACGCCTTCTGGCCCGGTCCGCTCACGCTGATCCTGAAGCGCGCCGCGCATGTGCCGGCAGCGGTCAGCGGCGGGCAGGATTCGGTCGCGATTCGCTGTCCGTCGCATCCGGTGGCGCAAGCGCTGCTCACCACCTTCAGCACGATGCGCGATGGTCATGGCGGCGTGGCGGGGCCATCGGCGAATCGTTTTGGGCATGTCAGCCCGACCACGGCGCAACATGTCCGCGATGAATTCGGCGCAAGCGTGCATGTGCTCGATGGCGGGGCGGCGAAAGTGGGCATTGAATCGACGATTCTGGATCTGTCGCGTGGCTTTCCCGCGCTGCTCAGGCCGGGACATGTGAGTCCGCTGGAGATCGCGCATGTGCTTGGCGTGATGCCACGCCTGCCCGATGGCAGCGACGCCAGCGCGCCGCGCGCGTCCGGCACGCTGAAGGCGCATTACGCGCCTCGCACGCCGCTGAGCTTGTTGCCGTTCGCAGCGCTGGAACCGTTGCTCGCCGCCCATCCACTGCATGCCGGCAAGAAGCTGGCGCTGGTTGCCCGGACATCGAGCGCAGGTCAGTGGGCACAGGCGCCGAACGTGCATTTCATCGCCGCACCGGACGATCCGCAGTCTTACGCTCGCGAGTTGTACGGTTTGCTGCGCACGCTCGATCGCGCAGATGTTGAACGGATCCTGATCGAGACGCTGCCCGTATCGGCGGAATGGAGCGCGGTGAACGACCGGTTAGGGCGCGCTGCGGCGGCGTTTGAAGAGCAGGGGTAGGGAAGCACCGCACTGAAATCGACATAGCAAAACGAAAACGCCCGGTCTTCCAACCGGGCGTTTTCGCTTCATTCCCTCATCCAGCCAAACTTATTTCCCCAACCCGCTCTTCGCGATCTGCTGCTCCACAAACGTTGAAAACAACGCGTGCAGATGTGTCGTCGGATGCACCGTATCGGCGTACATATACGTCTGGTCTGCGCCTGCCACCGTGTAGGTTTGCGGTGAGCAGAACAGCGACGTACCGAACGCGGTCGGATTCGGCTCGCCAAACTTGGTCGCGGCAGCAATCATCGAGGCGAGATTACAGGCCGTGCCCGTATTCGACACCGTGAAGCCGTTCGCCTGATAGTTCGCCTGGATGCCGTCGACCCAGGAGTAGGCATCGACGTAAATCACCTTCGACAACAGCCCGGCCTGCTGCAACGCGCCCTGCAGCGTGCCGTTGAACAACTGCGTCACCTGCGAGAGGGTCACGCCTTTGTCGGCGCTGGCCAGACCCTGAGGCGATCCGCCGATGTCAGGAACTGTCGAGACCACCACGTGCGTCGCCCCGGCTTGCACCACCCGGCCGATGACCGTCGCCAGGTCGATCGCAGCCTGGCTGATCGCGGTGGTCGCGGCAGTCTGCGCCGCAGCGCCCGCTGCCTGTGCCTGCGCCGGCGTGATGGTTCCCGCGGCGAGTTCGGTCTGGATGCCCGCGGCGGTTGCTTGTACCACGGCCAGGTTGTAGAAGATGTCGTTGGCGCCGCCGTTTATCAGCACGAGCTGGTTGGCGTTGAACGAGCTATGCGCCGAGATGTACGACGTCACCTGGTCGTTGATCGGAATTGTCGTGGCCTGCGAGAAGTCCGCGTTCGCGGTGCCCGGCGTGGCATGACCGATGCCCGGCTGCAGCGTTACGCGCGAGCCGCCCTGCGCATAGCCCAAACCGCTGCCCGGCGCGAGCGGTACGCCGAAACCACCGGTTTCCGCGGCCGTCAGCGTGTCGCCGTAATACTGCGCGACGTTCTGGGTCCAGACCTGGCCGGGATTGGTGGTGAAACGGCCACCGCCGAAGTTGGCGGTCGCAACCGGTGCATACGTGCCGACGTCCGAGAGGCTGTCGCCAAACGACACCACTTGCAGTTTCACGCCGCCCGCCGGCGTGTTGTTGTTGTTATCGCTGCCGCCACCGCACGCGGCCAGCATGGCGAGCGCGGCAAACGCAGTGGCGGTCTGGAAGCTGCGCAGCCAATGCGTTTGGCGCGTCCCGGGTTTCGTCAGGGCGGGTTTCATTAACTTCATCTCCTCGTTCCTCGTTTATCTCGTCATGTGGTCTGCACGCCGCTTCGAGGTTGCTGTCGGCTGGCTTCCCGCGTGCGCGTTGGCTTCGGACGACACGCACTGCGGACAATGCGTGTCGTCGGCTTGGCGTGGCGATAGCTTACCGAATCTTTAAGAGGATTTGAGATTGTTTCCTACGAGGGTTTGCCTGTGGTTGCAGGCGGGGCTTCTCCGGGTTCCAAGCCGGTTCGGAGCCGTTTAATTCGGAACCCTTTCACTCAGCCGATGCCGTGCGCCGTGCGCCTTCATAGACCCATTCGAGCAGCGCATCGTGAGCGGCGCGCGCCGCTTCCGCGCGCGGATCGTTGATGAAGCTCACCACCACATAGCTCTCGCCGTTCGCCGCGCCCACGTATCCCGCGATCGCCCGCACGTCGCGCAGCGTGCCCGTCTTGATGTGCGCATTGCCGCCCGCGCCTGCCCGGGTGAGCCGGTTGCGCATGGTGCCGTCCACGCCCGCGATCGGCAGCGATTCCACGAATACTTGCGCCACCGGGCTCGAATTCGCCGTCGTGAGCAGGTCGGCGAGCGATTGCGCCGTGATGTGTTCCTCGCGCGACAGGCCCGAGCCGTTATCGAGGTAGAGGCCCGTCATGGGCAGCGCGCTGCGATGCAGGAACGCGGTGATCGCCGCCGCTGATTTCTGTGTTGTCGCAGGCGGTTTGCCCGTAGCGGCGCCGATAGTCAGGAAGAGGTTGCGCGCCATCACGTTGTTGCTGAACTTGTTGATGTCCCGAACGATGTCCGACAGCGCCGGGCTGCGGTGCGTGCCGACGAGCCGTGCGCTGACCGGCGTCGGCCCTTCGCGGGTGGCGCCGTTGAACGTGCCGCCCGCCTGTTTCCACAGTGCGAGGAAACCGCCGGCGAAGAAGGTGGAGTGGTCGAGCGCCGCGACGTTGATGGTGCGCGAGCCGCATCGCAGCGGATAGTCGCCGATAAACGACGCCTGCACGAAACCGCTCGTGGTTTGCGACACGCTCGGCGACGCCGCCGGCAGCGAGCCCGCGCAGGCGCCGCGTGTAACCCTGAGTTCATTATCGATTTGCAGTTGCGCGAGTTGCGGCAATACATCGATCGCAACTTGCCCGTCCGAGCTCGGCGTCAGCGTGAACGACAGCGATTTGAAGGCATACAGCAGCGGATCCGGGCCGACGTTGTAGGGCGCGCTTTCGTCGGCGTCGAAGGCGGGGAGATCGCGCGTGGACGGGTCGAAGTAGCGTTTGTCCAGGACCAGCGCGCCGTCGATGCCCGTGATGCCGTTGCGGCGGATTTGATCCACAAGGTCGATGAGTTCTTCCGGCACGAGTTTCGGGTCACCCGTGCCCTGGATGTA
Organism: Caballeronia sp. SEWSISQ10-4 2; assembly: GCF_030464885.1. Classification (GTDB taxonomy): domain Bacteria; phylum Pseudomonadota; class Gammaproteobacteria; order Burkholderiales; family Burkholderiaceae; genus Caballeronia. Next base: position 30,807 of record NZ_JALPRJ010000010.1, on the reverse strand, counting down.
CAGGTTGCCGTGGAGGATGCCACTCGCATCGACTTCACCGTCGGCGTAGGCCGTGGTTTTCCAGCGGTAATCCGGACCTAATAACGACAAGCCCGAATACGTGGTGACCAGCTTCATGGTGGAGGCGGGCATCATCGGCTCGTTGGCGTTGATCGCGACGAGCGGCACACCGTCGCTGCCAATGCGCTCGACCACCACGCTCACCGATGAAAGCGGCACATGCGCATGTGCAAGCGCTGCCATGACGGTGGCCGGAAGCGGACCGGCCGGAACCGCGACGCGCTGGAACTTCGACTTCTTTGCCGGTGCGTGTTTTGGCGCTTGTTTCTGTCCTTCCGCTTTCGTGCCGCCACCGCCGCGAGCCTCGGCCGGCATGTTCATCGTGAAGGTGAAAGCAGATGCAACGATGGCCAGCGTCGCGGCGACACGCCAACGTTTGCCGCGTAGTTTTTTTCCGTTCAGAAAGGGTGCTCTATACATGTGGTCGGATCGTGATGTCGTGCGGTTATGCGGATTGCAGGGCGAAGCCGCCGAGCGGTGCGGCTATTGTAAGTGGGGTTCTGCTTACGGTTTAAGGTTTGCGGGCTTTCAGTCGATGCCCCGCGTCCCGCTCGGGCTTAGCGCGGCGCCAGCCGTTCCGGCAGGGAATAACGCTGCATGGTGCGCTCCATCCCATCCAGGAATGCCTGCTCCGCCGCGTTCATCTTGCGTGCGCGATGCCACAGCAAATCGACGTCGACATCGACCAGACCCTCTTCCGGCGGCAAGCGCCAGAGGCGTTGCTGCGTGAGGTCGTCGCGGACAATATGCTCGGGCAGACAGCCAATGCCGTATCCCGCGAAGATCAGCCGCCGCACTTCGTCCAGGCTCGGTGACGCCGCCACGATCCGTCCCGTGAACCCGCGCTGGTCGCGAAATACGGTCAGCGGCGACAAGCTGTCGCCTATCTGGTCGCTCGTAAACGACACGAAATTTTCCGCCAGCAAATCTTCCATCGACAACCCGTGCCGCCCGAACAAGCGATGGTATCGTCCGCAAAAAATCGCATATCGCTGGCGCAGGAAACAGCGCTGCTCGAGTTTATCGATGGGCGTACGGCACAAGCTGAGACCCGCCGTCGCTGTCTTTTGCAGCAGCGATGAAATGATGTCCGACGAACGCATCACCTCGATATGCAAGTCGATCCGCGGATAAGTCCGGTGAAATTCGCCGAGAAACTCGTCGTACACGCCCGAATCGATGCGGCTCACCGTGAGCAGGCGGATCGAACCGGTGATGTCTTCGCTGCGGTCATCGAGCTCGGTTTCGAGCCGCGACATGTGGCCGTAGATATCGCTTGCGATCCGGTACACCTCTTCGCCCGCGCGAGTCGGCTCGAAATGCGGGCCGCGGCGCTGGATCAGGTTGCGCCCAAGCGTGTCTTCCAGCCGCTTCAACGCCTGGCTCACCGCCGGTTGTGTCAGATGCAGACGCGCGGCGGCGCGGCTTACGCTGCGCTCCTGCATGATGACCAGGAAGGTCCGCAACAGGTTCCAGTCGAGCCGGTCGTTCAGGAACCGCGCGATATCCACACGCCGTTGAGTCATGAAAACGTCCAAGGTATTAGCCAGATTTATATCGCGAATAATAAATCGAAATTGGACTAATGTTTTATGGCTGGCGATAAAACGCCCTGACCAAGTGCATCGATACAAGCGAATCAGGAGCCACCGTGACCCCAGCACCCAGTCAGACCCGCCAGCCTGTGCGCGCGGCGATCGCCGCTTTTATCGGCACGATGATCGAGTGGTACGACTTCTACATCTACGCCACCGCCGCCGCGCTCGTGTTCGGCGAGCTGTATTTCCCCTCGCACGATCCGTTCATCAGCACGATGGCGTCCTTCGCCACGTTTGCCGTCGGTTTCTTCGCGCGGCCCTTGGGCGGGGTAATTTTCGGGCATCTCGGCGACAAGATCGGCCGCAAGAAAGCGCTCATGACCACGCTGATGATGATGGGCGTGGCGACCGTGTGCGTCGGTTTGCTGCCGGCTTATGCGAAGGTCGGCGTGCTCGCGCCGGTGTTGCTCGTGCTGCTGCGCGTGGTGCAGGGCATTGCGGTCGGCGGCGAATGGGGCGGGGCAGTGTTGATGGCCGCCGAACATGCACCGAAGGGACGGCGGACGTTCTTCGCGTCGTTCGCGCAACTTGGCAGCCCGGCCGGACTGATCCTTTCGCTGATTGCGTTTCGCACGGTGACGTCGATGCCGCATGAGGCGTTCATCGCGTGGGGCTGGCGTCTGCCGTTTCTCGTGAGCGCGGTGTTGCTCGTGGTCGGCGTCTTGATCCGGATGGGCGTGAACGAGTCACCCGAATTCGAGCGCGAGAAGCTGTCGAAGCGCACCGTCGAATTGCCGATTGCGGAAGTGTTCCGCTCATCGGGCGCGCTGGTGGCGTTTTGTATCGGCGCAAATACGATCGGCATTGCCGGCGTGTATTTCACCAACACCTTCATGATCTCGTACACGACGCAATACGTCGGCGTGACGAAATCGCTGATCCTCGATTGCCTGTTTGCCGTCGCAATCATCCAGTTCCTCACGCAGCCGCTTGCCGCGTTGCTCGCCGAAAAGATCGGCGGCGCGCGCTTCCTGAAGTTGACGGCCCTCTGCGCGATGATCTCGCCGTATCCCATGTTCATCCTTGTGCAGAGCGGCAACATGGTGTCGATGATTATCGGTATCGCAATTGCCGTCGTCTGCATGGCGAGTTTTTATTCGGTGATCGCGGGTTTCGTCAGCGGCGTGTTTCCGGTGCGTGTGCGGTACTCGGCGATTTCGATTTCGTATCAGGTCTGCGGTGCGATTGCGGGTGGTTTGACGCCGCTCGTGGGGACGTGGCTTGCGCATAAATTCACCGGGCAATGGTGGCCGCTCGCAGTGTTTTATACGTGTCTGGCCGGGATTTCGCTGTTGTCGATTGTCGCGCTCGACGCGCTGAAACACCGTCGCGCCGATGCCCCGGAAGCACTGGCAACCCGCTGAATCTAGAGGATATCGAATCATGTTGAAAATCGATGGCCCGCGTTTGTGGGCGAGTCTGATGGAGATGGCGCAAATCGGCGTGACGCCCAAGGGCGGCGTGCGTCGTCTTGCACTGACAGAAGACGACCGGCGCAGTCGCGCGCTGTTTGCGACGTGGTGCGTTGAAGCAGGCATGAGCGTGCGTATTGATCAAATCGGCAACGTGTTTGCGCGTCGTGAAGGCTCGAACGCGAAGGCGAAGGCCGTGCTGATCGGCAGCCACCTCGATACGCAACCCGAAGGCGGCCGTTTCGACGGCGTCTACGGCGTGCTCGCCGCGCTCGAAGTCGTGCGTACGCTTAATGATCGCCGCGTGACCACGGAAAAGCCCATCGAGATCGTCTCGTGGACGAACGAAGAGGGCGCGCGCTTCACGCCTGCGATGCTCGGCTCTGCGGTGTTTGTCGGCGCGACGCCGCTTGCGGCCGCGTGGCAGACGACGGACGCAGAGGGCGTGACTTTACGTGAGGCGTTGAACCAAATCGGCTATGCCGGCACGCCCGGACACGGCATGGAGAACGTCGATTCGTATTTCGAAGCGCACATCGAACAGGGCCCGATTCTGGAGAGCCACGGCAATCCGATCGGCGTTGTCACCGGTGGGCAAGCGATCCGCTGGCTCGACGTCGAAGTGACCGGCGTTGCCGCGCACGCTGGCACGACGCCGATGCCGTATCGGAAGGACGCGTTGTTTGCGAGCGCGGCGATGGCGCTTGCACTCGAAGCCATCGCACAACGTTTTGCACCGTTGGGCCTGGTCACGATTGGTCAGGTGAACGTGCCGAATTCATCGCGTAACACGATCGCAGGGCGCGTTGCATTCACGGTCGATCTGCGCCATCCCGACGATACAAAAATCGACGCGATGGAACGCGAAGTTCGCGAGCTCTTCGGCAAGATCGCGGCGGATCGAGGGCTGAAAGCCGACATCTCGACGTACTGGAAAAGCCCCGCCACCCCGTTCGATGCAGCGTGCGTCGACCTCGCTGAAGAAGCCGCGAAAGGCTTCGGCTATGCGTATGAGCGTATCGTTAGCGGCGCGGGTCACGATGCGATCCACCTCGCTCGGCACGTGCCCACGGCGATGGTTTTTATCCCCTGCGTGGATGGCCTGTCGCACAACGAAGCCGAGGAGGCGCTCCCCGAAGACGTCACGTGCGGCGCGAACGTTTTGATCAATGCGGTACTGGCGCGCGCGGTGACCGCGCAATAAGGACCCGACAATGCTGACTTACTTCCATCCTGCGCAGCTGAAACATCATCCGCGCACCTATCTTTCGCGTGGCCAGATGCGCACGCCGCAGGAGATTCCGGAGCGCGCGTTGCGGCTGGTCGAGGCATCGAAGGCAATGGGTTTCGATGTGCGCGAACCTGCCGACTTTGGCGCTGCGCCGCTCGCCGCGGTCCACGGCATGAACTACTTGCGCTTCCTTGAGGAAGCGCATCGCGAGTGGAAGAAAGTGCCGGCCGATTGGGGCGACGAAGTGATGTCGAACGTGTACATCCGCGAGAACAACCCGCTGCGTGGCGTGCTTGGGCAGGCAGCGCGTTATCTTGCCGATGGCAGTTGCCCGGTCGGCCCCGACACTTACGAATCCGCCTACTGGTCGGCGCAAAGCGCGCTCGCGGGCGCGAGCGCGATCATCGGAGGCGAGCGTGAGGCGTACGCGCTGTGCCGGCCGCCGGGCCATCATGCGCGGGCTGAAGCGGCGGGTGGTTTCTGCTACTTGAACAATGCGGCTATCGCGGCGCAGGCGTTACGAGAGAAGTACGGCCGTGTAGCCATCCTCGATACCGACATGCATCACGGCCAGGGCGTGCAGGAAATCTTCTACGACCGCAGCGATGTTTTGTATGTATCGATTCACGGCGACCCGACGAACTTCTATCCCGTTGTTGCCGGATTCGATGACGAGCATGGAGCGGCCGCCGGCGAGGGCTATAACGTAAATTTGCCGATGCCGCATGGTTCATCGGAGGACGTGTTTTTCGATCGACTCGATGCCGCCGCGCGCGTGCTTGATCGCTTTCAACCGGATGCCTTGGTCCTGGCGCTCGGCTTTGACATCTACAAGGACGATCCGCAGTCGATGGTCGCGGTGAGCACCGAAGGTTTCGGCAAGCTGGGCCGAAAGATCGGCGCGATGAAATTGCCGACGCTAATCGTGCAGGAAGGCGGGTATCACATCGATACGCTGGAAGTGAACGCGCAATCATTCTTCGATGGGTTCAGCAGCGGGCGTTAGCAGGTGCATTGAGGGGAAGCCGCCGTCCCGCGTCTTAAGTCCCCTTTAAGCCCCGCCTCAGTCTACCCGGCTAGAATAAGCATCCGGGCTGCAAAGCCGAGAAAAGCCGTGACCCAAATCGATGCGAATCCTACTGGTAGAAGATGACAGAATGATTGCGGAAGGCGTCCGCAAGGCGTTGCGCAGCGACGGGTTCGCAGTGGACTGGGTGCAGGACGGTGAAACGGCCTTGACCGCGGTGGGCGGCGAACCTTACGACCTCATGCTGCTGGACCTGGGCCTGCCGAAACGCGACGGGCTCGACGTCCTCAAGAGCTTGAGAGCAAAGGGCAACGCGCTACCCGTGCTGATAGTCACGGCCCGAGACGCCATTGCAGACCGCGTAAAAGGCCTGGATGCCGGCGCTGACGACTACCTCGTCAAACCTTTCGATCTCGACGAACTGGGCGCGCGTATGCGAGCGTTGATCCGCCGCCATGCCGGCCGCGGAGACTCCTTGATCCGCCACGGCGCGCTGACGCTCGACCCCGTGGGCCACCAGGTCACACTGGACGGCAACGCAGTCGCTCTTTCAGCCCGCGAATTCGCGCTGCTCGAAGCCCTGATGGCTCGCCCGGGCGCGGTTTTATCGAAGAGTCAGCTCGAAGAAAAAATCTATGGATGGGGTGAGGAAATCGGCAGTAACACGGTCGAGGTCTACATCCATTCGCTGCGCAAAAAGCTCGGGCCCGACCTTATCCGCAACGTCCGTGGCCTGGGTTATATGGTGTCGAAGGAAGCCTGATGCATTCCATTCGCCGCCAACTGCTGGTCTGGCTGCTGGCACTGGTGATCGTCGGCGTGGGGTTTGCGGGCTGGCTGATCTACCGTCAGGCGCTGGCCGAAGCGAACGAACTCTTCGATTACCAACTGGAACAGATCGCGGCCGCGCTGCCATCGGAGCCGTTTTCGTCGGTGCTGCAATCGCGCAGTGACAGCGACGAAGGCGTCGTGATCCAGATATGGAACCGCAACGGCGTGCTCATGTACTACTCGCACCCGCGCGTGCCGCTCGCGCCGCACGCGGAGCTGGGCTTTTCCACCGAAGCCACACCGCGCGGCGTATGGCGCGTCTACAGCGCGATCGTCGGCGACAACGTCGTCCAGCTGGCCCAGCCGCTGTCCATCCGCAACCGCCTCGCAGCGGGCGTCGCGTGGCGAACCTTGTGGCCGCTCGTGGTGCTGTTGCCGCTGCTCGGCATGGCGATATGGATCATCGTCGGACGGGGTTTGATGCCGCTGCAACGCGTCACGCGTGCGCTCGACACGCGTCATCCAGAAGCGCTTGAGCCTTTACCCGACAACCGCTTGCCGGAAGAAGTCGTACCCGTCGTGCGCGCCTTGAACGCGCTGCTCGCCCGCCTCGCGACCGCGCTCGATACCCAAAAGGCCTTCGTCGCCGATGCCGCCCACGAACTGCGCACGCCGCTCGCCGCCGTGCAGATCCAGGCGCAACTGGTGGCGCGCGCGAAGGACGACGAATCGCGCAAGGAAGCGCTCGACGACCTGCAAGCGGGCATCACGCGCGCCACGCGCCTCGCTGAACAACTGCTTGCGCTTGCCCGCTCGGAGCCCGACGGCAAGAGCACGACCACTCCCGTGGACCTGCATGCGCTGCTGGACGAATGCGTTGGCGCCTCCGTGCTGGTGGCGCAACAGCGCTGTGTAGACCTGGGCATCGAGGCGAACGAGCTGGCGACCATTTCCGGCGATGCCAACGCGTTGCGCGTGATGTTCAACAATCTCATCGATAACGCCACGAAATACACGCCAGGCGGTGGCCGTGTCGATGTCTGCCTGCGCGTGCAAGACGGCAGCCCGATAGTGGAAATCGCCGATAACGGCCCGGGCATTCCCGCCGAGGAACGCGAGCGCGTGTTCGACCGGTTTTATCGCGTGGGAGCGACGGCGAACCGGGTGCGCACGGACGTGGCGGGGAGCGGCCTGGGTCTTGCCATCGTGCGCCGGATCGCCGCCCAGAATGGCGCAACGGTGTCGCTCGCCGAATCGAAAAGCGGCGGTTTGCTGGTCTCGATTCAATTTAAATCGGCTTAAAGCCCCCGCTTTAAGTACCTTTTAAGCGGCGCCTCGTACGCTTCGTTTCATTCTGAAGCGCATCCCCGAGGAGCTCACGATGAAAGCGAAGATCATTTCCCGCAGCGCGATTGCGGCGGCCGTTGTTGTCGCCTTGTCGGCGGGTTACGTGGCTGGTAACAGGAACGTGCCGGCACCGCAGGTCATCGCACCGGCGCAAGCCGCGATGATGCCGGCCGAAGCCGCTGCGAAGACCGGCATTCCGGATTTCTCCGGCCTGGTCGAAACCTACGGCCCGGCGGTGGTCAACATCAGCGCGAAACACGTGGTGAAGACCGCGTCGCGCCGCAATGGCCTGAACGGGGGCAATCCGCAATTGCCGATCGATCCGAGCGATCCGTTCTATCAGTTCTTCAAGCATTTTTACGGTAACGGTGTACCGGGCATGGGCGGTGACGGCAACGGCCAGAATGCCGCCGATACCCCCAGCGAAAGCCTCGGTTCGGGCTTTATCGTGAGCAGCGACGGCTACATCCTGACCAACGCGCATGTGGTGGACGGCGCGAACGTCGTCACGGTCAAGACCACCGACAAGCGCGAATACCGCGCGAAGGTGGTCGGCGCGGACAAGCAATCGGATGTCGCAGTGCTGAAGATCGATGCAAAGAACCTGCCTGTCGTGAAGATCGGCGATCCTAACGGCAGCAAGGTCGGCCAGTGGGTGGTGGCTATCGGCTCGCCTTACGGTTTCGACAACACCGTGACGTCCGGCATCATCAGCGCGAAATCGCGCTCGCTGCCTAACGAGAATTACACGCCGTTTATTCAGACCGACGTGCCGGTGAACCCGGGTAACTCGGGCGGCCCGCTCTTCAATCTGCAAGGCGAAGTGATCGGCATCAACTCGATGATCTATTCACAGACCGGCGGCTTCCAGGGACTTTCGTTCGCTATCCCGATCAATGAGGCAATCAAGGTGAAGGATGCGCTGGTGAAGACCGGGCATGTGGATCGCGGCCGTCTTGGCGTGACCGTGCAGGGCATGGACCAGACGCTCGCGAAGTCGTTCGGCCTGCAAAGCCCGAACGGTGCGCTGGTGAGTTCGATCGAAGCGGGCGGTCCGGCGGCGAAGGCTGGCCTCCAGCCCGGCGACGTGATCCTCTCGCTCAACGGCCAGCCGGTAGCGGACTCGAACGCGTTGCCGTCGCAGGTGGCGGGTCTCGCGCCGGGCACCACGGCGAAAGTGCAGGTCTGGCGCGACAAGAGCACGAAGGACCTGAGTGTGACCGTCGGTGCGCTGTCCGATGCCAAGACTGCAAGCGCGGGCGATAACGCCGACAAGGGCGATTCTGCGTCGCAAGATGCGCGGTTGGGTGTCGCGGTCCGGCCGCTGACGCCTGAAGAGAGGCAGAGCGCGTCGCTGTCACGCGGTTTGCTCGTGCAGCAAGCGAGCGGCGCGGCGGAAAGCGCGGGCATCCAGGCTGGCGACGTGATCCTGGCGGTCAATGGTCAGCCGGTCACGAACGTGCAGCAATTGAAGACGATGGTGGCTCACGCGGGCGACAGCATCGCGTTGCTGATCCAGCGCGACGATGCGCAGATCTTCGTGCCGGTGGATCTCGGCTGATTTTCAGCCAATTTCTTTGCCCGCACGGGAACAGGGCGGCTTGCCGGCGCGGCTGACGGCAAGGCAACGGCGCCGCCCTGAATAAATAGGGTGGGATGCAGGCACGAACTGTGCTGCTTGTTTCTTTCCCGAGCCGCTTCGGCCGGCTGTCCGAAACATCACTCGCGGGACGGCGCCGAGGCAAGCGGAACGCCGATGAAGGCGTCTGAAGTCCATAAGGAGCTGAACACGATGACCAAGACGACTAATGCAGCGACTGAAGCAAACACCCACGTATTTACTAAACGCACCCGGCCTGCCGCTGCGAAGGCTTCGGTCGCGATGCTCGCTGCCGTGATGACGTTCGGGATGGCAGGCGGCGCGTTCGCCCAGGCCTCGAGCGCGGAAACGAGCGACATGAGCAGCGCTGGCAATACGAACGGCGGAGGCCTGCCGCAAGTCCAGACGCAGGGCGCTGTGTCGTTCACGTCCGGCGGGGTGGGGCTGGACGAATCACACGCGTTGATTCGCGAGCAGGCGCACTGGCCGCTGTCGTTGCGCTTTACGGGGCCGACTGCCGACTATCTCGCCGATGTCCACGTGCGTATTGCGGATGAAAAGAACGCCGAGGTGCTCAAAACCGACGCCATGGGTCCGTACATGCTGGTGAAGCTGCCGCCAGGCCGCTACACGGTGTACGCGCGATACAAGGATTCGGAAAAGAAGCAGACGGTGACGGTGGCAGGAAACGGCAAGGCGAAGGCCGATTTCCACTGGTCCATTCAGTAAGCCAACCTGAAGATCCATCACGAGCCGCTGCAGGCCACCGTACGCAAAACCGCATATGAAACAAAGGCCTGCGGCTCGGCTGTAAGTGTGGCGTAGGCGCCAATGCGATTCGCGGCGCTTGCACAAGCACCCCGAAGTTGTCTCATAATGAAAGCCACGGGTCCCGGAAAACCCGTGGCTTTTTTATGCCGTTGCTGCAATCCAGCGGCGGCCGTTTGTTTTTTGGACCGGGAGCGCGCGATGAATACCGACACGCACCACATCGAAATCTCGCTGAATACGCGACGTCATCGCGTGATTCATCAGGGCGTGACCTTCGCCGATACGCACGCGGCCCTGACGCTGACGGAATCGGGACACGACCCGGTGCATTATTTCCCTCGCACCGACGTCAACATGGCGCGCCTCGCCAAATCCACGCATACCTCATATTGCCCTTACAAAGGCGACGCTACGTACTACCATCTGCTGACTGAGGACGGCCCGGTCGAAGATGCGGTCTGGAGCTACGAGCAGCCGATGGAACGTGTCGCGCAGATCAAGAACTATTTCGCGTTCCATCCGACGCGGGTGGATCGTATCGACGAGACGGCCGGTACCTGAAACGCGAATGGGCGGATGCGAGCCGGACTCGAAACCGGGCTCGCCAGATCAATATCAATAAAGTGGGCGCTATGCAGGGGAGGGTCTGATGGAAGTCGCCGATGCCTTACGCATCCCGCTCGAACCTGCCCAGGTGCGCGAAGCCTTGGGGGACCTAGCGCTGGTGCGCGCGAGTCTCGATAACTGCGAATCCATGGTGCGTCTTGCCGGCGGCGAATACACGCTGACGCTCACGGTGCCGCTCGGCGCGCTGCGGGCGCGCTACATGATCAGGGCACATGTGGCAGGCGCCACGCGCTTGCCGCGCCATGACGATCCAGCCGGCGATGTCGACGCGCAAACCCTCAGTTTCAAGGCGCGTGGCGAAGGGGTGGGATCGTTGCGCGGCCAGATCGCCGTGGCGCTGATTCCAGACGCGAACGGTTTATCGACGTGGATCGAATACACCGTGTGGGCGACGCTTTCGGGTCCGCTAGCGGGTTTGCCGACACGCCAGATCGAAAACGCGCTGCGTGAAGTCGCCGACGATTTTTTCGCCGAATTCTGTGAAGTCGTACGCGCGAAACACGGCCAGCCCGCAGCGCTTGCGCCGGAACCCGCCGTCTCGCGGCGCCATGTGTTCTTGCGGCCTATCACCATGTCGGCGGCGTTTGCCCGACCCGGAACGCCTGCGGCGCATAAAGCGCGAGCGGCGGCGGCCGATGTTATCGGCGGGGTGTTGCGGCATCGGCTGCCCGGTCACACGCCTCGCCATCCGCATCCGCACAGCCTGCCCGCATGGGCGTGGGCCGCGATGATCGGCTGTGTCGCCGTGTTTCTGTTTCTCGCGCAGCACTACGGCCTGCGGTAGCACCGCGGACACTTTGTCTAGATTGATTCGCCGGGAAGCAGCATCTTGGGGCTATAGCGCATCACGTCGAGACAGGAATCGATCAGGCGCTCGGCGTCGTTCTTGAGGTCGATGCTCTCAGGCAACATCAGCGAATCGTAGAGAATGCCGGTAAATAGCGCGTGCAGCATGGTGGTGGCATGGCGCGTATCGAGCGTGGGCGGCAACTGGCCTTTATCGACGGCATTGCTCAGCCCGCGCTCGATCTTTTCAATTCCCTCGCGCATGTTGGTCTGATGCCGTTCGCGCACCGGCCCCATGTCCTCCACGAACTCACATTTCAGAAACAGGATGTCGAATACGCGCCGGCGCTGGTCGTCGAGCGCGATATTGCGCATGCACCAGATGAAAATGTCGCGGATCCGGCCGAGCGGATCGGACTCATTTCTGTCGAGCGTCGCTTCGATCAGTTCATCAAGCGGTAACAGGCTGCGGTCGAACATGGCGGTGAACAAATCGCCCTTGTTCGCAAAATGCCAGTAGATTGCACCGCGCGTAACGCCGGCTTCCAGCGCGATGTCAGCCAGTGTGGTGCGTGAAACGCCTTTCTCGAAAAACACCCGCTCGGCTGCATCGAGAATACTGTTGCGCGTCTCCGCTGCTTCTTCCTTGGTTCGTCTGACCATTGTTTTGTGGGTTCCAGCTTGCTTGCTCAAGCGCAGTAAATTACGCACTTTCTTACGTTGCACTGCAGCGACGTCATGCATTTGTTCATCGCTCACCGGCCCATCGAGACGATTCCCCTCGCACTGCTCTTGTTCACGTACGATCGTCTCTTTTACGTTCGTTCATGAATGTATATACAATACCATCCGTCCAACGATAGCCCAAGTAGCACTGACCGGTTAATATCCGACACAGCTTTCATTCCGCCGTCCGTCCGCGTGGCCCATCCCAAGGCCGTTGTCAGCGGTAGCCGTACCGAGGGACGACTCCCCGGACGACTCCCGGCGCGGAGGACGAATGATGGTCGGGGCACCGGTTTTTGCGCCCACTGGCTACTGGTAAAGCGTCGTCAGACGCTCGTAGCGGTCCGCCCGCAGAAGAGGTGGCCGCGCACTTATTTCAATCTCAGTCTTTGACAGAGGTCGCTCCATGCGCGTCGAACGGGTTCCATTCCGCTTAATCAGTGCCGCGACGGCTGCCGTGATTCTTGCAGCCTGCGGACAAAAACCATCGGCACCGCCGCCCCAGACGCCCGAAGTCGGGGTCATCACCATCCAGCCTACAACCGTCCCTGTTGTGAGCGAACTGCCCGGCCGCACGAGCGCGTTTCTCGTCGCCCAGGTGCGCGCACGGGTCGACGGCATCGTGCTGCGCCGTGAATTCACGGAAGGCGCGGACGTAAAGGCCGGCCAGCGGCTCTACAAGATCGATCCGGCGCCGTACATTGCGGCACTGAATACCGCCAAGGCCACGCTTGCGAAGGCGCAGGCCAACGTGGTCACCCAGAACGCCCTGGCGGCGCGTTACAAGATCCTGGTCGCGGCAAACGCGGTCAGCAAGCAGGACTACGACAACGCCGTGGCGACTCAAGGCCAGGCCGTAGCCGACGTCGCGTCGGGCAAGGCGGCTGTCGATACCGCGCAGATCAACCTCGGTTATACGGACGTCGTGTCGCCTATTACGGGCCGCACGGGTTTGTCGCAGGTAACCCCGGGCGCTTACGTGCAGGCTAGCGCCGCCACGCTGCTCACCACGATTCAACAGCTCGATCCGGTCTATGTCGACCTGACGCAATCGAGCGTGGACGGTCTGAAGCTGCGTCGCGACATTCAGGAAGGCCGCTTGCAGACCAGCGGCGTCAACGCCGCCAAGGTCACGCTGATCCTGGAAGACGGCCGCACGTATTCGGAGGAAGGCAAGCTGCAGTTCTCCGACGTGAGCGTGGACCAGGGCACCGGTTCGGTGACCGTGCGCGCGATTTTCCCGAACAAGGACCGCGTGTTGTTGCCGGGCATGTTCGTGCGTGCGCGTATCGACGAAGGCGTAAACAACAAAGCCCTCGTGGTGCCGCAAATCGGCGTGACGCATGACCAGAAGGGGCAGCCGACAGCACTCGTGGTTGGTCCGGACAATAAGGTGACGCTGCGCCAGCTGGTGACCTCGGGCACGTACGGCGACAAGTGGGTAGTGGACAGCGGCCTGAACGCGGGCGATCGCGTGATCGTGCAAGGGACGGAAAAAGCGCGGCCCGGTGCAACCGTGAAGGCTGTCGACGCACAGCTGGCTCAACCGGCATCCGGCGCCGCTGCGGCGGCGGCTCCAGGTGCGGCCCCTGCGGCAGCGGACGCTGGCGCGAGCGGCGTGGCGGCTTCGAGCAATCCGGCACCCGCATCCGCGGCGTCAGGCGCGTAATCAGGCGCACTAAAAGGGAGCCTGTTTCATGGCAAAGTTCTTTATCGATCGCCCGATTTTTGCGTGGGTGATCGCCATTATTCTGATGCTGGCGGGGATCGCTTCGATCTTCACCTTGCCGATCGCGCAGTATCCGACGATCGCGCCGCCGGCCATTCAGATCAGTGCTACGTACCCGGGTGCGTCCGCCAGCACGGTGGAAAACACGGTAACGCAGGTGATCGAGCAGCAGATGAGCGGCCTCGATCACTTGCTGTACCTGTCTTCCACCAGTGACGACTCCGGTACGGCCACCATTACGCTGACGTTCGCGGCCGGCACGAATCCGGACATCGCGCAGGTGCAGGTGCAGAACAAGCTGCAACTCGCGACGCCGCTCTTGCCGCAAGCCGTTCAGCAGCTTGGCTCCAAGGTGACGAAGTCGAGCAGCAGCTTCTTGATGGTGATGGCGTTCGTTTCCACAGACGGCAGCATGGGCCGTTACGACCTCGCTAACTACGTGGCGTCGAAGGTGGAAGATCCGGTCAGCCGTATCGACGGGGTGGGTACGGTGACGTTGTTCGGCTCGCAATTCGCCATGCGGATCTGGCTGGATGCAACCAAGCTGAACAACTACGCCTTGACGCCGGTCGACGTGACGGCAGCCATCTCTGCACAGAACGTGCAGGTGGCAGGCGGCGGTCTGGGCGGTACGCCGGCGGTGCCGGGCCAGATGCTGCAGGCAACCATCACGGAAGCCACGCTGCTGCAAACGCCTGAGCAGTTCGGCAACATCCTGCTGAAGGTGAATCAGGATGGCTCGCAAGTGCGGCTGAAGGACGTGTCGCGCATCGAGCTGGGCGGTGAGAACTACAACTTCGACACGAAGTACAACGGTCAGCCGACCGCTGGCTTTGGTATCCAGCTTGCCACGGGCGCCAACGCGCTGAACACCGCGAAGGCGGTCCGCGCGAAGATCGACGACCTGTCGAAGTATTTTCCGCCGGGCCTAGTCGTAAAGTATCCGTACGACACCACGCCGTTCGTGAAGCTGTCTATTGAGGAAGTGGTCAAGACGCTGATCGAAGGGATCGTGCTGGTGTTCCTGGTGATGTACCTGTTCCTGCAGAACCTGCGGGCCACGCTGATCCCGACCATCGCCGTGCCGGTCGTGCTGTTGGGCACCTTCGCGGTCATGGGGCTGGTGGGCTTCTCCATCAATACGCTCTCCATGTTCGGGCTGGTGCTCGCCATCGGCTTGCTGGTGGACGATGCGATCGTGGTGGTGGAAAACGTCGAGCGGGTGATGGCCGAGGAGGGCTTGTCTCCAAGGGACGCCACCCGCAAGGCGATGGAACAGATTACCGGCGCGCTGGTTGGCGTGGCGCTCGTGCTGTCGGCCGTGTTCGTGCCGGTGGCGTTCTCGGGCGGTTCGGTGGGCGCGATCTACCGGCAGTTCTCGCTAACCATCGTCGCGGCCATGATCTTGTCCGTGCTGACCGCGTTGATTTTGACGCCGGCATTGTGCGCGACCATCCTGAAGCCGATCGACAAGGATCATCACGTCGAGAAGAAGGGTTTCTTCGGCTGGTTCAACCGCAATTTCGCAAGAAGCCAGGACAAGTATCACAGCGGCGTGCAGCACGTTATCCGGCGTTCGGGCCGTTGGTTGATCATCTATCTGGTGGTGATCGTCGCGGTGGGTTTCCTGTTCGTCCGCCTGCCGAAGTCGTTCTTGCCTGACGAAGACCAGGGCACGATGTTCGTGCTCGTCCAGGCACCGGCGGGTTCGACGCAGGAGCGCACGGCCAAGGTTCTTGCCGATGTTTCCAACTGGCTCCTGACGGACCAGAAAGAAGTCGTGGACGCCGTATTTACCGTGAACGGTTTCAGCTTCGCGGGTCGCGGCCAGAACTCGGGCCTCGTATTCGTGCGGATGAAGGACTACGCGCTGCGGCAGCGGGCGGACCAGAAGGTGGGCGCGCTGGTCGGACGGATGTTCGGGCACTTCGCCAGCTATAAGGACGCGATGATCTTCCCGGTCAATCCGCCGTCGATTCCGGAACTGGGCACGGCTTCAGGTTTCGACTTCGAGTTGCAGGATCGCTCGGGTCTCGGTCACGCGAAGCTGATGGAAGCGCGCAACATGCTGCTCGGCATGGCGTCGAAGGACCCGACGCTCGCGCAGGTTCGTCCAAACGGCCTGAACGATACGCCGCAGTTCAAGGTGAGCGTGGATCGCGAGAAGGCGAATGCGCTGGGTCTGTCGCCTGCGACCATCGACAACGTGTTCTCGATCGCGTGGGCTTCGTCGTACGTGAACAACTTCCTGGACGTCGATAACCGGATCAAGAAGGTCTACGTACAGGGCGACGCGCAGTTCCGCATGAACCCGGAAGACCTGAACAAGTGGTACGTGCGCAATAGCGCCGGCGCGATGGTTCCGTTCGGTGCATTCGGTACGGGCGAATGGATCTACGGCTCGCCGAAGCTCGAACGCTACAACGGTATTTCCGCGGTGGAAATCCAGGGTGCGGCAGCGCCGGGCAAGTCGACGGGTCAGGCCATGCAGGCTATTGAGGCGATCGCGGCGAAGTTGCCGGCAGGTATCGGCTACGAATGGACAGGCTTGTCGCTGCAGGAACGCCAGTCGGGTTCGCAGGCGCCAATCTTGTACGGCATCTCGATTCTCGTCGTGTTCTTGTGTCTTGCGGCGTTGTATGAAAGCTGGTCGATTCCGTTCTCGGTGATCATGGTCGTGCCGCTCGGTATTTTGGGGGCGTTGCTCGCGGCTACGTTGCGCGGGCTGGAAAACGACGTGTTCTTCCAGGTCGGCTTGCTGACCACGGTGGGGTTGTCGGCGAAGAACGCAATTTTGATCGTGGAATTTGCACGCGATTTGCGCAGTCAGGGCAGGACCACGGTGGAAGCGGCAATGGAAGCGGCGCGCCAGCGGTTGCGCCCGATCCTGATGACGTCGCTGGCGTTCATTCTCGGCGTGTTGCCGCTTGCAATCAGTAACGGCGCGGGTTCGGCGAGCCAGCACGCAATTGGTACGGGCGTGATCGGCGGGATGTTGACCGCAACTTTCCTCGCGATTTTCATGATCCCGATGTTCTTCGTCGTGATCAGCAAGATCAGCCACGACAAGGGAGCGCCGGTACACAACCACGACGGCGACGGCAACGGCGGCAATGGTGGCCACGGCGGCACGGCGGCTCCGGCCAAGGAAGGACATTGAGATGCTAAAACACTCCTTGATAGCGGCAGCGGTCGCGCTTTTCGCGGCTGGCTGCACGATGGCGCCGAAGTACGAGCGCCCGGCGGCGCCCGTCGACCAGACGTTCCCGACGGGCGGCATTTATGACAAGCAGCCGAACGCAGCATCGTCGGCCTCACCGAGCGGTTCGGTGCAGGCAAAGCCCGCGGTGGACATTGGCTGGCGCGATTTCTTCGTCGATGCACGCTTGCAGCAGATCGTTGCAATCGCGCTGAAAAACAACCGCGATCTGCGCGTGTCCATGCTCAATGTGGCATCTGCGCGCGCGCAGTATCAGATCGAGCGTGCCCAGTTGATGCCCACGCTCGACGCAGTCGGGTCGCAAAGCAAGTCGCGTACGCCGAAGGATCTGTCGTCGACCGGGCTGACCATCTCGAACCAGTATTCGGTCGGGGTGAATGCTTCGTGGGAAATCGACTTCTTCGGGCGGATCCAGAGTTTGAAGGATCAGGCGCTCGAGCAATATTTCGCGCTCGCGGAAACACGCAAGGCGGCGGAAATCTCGCTGGTGTCGCAAGTCGCCGACCAGTACCTGACGATGCTCTCGGACGACGATCTGCTCACCGTCACGCGTAATACGCTGAAGACGGCGGAGGAGTCGTATCGGATCACGAAGGTGCAATTCGATAACGGCGTGGGTACTGAACTCGCCGTGCGTCAGTCGGAGGGCGTTGTGGAAACGGCCGCCGCCAACCTGCAGGCGCAATTGCGTCTGCGGGCACAAGCCGAGAATGCGCTGGTGCTGTTGATCGGCGAGCCGTTGCCGGGAGATTTACCGACGGGTTTGCCGCTCGACAGCCAGAACCTGCTCACCGATATCCCCGCCGGGCTGCCTTCGGACCTGCTCACGCGGCGTCCGGATATTGCGTCGGCGGAGCATACGCTGCTCGCATCGAATGCGAATATCGGCGCGGCGCGCGCGGCGTTTTTCCCGAAGGTTTCGCTGACGGGCAGCTTTGGCACCTTGTCGCCGTCGCTTGGCGGATTGTTCAAGCCAGGTTCGGCGGCTTGGTCGTTCGCGCCGCAGATCTCGATTCCGATTTTCGAAGGCGGGACGAATCTTGCCAACCTGGATATCGCGCAGATCCAGAAGCGCATCGACATCGCGAATTACGAGAAGGCGATCCAGACCGCATTCCGCGAAGTGGCCGATGGCCTGGCCGCGCGTGGGACTTACGACGAGCAGATCAAGGCGCTCGAGGCATATGTGAGGTCGCAGGCGCGCGGGCTGGAGCTGTCGGACATGCGGTATCGCAACGGCGTGGACAACTATCTGAGCGTGCTGACGGCCCAGACCAATCTGTACACCGCGCAGCAGTTGCTGATCACGGCGCGGCTGAACCGGGCGACGAATCTCGTGGATCTGTATCGCGAGTTGGGTGGCGGTTGGATCGAGCATGCCGGCGATCAGCCGCGTCCGTCTGATCAGATGCCGAATTACCACGATATCGGGACACCGACGGCGGCTGTCGCGCCTGCGGCTTCGGGTACGACGGTCAGCTCGGCTGCGGCAGGTCCCGCGAAGCTGGTGCCGGTGCAGCATCTGGTGCCAGCAAAGCCCCAGGTTGATGCCGACGGGAAAGCAGTGGGATCGGCGGGGTAAAGTTGTACGTGGTTCAGATGTTGAAAAACCGCAGCCTTTTGGGGCTGCGGTTTTCTTTTTTGATCTCTCAGGTCTGCACTAACAGCAATTCGCACAGGGAATTTTATGGACGATTCCTCAATGCTCAACCTTCGCCGTCCCATCAAAATCGCTTCCTGCACGATGGATCGCGCAAGTCGCCTCGCGTTCCTTCTTCACCCCGTTGAACACAATATTCAGCAGCACCGCCGATACCGACGCCAGCAAGATTCCGCTATGCAGAATGGGTTCGAGCGCGTGCGGTAACTGCGAGAAGAACTTCGGCGCGACGACCGGCACGAGTCCCAAGCCGATACTCACCGCGACGATAAACAGGTTGTGGTGATTCTTCACGAAATCGACCTTCGACAGCACCTTGATCCCGTTCGCCGCGACCATGCCGAACATCACGATGCCCGCGCCGCCGAGCACGAACGGCGGCACCGACGCCACTACCTGCGCCATCTTCGGAAACAGCCCCAGCGCGACAAGAATCACGCCGCCGGTCGCACAGACAAACCGGCTTTTCACGCCCGTGACGCCGATCAGCCCGACGTTCTGCGAAAACGAAGTATGCGGAAACGAGTTGAAGATCCCGCCAATCAGCGTCCCCAATCCATCCACTCTCAGCCCGCGCACGAGCGCGTCCTGATCGACGGGACGCTCGACCATGTCGCCGACGGCGAGGAACATGCCCGTCGATTCAATGAACGTGACGAACATGACGATGATCATCGTCGCGATGGAAAGCGGGTCGAAGTGCGGCAAGCCGAAATGAAACGGCAGCACGATGCCGACCCACGGCGCGTTCGTCACGCCGTCGAGATCGACACGACCGAGTGACGCAGCAATCCCGAACCCCGCCACGATTCCCAGCAGCACCGATATATTCGCGACAAAGCCGCGTCCGAACTTGTTGATCATCAGGATCAGCACGAGCACGACGAGCGCCAGCAGCAGATACACCGGGTTGCCGTACTCAGGATTACCGACACCACCGGCCGCCCAGTTAATGCCGACGCCCATCAGCGACAGTCCGATCACTGCGATCACCGTCCCGACCACCACAGGTGGAAAGAAGCGCAACAATTTACCGATCATCGGCGCGAGGAAAATTCCCACGATACCCGCCGCGATCGTCGCGCCGAATACATCGAGAATGCCGAGCCCCGGATTCGTGCCGATGGCGACCATCGGACCAACGGCAGCGAACGTGCAGCCCATGATCACGGGCAAGCGGATGCCGAAGATCCACAAGCCTAAGGTCTGGATAAGCGTCGCGACGCCGCACGAAAACAGGTCGGCGCTGATGAGGAAGGCGATCTGGTCTTTCGGCAGCTTGAGCGCCGCGCCGAGGATCAACGGGACCGCGACGGCTCCCGCGTACATCACGAGTACATGCTGGATGCCTAGTGTCAGCAACTGGGCGGCGGGTAAGCGTTCGTCGCACGGATGAACCGGGGTTGATGCCATGTCGTCTCTGTCTCCTGTCCCATGCAAGTTGTTTGCTGTTTGATCCGAGCGTGTCGAATTAGCGATTCAAGGTAAGCGGCGCAAAAAGCGAGAACAAGTCGACGTTGGCGTATGGCCCCCTTAGCCGCGCTGATATGGTGCTAGTGCCTTAATATCGCGTCTGGTGCCGTGAAGCCGCGGCTGGCGGGCGAAGGACGATTTATGTCGCGCTTGCCGGGGGCTTCGAATGCGAGGCGTGGTTATGATGGTTATCCGTCGCCCCGCATAGTCTGTTTTTTCTACACGCGACGAGAGCAGCGGGTAAACCCGTCGCAACCGTTTTTTGCGCTCACTTTTTCTACAAATTTCCATGCGTTTTCTCGGCATCGATCTGGGCACTGCGTCGCTGAAACTGGCTATCGTCGATGAAGACGGTCACGAGCGCGCATTCGCGAGCGCTGCATACGTGGTCACGACGCCGCATCCCGGCTGGGCCGAAACACCCGTTGACGCATGGTGGAACGCGTTGCGGGATGCCGCCGCGCGCTTGCCGGCGAACGAGCGCGAAGCCGTCGGCGCGATTGGTTTCTCGGGGCAGATGCATGGCGTGGTGATCGCCGACGAGAACAACCGGGCGCTGCGTCCCGCGATGTTATGGCCCGACACGCGCGCGCTCGATCTGCTCGACGCGTGGAGCTCGCCGCAACCGAATCCTGTTGCACCCGGCATGGCCGGTCCGTTGCTGCGCTGGCTCGCGGTGAATGACCCGATGTTGATGAGTCAAACGCGCTGGGCCTTGCAACCGAAAGACTGGCTGCGCACGGCATTAGGCGGCGAAGTCTGCACCGATCCGTCGGACGCCTGCGCCACCGCGCTCGCCGCGCCGTCCGGCGTGTGGGACGACGCGTTGATTACCGGAATCGGGCTGCGACGCGAGTGCTTCGCGCCGCTTGCGCCATCGTATGCAGCGGCCGGTACGTTGAACGCCGATGCCGCGAAATTGCTCGGCCTGCGCGCGGGCATCGTGCTGGCTGTCGGTGCGGGCGATACTGCTTGTGCCGCGCTCGGCAGCGGTCTATACGCCGACGGCGACGCGCTGCTGACCACCGGCAGCGGCGGTCAGATCGTGGTGATGTCGACGGATGCGCCTGAGTCCGTCATCGGGCTGCACGCGTATCGCGCGGCGACTGACCAGTGGTATCGGATGGCTGCCATGCAGAACGTGGGTGTGGCGCTTGAAGCAGTGCGCGGCTGGCTCGGCTACGACAACTGGCCGAGCGCTTATGAAGACGCGTTCAGCGCGGCGCCGTCCGCGCGCGTGACGTTTTTACCGTACTTGAGCGGTGAGCGTTCGCCGTGGATGAACCCATCGGCGAGGGGCGGCTGGCTCGGCCTCGGTCTCGGCGATACCCGCGGCACGATGATGCGCGCGGCCTTCGAAGGCGTGGCGTTCGCGTTGCGCGCCGGGCTCGACGCGATTCGCGCGAATGCGGGACCATCGGCCGTGGTACGAACCCTGCGGCTCGCCGGCGGTGGTTCCATCGATCCGCGCTGGCGCCAGCTTCTGGCCGACGCACTCGACGCCGACCTGCAAGCGGTCGACTGTCCGAACGCAGCGACACGCGGTGCGGCGATACTCGGTGGTATCGCCATCGGCCATTGGCACGCGGCGGATCTGGCGGCACTGGCGCCATCGGCGACGCTGGTTGCATCGCCGAATGCCGATGCGGATCTGGCGGTCCGCCATGCGCGTTTCATCGATTTATACCAGCGTAACGCGAGCTGGTTTTGACGCACATTGTCGACGTCCGCTTAAACTAACGCCGCACGCGAATCCCTAAGGAAGCGCGAAGAACCTCATACGAAATATGTCCGATACAACCACGTCCCCGAATCCAAATTCCGACTTCCGTTCGCGTGAGTTCCTGCTCGATCACGTTTTGCGGACCATGACGTTTTATCACCCGCACTGCATGGATCCGGCGGGCGGCTTTTATCATTTCTACAAGGACGATGGCACGATCTACGATCGCAAGTCGCGGCATCTCGTGTCGAGCACGCGGTTCGTTTTCAACTACGCGATGGCGTACAAACATTTCGGGCTCGATGAGTACCGCGGTGGCGTGCGGCATGGCGTTGAATACTTGCGTGAGTCTCATCGCAATCCGCAAACTGGCGGTTACGCGTGGACGCTCAACGGCCGCGACGTCACCGACGCCACCAATCATTGCTACGGCCTCGCGTTCGTTGTGCTGGCGTATGCGAAGGCGCTGGAAGCAGGCTTCGAAGAGGCGCGCGCTTATCTGGAAGAGACTTGGGACCTGATGGAAACGCACTTCTGGGACGCAGCCCACGGCCTGTACAAGGACGAAGCGAGCTCGGACTGGGTGGTGTCGGAGTATCGCGGGCAGAACGCCAACATGCATACCTGCGAAGCAATGCTGGCCGCGTTCGAGGCGTCGCAGGATGTGCGTTATCTGGACCGCGCCGCGCTGCTCGCGGACAACATGGTGAACCGTCAGGCGGCGCTCGCTGGCGGGCTGGTGTGGGAACACTACAAGCCGGACTGGTCGGTGGATTGGGAATACAACAAGGGCGACAAGACCAACATCTTCCGCCCGTGGGGATTCCAGCCGGGCCATCAGACCGAATGGGCCAAGCTGCTGCTGATTCTCGACCGGCATCGTCCGCAAGCGTGGCACGTTGCGCGTGCACGTGAACTGTTTGATCGCGCGCTGAAATTGTCGTGGGATCACGAACACGGCGGGATGGTGTATGGCTTCGATGTCAAAGGCCAGTTCTACGACGAGGACAAGTATTTCTGGGTCCAGGCAGAGTCGCTGGCAACCGCTGCATTGCTCGCCGATCGTACCGCGCGAGATGGCGATACGGTCGCGGCAGCGCGTTACTGGAACGATTACGACCGCTTGTGGGCCTATAGCTGGAAGCATTTCGTCGATCACAAGTGGGGCGCGTGGTATCGAATACTTGCGCGCGACAACACGAAATACAGCAACGAAAAAAGTCCGGCCGGCAAGGTCGACTATCACACGATGGGCGCATGCTACGAAGTACTGAACGTCGTTTAAAAGCGCACGAAACGCAGCCGCCAGCCAACCCTGAACTCTGAATCAACGATCAACGACAGGAGTCGATCACATGAAGACTAAAGCCGCCATTGCATGGGAAGCCGGAAAGCCGCTCACTATCGAGGAAGTGGATCTCGAAGGGCCGCGCGCCGGCGAAGTGCTGATCGAAGTGAGGGCGACCGGCATTTGCCACACCGACTACTACACGCTGTCGGGCGCGGACCCGGAAGGCATTTTCCCGGCGATTCTCGGGCATGAAGGCGCGGGTATTGTTGTGGATGTCGGTCCGGGCGTAGGCACGTTAAGGAAGGGCGATCACGTCATTCCGCTCTACACGCCCGAGTGCCGGCAGTGCAAGTTCTGCCTGTCGCGCAAGACCAACCTGTGCCAGGCGATCCGTTCGACGCAAGGCCGCGGCCTGATGCCCGATGCGACGTCGCGTTTTTCCATCGATGGCAAACCGCTGTTCCATTACATGGGGACATCGACGTTTTCCAATTACATCGTGGTGCCGGAGATCGCGGTGGCGAAGGTGCGTGAAGATGCACCCTTCGACAAGATTTGCTACATCGGCTGCGGCGTGACAACGGGCGTGGGCGCGGTCGTGTATTCGGCGAAGGTCGAGGCGGGCGCGAACGTGGTCGTGTTCGGGCTGGGCGGCATCGGCTTGAACGTGATCCAGGGCGCGAAGATGGTCGGAGCGGACAAGATCATCGGCGTCGATCTGAATCCGCGCCGCGTGGAGCTCGCGAAGAAGTTCGGCATGACGCACTTCATCAACCCGAACGAAGTGCCGAATGTCGTCGATCACATCGTGCAACTCACCGATGGCGGCGCGGACTATTCGTTCGAATGTATCGGCAATACGAAAGTGATGCGTCAGGCGCTGGAATGCACGCATAAGGGCTGGGGCCAGTCGTTCATTATCGGCGTGGCAGCGGCGGGCGAAGAGATCAGCACACGGCCGTTCCAGTTGGTCACGGGCCGTGAATGGAAGGGCTCGGCGTTCGGCGGCGCGCGCGGCCGTACCGATGTGCCGAAGATCGTGGACTGGTACATGGAAGGCAAGATCAATATCGACGACCTGATCACGCACACGCTGCCGCTCGAGCGCATCAACGAAGGTTTCGATTTGATGAAGAAGGGTGAGTCGATCCGCTCGGTAGTGTTGTACTGAGGCCGTAAGCGAACCACTAGCTGAGATGATGCGACCTGGTTTGTCGCGTCAAAGATAGTGAGCGTGCAGGTGTGGCGTTGAACCTTCACGCGCGTCATTTCAGCCAAAAATAGAAGGGATAAAGCCATGCTGGAACTTGTGGAAGAACATCGGTGTTGCGGCGGCGTGCAGCGGACCTACAAACACGATTCGCAATCCATCGGCTTGCCGATGCGGTTCTCGGTCTTTCTGCCGCCACAGGCATCGGAAGGAAAGGTGCCTGCGCTGTTTTACCTCGCCGGCCTGACATGTACGGAAGAGACCTTCCCGATCAAGGCGGGCGCGCAGCGTTGCGCGGCCGAGCATGGCATCGCGTTGATCGCGCCTGATACCAGCCCGCGCGGCGCAGGCGTGCCGAACGAAAGCGCGGCGTGGGACTTTGGCGTGGGTGCGGGATTTTACGTCGATGCCACGCAGGAACCGTGGGCGCGCAATTACCGGATGTACTCGTACGTGACGCAGGATCTGCGCGCGACGGTGCTGGCTGAATTGCCGGTGCGTGAGGATCGGCTGGGAATTTTTGGTCACTCAATGGGCGGCCATGGCGCGCTGGTTCTCGCGTTGAAGAACCCGAAGATTTATAAGTCGGTATCGGCGTTTGCTCCGATCGCTGCGCCTTCGCAATGTCCGTGGGGCATCAAGGCGTTTTCAGGCTATCTCGGTGAGGATCGAGAAACGTGGAAGCAGTACGACGCAAGCGAACTGGTGAAGAACGTGGCGTCAAAGTTTGAAGGAGGGATCTTGATCGACCAGGGTCTCGCTGATAACTTCCTCGCCACGCAATTGCATCCGGAGATATTCGAAGCAGCGGCGAAGGCGGCAGGGCAGGCGGTGACTTTGCGCCGGCATGAGGGGTATGACCACGGGTATTACTTCATCTCGACGTTCATCGGCGAGCATATTGCGTTTCATGCACGGAGGTTGTGTGCGTGATGGATGGTCAGGCGGAAGCGCGTGGTGCGCTTCCATCCCATCCCGCATATCGATTCATTTCCGTCCCAGCAAACTCAACCCATAAACCCCCGCCGCGAGCATCGTGATCCAGAAGCTCGTTGGCCAGTCGGTGTAATACGCCAGCGTCAACCCGATCCACGCTTGCGCGAGCGCGAAAACCGCCGCGAGCAGCACGCCGGTCGACAACCGCGTGGTCACGTTTTGCGCCGCTGCCGCCGGTCCCACCATCAGCGCGAAGACCAGCAATACACCGACAATCTGCGTCGACGCAGCCACCGCCAGCGACGTGATCGCCAGAAACAAAATGGACATGAGGCGCAGCGAGACGCCTTTGGCTTCAGCCAGTTCCGGTTGCAGCGAAGCAAACAACAACGGTCGCATGATGATTGCGAGCGCGCCGAGACTGACCACCGTGAGCACAATCAGCACCACGAGCGTCTCATGACTCACCCCCAGCACGTTGCCGAACAGCAGCGCGGTCGCCTGGCTGGCATAAGCGGTGAAGAAGTGCAGGAACAGCAAGCCGAAGCCCAGCGACAACGTCAAGATCACGCCGATGGCGACATCGCGTCCCGTCAGCTTTTCGCCGAGCGCCCCCATGCCGATACCCGCCGCGAGCGTGAAACCCACCATGCCCCAGAGCGGCGACACGCCGACCAGCACCGCGCCGGTCGCGCCGGTGAACCCCACGTGCGATAACGCATGACCCGCGAAGGTCTGGCCGCGCAGCACAAGAAAGTAGCCGACCACGCCCGCCAGCACCGCGACAATCCCTGACGCCGCGAAGGCGTTGAGCATGAACTCGTATTCAAACATCGTGGGAATGCGTTCCGGTGTGGTGATGATGGTGGCCGTGCCCATGATCGTGGTCGTGGTCGTGGGTATGAGAATCGCCGTCCGGACCGTCCTCGTGCGCGTGGTCGAGCTTGTCGACTTCCACGTCGCCGGCCATCACGAAGATGCGGCCGTTCACGCGCATGACGTCGATCGGCGATCCATACAACTGCGATAAAACCGGCTTCGTGATGACTTCATCGATGGTTCCGAGCGCCGCGCGCCCATTGCCGAGATACAGCACACGATCGATGGCGTTCAGCAGCGGGTTGAGTTCGTGCGCGGAGAACAGCACGGTGATGCCGAGTTCGCGCTGCACGCGCCGCACAAGATCGACGACACCGGTTTGATGACGCGGATCGAGGCTGATCAGGGGTTCATCGAGGAGCAGCAGTTTCGGGTTGCCGAGCAGGCATTGTGCAAGCAGCAAACGCTGCCGTTCGCCGCCGGATAACTCGGATAACGGCCGCGTGGCGAGCGTCTTGCCGTCGACCAGATCGAGCACGCGATCCACATCGGCACGCGCCGCGGCATTCGGGCGCGGCAGGCCCCAGCGATGGCCATCGGCGGCCATCGCGACGAAATCGCGGCCGCGTACATGCCGGCCAGCAAGACCGCTGCGGGTTTGCGGCATATACCCAATCGATGGATTGCCACGCACGACCGCCGCGCCGTTCACCCGAATCGTTCCCTTCGATAACGGCAGCAAACCGAGCATCGCGCGCATCAGCGTGGTCTTGCCTGCGCCATTCGGACCCAGCACGCCGATAAACTCGCCCGCCGCGACCGTGAAGCTGGCGTCCTTAAGGATCGGCCGCTCGCCGAGTTCGAGCGCAACGTGCTCGACTTCTAGCGCGCCTGCTTTAGCTGACATTGACACTGACACTGACACTGTCATTGCAAGACGTCCGAAAGCGCGGACTTCCAACCGAACCAGAACGTCATTGTGTTTTTCCCTGCAGTGCAACCGACAACGCGTCGAGTTGCGACGTCATCCATGTCTGGAAGGTCTTGCCGGCGGGCAGCGTCTCGGTGACGCTGATGCTCGGCACGTGTGAATCGTGGGCAACTTTCAACATGCGCTTCGTGAGTGCTTCCGTAGCCTGACTGTTATAGATCAGCACGTGCACGCGACGCTCGCGCAGATCCTTTTCGAACGCAGCGACGTCCGTCGCGCTCGGTTCCGTATTGTTCATCGCGGCGAGCTGGAAGCGGGCATTGCGCATATCCAGGCCGATGGCGTCGGACATATAACCGAACACCGGTTCCGTCGCCGTCACGGGTACGCCCTTGTACTGGCTTTTGAGCGCGGCGACTTTATCGTCGACAGGTTTCACCGATGCCAGGAACGTCGCCAGACGGGCGTCGTAGTCGGCCTTGTTCGCCGGGTCCGCCTGGACCAGATACTGGCTCACCGCTTTCGCCACCGTCGGCATGGTCGCCGGGTCGTACCAGAGATGCGGATTATCGCCGGATTTCTTGCCCATCAGTTGCGCCGCGACGATCGTGGTGCGCCCCTTTCCCTTCGATGCCGCCAGCAACTTGTCCATCCACGGATCGTAGTCGGCGCCGTTATACACGACAAGCGCCGCGTTCTGCAACGCGCGCGCGGTCTTCGGGCTGGCTTCGAACAGATGCGGATCTTCGTCCGGGTTGCTCAGGATGCTGGTCACCTGAACGTGATTGCCGCCGAGCTGGCGCACGACATCGCCGTAGAAATTCTCGGCCGCAACCACCGGTACCACGCCGGGACGCGCTGTTTGCGCCGAGGCCGTGCCGCAAAAGCCAGCGGATAAAAGAGTGGCGCAGGTCAGGATGGCGGCGGCAAGTTTGCTCATGGTGTTTCCTGGAATGAGGTTGGATAGGGCTTGACGGTGTGGGCGGCGTTGGCGTCTTGCTCGCTCGAAATGACCTCGCGTGGGTGCGCTCACCGCAGGCGAGGCGGCCGGGACAACGCGTTCGGCCAAGACCGTTCAAACCGCTGGTGATGATATAACGTATCACTGTATTTTGCATCCGCAGACACATGACAAACCCGTGTCCCGGGCCCTTCCAAATGCCCGCAAACCCGCGCCGGTTGGGGTTTTCCCGCAGTTTTGAGGTGCTTTGCGCGTCGCAGCATCGAAACATGGCGGCGTGCCTTGACACCGTCTCACGCGTCACCGATCATTCGACCACACAGAGAGCAATTGATCGCGCAAAGAGCGTTCGCTCACCATAACGCGGTCAAGAGTGGATTTCGAAGTCGACTCAGAGACGAACCGGAGACAGCCGTGAGATTGCAGGACAAGGTAGCTATCGTGACGGGCGCGGCCAGCGGAATTGGCGAAGCGGTCACGAAACGATTTCTGGAGGAAGGCGCGAAGGTGGTTGTCGTCGATCTGAAGGACGAAACCGAACTGGCGCAGCGTTTCCTGGATAGTGCCGGACGTGTGCTGGCTTTGAGGGCCGACGTCACGAAGCGCGAGGACCTTGAGCGGATCGTCTCGTCTACCGTGGAGAAGTTCGGCAGCATCGACATCCTGTTCAACAACGCGGCGCTGTTCGACATGCGCCCGATCCTCGATGAATCCTGGGACATCTTCGACCGCCTCTTCTCGGTCAACGTGAAGGGCATGTTCTTCCTGATGCAACTCGTCGCGAAGCGCATGGTGGAGCAGGGCCGCGGCGGCAAGATCGTGAACATGTCGTCGCAGGCCGGGCGTCGCGGCGAGGCGCTAGTTTCCCACTATTGCGCAACCAAAGCCGCCGTGATCAGCTACACGCAATCAGCCGCGCTGGGCTTGGCGAAGCATGGCATCAACGTGAACAGCATCGCACCGGGTGTCGTCGATACCCCGATGTGGGAGACCGTCGACGCGCTCTTCGCGAAATACGAAAACCGGCCGCTCGGCGAGAAAAAACGCCTGGTCGGCGAGGCCGTGCCGCTCGGGCGCATGGGCCTGCCGAATGACCTGACGGGCGCGGCACTGTTTCTCGTATCGGCGGATTCGGATTACATCACGGCACAAACACTGAACGTGGACGGCGGCAACTGGATGAGTTGATGGCGCGTCTGGCGCGCCCGAACCTTCGTGCGTGCCGGCAACGCACGCCGGACCGTACACGGAGTTAAGCATTAGAAGTCACCGCAGCGAAGGCAATCAACGCAAGACCGCAACACACGAGTATCGACTGCTTCAAGCAACGCAACGATCAGTTCAACGATCGACGCAACAGGCAAGCCCGCAAGACCAGCGCCCGTGCTAACGATAAAGGAGACGAAACAACATGAAACGCGCCAACTTCACCTTTAAGACCCTGCCGATGCGCTCGCTCGCATTCGCCGCATTCGCCATTGCCGCGCTCGCGCCAATCGCCGCGAAGGCCGCGACCGTGACGATCGCGACGCTTAACAACCCGGACATGATCGAGTTGAAGAAGCTGTCGCCGGCGTTCGAGAAAGCGAATCCGGACATTCAGCTCAAGTGGGTCATTCTCGAAGAAAACGTGCTGCGCCAACGCGCCACCACCGACATCACCACGAACAGCGGCCAGTTCGACGTGATGGCGATCGGCACGTATGAAGCGCCGCAGTGGGGCAAGCGCGGCTGGCTCGCGCCGATGACGAACCTGCCTGCAGACTACGACCTCGAAGACGTCGTGAAGACCGCCCGTGACGGCCTCTCGTACAACGGCCAGTTGTACGCGCTGCCGTTCTACGTCGAGAGCTCGATGACGTACTTCCGCAAGGACCTGTTCGAAGCCGCTGGCCTGAAGATGCCGGACCAGCCGACCTACGACCAGATCAAGCAATTCGCCGACAAGCTCACCGATAAATCCAAAGGCCAGTACGGCATCTGCCTGCGCGGCAAGGCGGGCTGGGGCGAGAACATGGCGTTCGTATCGACGGTGGTGAACACCTTCGGCGGCCGCTGGTTCGACGAGAACTGGAAGGCGCAACTCGACTCGCCGGAGTGGCACAAGGCGGTCACGTTCTACTCGGACCTTCTGAAGAACGACGGGCCGCCGGGAGCGAGCTCGAACGGCTTCAACGAGAACCTGACGCTGATGTCCTCGGGCAAATGCGCAATGTGGATCGACGCCACGGTGGCGGCGGGCATGTTGTACAACAAGGCGCAGTCGCAAGTGGCTGACAAGATCGGCTTCGCGGCAGCGCCGGTCGCGGTCACGCCGAAGGGCAACCACTGGTTGTGGTCGTGGTCGCTCGCGATTCCGAAAACCTCGAAGTCGCAAGACGCCGCGAAGAAGTTCGTGACGTGGGCGACCTCGAAGGACTACATCCTGTTGGCCGCGAAGGACGAAGGCTGGGCATCGGTTCCCCCGGGCACGCGCAAGTCGACCTACGCTAATCCGGAATACAAGAAGGCCGCACCGTTCGGCGACTTCGTGTTGAGCGCTATCGAGTCGGCTAACCCGAACGAATCGTCGATGCAGAAGATTCCGTACACCGGCGTGCAGTTCGTCGGGATTCCGGAGTTCCAGTCGTTCGGTACCGTGGTCGGCCAGTCGGTTGCAGGCGTGGTCGCCGGGCAAACTACCGTCGACGCTGCGCTGAAGGCCGGCAACGCCGCCGCCGATCGCGCCGTGAAACAAGCCGGGTATCAGAAGTAAATACCTGGAAGCAGTAACTTGTTGCACCTAATGTAGTACAGCGGGCCGCGCCGCTTCTGTGAAGAAGCCTTGCGCGCGGCCTGCGCTTCATCGAGAGGTGACACGATCATGAGTCAACTTAATCCCCCCCTCCCACACGGTTA
>NZ_JALPRJ010000109.1 GCF_030464885.1 Caballeronia sp. SEWSISQ10-4 2 | reverse complement strand
AAGTCATATCAGAAATGACGTGCCGCCACGCACAGTGGCTAATAGTGATAAAAAATACGGCTAACTCCCGCAGACCACTAACAACGAAAGTAGCCCCCCGACCCCAACCCCAAACCCCAAGTGCAAACAAAACCCACTAAGCGATGGCATCCGGCCTGGCGCCATACACTTCGACCGCTGCATCATGCAACGCACGCAGCACAACGGTCGCAGCCGGCGACAATAATTGCGTTTGCCGGGTGATGATGCCGAACGCGTCCATGCGGCATGGCAACTCGATAGCCAACCGCTTCAGCGTGCCGAACTCCTCATACTGACGTGCGACCTCCTCGGGCACGACAGCGAGCATGTCGCTCTGTAGCAAGATGCCCGATATGGCGAGGATGTTGTTGGTATTCACCACGTTCTGCGGCAGACCAAGACCGATCTGCGAAAACACCATGTCGAACCGGTGTCGCAGCACGCTGCCGGGCGGATGCAACACCCAGCCCTCGTTGACGATGTCGCGCATGGTCAGGCCGGTTGCATGTTCGAGCGGATGCCCGGGGCGCACAACCACGCAAAGCGGTTCTTCGGCGATGGGCTCATAACGCACCGCTTCCTTGAACTGGCCCTGCCGTTCAAGTACGCGGCCGATCATGATGTCGAGATGACCCTGCGCGACGAGCGGTAGCATCACGTCCGAAGTCTCCACCTGCAGCCAAATCTGCAATTGCGGATAACGCGCCTTCACACGCGCAATTGCCATCGGCACCATGGTCGCGGCGGCCGCGGCAATCGCACCAATCTGCACCTGGCCGACGAGTCCCGCGCGCAAGGCGGAAATCTCATCGTGCGCCTGGCTGAGATTCGACAGCACCATGCGTGCGTGCCGGATCATTACCTCACCATACAGCGTGGCGTGCATGCCGTGAGGCGTCCGGTCGAAGAGCCGCACTTCCAGGACGTCCTCCAGCTCCTTCAATAAACGCGATGCTGCCGGCTGCGTCATGCCGAGCACGTCGGCGGCGCGGCGGACGTTGCCTTCCTCTTCCATTGCCGCAAGCAGCAGCAACTGCCGCGTCTTCAGGCGCGCGCGCACGAACCAGTTCGAGTAGCTTTGAGCCATCTCTGTCTGCCTACGCGTGGACTAAAACGACACTGAAAGATTCTTTGGTCACTTGATATGTCGGCGGTCTTTTCATTGTCGTTTTCGCTCAGTTGCTAACAAGGTTGCGGTACCGGGAAGGTACAGGTTTTCCATTGGGATCGGGCGAAACCCGAGCCCGCGGGAACGCCTCGCGGTCCGTGAAGTTTAATCGTAGCCGCTAAGCAGGTCGATTGCGAATAGCCGCATTATGAGCGCTTGGCAGTGGTTGCCTGGCAGCGGCCGCTTGGCGTCGGCGTCACGACGTGGCGATCAGCAGCAAGCCCGTGCCCACGAGGCCAATAATCCAGAGCCTGTCGAAGTTGATCCAACCGCGTCTGAGCACGCCGACTCCCAGCCAGTCGTAAACAACCAGGGCGATGCCGCCGGTCACCAGTAACGTGGCCAGGGTATGGACGCCGACGGCGGCGAGCGAGACCAGCAGCGCTCCAGACGATCGACCTGCCATTGAGCCGCACAAGGGTAGCAGCGCCGGGATCAGCATGAGGCCGGCGCCGTGAGCGCTGGCCATCAGGAACGACCAGGCGACGAGGCCGGCGGAGCCGGTTGTCATGCCCACACGCACCCTATGCCGATGGCCGTATCGTAGCTGGTACGCGGCCCAGGCAATGAGCAGAGCGCCGCTGGCGATGCGGATGAGATGGCTATCGACGACCAGGCCCGTCGCAAGCACGAGCGCAGCCACGACACCTATCGACAGCGCGTGACCCAGCGCCATCGGCGGGATGGCGAGAAGGACTACCCGCCGGCTGTGACGATGCAGACCGAGCGCGACAGCGAACAGCCAGCCCATCGCGGGGTTGAACCCGTGAAACACCCCAAGCCCCGCAATGGCAAACCACTCCCATGCCTGGCCCGGCGCGGCCGATGCCATATTCATGATGCGCGGATCGTGAGCGCCGCATTAGCGTCGCCGGTCACGGATAACAGTACGAGTCCGACGAGCAATCTCCGCCCTCGAGCCGCACCTGATGCGGCCGGTGCGTGGACGGCCACTCGACCAGAAAGCGCGGATCGAACTCAATGCCGCCCTCGGGCGATGCATCGAGCTTCACCATCCAGCCCTTGAGGCCATCGGGATAAAACTGTTCGTCGATGGCGCCGTAGAGCGAATTGGTGAAATACACGCGGCGGCCGTCGCGGCTTACCTCGACCATTTGCGGTCCGCCGTTCAGCCTGCGGCCAGCAGCCTTTGGGTGCGATTCGCGCGATACGATGCCGCCGATTCTTACGGTACCCGTGAGCTTCGGTGCGAACGGATCGGTCACGTCGTATTGCCGCAAGTCACCGGTGCCCCAGCAGGCGACGTACAGAAAACGGTCATCCATGGACAGGTCGATATCGGTGACTAGCGGAGGCACCGCACCGAAGCCTTTCAGCATGGGCGGCAACAGATCGGGGTCGGCAGGCTCGGCTGGAATCTCGATGATCTTCTTCACGCTCCACGCGTCACCGTCGCGATACCACGTCCAGATCGACGCAGATAAATCGTTCAGGCTGATCACTGAATTGACGAACCCATACGCCTTGGTTGGATCGTGAGCCGGACGAAGTTCGAACACGAGCTGGTTCTCAGCACCGAAGTCGATTTCCTGTTTATGCTTGCGCGTATGCAGGTCCCAGAAGTGCAGCTTGTGACCATATTTTCCACCAAGCAGAATTTCCGGGACGAGGCCGTTTTCGAATGTGGCAGGCAAACCCCATTCGCTCGTGACCAGGGTGTCATGACCGAGATGCCACCAGACGTCGTAGGATAGTTGCTGAGGACCGCGATCTATTTCCCATTGGCCCCGGATGTCGAAGGTCTCATGGTCCATCAGGAAAATGCCACCCGGCGCTTCGCCTTCCGCATTCCCCAATGCGGCTACATAAATACCCTCGGGGCCGCAATGAACCGTATGGGGCCGGGTATAACCGGCTTTCTCGGCCACTTCCGCAGGCTCAAGCACGCGCACGATTTTCGGATTACGCGGGTCGGCCTTGGTGTCGAGGATATGGATTCTCGACGATCGCAAACCCGGCACGACCAGATAACGGCGCTCGGCGTGCGGATGGGGAGCATTCGGACATAGACAGGAGCTGCACGCGTTCCAGCCGAAATGATGAAGTTCATCGCCCGCGTTGGGCATGGCAACGTTGTTAAGTAGTTGCGAATAGCTAGCCGACCCGGGGTCCACGTCGATAACGGCAATGGCATCCGGAACCTGTCGCGTGGGATCGAAACTGGCGACATAAGCGATGGTTTCGTGCGGGGCCTTCATGGCCATCCGCGGGGAGGGGTAGAAGGTTGGGTCCGGTGTCCAGGTAGCCATGCCAGTTCTCCAGGGAAGGTTTTATCCCTGGTGGCTTCGTAGAAGACGCACAAGGAATATCCGCAGACCTGCGGATTAAATATACCTTGTTTCCCGGAGTCAATTGACGGGACCGCTTGGCGTCCAAAGCTCGATTTCTTCTAAGGGAATGCCGTATGGCGATATGAGTTGGCTCAGGTCAATTTCCCGCCCGCCGCAAACGAGAGCCAGAAACGAGAGCCGCAAACGAGAGCCGAAAACGAGAATACCCGGCCAAGCGCTGGCCGGGTATTCTGTGCGCGCGTGCATCGGACAGTCTATTTGCGCGCTTTCCGTCCGGTGGTTTTCGCCGTCGGTTGAGGGACGGTAACGCCAATCTGGCTAGCCGGAAAATTGACGATCCTCGTGCTGCTCGCTGGTTTTGCGTACCAGCGCAGCGCCTGATGGGCGCTGGACCTCGCGCCGCCGACAATCGCGCTCATTGCCTGCTTGTCGAGCTCCACGCTGTCCGGTAAGTCCTTGATCAGAATAACGGCCATGGTGTCATCCATAAAAGGTGAGGGTTTCCATTCAGTTCAGTATAGGCAATTTAAGTCCAGGCAATTCAAACCCGGGCAATTCGGGCCGTTCAAAACGCCGGGTGCACCGCAGGAAGAATCTTCCGGCGGTGCACGTCGAGGCATGCGGACCTGCAATGCCCATGCTTCAAAAAGCGAAAGCTGCACCCGTGTTTGCGTACTGAGACGGACTGACGTTCAGGTGTAGCGGTCCGAAGCCGGCGCCGATTACGCCGACGTTGTTAAGGGCGTTGACCTGAACGTTCTGATACTGAATGATGTTCTGGTTCACATCGACGTTGACGTTGGCGTAAGCGCCGGCGCTGGCAAGCGACGAGTTGCCGCCGTGCACGTCCAACATCGCGTGACGGTCGAGTTCCCGGCTGTGAGGTAAATCTTGAATCATGATGGACGACATGGCGGTGCTCCAAGCTAAAAGGGTAACGGCGGCTTGAACGGGCAGACGGGAGGCCGTAAGACCCCCACGCATGCCACGCGGCTTTAGAAGTTGATCGTGTTGGTGCCGGTCTGCTTCGGCTTCACGTTCGAGTCGATATGCTCCGAGAACGCGACGTTGTTGCCGTTGTTGACCAGCGTGTTTTGCGACTGGTTGATCAGTTGCGTGGCGTTGAACGAGGATTCGTACGAGGACACGCTGACGCCGGGCCAGTAGCTGGGCAGCGTGCCACCGCGGACGGCCGACATGGCGCGGCTGTCGAGTTCTTCGGTGATGGACAGGTCTTTGATGGTGAGTGATTTCATGGCAGTTCTCCTAAGGGTTAAGCCAGGTGGCTTTAAAGGTTGGTGAGCATCTTGTCTGCTCGCTGGACACTAATGCATGGCCCGTGCCAGATGCGTCAATGAGCAATGAAATAATGCCGGGAGGCTTGCTGAGTAAGGCTTGGCCGAATCATGGCAGCGCGCGCCGCACAAGTCCGCTCGCCCGCATTGGAGCCGGGTGACGGTTTGCGGCCAACAGCCGGAGCCCGACCTGTTGGCCCCGGGACGACATGTGCCCGATCGAACATCCGGAACGAAACCATATTGCGAAAGGCAGGGCCGTCACCTAGTATCGAAACACAGCGAGTGCGGGTAACAACAGACAATATCTTCACTATGGAGCCGCGTACGAGCCGTACAGATGACCAGTCTTGCGCAAGCTATTCGAACCTTCCAAAGCAGCGGTGCGTCGCGTGATGAGTTTTTAACACTCATCGACAGTGCGTTGTCCGTCGACGACACATCGACCGGGCGGCTGCTGGAAATACTCCGCGAAGAACAAGCCCGGACGCCGCTGCCAGCCGATCTTTATGCGGCCGTGCACCGGCGGATCGAGCAGGCGTCGCTGGCAAGTCATGGCGCGA
Organism: Caballeronia sp. SEWSISQ10-4 2; assembly: GCF_030464885.1. Taxonomy (GTDB): domain Bacteria; phylum Pseudomonadota; class Gammaproteobacteria; order Burkholderiales; family Burkholderiaceae; genus Caballeronia. Next base: position 16,572 of record NZ_JALPRJ010000109.1, on the reverse strand, counting down.
ATTCCGATGAGACTCGCTTGCAGACCTCGCCCGGCGCTTTGCAACAACGGGTGACTCCGTCGACCGCCTCGCAATCTGCTTCACAATCCGCTTCGTCTGCACGCGACTTCGTGATGTCGCCGACTGATCAGGTCAAGGAAGTCGGCGATACCCTCAACGGGCGTTTCGTACTCGAGGAATGTCTCGGTGTGGGCGGCATGGGAACCGTCTACAAGGCGCTCGACCTGCGCAAGCTCGAAGCATCCGACCGTCGTCCGTACATCGCGATCAAGGTACTGAATCTCCAGTTCCGCGGTAATCCAAAATCGCTCATTGCACTGCAGCGCGAGGCCAAGAAGGCGCAGGCGCTCGGGCATCGCAACATAGTGACGGTGTACGACTTCGATCGCGACGGCCCGGTGGTGTACCTGACGATGGAGTATCTGTCCGGCAAGCCGCTGAGCCGGATCTTGCGCGCGCCGGACTTCAAGGGCATGCCGTACGCACAGGCGTTGCCTATTTTCACCGGCATGGCGAACGCGCTGGCCTATGCACACGAGCGCGGCTTCGTGCATTGCGATTTCAAACCTGCGAACGTGTTCCTGACCGATACCGCCGAGGTAAAGGTGATCGACTTCGGTATTGCCCGGGTGTTCCAGCGGCCCGAGGAAGAGACTGACGCGACCATCTTCGATCCCGGCAGCCTCGGCGCGCTGACGCCCGCTTATGCGAGTCCTGAGATGCTCGAGCATCGTGAGCCCGATCCCCGCGACGACATCTACGCGCTCGGCTGCACGACCTACGAATTGCTCACCGGGCGCCATCCTTTCGACCGTGTACCGGCGACGCAGGCACGCGGTTCGGGCCTGAAGCCACAGCGTCCCGATGGTCTGGGCACGCGGCAGTGGCGGGCGCTCAGGACGTCGCTGGCATTCGACCGCGAAGCGCGCATGCCGACTGTCGTACGCTTTCTGCAGGAATTCGGTGATACCCAAAAGCGTAGCGGTATCCCGGGCACCGCAGTCAAGGTGGCGGTCTCGGCCGGGGTACTTGCCATCGTCGCAGCGGGTGCCTATTTCTATGCGTCGTCGCATCGCGCCGCACAACCGGAGAACGTCGCTGCGGGACCGGCCATGCCGGCCGTTCCCTCGCTTTCGCTCGCAACGGTCACCCCCGTGCTCGCGAGCGTGCCGTGTTCGGCGCTGGTGGCGTCGGTGCAGGACCAGGCGCTTAATGTGAGCGGTTATCTCGGCCGGAGCTACGGCGCGCAGAAGTTGCGCAACACGCTGAGCGAGATTCCAGGCGTGCCCAATCCGGCCGTACAGGTCCAGGAAGTCGACGACGATAAATGCGCCGTGCTCAAGCTGATCGCGCCTTACCTGACGACCAGCCGGCCGGCATCGATTCATACGCGCAATCACGCTACCCAGTTGACCGAAGGCCAGCCGCTGGTCGTCGAGATCAGCACGCCACCCTACGAATCGTGGGTCAATATCGATTATTACCAGCTCGATGGCAGCGTGGTCCACATGCTGCCGAATGCGCGGTCGAAGGACAATCAGGCGCCGCCGAACTACGCTGCGACCATTGGCAGTGCGGGCGACTGGATCGTATCGAAACCGTTCGGCTCGGAGATGATCGTGCTGCTCGCAACACCTGCGGCCCTGTTCGATACGCCCAGGCCGGACAGCGAATCGCGGGCGGATTATCTGCGTGCCGTGGAAAAGCGGCTTGGCGAAATCGCGGACAAGTTCGGGCGCGACAAGATCGCCGTCGACCTCGTCCAGATCGATACACATCCCCGCAAACAGTAGAACGAGCGGCAAGCCCGCGTTATTTCATGTCGCGGGCCACGCGCATGCCGTTTTGCGATTGCCGCACACTAGGGCTGTATTTGAAGCGCGTGGACGACTGCATGTAGGCTGCGCCGTCGGGCCACGAGCCACCGCGGATCACACGCATGGGGCAGCCCGCTTCGTCCCACATGCGGCCATCCGGCGGCGCACCCTTGTATGAGCTGTGCCAGCAGTCGCCGACCCATTCCCAGACGCTGCCGTTCATGTCGAAGAGCCCGAAGGGGTTCGGCATGAACGAGCCGACATTCACCGGGCCATCCTTGCGCCACGGCTCGCCGCAGTCCTTGCAGTCGGCGTAACCCTTGCGCATCTCGTTGCCCCACCAGTAGGTCGTGGTCGTGCCGCCGCGTGCGGCATATTCCCACTCGGCTTCGGTCGGCAAGCGATACCCCTTGCCCGTTGTCTTGGCGAGCCACTTGACGTAGACCTGTGCGTCGTCCCAGCTCAGGTTGCGTACGGGTTCGGACTTCGAGGCGTTGGCTTCGGTATCGATACGCGGGCAGACCGAGGCATCCGCACACGCGTTCCACTGCTCGACGGTCACCTCGTATTTACCGATGGCGAACGGCTGGTTGATCGTGACCCGATGCACGGGACGTTCGGCGGGATCGTCGGAATTGCTGCCCATCGGGAAGGTACCGCCCGGCAGTGCGATCAGCGCCGGACAGGCGGCGCAGTCCTTGATCTCGCCGAAGGAGGAAGCGCTTGTCTTGACGGCGGGCTTAGGGGCGGGTGCGGGTGGCGGCGCGGAGGCGGCCACGGATTTTTCCGCTGGCGGTGGGGCAGGCGGAGCTGGCGGCGTGGACGCCGCAGGTGCCGCTGCGCGCGCATGGTCGGCCTGCGCTTGCGACGGCGCCTTTGGCGCAGCGGCGCGAAGCCGGTCGATGCGGGCATGCGCGAGCGTGGCGAAGCGGCCGTTAGGATATGCCTTCAAATACGCTTCATAGTCGCTCGGGTAGGTGCTGTCCTTGATCGATTCCCAGAAAGTGAGTTCGTATTGCTCGCTGCTATCCTTAGGAAGAATCCCCCGGCTTTGAAACGTCACGACGGTTTCGGTCCCGGCTGCCTGGCCGGCGCCGTGACGCGCTTGCCGGGCGGACGGGCCGAACTGAAAGCCGTTTGCAGCCACGGCCGCTCCTGCCGCCACCCACGGCACTTGCCGGCCACCTGTCGCCAGGCCCACGGATCGCGCGACATCATGCAGCATGTCTTCGATATTTCGCCCGGGTTGGTCAATCGCCCTCAACAATCCGGCGGTGTACATGCCATGTCGCGCGCCGTCGGCTGCGAATGCTCCCGGCGCAGTTGCATAAGCGACGATCGTCCGGTCCGGCGGCCGTGCGATGTTGACGTTACCGGCGTCGTACGGATTGTTCAGGCAGGTATCGAGCACGATCAGATTGAACTGGTCGCGGCGCGGCGCCGACATGCTCGCAAGGATGCCCCTTAAGTCGATGCCCTGCGTAAGCGTGGCCGCAGGCGATCCTTCCGCATCGACGGGCAGCAGCAGCGTGGATCCGCCGACTTGCAAACCGTGTCCGGCGAAATACAACAAGCCCACGCCCCCCTCAGCCAGGCGCCTGTTGAATTCGTGAATTGCTTCGTTCATTGCGCTGTTGTTCAGGTTCGAGTACGTCATGACCTCGAAGCCGAGACGGCTCAGCATCGCGCTGGTCGCCGCCGCATCGCGCGTGGCGTTGGCGAGCGGATGATCACTGTAACTCGCATTGCCGATGACCAGCGCAAGGCGGCGCGGATGCGCTTCGCTATTATTCTCGGCGGCGCCGCTGCCGAATGCGACCGCCCCGAGCAGGACCGCGAGCCCAAATTTTGGCCACATGAGTTTTGGCCACTTGAGTTTCGGCCACATGAGTTTTCGCCACATGTTCACACCCTATCTTTCCGGACTGATGCCGGTATTCGACGGCGCGCTCAAGGAACCGCGCCGGAGCTGCATGATCCGCACGAGCGCAGCGAGCGTTCACGCAGAATTCGATAGTCCGATGGGCGAGCATCACAATCAACCATAGCACGTGACTACTTCATATGAACGTGGTCGAGGCGGCGTAACGACGCAACGTGTCGTCATTAGCCCGGGGATTGGCCTTTTATGACGGACCAGTGTCTTCAATAAAGACGGATACCTAATTATTCAGACAATACGTTCCGTGAACCACAGCTTAACCGTACTCTCTCCGAGCATGTCTTTTTAACGGATTCCGTCCTAAGCTAACAAGGAGAAAAACGCGCACAAGATCCGGGAGAATACGAAAATGCTAAGAAGAACCGTCCTCGGCGTATTCGCTTTTCTGACGGTGCTGATGCCGTCGCGATCGTTCTCAGCGGCGCGCACCCCGTCGCCGCCCGGCGCGGAGGCGTTCATCATCTGGCCGCCCGACGGCGCCGTGATCACGGGCGGCAAGCTCTGGGTCCGCATGGGCCTGCGCAACATGGGCGTCTGTCCGAAGGGCGTCAACATCCCCAACGTAGGACACCATCACTTGCTGATTGATACGGAGCTGCCTCCGTTCGATCAGGAAATTCCGTCAGACCGCCAGCACTTGCATTTCGGTGCAGGCGAAACCGATGCGCGAATCGAGTTGCCGCCGGGCAAACACACACTGCAGTTGCTCATGGGGGACTACAACCACGTGCCGCATGATCCTCCGATTTATTCGAAGAAAATCACGATCACCGTGCGATGACGCGTGCGTTGCAGGGTGGATTTCAGGCGGGCTGCAGACTATGGGGAGGGCGTGGGCCATGAAGAAATTTTGCGCTGCCGCGGCGATCGCGGTTTCGCTGATATCCGGTGCCGCGCTGGCGGGCCCCACCACGGCACCGGCTAACGCTTACGCGTATATCGGTTACCCGAACAACGGCCAGACCGTTTCAGCGGGCAAGCCTTTTCGCGTCTGGTTCGGGCTGCGTTACATGGGCGTCGCGCCGCGCGGTGTGAAGTATCCGAACACCGGCCACCATCATCTGTTGATCGATACGGATCTGCCCTCATCGTTCGACGAGGAGATTCCCTCTGACCGGCAGCACCTGCATTTCGGCGCGGGCGAAACGGAGACCATGCTCGAGTTGCCGCCCGGCAAGCACACGCTGCAATTGCTGATGGGTGATTACGCGCACGTCCCCCACAACCCGCCGGTCTATTCGAAGAAGATCACGATCTACGTCAAATGAGTGCACGGGTTCACGCGAAGCCAGTGTCGCGCGTGAACCAACAGTTCCTTCTATAAGCGTTGGTTGCAGCCCATCACGCGAGTGCTGCGTGACACTTGGCCAGTCCCCTCCGCGACCGCGCCGTCATCCCGAAGATCCTTTACCAGAAACGCTCAGCGCGTCTTGAGCGCATTTATCTATCGCGCCTGGCACGGGCCATGCATTAGTGTCCAGCGAGCAGACAAGATGCTCACCAACCTTTAAAGCCACCTGGCTTAACCCTTAGGAGAACTGCCATGAAATCACTCACCATCAAAGACCTGTCCATCACCGAAGAACTCGACAGCCGCGCCATGTCGGCCGTACGCGGCGGCACGCTGCCCAGCTACTGGCCCGGCTACAGCAGCACGTCGGCCGACTTCTCGTTCAACGCCACGCAACTGATCAGCCAGTCGCAAAACACGCTGGTCAACAACGGCAACAACGTCGCGTTCGCGGAGCATATCGACTCGAACGTGAAGCCGAAGCAGACCGCTACCAACACGATCAACTTTTGATCTTCAGGCGCAGGCAGCGAAGATCACGCGGTCTTCGCTGCCGCACCCGGTTGTGAGCCAAGTCGAATTACACCTGTCCCGGAGTGAGATCATGAAAGTCATGTCGCTATCGGGTGGGCTGCCGGCCCACACCGCCAAGTTTTCTGCTCCGGGCGCTGCAAACATTCTGCTCGGACGGTTCGTGCTTCCGGTGCTGGCCTGCACGATGCTTCTGAGCGGCTGTATCGATGTCAATGTGCCGGTCTACAAGCGTCCCGACACACCCGCCAAGACCGAGTGGTCGAAAACGGCGAAGGCACTCGTCTCACCGGCCGACACCATCACGCTCGACTGGTGGAAGCAATTCCACGACCCGTATCTCGATTCGCTCATCGGCAAGGCGATTGCGGGCAACTTCGATATCAAGATTCTCGCGGCGCGCATCTCGGTAGTTGGCGGACAGGTCAACGAAGCGCGTGCGGGAGCACTTCCCACCGCAGATCTGGGCGCAGGAGCGGAGTTCGATAAAACCAGCCGGCAGAAATTCTCGAAGCAATACAACGTCGCGACGCAGGTGAACTGGGATATCGACATCTGGGGCGCGGTCGAGAAGGGCGTGCAGGCGCAGAAGGCCGAATATCGCGCGTCGGAAGCGGACTGGCGCGCGGGCTACCTGACGCTGGTCTCCGATGTCTCGACCACCTACTTCCAGATTCTCCAGTTCGATGACCAGATCGACCAGCAGCAAAAAACGCTGCGCACCAACCAGCAGATCCTGACCATCTATGAAGGCATGGCAAAGAACGGTCTAGTGCCGCGCACTCAGGTCCTGACGCAGCGTGCGGAAATCAATCGCATGACAAAAGACCTGCTCGAATTGCATCGTGACCGCGATCTGGCGAACAACGCGCTGGCCACGTTGATCGGCGTGCCTGCGGGCGAATTCACCGTGCCGTCGGGGCAACTCGAGAAGCGCGTGCAGATTCCGGTTGTGCCCGCCGGATTGCCGGCGCAGTTGATGGCGCGCAGACCCGATGTAGTGGCGGCCGAATACCGCGTGCTGGAGGCGTATGACGTTGTGGGACAAGCGAAGCTCGCTCAATTGCCCACCATCAGCCTCACGGGGCGTGGCGGCACGGCGAGTTTCGCCCTGACCGATTTATTGAAGTCCTTCACGTTCAGCTTCATGCCAAGCATCAATATTCCGCTGCTGGACCCGAGTGTCAGGGCGCACGTCAAGACGACCGAGGCGCAGACAATCGTGGTGGAACAACAGTATCGGCGCGCCGTGATGGGGGCGTTCGAGGAAGTGGAAAACGCGCTGGTCAACCTGGATGCGCATACGAAGCAGCGCACCGAACTTCAGGAAGAAGTGGAACACTTGAAAGTAGTGGCCGCGCAGATTGAAGCGCAACTGAAGGAAGGCGTGGTGTCACAGCTGGAGGTCTTCGAGACCGAACGTACGTTGCTTGCGGCAGAACTGGCGTTGCTTGAAAACCATCAGCAACTGCTTTCGGACACTGTCACGCTGTACAAGTCGCTAGGAGGCGGATGGCAGGCCGTCGACGTCCGGAACATGGATGAAGCCAGCGCCGCAACCGCCGCGCACAGCGCGCACGGCGAACCCAGTGCAAGTATGGGAACAACGAACTAAGCGAATGTCTGGGCGGCAATTTTTTTGGGGCAGTAGTGCGCATCGGCCAAAATCAATGTTCGGAATGCAAAGTGTTAGTTCTCAAGCGACAGATGTGTTGCTGAAGATTGACTACCGCACAGCGTGACTTACACTTCATTGCGTCACCGCAGTCGCTGCGGTTTTGTCTAACACGGTTCATCGGCATGAATGCGCGAGCTCGTTGCCCGGCGCCTGACACGTGATGAACGTTCTTCGAGATGTGGACACATGGCTCCTGGAGAAGCTTCCGTTGCCGAGGCTGGGCCGATGCTGCACAAGGCCTTCGACCTCTTGCTCGAGCCCGAGTCCCATCCCGCGGCCGTTGCCATTCGGATCGAAGAAAATTTGTTCGCAATCGGGCGCTCCGAAGCGCCGTTCGCCTCTTATGAAGCGGACGCCGTTGCGCAGTTATCGCGGCGGCATGCGCGGATTTTTATCGAGAACGGCGCGGCGTACGCGGCTGACCTCGGCAGCAAGAACGGCACGACGGTGAATGGTGTTGCACTGCGCGAGAAGCCCGTACGGCTTGAGAGCGGCGACGTCATAGGCTTTGGCGGAAAGCTTGCGTTCCGGGTTCGGATGGAGCCGCGCATTGCATCGCGAGCGCGCGCAGAGCGGGCCGTCCACATGACGCTCAAACCGGAGCGCGACGACCTCGGCCTGCATCCGGTCGAACTCACGCAGTTTCCGTTCTTGGTCAGCAAGGTGGACGAGACGTTCGCGCAATACGGCGACCGCTATCCCCATCAGGTTAACTATGTGTCACGACGGCACGCGCATATTTTCGTGCAAGCCGGCGTACCGTTCGTCGAGGATCTCGGCAGCACGAACGGCACCTTCGTCGACGGCAAGCGCCTGGGTGAAACCGCCGTGCCGCTCGAAGATGGCGCGTCGCTCGCGTTCGGCGGCAACCACTTCGCGTATACCGTGAGCTTGCAGCGCGAAGCGGAAACCGCTCCGACCACGACCTCCACGGCGACCACGACTGCAATGGGTCAGGCGGCTCAAGACGTGCCGGAGGATCTCGACAAGACCACCTTCATCACCACAGCGCATTCGTTCCTCGATATCTTCTGTGTCGACCAGGGCCAGTCGCCCGACGACGAGATCAACCGCGAGACCTTGCCCGACGCACGCGTCCCGGCACAGCATCGCTCTCGCAGCCGGTTCCTGCGCTTCGTCTCCGAACTTGGCATAGCGTTTGGCGGCGGTCAAGCCATGAAGCGCCGGGTGCTCTTCTATGGCCTTGCATTCATCGCAGCAATAGTCGCGATCGGCAGTGCGGTTTACTTCAGCGGGAACACCGAGCGAAATCTGAAGGGCTTGGTCGAACATGGCGACTATCGCAACGCAGTGACAGCCGCGAACGCTTACCTGGACAAACATCCGAACGATCCGCGGGCGACCGCGCTCGGCACGGAAGCGCTTCTCAAGGCGTATCTGCCGGATTGGCTCGACCATCTGAAGCGTCATGATCCCGGCGCCGCCCGGTCGGTGATCGCACAGATGAGGGCGCTCAGCGCGACCAACGCCGACGCGCGTTTTCTTGTCGATGAGATCGACTGGATCGGACGGCTTGAGGCCTTCATGACAAGCCGCGCGGGAGTGGACGCCCCGATCCGGATCTATTCCGACGAAAACCGCATGAGCGAGTTGTTGAAGCAATGGGAGAGCGATCCGAGCGGTCATCAACGGCGGCTGGACCGGATTGCGTCGACGGTGCCCGCGTTCAGGGATCTGTACGCCGTTGCGCTCAGCCATCTGCGCAAGCTCGAGAGCGACGACTCTGTCTATCTGGCGGCTACCGAGCGCCTCAAGGCGAGTATCGAGAAGGCGTTGGCGCCGGGTGGCGATCCCGCGGCGCTAAGCGGCGAGTTAAGCGATTACGCTGACAAATACCCGCGCCTGGCAGGCCTCGATCGATTGCAGGACGATCTTCGGCAATACCTCGCGCTCGACCACGCCATTCAATCGCGTGCACTGGGCTCGCTGATCGATGCCATGCAGAAAGCGCGCTTTGCGACTCCGCCATTCCAGGCGCGGCAGCGTCAGCTAGAAGCGGGCAGCTTGCCGTCGCCGGATATCGTGCAGCGTTACATGACCGTATCGGATGCATGGAAGAACGGGAAGACGGAGCCGGCCATGGCGGGCCTTCGATCCATGGCGAGCGGACCGTGGGCCGACGCTGTCGGCGCGGAGCTTTCGCACAAGCAGGCGGTGGCCGGCCAATTTGCGGACCTGCAAAAGTCGCGTGGCGCGCAGGGCTATGACGATCGCGTACTGTCGTTTTACGAATCGCTCGATCCCGCCGCCGATGTCTGGTTTGCGAACGCGGTCCAGCCGGATATTGGTGCGCTGAGGCAGAAGGCGCTTGCGCGAGCGGATGAGTGGCTCAACCGGGCGCAGACGGCGTGGGCGCAGTATCGGACCAACGGGGCGATCGGTGGTGACCAGCGGCTCGAGACCGGCGTGTCCGACGGCTTCAAAAAGCAGGCGAAGCTGCTCGCCGACGCGCAGGCCGACGTGCAACGCGCCGCACAGCTGTTTCATCAGTTGAAGGCCGATCGCAGTGCACTAGCGGACAAGCTGCTCGCCGAAATCAACGCGGAAGTCGACTTGCAGCGGCGCTCGCTGGTTCAGTTGGCGCCCGTGCTGGACCCACGGCTGCTGAGCAGCAAGCTGGGGTTGATCGGTGGGGATAAAAACGGCGATAAAAGCGCGGATAAAAGCACGCTCAAAGGAGCGAACGGTGAAGAACGACGGGCGCCTTAAATCTTTCGCGGAGTCGCTAGGCGACCACAGCGTCGAGGGCATCTCGATCCTCGTGGCGGAGCCGGCGCGGCTGACGCAGGCGCTCATCTACGCCATGGTCGCGCTGGTTGTGAGCGCGCTCGTGTGGTCGTTCGTCGGCCGGGCGGACGTGATCGTCACGGCGCAAGGCACGCTTGCGCCAGAGTCGGAAGTGCGGCGGTTCTATGCGCCTATCGACGGCGAGCTGGCCGACGTTTATATCGCAGAAGGGCAGCCGGTTTCGAAGGACGACGTGGTCGCGCGGCTCAACGCACGAGGCGCGATCCAGGCCGCGACCAACGCGCTGGAAGCGCAGTTGAAACTCGATGACGCCGAGCGCGACTGGAAACAGTTCCCCGAAAAAAAGCTGCTGATGGAGCGCAAGGCGGCCGCATTGAAAGATCAGATGGAAGTGGAAGAGCATTTGAACCAGACGCGCGTGGCCGAGGGAACGACCAAACTGGCCGAGGGGCAGAAGGCGCAGCTCGCCGGAGCGCGTACCGAGCTGGACAACTCCCGCCGTGCGCGCGACGCCGCGAAACAGGAACTGGACCGCTACGCGCGGCTGCTTGCGTTGCCGGGCGGTGGCGGGGTATCCGAGATTCAGGTGGAGAGCAAACGCAACGCCTATATGGAAGCGGATAACGCGGCCCGGATCGCCCAGTCGAAACTCACGGAACTGGATTTCCGCCTCAGTCACGAATACTCCCAGGCGAAAGCGCAACTCGAAACCAGCGGCCAGGAAGCGATCAGCCTTAAGCTGCAATACGAATCGGCGATGCGCGAAATCGCAAGCGCAGGCGACAAGCTGCGGCTGCAATTGCAAACCGCGAGACTGGTTGCCGATGCAGCCGACCGTATCCGCTTCGAAAATATCGATAAGGATAACTTCCTGCTGATCCTGGCGCCGGTGTCGGGCGTCATCACGGACGTCACATCGACGCAACCCGGCGACAAGATCCAGGCCAACACGCCGCTCGGCGGCATCGCGCCCAAAGACGCGCGGCCAGTGCTGAAGATCGAGATAGCAGAACACGACCGCGCGTTCCTGCGGGAAGGGCAGGCGGTCAAGCTCAAGTTCAATGCGTTTCCGTATCAGCGTTATGGGTTGATAGACGGCACGCTTGAATTCATATCGCCCGCGACCAAACCGTCGCCGGAGACGAAACAGCCGGTCTATGAAGGACGAGTGACGCTGGCACGCGACTACTACCAGGTGGCGGATACGCGCTACCCGCTGCGCTACGGCATGACGGCGACCGCGGAGATCGTGGTGCGCGAGCGGCGCCTGATCGATCTCGGACTCGATCCGTTCCGGCAGGTGGCGGGCTGACGGGGGCGACTGCCATCGACCGCTTTGCATGTTCAAAAAGGGGCATAAGAAATGACGGCGATTGTGCGAATAGACGATGAGGTCGTCGATGCCGACGAGTTCATCCGGGTGTTGAAACTGACCGGGCAATTCGAGGGACTCGTCGAGCAACTGGTGCGCGACAAGCTCACCGTGCGTGCCGCGAAGAAGCAGCGCGTCGACGTGTCCGAGAGTGAGATCCAGGTTCGCGCCGATCAGTTCAGGCGCGTGCGTGGCCTGCACCGTGCCGCCGACATGAACCGCTATCTCGATGCGCTCGGCGTGAATCTCGACGAGTTCGAGGCGTTCATCACGGACACGCTCTATCAGGAAAAGATGCTCGAACAGATTGGCGACGACGCTGAAGTGGAAACGTATTTCAAGCTCAATTCACCGCGCTTCGACAGCGTGGAGATCAGTCATATCGTGCTAGAAACACCGAGCCAGGCGAAGGAAATGATCTCCTATCTGCAGGACGATCCGGACAGCTTTACGGAGATGGCGCGCGAACATTCGATCGCCGACACTCGCGAGCAAGGTGGTGTGCTTGGCAAGGTTTTGCGCGGGTCGCTCGCGGCCGAGATAGAAGCGAAGGTGTTCAATGCCGCAGCAGGTGACCTGCTCGGGCCGTTCCCTACGCCCGACGGTACCGCCTATGAAATCTTCGCGGTGACGGCGAAACGCCCCGCCGTGCTGGACGCCGACGTCGCGGCCGAAATTCGCCGCTTGTTGCGCGAGCAGTGGCTGCAGGCGCGGGCGCAGGAACACATCATCGAAGCGCGCTAGGCGCGGCGGACGACAGGAGGCGAGCACATGGACGTACCGCAGAAACTCGATTCCCCGGCCACTTTCCTGTCGTCCGTGGAGATCCTCTCGCCGTTTACTCCCGAGGAAATCGAACAACTCGCCGAGCATGCGGAGAGCCGCTTTCATGCATTCGGCGAGACCGTGTGCAATGCCGGCGACACTGCGGATGGACTGTTTGTCATCAAGGCCGGCTCGGTGCGGATATTCACTGAAGAAAACGGCAAGGAAATCAGCATGGGCGTGCGGCGCGAACGGGAGGTGTTCGCCGACATCGCCATGCTGCGCGAGTACCGGCACGAATCGTCGGTACGTTCATCGGGCAAGACGGAACTGCTGTTCATCCCGCGCCGCGTGATCGAGCCGATTGTCGCGAACAATCCGGCAGCGCTCGCGTTTGTCACGAGCTACGTAGCAATCAGTTCGGCAGGCGGTTTTGTCGCGAAGCTCTTCGACCTGCGAGGCAAGATCGACAAGGCCGAACTGGAGGCGTCGGTGCGTAGCGTCGGCGTGAAGCGGGTGAGCGCGGGCAAGGAGATCCTGCATCAGGATGCACGCGACGACCGGCGTCTCTACGTGGTCCGGCAAGGGGAAGTACGGATCGTGCGCAAGGAGGGCGCCACCGACTATCTGCTTGCTACCTTGAGAGCAGGCGAAGTCTTCGGAGAGAAGGCTTGCCTGCTGCGGCAGGAGCAGCAGGCCACGGTCATCGCGAACGTGGATACGCGCCTACTGGTGGTCCCCGAAAAAACCGTGCACCTGGTGCTCGAGCGCAACCCGAAGCTGCGCGAGGTGCTGGAAGACCGCATCCGGTTTACCGAACGCGAGTTGCAGCGTCAGAAGAAACTGGAAGAACGCCGCACGTTGCCGGCCATGCTCGACCTGCACTCAAAGCCAGAGTTCGGCGAGCGCGTAATACGTCGATTCGCGTGGGTCCAGCAGGCCGAGGAAATGGATTGCGGCGCGGCCAGTCTCGCGATGATCTGCAAGCACTACGAGATCCCGATGACGCTCGGTAAGCTGCGCGAACTCGCCAATGTCACGACCCAGGGCGCGACGCTCGACAGTCTCGCGCGAGCCGGTGAAGTACTCGGCTTCACGACGCGTGGCGTGCAGTGCACCTTCGAGTCGCTGCGCGGTTTTGAACTGCCGTTCATCGTCCACTGGGAGGGATACCACTACGTGGTGGTGTACGGCATTTCGAAGGATCAGGTATGGGTGGCGGACCCGGCCATCGGTTTCCGCAAGATGGACGTGAAGGATTTCGAGCGTGGCTGGAGCGGCACATGCCTGCTGTTTACGGCACCGCCTGAGCTTGCGCAAGCTGCCGTCGCGCGCTCACCGTGGGTGCGGTTCGTCGGATACCTGAAGCCGTACAAGAAGATCCTCGCGCATCTTTTCCTTGCGACGTTTGTGATCCAGGTGCTTGGCGTGATTCCGCCGCTCATCATCCAGAATATTCTCGATGGGGTGATCGTTCACCAGAACATCGGACTGTTGCATCTGCTGATTGTCGGCCTGATCATCTCCAACGTGTTCTCGCAACTGATGTCGACCATCCGCGCGTATCTCGCGAACTTCATGGTTCGCAACATGGACTTCGCGATGATGTCGCAGTTCTTCCGCCATACCTTGTCGCTGCCGTTCTCGTTCTTCGCCAAGCGCAAGACTGGCGACATTTTTGCGCGCTTCCAGGAAAACCACACCATTCGCGCGTTCCTCACTGAATCGACCGTGACGACAGCGCTCAACCTGCTGATGGTCTTCATCTACTTCACGATCATGTTTCTCTACAACGTGAAGATGACCCTGCTGTTGATCGGTTTCGTGATTCCGATCATGGCGCTTACCGCGCTCGCCACGCCGAAGATCAAGGGCTATGCGCGGGAAGTCTTCTCCGCTTCGACTGAAGCCAAGTCCTTCCTGATGGAAGCGCTAGGCGGCGTGGAAACGATCAAGGGCATGGGCATCGAGCGCACGGTGCGCCTCAAGTGGGAGAAGAAATACGCGAAGTCGCTGGAGGTGCAGTATCGCGCGCAGGCGTTCAATATTGCGGTGTCGTTGGGGAGCCAGGTGCTGAATACGGCGACCACGATCGCGATTCTTTGGGTCGGCGCGAACATGGTGCTCACGCATGAGATGACTATCGGTCAGCTGATTGCGTTCAACGCGTTCATGGGAAGCGTGTTGACGCCGCTGATGGGCCTGATCGGTTTGTGGAGCCTGCTCAACGATGCAGGCGTAGCCATGGAACGGCTGGGCGATGTGCTGGACATGGAACCGGAGCAGAAGCCGGAGGATCTTCCGTCGCGCATCATGCTGCCGGACCTGAAAGGCGAGATCAGCCTGAACAATGTGTATTTCCGCTATGGCAGCGACGACACGGCCTACGTGCTGGAGAACATCAGCTTTGACATCAAGCCGGGTGAACTGATTGCAATAGTCGGTCGCAGCGGTTCGGGAAAGACCACGCTTGCCAAGCTGCTGGTCGGCTTTTATACGCCGACCGAAGGGAAGATGGTGGTTGATGGTTACGACCTGAGCGTGATCGATAAAAACGTGTACCGCGCGCAGATAGGTTATGTCATGCAGAGCAACCTGCTGTTCTCAGGGACGATTGCAGAAAACGTTGCAAGCGGCGACGAAGCGCCGGACCGCCGGCGCATTGAAGAGGCCGCCAAGATGGCCGATGCGCATGCGTTCATCAGCAAGATGCCGCTGGGCTATGAACAAATTGTCGGGGAGCGTGGCGTTGGTTTGTCGGGTGGCCAGATCCAGCGGCTCTGCATCGCGCGTGCGCTTTATCACGATCCGCGCCTGCTCGTTTTCGACGAAGCCACCTCCGCGCTCGACACGCAGTCTGAAAGCAATATCCTCGGCAATATGCAGGAGATCCTCAAGGGTCGCACGGCCGTGATCATCGCGCATCGGCTCAGCACGATCATGCGCGCCGACAAGATTCTCGTGTTGTATGAAGGCGCGATCGTCGAACAGGGGCGCCACGATGAACTCGTAGCACGCAAGGGCATGTATTACCAACTCGTGCAAAAACAATTGAGCGCCGCATGAAGATACTCGACGATATCGAAGACCTGCCCGCCAGCCCCGCGACTTCGTATGCGGCACTGCTGGAGAAAATCGAAATTCTCCGCTCGACGCTGCGCTGGTCGTCGCGCATGGAGCGCCCCGAAATCGAGAAGCTGCTGAGACAGGCGAGCGTGCTGCGCGACGACGTGATGCAGTTGTCGCACAGGGAGCGTTTTGTGCAGGCGGCCGTCTCGGAGCCTCAGCGTGTGCCCGGATCGCCGCGCGAACGCCGTGAGGCGTTGCTTGCGCGAAGCTTCATATTCGAAGGTACTTTCGGCGATAACCCGAAACTCCTGGAGGCGCTGGAAATTGCCGAAAAGGCGGCGCCGACCGATCTTCCCGTACTGGTGGACGGGGAAAGTGGTACGGGCAAGGAGCTGATGGCGAAGGTGATTCACGCAAACGGCGCGCGTGCGGACAGGCCGTATATATCGGTGAATTGCGGTGCGATTCCTGACAATCTGCTGGAGTCCGAACTATTTGGTCACAAGAAAGGCGCGTTCACGGGGGCATCGAATGATCGGAAGGGAAAGTTCGAAAGCGCGCATACCGGCACTATCTTCCTCGATGAAATCGGCGAGCTGCCGCTTGCCGGCCAGGTCAAGCTGTTGCGGGTGCTCGAGGCGCATGAAATCCAGCGCGTTGGATCGGATGAACCCATAGCGGTGGATACGCGCATTGTGGCCGCGACTAATCGCAACCTGCGGCGCATGAGTGAGGAAGGGCGCTTTCGTGAAGACCTGTTCTATCGGCTCAGCGTGATTCATCTGACCTTGCCGCCGTTGCGCGAGCGGCGCGACGAGATTGCGCTGCTGCTCGCGTATTTCGGCGACGAAGCCGCGGCAGCGCTCAAGCGTCAGCCGGTGAAGATGACACTGCGGCTGCGCGAGTTCCTGCGGACCTACGACTATCCGGGCAACATCCGCGAATTGCGTAACCTGATCTACCGGATCGTCTGCCTGGCGCCGGAAACGGCCGACATAGAGCATCTTCCCGTCGATATCCGTCCCGGTAATTCGACGCCCATGATGAGCGGCATTGTCGCCGGCGCGGTTTCGCTCAGCGATGCCAAGCGCACTGCCAGCGATGAAGCAGAGCGCGCGTTTCTCGAGCGCGGCCTGCATGAAGTGGGCGGGACGGTCGCGGAGCTGGCGCGGCGCTTCGAGATGAATCGCTCACATGTGCAGATGCTGCTGAAGAAGCACGGCCTGCATTCGAAGGATTTTCGCAATCACGCCGCTCCTGCAGTGCAGAAAGACAAGGACAGCTAGTCTTACTGTGTCACAAAGTTTGAGGTCGAATCCGTGTGTGTTTAATGCTTAG
>NZ_JALPRJ010000108.1 GCF_030464885.1 Caballeronia sp. SEWSISQ10-4 2 | reverse complement strand
GGTCAATCAGGCTTGATTTAACAAGCCTCGCCCTTTCAGGGCGGGGTGATTGACGCGACTACTCCTTCTTACCGGCCTGGGTAGCGAGCCTCGGTGCGGCGCGCTATCGTGCCCGACATCACTCATTAATCACTGAACGTCGCACCGGGTCAAGCAGAGGAGTATCGCGATGCGCCGAGCGCATCTGCCAGAGCGTGCACATTCGTGCCGTAGACAGCATGGCGAGAATTAAAGCGGGCGCATGGGTGGTGAACACCGCGCCCAGGGTCGGCTGGATTCTGACCGAAGGTTCAAGAGCCTTTCGGATACGACTTATGTCGTTGCCGCTTGAAACTTCGCCGCCTTAAGGCGAAGCGCGTTTCCAATCACCGAAACGGAACTGAACGCCATCGCGGCGCTGGCCATAATGGGACTCAGTAGCAGGCCCAGCCACGGATAGAGAACGCCCGCCGCTACAGGTATTCCAATCAGGTTATAGGCAAACGCGAAGAATAGGTTCTGGCGAATGTTGCGCATCGTCGCTACGCTCAGCAGCCGCGCTGTGGCAATACCGCGAAGGTCCCCTTTGACCAGTACGACACGGGCGCTATTCATCGCGACGTCAGTGCCCGTTCCCATCGCGATTCCGACGTTCGCTTGCGCCAGCGCTGGCGCATCGTTGACGCCATCCCCAGCCATTGCGACCACGTGTCCCTGCTGCTGCAGCTTTTGCACAAATTTGTACTTGTCTTGCGGCAGGACGCCGGCCTCCACCCCGTCTAACGTCAGCGCCTTTGCGACCGCGTTCGCCGTTACAGGGTTGTCGCCCGTGACCATGATTATCTTGATGCCAGATCCTCGAAGCAGACGAACCGCTTCCGGCGTAGACGCTTTTACAGGGTCCGAAACCGCCAGGTAGCCAGCCAGTTTTCCGTCGACAGCCAAGTACATCACCGTCTGTGCGTCTGCTCTCAGCCGGTCCACATCACCGCTTGCAACCGCGTAATCGGCCTTCGCTTCGTCCATCAAGCTCGCGTTACCGAGGAAAACCGTCCGCCGGTCCACTGTTCCGCGCACGCCTTTACCGGTGACCGAGTCGAAGGACGAAACAGGAATCAACGCTACGTTACGGTCGCGTGCACGGGTGACAATGGCCTGTGCAAGCGGATGCTCACTCTGTCCTTCGAGGCTGGCAGCGTATGCCAACACAAGCTCTTCCGCGAAACCGTTGAGAGCCGTAACTGTCTGCGCACGAGGCTTTCCCTCCGTGAGCGTTCCCGTCTTGTCGACCACCAGCGTATCGACTTTCTCCATCAACTCCAGGGCTTCCGCATCCTTAATCAGAACGCCTTGTTTTGCACCTCTGCCAACACCGACGATAATCGACACAGGTGTGGCCAAACCGAGCGCGCACGGGCACGCGATTATCAGGACGCTGATTGCGACGACGAGCGCATGAGAAAGCGGCGGCGCAGGCCCCCAAATTCCCCACACAATAAAAGACACAACAGCGATTGCTATAACGGCCGGCACGAACCATCCAGACACTTCGTCCGCCAGCTTTTGAATTGGCGCCCGGGACCGCCCCGCCTCAGCGACCATTTGCACTATTCGTGCGAGTAGTGTCTCAGACCCGACCCTCTCGGCTTTCATAAGGAACGAACCAGTCTGATTTACGGTTGCGCCGGTTGCTTTGCTACCGACTACCTTCTCGACCGGCATTGCCTCCCCGGTAATCATCGATTCATCGACGCTTGACCGGCCCTCAGTTACCACCCCATCGACTGGGACCTTCGAGCCCGGCTTGACGCGCAGCGTGTCACCAACTGCCACTGCATCGAGTGGGACGACCTCCTCCGCGCCATTCGCTCCTACCCTGACCGCCGTGTTTGGGGCTAGCTTTAACAAGTCCTTTAGCGCAGATGAGGTTCGCGACCGTGCGCGAAGCTCCAGCACTTGTCCGAGCAAAATCAGCGCGACAATTACAGACGCAGCCTCAAAATACAGAGGCAACTGCATGCCTTGGCGAAAAGTCTGTGGAAGGCTCGCGGGGAAAAATAGAACGTAAAGGCTGAAGAAATACGCCGCGCCGACGCCAAGACCCACGAGGCTAAACATATTCAACTGCCAAGTCATAAACGATTTCCAGCCTCGCTCGAAAAACGGCCAACCCGCCCACAAGACCACCGGTGTGGCCAGCAAGGCCTGCGCATATTGAGCCCACGACACGGACTCGAGGTATGGAAGTCTTAGTGAAGCCGCTAGGTGATTGATGACTCCGTTTAGGTCCGGAAGCCGGAGATCATGGCCCATGGTCAACCACAGCAATGGTACCGAGAGGACTAGCGCTACCCAGAAGCGGCGGGTCATGCTCGTCAGCTCGGTTGAAGGCTCCTCGGTCGCGGCCGGCGTGACAAGCTCTAACGTCATGCCGCAGATAGGGCAGGAACCTGGATTCGGCAACCTGATCTGTGAATGCATCGGGCACGTGTAGACAGCCTCGCGTCCCGGCGTCGACGTATGCAAGGCAGAAATCGGTAAGTTCGTGGAAGTCATGGTTGCATCCCGAATGTGGTCTACGACATTTTTTTTTGCGTGGCCTCGCTTAACGCGCACTGGTGTCGACGCTCTACCAAGTCGACCACACCCTTCACTCGGAAATACAGGGCGCTTGCGAGAAGAAGTCGTCAGGCGCCGACGGGATTATTGAAGGTCAATCTAGGAACGAATCGTGGCGTTCGGGCGGCGTAGTCACGCCAGGCCTGCCCGAACTGGATATCCGATTCCCTCTCTTTACGTAACGCAAGCCGCACGTACATCACGACCAGAATCCCGAACATCACTAACGTAACCAATGTGGGCCATTGCAACAGGAACCCGAACATCACGAGGACGAAAGCGACGTATTGAGGATGTCGAATCCGCTGGTAAGGCCCGGTGGCGGCTAGCCCCTTTTTACGCTGCGCGCTGAACAGCACATGCCAGGAAACACTCAGCAGGTAAAACCCACCCAGAATGAACACGAAACTTAGGACGTGCGGAATTCCAGAGTGCGGATTCCCATGGCTGCCCGTCATCATCCACCAGAGATGCCCGGCGTCGTGCGAAAAGAGGTTGGTCTGCGGAAAGCGCGATTGCAGCCAACCTGACAGCAGATAAATCGTGAGCGGAAAGCCATACATCTCGGCAAACAGGGCGCTGATGACGGCCGAGAAGCCACCGAAGGTCCGCCAATCGCGAAACGTGGTGGGCTTGAAAAAGCTGTAGGCGAAAATGATAAAGAAAAGGGAGTTGATAACGACCAAGCCCCACAATCCGTAGGCATTAGCTGACGGGTCCATCGTGCTCTCCCTTCACCTTGACCGGTTGGAACTGGTCATGGTCGTTGTCGTGCTTTCCGTGGTGCATAAAGAAGTGCATCAGTGGGCAGGACATCAGCAGAACAAACGGCAACACACCGAGAAAATGAGCTCGATGTTCCGAGAGCATGAAAAAGATGGCAATCGCCCCAAAACCAAGCAACGCGATGGCACCGCGTGATTTCCAAAAGGGTGGTGATTTGTCCCCGTGCATGTGCATGCCGAACTCCTCAAGCGAGATGTTGGATCCTGCGTTTCTGACTGAAGACTCTGCGCCGTTCGCACACACTGATCAGGTCTCAATCACACGACCCCGCCGCAAACTAGCGGGTCCGGCAGTGCGGAACTTGGGGAGCCACCCTGGCGCATGACGCATCGTCTAATGGCGACGCTTTTCGCAAATGACTGCAGAATCACCGTCGCGGAATCTGATCTCTTACAACTACTGTAGGCTTATAAGCTAGTCTTTCGTTGTCCTAGGTCAATTAAAAACCACTGGAATTCAATAGTTCGGACGCTGGGCGCCATCTGGGGTGTCCTTCAAGAAACGGATCTTTTCCTACGTTAAGCGGAATGTCGATGGCTTGCGGCATCGGCATCGGCCCGGGCGTCTCTCACCATTTCGTAGCATCGCATCAGCAACGCGGCGCCGACAGTCCGACTAGCCACGGCGGCGTCGCCAGAGTACCGTTGATCGCGAGAAAAAGCGCTTGGTTAAATCCTTCGAGAGTCTCCATCGCAGTGAGGTTCTCAGTAAAAATCTATCAGGCGTTCTGCGCTGCCTGTCGCGGCGCATACCAGCACAGGAGCAACGGCACCACGACGAGCGCCGCGCCGGTGAGAAAAGTGGTCGAGGAGCCGAAGCGATCCCACAGCCAGCCGGCAAGCGCGCTCGCGACCAACATGCACAGGCCGCAGGCTAGGTTGAACACGCCGAACGCGGTACCGCGCAGCGTTGAGGGCGCCGTTTCGGACACCATTGCAGCGAGAATGCCCTGCGTGAAACCCATGTGCAGACCCCATACGGCGACACCTGCGAACACGGACATGACAGACTGCCCCATGCCGAGCAGCAGGTCGGCCGCGATTAGCAGCACCATGCCGAGCGCCAGTAGGAGGCGGCGATCCAGCCGGTCCGACAGCACCCCGACCGGATAAGCCGACAGCGAATAGGCCAGACTCATCACGACCATCACACCGGGAATCCACGCGAGATCCAGACCGGTCTGCTGCGCGCGCAGCACGAGGAATGCTTCGCTGAAGCGCGCCAGCGTGAAGGTGGCGCCGATGGTGACGATGAACCAGTAGCGCGCCGGGAATTCGCGCAGCGCGTGCCAGTGCAGCGGCGAACGGAAAGTACGCTGCGCCGGCGCATGGCCAGACTCGTCGATGCCGAACACGATTAGGCCGATCGCGATGAAGGCCGGCACAACGGCAAACCACAACACCGTTCGAATATGGTCGGCAAACCAGAGCATCAGTACGATCGCTAGCAGCGGGCCAACGAAAGCGCCGACGGTGTCCATCGACTGACGCAGCCCAAAACACGCGCCGCGAATTTCCGGCGCGGCGACGTCTGCCACCAGCGCATCGCGCGGTGCGCCGCGAATCCCCTTGCCCACACGGTCAAGCAAGCGGGCCGTTACGACCCAGGCGGGCGTCGTCGCAAGTGGGAACAGCGGCTTCGTGAGTGCAGCCATTCCGTAGCCCAGCAATAACAGCCCCTTGCGCCGGCCGAGATAGTCGCTGAGCGGTCCGGAAAACACCTTGACGATCATGGCGGTCGCCTCCGCTGCGCCTTCGAGCACACCGAGCGCGGCGACGCTCATGCCCATTGTGGTCACGAGGTACACCGGCAGCAATGCGTGCACGAGTTCCGAAGATAGGTCCATGAACAGACTGACAAAGCCAAGTGCCCACACGGTGCGCGGGATGGTCGGCCGGTTGGTAGAGGGGAGGTTCGCAGTCATAGAGTTGGGAAAGGTGACCAAGAGACGACAGCGAGTTCAGTTGCCCCCGCGCTCAGGGCCTTGCCGCGCAGCGCATTGTGGCATCGTCGTTGGTGGACGAGACGACTCACTGGGGTGATTCCGCGGAGGTTAGCGGCAAGACCAGCACGACCCGTCGAACTGTCTCATCCTGCATCGTCGACCGGCTCAACAGGTGCATTCCGATAGGGAGTAGTTGGGGAACGACGACCGCGTCCGGCCAGCTCGTCGTGGTGCCCAGCGTGACGAGGTGCCACGGCTGGTGAAACGCTTGCTGATACAGCGCACCGTACCAGATCGGTTCATCGATCGGGGTGCCGGTCGTCAACCGATAAGGAGACCGCCAGAGCCGCAGCACCAACCGGCCCATCGGTCGTCGCGGATCGAATTTCACAAAGGTCAGTTCGGAGCTTTTACCTTCCGAGAGCAGCGGCAGCACGGGCAAGGCATCCACCGATGTTTTGGGCGACAGCCACAACAAGGTGGACCTGATCGACCACGCCGGTGGGGCTTGCCAGCCCGCCGCAATGAGGCGGTGCGTGATGGCGTCGACACTCGCTGCCCATTGCAGCGGGAAATTTTCTTTCTCGTCTCCGCTTATCTCGCTGCGCTGGGCGGGCAACGCGCGCCATTCTCCTTCGGTCCATTGGGGTGGCGTGAGCACGGTTTCATGCGTTACCGGGCTATACCGAGCGAGGTCGGTCCAAAGATGTTCAGAGATCGTCCATGAGCCAAAGATGGCGAGCGCGCCGCCCGCAATGCATGCCAAAACCCCTGGACGTATGTCGTCAGGCGCCTGCCGGTACGCATAAGCGCCGGCCAAGACCGCAAACCATGCGACCCCCAGGCTCCAGCCGCTCAACACCCCCGCAAGCCAGTCTTCTCCGACATACAGGCGAGCGAGCCCGGTAATCATGATCCAGATGGTGATCGCTGCGATGACTGCGTTTCGCCAGAGCGGTGTTTGCCGCTGGATCAGCAGCCAGCCCAGGAATCCGTAGACGAGCACGGTGAACGTTGCGTGACCGCTAGGCAACGGAGAATGCGCGGTACCGGGGTGCCAGTTCAGCGGCCGGACATAACTGGCCCCGGGTTCGACCACAGGAGTCAGTGCTGCAGCTACGCCGACAACGAGAATCCACCAAGCCGCGGAGCGCCAGCGGCGTCGCACGAGCAACCAGATCAGCACGCTGCCTGCCACGAACAGACCCACACCGTAGCCACCCAGTTCGACCATACCCGCCATCAACCGGTCAGTCGGCACCGTACGCAACGCCAGCAGGAAGCTGTAGAGCGCGGTATCAGCGCGAACCAGCGGATCGCGCGCGACCACATCCTGCAAGATGCCCAGGAACATCCAGATACTGCCAATGAAAAGCAACGCCAGCACGCCCAGTGTCTGAAACTCCGGTCGCTTCGGATCGACGATGCGCAGCAACCGGGCCGCCAGACGCGGATATCGCTGGCCGAGCCACTGTACCGTCAGCACGAACGCCCTTTTGGCAAGCGGTATGCCGCGCTGGACGGCAACGTGCACCAGTCGCACAAGCAGCCAGGCAAGCCCGGCCAACATCAGCAGCATCGCGGCCAGGCGGCCGCTCACCGCCTCAGCAAGCTGCGCGGATGCGCCGAACACGATCCCCGGGCCGATATGTGCCGGTGACCAGGCCAGCGCAGAAGCGATGTTGATCGGGTAAAACCTGCGCCGCGGCATGTGCGATGCGCCGACAACGAGTGGGACGATCGCGCGCACCGGAGCGAAGAAGCGGGCCAGCACGATACTTTTACCGCCGTGCCGTTGAACGAAACGCTCACCACGCTCCCAGACCTCCTCGTGTCCCTTCGCCTCCCACCACCCGCGTACTTCGCGGTGATACCGGTGGCCGAGCTCGTAGCTGATCCCGTCGCCTGCCACGGCGCCGAGTGCGCCGATAGCGAGCGTCACCCAGCCGTTCAGCGCACCAGCGCCAATCAGTGCGCCCGCGGCAAACATCACGATGCCCGCGGGGACGAATGTCCCGACGACAGCCAGCGACTCCGCGCACGCGACGCCAAAGACGACGGCGAGGACAAGATAGGGATGTGCGCCAATGCTTGCGAGCCACGCGTGCATTTGCAGTTCCGGTTAAGTGCGGGGTTTGCGAGAGTGCATGGGTCACCCGTTCGACGATGCGGCTTGCGGTTCGGGCAGCATATCGCGCTCAAAGCGGCCATAGCGCAGCGCGAGCGTCGGCAGGATGATGAGGTTCAAAATCGTGGAGGTGGCTAGTCCGCCCAGAATGACGATTGCCATCGGCCCCTCGATGCTCGATGGGTTGCTGTATCGCGAATCCGATTTACGTATCGAGGAGCACTAGCGAGATACGGGACCGTTCCTTCGAAAACCAGCGCTACCGGGCCAGTGGCCTGAATCTGGTGGCGGCTGCGATCACGCTGTGGAACACGGTGTATTTGGAGCGGGCGATTGCCGCCTTACGGCAGCAGCGCGAGATCGACGAAAGCCTGATCCCGCATATCGCGCCGCTGGGCTGGAATCACATCAACTTGACAGGCGATTACGTGTGGCACGCCAACAAACGCGTGGCCAAAGACCGATTCCGGCCCTTGCGCGCCGCGAAAACGACCAAGGCGAAGCCTTAACGTACGAAAAAATCCCTTTCTTGAGGGCGCTCCTTCTTGCTTGCCAGCGCAAGCTGCCATGCGAACAGTCCCGGAACAAAAACGAGGAGGTCGCGCAGGCGTCTTGCACCCGCGAGCGCGAGACTCACAGACGGATCGAGACCCAGTGCGCCGCCGATCAGAACGAAGCCGCCTTCCTGAATGCCCAAGGCGCCGGGTACAAAAAACGCGGCGCTGCTGAGCGCTTGAATCAGTGATTCGAGCACGACGGCTTCAGCGAAACTGATTTTCGTGCCGAGAAAATAAAGCGCCAGCCATATCTCGAGAGAGGTGGCGAGGCACTGCACCGGCTGCCAGAAAAACAGGTAACGCAGGACGACTCCACGCCTTCTCCACACCCGCCTGATTGACTGGTCGATACGCAGCGACGGACCGACTAGCGCCGCGATCTGGCCGCTTGTCATGCGATTGAACAAGCGCGTCATTCTCTCGAACAGGTTGACGTGCTGGATCAACGCAAATCCGGCGAGGAGCGGGGCGAGCAGGGCTATTCCCCAGAGCACATCTATTGCGAGCTGGCGTTCACCGGGCGTGGCGTGGCCCATCAGGAACGCTATGCCGACCAGCGTGAAAACGAGCTGGCTGATCAACGTGAGCTGCATGTCGACGACAAGACTTGCCGCTGCTGTCGATGCCCGCAAGCCAGCGCGGGTCAGCAACTTGAATGAGACGATCTCGCCGCCGACTCGTGCAACCGGAAGCAGGCCGTTGACGGACTCGCGAATCCAGACGAGACGAAGCATGGTCAGCAGACTGGGACGTGGTTTTCCAACGATGATTGTTTGCCAGTCCCGGGCATTGGCCAGCATGGGCAGGACATGTACCGCGGCGGCCAGGACGAGGCCGGGACCCGCCGTGTACAGCAGCGCGAATACTGAGCGCGGGTCTTCGCGCCACACGAGCGCCAGTGCCACGATCAGTCCGAGTGCGGCGATCGCACGGCCAAGATATTTAGTCATGCAATGCTAGTGAAAACTCGCATGGGCCACGAGTGCGCCAAGCGCTCCGTGGCCCATGCGAAGGCAGGATTTGAACAACAACGATTACTTCTCCCCAAGCGGATAAAGCAGGCCGTCACGGCCGACTTTGAACTGGAAACCTCTCCAGAGTACGCGAGTCGAGAAAAAGCTGCAGACGAAAATGGCAAAGCAGACGAGATCCCAGATTGGTAATAACCAGAGGTCGCTCGAGGCCTGGCCAAGCGCGTGGTCCAGTTGCAGTTTCAGCGCCAGCCGTGTGGACAGTGCCGCAAGCGTGAGCGGCAAGGTCCACACTGCGGCGCCGGACAGAGCGATAGCAAACAGGGCGAACGCGAGCGGATGCGTGAGTGCCGAACCGAGATGCCCGGCCGGATCGATCGTTCGAATGGTGCGGCTCCAGCGCAGTTCGTGAGAAATGAGCTGCGAGGCACTGGTCTCGACGCACGCATGCGTCACGATGATCGGCGGCACGACGACCTTTTCGCCCAGTCGACGCACTGCTTCGCCAATTGCATGGTCCTCCGCAAGATGATGGGTGAACTGCGAGAAGCCGCCGATTTTCTCAAGCGTCGCGCGACGCAACGCGATGGTCTGCCCAAAACAGGGGCGTGCAAGCCGAAGCGCCATGCCGACCACCACGCTGGGCAGGAAGTGGTAGTTGCTCGCCTTGGCGGACAGGCGTGGCCAGAACCCGGCATCGGGCAACCCCCGATAAAGACAGGTCACCAGGCCGACTCCAGGCTTCTGCAACTCGCCGACAATACCGAGCAGATAGTTGGGCTCGACCCCCACGTCGCTATCGGCGAACACCAGGATGTCGTGCTGGGCGTGCGGCAACATGTTGAGGATGTTGCTCATCTTGCGGTTCGGACCATACAGCCGGGAATCGACCACGATCGAAATCTCAGCCTGTGGATACAGTTCCCGCAAACGTCCCACCGCGTCGAGGGCAGGGTCCGTCTTGTCGTGGACACCGAACAGGTACTGTACGGGACCGGGATAATTCTGCTTGCAAAATCCTGACAGGTTTTCGAGCAGCGCCTGCTCGTTCCCATGCAGCGGCTTGACAATTGTCACCCCCGGAAACGAACTGGGCTCGGCGCAGGCGCCTGCAAGAAAGCGCCTCGTCAATGCCGCTGCAGCCAGCATGTACAGGATTCCGAAGACCGCGCTCGCCCCGCACACATAGGCTGCCCATCCAAGCGTAACGCGTGCCAGGTGCGGCCCGCCTTCGTGGATCGCGAACACCGTCAGCAGGACGGTGATTGCCAGCCACGCGAATCCGGCGTACAGCCTCCGAAGCCTTCCACGCCTGGGAGGAGGCGACAAGCCGGAAAATTGACCGGGCACGTCCGGGGTCATGCCTCGTGCGCCCGAAGAAACTTGAAGAACTCCACGCCTTCACGCAGACGCCGCTTCATCATTTCCCAGCTTGAAAGCATTTCGCGGACGATTTCCCAGATCTTCGACGGCCTGAAATAAAAGCGTTTATAAAACTCCTCGAGGCCGTGATAAATCTCGTCGCGCGACAGGTGCGGATACCCGATTGCTGAAAGCTGGACGCCCTTTGAGCTGACGAGATTGATGACCTTGTTTTCCTGCAGCCAGCCGTTGTCGACCGCTTGCTTGTACAAGGTCGTGCCGGGATAGGGCGCGGCCAGCGACACCTGGATGGTGTGCGGATTGATGTCCTTCGCGTATTCAATAGTCTTCTCGATCGTCTCGCGGGTTTCACCCGGGAGACCGAGAATGAACGTGCCGTGAATCTTGATGTCAAGCTTGCGGCAATCTTCGCTGAAGCGGCGTGCAATGTCGGTACGCAAGCCTTTCTTGATGTTGAGCAGGATCTGGTCATCGCCCGACTCATACCCGACCAGCAACAAGCGCAGGCCGTTCTCTTTCATGATCTTGAGGGTCGAATAAGGCACGTTCGCTTTCGCGTTGCAGGACCACGTGACGCCGAGCTTGCCGAGTCCGCGCGCAATCTCTTCAACCCGCGGCTTGAAGTCCGTGAAGGTGTCGTCGTCGAACATGATCTCCTTGACTTCAGGCATGTTGTCGCGAATCCACTTCACTTCTTCCAGCACGTTCTCCGTTGAACGCGTCCGGTAACGGTGCCCACCGACCGTCTGCGGCCAGAGGCAGAAGGTGCACTTCGATCTGCAGCCTCGCCCGGTATAGATCGATACGTACGGATGTTTCAGATAACCGATGAAATAGTTTTCGATCTTCAGGTCGCGCTTGTAAATGGGCGCGACGAACGGCAACTCGTCCATGTTCTCAAGAATCGGCCGGGCTTCGTTGTGCATGATCCCGCCATCGGGCTGACGAAAGCTCAGGCCGGGAATAGAGGCCAGCGGCAGGCCCTGCGCGATGTCGCGGCAGGTGAAGTCGAACTCCTCGCGACACACGAAGTCGATTGCCTCGCTCGCCGTGAGCGAATCGTGCGGGTCGACAGCGACCTTTGCACCCACCATGCCGACGAGCACGGTCGGTTTCCTCTGCTTCAACTGCTCGGCGAACAGCGTGTCGGTCGGAAACGACGGTGTGCTCGTATGAATGACAACGAGATCGTATTGTTGTGCAATGTCGAGCGATGCTTCCACCGAGAGGCCGTCGGCGGGGGCGTCGAGCAAACGGCTTCCTTCAATCAGTGCGGCCGGCTGCGCAAGCCACGTGGGATACCAGAACGACCGGACTTCGCGCTTGGCCTGATAACGCGAACCCGCTCCGCCATCAAAGCCATCGTAAGAAGGGGCCTGCAGGAACAGTGTTTTCATGGGTACTCCGGGAAGACGCAATGTGGGTAAATACGGAGATCGATTGCGCGGAACGAATGAATCCGCGGAGTCGTGAAAGGCTTAGCCATTTCGAATGGAATGGAGGTCCTGCGGACGGTGCGTTTGGCACCGGTCTTGAGAAAAAGAGGGGAGCACTGTCTTCCGAATGAAAATGAAAGTTAGCCGATAGCCTTTAGTGATTTTTATCTAACCGCGCTCCGGCAATAGACGTACAACGCACGACGAAAATGTCCGCAGCGTGACAAATAGAGAAAACGTTGAAAGCAAACATGTAAAAAGCGGAGAAATGCGGAACCTCAAAGTAAAATAGACCGGCACACTTAGCTGGCAATTAGGCAACCTGAATCTTTTGTAAACTCTTTTGTAAACTTGTGCAACGGAAAACATTCGCATGCGCATCCTGGTAGTAGAGGACGACGAGCTGATCGGCACCGCGATTGCTCGTGCACTGCACGACGCGGCTTATGTCGCGGACTGGGTCGTGGACGCGCCAGCGGCAATGGGCGCCTTGCTCGGCCGCGAGCATGACGCCGTGCTGCTCGACCTGAACCTTCCCGAGGGAGACGGGTTGAGCATCTTGCGCGACCTGCGCAAGCGTGACGCGGACACGCCGGTCCTGATCATGACTGCGCGCGACGGCGTGGATGACCGGATCGAAGGGCTCGACAGCGGGGCCGACGACTACCTGGTCAAGCCGTTCAACCTGAACGAGATGCTGGCGCGATTGCGCGCGGCAACCCGCAAGCTCGGCCACCATCCCGACGCCACGCTTTCGAGCGGCAAGTTGTCGCTCGATCCCCGTACGCTGGTGGCGGTGTATAACAACGTCGAATGCCGGTTGTCGGGTCGCGAGTTTGCGGTGCTGAGGGCGCTGCTTTCGCGTCCCGGCATCATTCTTTCGAGGAGTGAGCTCGAGAACCGGGTCTACGGCTGGAACGAGCAGGTCGACAGCAACGCTGTCGAATACCTGATCCATACGATTAGAAAAAAGATCGGGCATGGCGCGATTCGCAACATACGAGGTGTGGGATGGATGGTCGACCGGGACGAAACCCACGTTCGCTGACAAGGCGCCTGACGTGGTCGATCATCGGCATCATTATGCTGTTCGCGCTGATGGGCGGCGTGCTGTCGTTCGTTGGCGGTTACCGCGAAGCTAGCCGCTTGCAAGACCACCATCTCCATGACATCGGCGTCCTGGTCAACAGCGGCAAGCTGATGCTCGCCGCTCCCACTGTAATGTGGCCAGACGAGCATGACGCCGGTATGTCGCTGATCATTTCACGCGTAAGTCCGGGTGCGGCGGGCACGAGCACGGACGTGCCTTTGCCGCGGCTCGAGACCCTCGTCGACGGCGTTCAGAACGTCGACTTCGACGGCAAGCGCTGGCGCGTCAATGTACAGACGCTGCAGGGTGGCGACCGCCTGGTGGTGGCCGAGAGGTCGACCATCCGGGACGAGATTGCACACGACGGCTCGCTGCGAACCATCGTGCCCATGCTCGCGCTGACGCCGCTCCTGCTGATCGTCATCGCGCTGATCGTTCGCGGTGCGTTAGCACCGGTACGCCGCTTGGCCGCGACGGTGGACGGGCAAGACGAGGTCACGCTCGACGCGTTGTCGGAGTCGGGAATCCCGAAGGAGTTGCTGCCGTTCATCCGCTCGATCAATCGCCTGATCAGCCGGCTCAAGGACGCCATGGCCCAGCAGAGGAGGTTTGTTGCCGACGCTGCGCACGAGTTGCGCTCGCCGCTGGCCGCCCTGTCTTTGCAGGCCGAGAGTCTTACGGCGGCAACCGACCCCGAGGACGCGCGCACGCGGTTGACGGCCTTGCAAGCCGCTGTGCACCGGACCGCGCGACTGGTCGAACAACTGCTCGCGTTGGCGCGCTCACAACATGCGGCGGCACCTGCGCGCTCGCTCGTGTCGCTTCAGAAGCTAGCGACGGATGCGATCCAGGACGCGGTGAATGTAGCCAATGCGAAAAACGTGGATCTCGGGCTTAAGCAGGTGGACGACCTGCAAGTCGACGTGGATGCATCGGCGGTCACCATCGCCCTGCGCAACCTCGTCGACAACGCGGTGAGGTATGTGCCTGAAGGGGGGAAGGTGGACGTGGCCGTGGTGAACCGGGAGGGTTTCGTCGTCTGCAGCGTCAAGGACTCAGGGCGAGGTGTTCCGGATGACCAGCTCGTGCGTATTACCGAGCGGTTTTATCGCGTGCCGGGTACGGTGTCCAGTGGCAGCGGGCTGGGACTGTCGATCGTGTCGGAGATTGCTCGCCGCAACGGCGGGCGGCTCGTGCTGGAGAACGCCAGCGATGGTTTTCATGCGACTTATTATCATTTGCTTTAGCGCGCGTTGACGTTTCGGCTCGCAAGTAAGAGGCTTGCGCGAGACGACTCCTAAGTCTCTGCTAAGGCACTTGTCTTATTGGTATGTAAGACAAGTTCCATTCGCTTATGATGGCCGCAACGCGAACAGTCGACCCCAAAAAAAATTCTTCCGGCGCCCCCCTGATGCAGACAAGCGAAACCCCAGCCTACAGTGCGCCCGCCAAGTTCTTTCACTGGCTCACCGCGCTGGTGCTAGCCGTGCAGTACGCGATCGGCTGGTTTATGCCCGATGTACATCGGGACACGAAACCTGATGGTCTGATCGGGTTGCATCTGTCTGTGGGTGCAACGATCGTATTGCTGGTGTTGGTTCGGCTCGCATGGCGTTTCAGCCACAAGCCGCCTGCCGAATCGCAAATTCTGCCGCCAGTCATGCGATTGGCCGCTCGCGTCACGCATGGGTTGCTGTATGTGCTGCTGATCGCGCTGCCGCTGATGGGTTGGGCCAACGCTTCGGCGCGCGGCTGGGACGTGTCGCTGTTCCATCTCGTGCCGCTGCCGGCACTCGCGGCTACGGGCTCAGCGCTTGGGCATACGCTCGGTGACGTCCACAAACTCACCGCCTGGGTCCTGCTGGTCCTCATAGGCGTGCACGTTGCCGCTGCGTTGTTTCACCAGTTCTTCATCCGTGACAACACTCTGGGCAGGATGCTGCCAGGCGCGCGCAAAATGCGCTGAGTCCAGCCCATCATAGTCAGCCGTTCGAGGTCGCTCTCCCACAACCTCGAACGCGCCTACTTCGGCTTAGCCGATCTTATTGGCGGCTTCTTTTGCCAACAGTCTCTGCGCTTGCATATCGCCGCCGCCGGCCTCCTTTGCTGTCGTCGCCGCTGATTCAGTGGCTTCCGCCAACGCTGAGCGCGCCGCGTTGCTGATGCTGACCGTCGTCGACGGCGGCGGCGGAGCTGCCGGGTTCGCAGCGGCCGTCTTGCTGGTTGCGGTTGTTGACGTAGCACTTGTTGATGCGGCCGTCGTTGCAACAGAGGCAGTCGCCGGCGGCGTTGCCGGCTGGCTGAGTGGATTGACGTTCATTTGGATATTCCCCGGTTAGGTAAGTTGCGGTAACGCCTACGGTGTATCGGCAATATCAAAAGCGTATTGAGCGATATATTTTTTTATTATTCGATTTGGTTAAGCAAACCTTAAGCAAGTAGCAAAGCCCGTGTGCTAAGGCCGCGTAAAAGGGGTGATTATCACGACCCGGAAACTGCTAAATCGACAACTTGATCGATTAAAAGTCACCTTAAGCAACCCCTAAGCTTTCCCCAAGAACAATGGCGGAATCTGAATGCTTAAGAGATGGAAGGCGGCAATGAGACTGCTATTGGTTGAAGACGACGACATGATTGCGGAGACCGTGCTCGACCACCTGCGTCGCGCGGACTACGCCATCGACTGGGCGGCGGACGGACGGGAGGCGGAGCTGTCGCTGGGCAGCGGCGTATACGACCTGATCCTGCTTGATCTCGGTCTTCCGAAGCGGGACGGAATCGAAGTCTTGAACAGCTATCGCAAAGCAGGGGGCGACGCAGCGGTCATTATCCTGACCGCGCGGGACGCAGTGGACGATCGCATTCGCGGCCTGGACGCCGGCGCCGACGACTATCTCATGAAGCCCTTCGATCTGGACGAACTCGGCGCGCGGGTGCGGGCGCTGCTCAGGCGCCGCACTGGCCAGAAGCAGACGACGTACTCGCATGGTGAACTGAGCCTTGACCCGGTGTCGCACGAAGCGACGAAGAACGGTGTGCCGTTGCCGCTCGTGCCTCGCGAGTTTGCGTTGCTTCAGGTCCTGCTTGAACAACCGGCGCGCGTGTTCAGGCGTGCAGAACTCGAAGAGAAGCTGTATGGATGGGGCGAGGAAATCGGCAGCAACACGATTGAAGTCCATGTGCACAGCCTGCGCCGTAAAATTGGCGCCGACCAGATCATGACCATTCGCGGCGTGGGTTACCGGTTGAAGAGCGTGGTGTGACGGCGCCTTGCGTGCGCCGGAAACGACCCGCGGCGTAGCTTTGGCTCGCAGCAGATATAGAAAGCCTTCCTCCTCACACTGTCCGAGCCTCAGACCACTCAGGACAAACCCGCAGCCGCCCATCAAAGCGAGAACTTGAAAGCTTGCAGAAGGATTCGTTCCCGTAGAATTTTTACAGGCCAACAATCGAATGGTTCACGAACGGCACCTCGCAAGGGCCGCTGCTGGTTCGAGTCCTGGTCACGCTGGAAGAAACGGGCTTGGGATTTTTGATCGGCTCGGTGGCGGGTATTGTGTGTGGCATAGTGCTGGGCCGTAACAAGTTGCTGTCTGGTGTATTCAGCCTTTACATACAGATTGCCAACTCCATACCGCGTGTCGCTCCCGGCTCCTTGTTCGTTATTGCACTGGGGCTCGGGATGGCGTCCAAGGTCGCGATCGTGCTTGCGGCGGATTATTTGCTGACCAGCCTCAAACGTCGTTTATTAAAGTGGAAGCCGGCTACGTTTTGACGTTCACCGGACTCTCCACACGGAGGGACAATTCACTGTGATTTCGGGCAGCCTGCGTGGTCGGTTGTTGTGGTGGCTTCTACTGCCCCTGGCGTTGTTCGTCGCGGTTTCCGGTGCCTTGTCCTATCAAAACATGCAGGAGACTGCGGACCTGCTCCAGGACAACGCGTTGTTGTCGTCGGTGCGTGTGATTGGCGAAGATATCGACTGGGACAACGGCAATATCGTCGTGCAGATTCCGCCCGCCGCACTGGAGTTGTTCGAGTCGCCCGATCAGGACAATGTGTTCTACAGGGTCGAGGGCACGCAGCACCGGCTGCTCGCTGGCAATCCCGATTTGCGCCTGCCAACCGGACTTTCGTCCGTGCCCGTGTTCTACACCACGACGCTGGACGACGGGCGGCGCGTCAGGGCGGTCGCTTATGTTCGCCAGCTTTTCGACTCCGGGCGCACTGAAGAGGTCACGGTCGCGGTCGCCAAGACGGAGCGCTCGCGTGACGCGATGGTGACGCGGCTTTGGCACCCGCAACTCATCCGCTTGCTCCTGATGCTCGTGCTGGCCATGCTCCTTGTCTATCTGGGGCTGACGTTCGAGCTGCGCCCGCTGATGAAGCTCAAGGACGACGTCGCTGATCGTGGTCCGTCGCAGCTCGAGCCTATCCGCGCCGAGAACCTGCACTTTGAATTGAGGCCTATCGTCGATGCGATCAATCAATGCATCTCGCGCATGAGCCAGCAGACCGCCACGCAGCGCCAGTTCATCTCGGACGCGGCGCACCAGCTTCGTACGCCGCTGACCTTGCTCGACGCGCAGATCCAGTTTGCCCGGCAACGCGGCGGTCACGACGAACCGCTGTCCGATGCTCTCACGAGCATGCATACCAGCAGCCGCAAGATGACGACGCTGACCAACAAGCTGCTGCTGCTGGCACAAGCCGAGTCCGTGACACCATCGGGCGTGCAGGATCAGGTCGACTTGACAATGGTGATTGCCGACGTGCTCGAACAGCTCATTGTGCTTGCGCAGAAGCGCGACATAGACCTTGGGGCCGAACTGGAGGAGGACCTGGTTGTCATCGGCGACGAAGCGCTGACCACGGCGCTCGTGACCAACCTAGTCGACAACGCGTTGCGTTATACCCAACCCGGCGGTTGTGTGACGGTTACCGCTCAACGCGATGAAGACAGGGTGACACTGCGGGTGGTGGACAATGGCCCCGGCATCTCGGCCGAAGCGCGCGGTCGCGCCTTCGAACGGTTCTATCGTGCGTCATCGGATACGGATGGCACGGGTCTCGGACTGGCGATCGTGCGCGAGATTGCGTACCGGCAGGGCGGAACGGTGGCGCTCGCCGCTGGCGCGGGAGGAATTGGGCTGGTGGTCACCGTCGAGTTGCGCACCGGGCGTGAAGAAACGCGCACGGTCGACAAGACACTGAGGAGTGAAGCATGAAGCTGCTGCTGGTCGAAGACAATGCCGAACTCGCGCGCTGGGTCGTCAATCTGATGCAGGTCGAAAACTTCGCGGTCGACTGGGCACCGGACGGCGAGCATGCCGGCACGCTGCTGAGCACCCAACGTTATGACGCGGTGCTGCTCGACATGCGCTTGCCGGGAATTGGCGGGAAAGACGTGCTGGCGAGATTGCGCCGCAGGCGCGACAACGTGCCCGTGCTGATGCTGACCGCGAACGGATCGACGGATGACAAGGTCGCCTGTTTCGCCGCCGGTGCGGACGATTACGTCGTGAAGCCGTTCGATGCCCGCGAATTGGTTGCGCGCATCAAGGCGCTGATACGACGGCAGTCGGCGGGTGACCAAGGGCAGGAGATTGTTTGCGGCGACCTTCAATATCTTTTCGACACACGCGAGTTCCGCGTGCGTGACGAGCTACTTACCTTGCGTCGCCGCGAGCACGCGATTCTTGAGACGCTCATCCTGAAGCAGGGCAAGACGGTCTCGAAAGCGACGCTGATAGAAAGCGTCTTCAGCCTCGATGACGAAGCAAGCGCCGACGCAATCGACATATACATCCACCGCCTGCGCAAGCATCTTGCGCACTCCACCGCGCGAATCATGACCTTGCGCGGGCTCGGCTACATTGTCAGGGAGCACGAGGAGAGCTGACGGACGCTAGTCTCGTCAACTCGTGACAGTCAATGAGCTGGTTGCTTCCCTGCGGCTGCCCCGGGCATCAGTCGATTCGTGCGAGTCGTGGGGTTTGGCCAACTGAACCTCGCAGCCAGACTCAACGTCCGGGAAGCGGATTTCCATGCCGTGCATCGCGGCTACCGCATTCGCCAGGCTCAGGCCGAGTCCGTTGCCGGGAGTATGTCTGCTCGCTTCACCGCGATAGAAACGACCCAGCACGGCCTGGCGCTCCTCAACGGAGATGCCGGGACCGTCGTCGCGGATCGATACACCGAAGCCGCCGGCGTCGCTGAACAGGCGCACGCAAACATGACCTTCCGGCGGCGCGAACTTGATGGCGTTTTCCACGAGATTGGCGAGCGCCTCGAACAGCAGGCTGGGGTCTCCATGCATCGGATAAGGCTCGGGCGATGACCGCTCCAACACGAGCGAGATATCCTTGTCCTCTGCTGCCGGCTCATACAGTTCGACGGCGTCCATTGCCACCGCCGCAAGATCCACCGACTCGAAGCTCTCTCGCCGCACACCGCTCTCGATCTCGGAGATGCGCAAGAGCGCATTGAAAGTGCGTAACATGCCGCCCGCTTCGACGATCGTATGGTCGAGCGCGGCGCGATATTCCTCCTTCGTCGTCGCGCGCCGTTGCGCCCGCTCAAGACCGGCTATCAGCCGCGTGAGCGGCGTGCGCAGGTCGTGTGCAATCGCGTCGCACACACCTTTGACCTCGCGCATTAGACGCTCGATTTCATCGAGCATGCCGTTCACCACGCGCACAAGCCGGTCGAGATCGTCCTGCTTCGAACGCATGGGCAGACGCTGGCTCAGGTTGCCCGCGACGATTTCCTTGATGCTCGCGGTGACCGCATCCAGGCGGCGCACCGACCCCACGCCGATCAGCGCCGCGCCCAGCAGCCCGGCCACGAGCGTCAGCACCGCGGCGGAGAGCAGGGCGTGCACCAGTTCTTCATCGAAGTGATCGAGTTCGCGCGTGTTCTGGCATTGAAGCGCGACTCGCCCGTCCGTGAAACGCGCGGCGATGCAACGGCCCGGAGGATTATGTTGCAGGCCATGCAGGCGCAGCGTGAACGGCGTGTCGAAGGTTGGAATAACCGGGCGGTCACCAGGAAATCCGCCGGCCAGATGATGCCCGCCGGCGTCGAAAAGACCGAACGGACGTTGCGTGTGCGGATCGTACTTGTTCTGATTTTCGAAGCGGGCGACGAGATCGTCCGGATGCTCGCGAGTCAGCTGAGCGTGCTCGCGGCGCAGCCACTCGTCCACCCGCTCCGTCTCGAAACCGGTGATTTCCACATACAGATAACCGAACAGGAGGATGGAGGCGAAACCGAACATCGCGAGGAACAGCGTCGCGAGCCGGAAGCTTGTTGTGCGATGGAGTTCAGTCAGGCGCACGAAGCAGGTATCCCGAACCGCGCACGGTATGAATCATGGGCATCGACCCGGCGGGGTCGAGCTTCTTCCTCAAACGGCTGATATGCACGTCGATCACGTTGGTCCGTTCATCGAGCCGATAATCCCAGACTGCTTCAAAGAGCATCGTGCGGCTGACTACCTGGCCCTGGTTCTGCATCAGGTATTCGAGTAGCCGGTACTCGCGCGGCAGCAAGGCAACGGGCCGCCCGGCGCAGGTGACTTCGCGCTTGAGCAGGTCGAGTTGCAGCGGGCCTGCGCGATATTCCTGCACGCTCGGCGGCGCGTCGCGGCGACGCATCAGCGCGTCCAGCCGCGCCGTCAGTTCGATGAACTCGAAGGGTTTTGTCAGATAGTCGTCACCGCCCGCGCGCAGGCCGCGCACCCGCTCGTCGACCGCGGACAACGCGCTCAGGATCAGCACCGGCGTAACCACGCCTGCGCTGCGCAGCGACGCGAGCATGCCGAGGCCTTCCAGGCCGCCGGGCAGCATGCGGTCGAGCACGATTGCGTCGTAGGCGTTGGCGATCGCGAGCATCAGCCCCTCGCGGCCGGTCTGCGCGGTGTCGACCGCGCAGCCGTGGTCGGTGAGCGCCTCGACGATCTCGTCGAGCGTCCGGGCGTCGTCCTCGATAACGAGTACGTTCGGCATACTGTCTCCTGTTGCGGGTGCGCCGGGCGGAACATTCGCCGCGCACCGCCTGTAAACTACCCTTTGCCATGGCAGTATGCCGCGCCGAACCGGTCGGGCATTTCGCCTCAGCATGAAAAAATTTTAATGCAAGCGCGCGAGGATAGTCCCGTATGCGGATTCTGGTGATCGAAGACGATGCCCGCGGCAGGCTTTTCCTGGCCCGCGGGCTGACAGAGAGCGGCCACATAGTCGATACCGCCGAGGACGGCGCCACGGGCCTCGTACTCGCGCGCGAGGGGATATACGACCTGCTGGTCACTGACCGGTTGCTGCCCGCTCTGGACGGCGTGGGATTGGTGCGGCAATTGCGCGCGGGCGGGGACGTTACGCCGGTGTTGATGTTGTCGGCGGTTGGTGGGCTGAAGGATCGGGTGGAGGGCATCCAGGCCGGCTGCGACGATTATCTGGTCAAGCCTTACGCGTTCGCGGAACTGCTGGCGCGGGTCGAGGCGCTCGTGCGCCGGAGCAATCGCGGGCGCACGGGACACGTGTGGTCGTGCGCGGACCTTTCACTCGATACACGGGCCAGATCCGCTTCCCGGGCCGGGCGAAACCTGAACTTGCAGCATCGTGAATTCCTGTTGCTCGAATGCCTGATGCGCCATGCGGGGCAGGTCGTGACGAGGAGCATGTTGCTTGAGGCGGCGTGGAATTATGACTTCGAGCCGCGCGGAAATATTATCGATATGCATATGCACCGGCTGCGCGCCAAGGTGGATCGCGACTTTCCGACACCGCTGATTCGCACGGTAGTAGGCGCTGGCTACGTTCTGGAGGGGTGATTCTCGTTCGCACTCGGTCGGGGGGATGCCGGGTTGCACGGGGTTTTCGGGCGCATCGGTCGGGGTCAGTGCCGGGTTGCTGCTGCTCAGGCTTGCGGTCGTTATATGCTGGCTGATTTTTTCATCACTATTAGCCACTGTGCGTGGCGGCACGTCATTTCTTTGTCCAAAGCCGAACGGCGAAAAAGAAACAGAAGCAAAGAAAACGCCTCCCAACAATCAGCAAG
>NZ_JALPRJ010000107.1 GCF_030464885.1 Caballeronia sp. SEWSISQ10-4 2 | reverse complement strand
TGGTCAATCAGGCTTGATTTAACAAGCCTCGCCCTTTCAGGGCGGGGTGATTGACGGATACTTACCTCGGCGTACGTACTTACGAAAAGTTAGTTTATCCGATACGGTACGGCTTCTGCTGTCATTTCCCCCAGGAGTTTGATCATGATCGTCGTTACCGGAGCTACGGGCCAACTTGGCCGGCTCGTCATCCAGGCATTGTTGAAGACTCAACCCGCAAGCGAAATCATTGCTGCAGTTCGCAGTCCGGAGAAGGCCGCCGATCTCGCCGCGCTGGGAGTGCAGCTCCGGCGCGCCGACTATAACGAACCCGCCACGCTCGACGCCGCCTTCGAAGGCGCGGACAAACTGCTGCTGATCTCATCGAGTGAAATTGGCCGGCGCGCCGTCCAGCATCGTGCCGCCATAGAAGCGGCGAAACGCAGCGGCGTCGACTTGATCGGCTATACCAGCGTGCTGCGCGCCGACACGACGCCGCTGGGACTGGCCGCTGAACATCGGGAAACTGAAGCGGCATTGCGCGCGTCGGCGGTACCGTTCGTTTTGCTACGTAACGGCTGGTACACCGAGAACTACACGCACAGCCTAGCCTCCGCGCTCGAACACGGCGCGATCCTTGGCTGCGCGGGGAACGGCAGGATTGCCTCTGCGGCGCGGGCGGACTACGCGCAGGCAGCAGCAATCGTGATGACGCGCGGCGCGCAAGCGGGACGCGTTTATGAACTCGCCGGCGATACCGCGTACACCCTCGCCGATCTCGCCGCTGAAGTGGCACGGCAATCGGACAAGAAGGTCGAATACCGGAATCTCTCCGAGCCGGAATATAAGGAGGCGTTGATCGAAGTCGGATTACCCGAAGCTGTGGCTGCGCTGTTGTCGGATTCAGACACGGCCGCGTCGAAAGGCGCGCTCTTCGATGACAGTCATCAATTGAGCCAACTCCTCGGCCGGCCAACAACGCCGTTGGCGGTCGTGGTTGCCGCGGCTCTCGCGGCGTAATCGCGGGTTACCTATATAGAGATGATGCAGGTCGGTCTGTGGTTCGGACCGGCTTGCACGAGTTCACCGAGGGTCAGCAGCTTCGTCTGGTCTACGTTCGAACCTCATCCAACTCTCAATGAGCCGAACGATACATCGCAAGGCTCGACTTGCGATGCCACTTCGCTCATCGGCTTTAGTTTCCGGCCGGTGTCCGGATGCTGGCACTTCGGTCTTCTCCACTCCCTCTGGTTCTATTTAGAGCTCAGTCATAGCGCGTCGACCACTGACGACGCACGTCCATCACTCGCCTCGTTCTGTATACTTATCAGATGTCACGTTTTTTGTTGTCAAACCGCCCCTGCGCTGGTAGCCTCCCTCCAAGCTATTGAAACCAAAGCATAAATAACTCATGTCGGCTGCTTCGCCCACGTCATCTGTCCACAATCTCGGGAACCGCTCGCCAATCAAGCGGCTCACGCGCGAACATTTCGCGCTGTATCGTGGGTATCTGGATGGCGTTTCCATCGAACAGCTCCATGCGACCTACGGCGACGCCACCACCGACGTCCGTGCCACTCGCCGCCTCATCGGACTTCTACGCGACACACTGTCCGGCGCGGCACGTCGCACGCGCGATGTCGAAGCCACGCATCTTCTGCGCCTGAGGCCGGGCAGCATCCCAGAAGCACAACGGCTTGCAGCAAGCGAAATGCCGACGCTGGAGGCCTACCGCGAAGCTGTTGATCCAAACGGTTTTCACAGCGAAGCCGAGCTTCTGGAGCTTTATCGGGCGGAGTTTCCGCTGGAAAACGCGCCGGGAGTCGACCGGCGTGCGACCCGGAATGCGCGTATGCGCCGGCGTCAAGTCGACGCGCTCGCTCGCATGGAAGCCAGTCTGGTCCAGGCGCCGCAGCGTGAACACCCTGTCGCTAGCTGGCTCGAGCCCGCGATTGCCGGCCGTCTTCAACACGCTGGCATCCATACGCTCGCCGATCTCCTCGAATTCGTCGAGCAGCGCGGCCACCGCTGGCATGCGAGCGTGCCGCGCGTCGGGCCGAAAGCGGCGCGCCGCATTGTCGACTGGCTTGCTCTTCACGCCGATTCGCTGCGTCATACACTGTCGAAGCGCGCGGTCACGCCGCGCCGGCGCTTGTCCAGCAACGATCCTGGACTTGTACGGCCTCGCCAGAGTGGCATCGTTCCCATCGAATCGCTTGATGTACCCGCGGAAATCGACGGATCGAACGGCACGAACCGGGCGCGTAATCTCGTCTTTCAGTGTTCGCTAAACACGGATTTGCAGGCAATCGATGCATGGCTCGCGACGCGTCAACACAGCCCCCACACCGCGCGCGCATACCGGCGGGAGGCCGAGCGGCTACTTCTGTGGGCGGTCAATGAGAAGAACAAGGCGCTCTCGTCGCTGGATAATGCCGACTGTGCGCAGTACATCGGGACGTTTTTGGCTGATCCTCAGCCGGCTGCCCGCTGGGTGGGGAGCGCAAAAATCGAGCGTTTTCACCCCGACTGGCGACCGTTTGTCGGCGGTCTCTCCGACCGGAGCCGGGAAACCGCACGGGCGATTCTTCACGCGATGGGCCAATGGCTAGTTGACCAGAACTATTGGGAGAACAACCCGTTTTCGGGTTCACCGGCGGTGGCGATCGGCACGCGCATCGACGTTTCGGGGCGTTCGCTTGACCATAAGCAGTGGCAAAGCGTAGTTCACGCGACGTCTCGCGACCGGTATTCTCAACGGGAATTGCGTGACTTTCTGGCGCTGAACCTTGCCTATTCGACTGGACTTCGCCGTGCGGAATTGGCCTATGCCACGACTGGCCGGCTTACCCGGACGGCGCTGAGAGGCACAATAGACAAGGGCTGGCAGTTAGCCGTACCCGGAAAAGGCTGCGCGGCGCGGACCATCCCGGTCCCGCAGGCTGTGATGGAACTGATTTTTGAGAGTCTGCGTGCCCGCGGTTTGCCCGGGGATCCTGGCGCGTGTCCAGTCGATACCCCGCTCCTCGCGCATTTCCGTACCGGCAAATCACTCACGCCCGATGGCCTTGGGCAGGTATTCCGTCGGCTGTTCTCCTGGACCGCACTCCTTTCGGCGACGCAAAGCCTGGCCGATTTGCGTCATCGTCCTAATGCGAGCACGCATTGGATCCGCCATACCCACTCGCACCACGCGCTCGAAACCGGCGCGGATTACCGGGAAGTTCAGGCCCGCCTCGGCCACGCGAACCTTTCGACGACGCTTCTTTATGTGAAAGCTCGTCGCCATAGTCAGGTCGCGAGCGGTAAAACCAGCGTTCTGCCGAATCGATAACAGCAAGAAATCCCCCGACGGCGCTTGAATCTGCAGACCTAAAGCGCCGAAAAACCCCCGATTCGCCTCAAGTCTTTTCTCATCTTTTCCCCCGAAGTCCAACAACCACGTGCCTTTGCGGCCGTCGCGGTTCGGCAAAGTTTACTTGCGTTTACTCCGTATACCTCTTAGTCTTCGGTTACCGTCGGTTCTACCTTTTAAGGGAGAATCCACGTTTTTGGTAGAACCAGAGCCACCGGGAAGAACGCATGGATATTAACCTTTCGACGCCCCCCATCGAGGTGACGCCGGACGACCTCGTCAATTTGGCGGCTCGCTCCGCGAAAATGCTCGAGCGAATTCGCACTCAAATGCTCCAGCCGTTCCCACGGAAGGTTGCCCCGGCGTTCCCGAGCGGCAAACTACAGGAACTATGCGGCATCGACAAAGCGCGCTTCTCCTATCTGATCAAGAAAGGAGAATTGCCTCAGGGCACTCAGGAAAAACCTGGAGCCGCGCGGCAATTCACGCTCGCCGAAACCATTGAATGGGTCAAGGCGGAACGCAAGCCAAGACAGCGTCCGCCTGGAAAAGACGGAAAGGTCATCGCAATCGGCAATTTCAAGGGCGGCGTGACTAAAACCACGACGTCGATGGTGCTGGCGCAGGGCCTGTCTCTGCGTCACGGCCGCCGGGTTCTTCATATAGATATGGATCCCCAAGGTAGCGCAACAACGCTCTACGGGATCAACCCGCACGCGGAAATCAACGGCGACCAGACCATTCTGCCCTTGATCGAGGCCTACGTGAGCGGCGAAACCTTTGATATGAAGGATTTGCCCATGCAAACGTATTGGGAAAATCTCGACCTGATCCCGTCGTCTACAGATCTGTTCAACGCCGAATTCATGTTGCCGGCGCGCGTCCATGCGTCGCCGAGCGCCAAATTCTGGAACGTGCTGAACGACGGGCTCAAGGAACTCAAGCACGAGTACGACTACATCATCATCGATACCGCGCCCACGTTGAGTTACCTGACCATCAACGCGCTTTTCGCGGCGGACGGAGTCATTGTGCCGGTGATGCCGGACACGCTCTCGTTCGCATCGATGGTTCAGTTCTGGTCGCTTTTCTCGGACATGGTCTCCGGCATGAAGCAGT
This sequence comes from Caballeronia sp. SEWSISQ10-4 2, assembly GCF_030464885.1. GTDB lineage: Bacteria > Pseudomonadota > Gammaproteobacteria > Burkholderiales > Burkholderiaceae > Caballeronia. The sequence goes on along the minus strand of NZ_JALPRJ010000107.1, from coordinate 17,882 downwards.
TTGGGGAGTCGGCGGACGAGGCCAAGGTGTTCGATTTCATCGACATCCTGGTGACGCGCATGCCGAATAAGGCGAACGCATCCATCGTTCGCGACTGGGTTATCACGACCTATGGCGAGCGCGTCTTGCCGGTCGAAATCCCGGAAACCGACCTTGCGCGCACGACCACCAACGATTTTTCTACGGTGTACGACTTCCCGAACTATGACGGCAATGCGGCGACGCTTCGACGAATCCGCGTGCCCTATGACCAGGTAGTGGATTTGATCGACAGCAAGGTTTGTTACCTCTGGGACAAGGAGTAAGCATGTCTACAGCAGCGAAACAAAAGGCGAAGGCAGCGGGCATCCGTCTTGACGACGACAGTGCAGATGCGCCTTCGGAGCCGGTCGTACCGCGTACCGCGCCCGGGCAACTGATCGGTCTTCAAGGTCGGGTGCACAGCCAGCAGGCGGAAATCGACAAACTGAAACGAGCGCTGGAACAGCGAGCGCCCGGCAAACTGCCGCTGGACAGGCTGCATGAAATTCCAGGCCGGCGGCGAAAGCTCGCCCCTGCAGAGTATGCCGAGCTGAAAGCAAACCTGACGGCTTACCCGCTCGCTCAGCCTATTACGGTGCGGGAGCGTCACGATGGCGAGTACGACATCGTGGCGGGGCATAACCGCGCTTCGGTGTATCGCGAACTTGGACGCACGGAGATCGACGGCATCGTGCTGGACATCGACGCGTCGATGGTCGAGTACGCAGCATTCTTCTCCAACCTTCTATCGCCGACGCTTTCCGATTTTGAGAAATTCTGGGGCTTTAAATCGCTTCAGGACTCGACTGGAATTACGAAAGAAGATCTAGCAAAGGCAGCAGGCATCAGCGACTCGCACGTCGGACGGATCATGAAGTTTGATCTGCTTCCCGATGAATCTAAGGAGCTGCTGTCAGCGCGCCCGGAACGATTGGGAAGCAACGCTGCGGAGCAGATGGCGAAGGCGGTGGCCGAGGGTCGGGCGGACAAGGTTAAGGCGGCGATCGAGCGGCTCCTGGCCGACGATACGTACACGCAGGCTCAGGCCGTTGCGGCTACGAAACCGGACCGACTGCCTCGTGAGAAACATGAGCCTTTGGTTGTCAGACGGGGCGCGAAGAAGGTTTGCCAGATATCAGCGCGAAACGGCGTTGTCGGCGTGTCGTTCTCGGGCAAAGCGGCTGATGAAGCAGAGCAATGGGCTGAACGAATTCACGCTTTTATCGAATCGGAACTCGAAAAGCAGTAATCCCTAGTAGGGAACCGCTTTAAATCAATGACTTAGCGCACAGCACGTCAACAACTCGAAGTCTTGATCTTGATGTTCAAGACTTCCCTAGTAGGGAATCGTTAAAAATCATGGACTTAACCAAACGCCCGAGAACGATCATGAACTGATTTCGACGCAGAAAAAACAAAAGCCTTCGGCGGGAACCGAAGGCTTTTGAGTAACCGGGCTTCGCTGTCGCTTGCCCACCGCTGCATTTCTCCGACGGGAATCGGATAAAGGCCCAACACCTCGAAGTGTAGCGGATAGCGATCGGCAGTCAAGCGTTTCTCTTCCATTTTGAAGAAATGGACGTGTGACATGCTTATCGCGCAACTTTCCGTTGCTGGCGAGGGGAACTTGTACCCTCTTCCACACCCCGACGACTCCGTCGACATTGATTCCATCAGCACCGATCAGACTGCGCTGGATGAATTCCTGGCCGGTCAATCAAACCTCCCTTGGGTCGTATTCCGGGCAGCACATCGCGCTGCGAACTTTCCGACACTCCCTGCTCGCGCCCGGGCGGTACTCGCTGCTCTTGCCCGCACTGTCGACGCCAATCGTCCCTACGCGGCTATATTCGCCCGTCGTGAGCTTTTGACTGATCGCGCAATGCAGTCCATGCGAACGTTCTATCGGAGTCTGGACGATCTCGAAGCAGCTGGCCTGATTGAGCGAGTTCCTCAGAAACGTTTCGGAACCGCGGGTTTGTTTGGTCGCGCCTATCTTCACCTCACCGAGAAATCCGCGATCGTCCTCGGGTATATCGTACCGTCTTCTGCCCAGCAGCCTTCTGGTCCGCAACCCGACGAGATACTTTCGTCGAATGTTGAAAATGCTGAGCGCGTCAACGAACCTGATCATTCATTTAGCTCGCCGTGTGTCACCGTGGCAGACGGAGCTATATATAAGGATCTGTTCCCTAAGAATCAAAAGAGACAACCAGGAGAGCTCCCCGCGGATCTCCAGCGCCTGCTGAACTTGGGTTTTCGTCAATTTTTGATTTTCAAACTGATGCGCGAAGCGAAGGCACATGCGAAGTTGCTGTCCGACGTAGTCGAGGCAACCTGGGAGCATTTGCGAAATGCAAAACGCCCGATCAGCTATCTTCGAGCCCTGCTTCGCTCGCCTGTCGATTTTCGTCATCAGATCCGCGCTAAGCGCCTCGCCACGGAACAATTGGCTGAGGAGAAAGCGCGAGCTGCGAGCATTGATGCCGCTGTTCTCCAGTGCGCTGGACACACCTTTATCGACAGCGCCAACACCCGGCTTATCACGGTCTCCAGCGGCGCCGATTCGATCACGGTGCACCACTGTCAGGAAGCAAGGCCGCGCGTCGCGACTGGACAGTGGGCAGCTGCCTTCGTCGCTGCACTGAACGCAAGAGAAGTCGTTCCTGCGACGTCCGGACAGCTCCGCGATTTCCAATTGAAGTGCGACAGCAACCGTCACACAGTCCAGTCGATGACCACGGTGACACCCGAACACGCCATGCCGCGAACCCGGACCTCAACCATTAACGATCGTCTCAGTGAGATGAAGAAGATGTTGCGGGCTACATGCGCCGGGGTCTCGTTGGAGAATCGCCAAGACCGGTGTGCCGAGGGGTCAGGCGTAGCCTATCGGTGAACGGTTGACCGCTCCATTTGGGCATTTTCCGCAGAGGTCACGAAAATGGGATGCGCTCTGTTAAACACCGCATCAGGTTTGCAAGCGCTTTACCGGATTAGTGCGTCGCGGCGATCGGGAGTAGAAATGGACCGAAAGAACCGGCTCGGCGTTTTGGGTTGTCCGTTCAACCATTTCGCGTCGGACACATCGATGAAACGCAAAACAGACGTAGCCCCGTAAACATTTGTACTGCGACAGCACGGCGAAATTCCATACACCGACGCGAGATTCCGGTCGCATCGTGGTGGTGCATAGATAGGAACCTCCAACTTGACCGCTGCGGATAAACGAAAACGGATGGAGTTTGAACAACAGTCGCAACTAACGGTCAATTCTTACCGCGTCCACCCTCATAGTCGAGCCGAGTTGAATTGTTGTCTCCGCAACCCAAGAATGCCCTCCAGACCCGAGTTCTCGCCCAGGTTTTGCCGCTCGGATCACACGCTCCATGGCCTTTTCGAAGGCGGCTCGCATTTGGTCGCTGCAAGCGACAGGGAGCAAATTTGGGTCGGCGAAGCCCAAGGTGTTTGCCCCAAATTCCTCTCCTGAAGGCGGTTGGTTGTGCACGCGATCCGGCACCTTGGCATCGCCACCTGGCTGAGATGCAATGTATCTGTCTATTTGGTGGTGCACGGCAGGACGTCCTATGGCCTAGTCTGATTCTATACGGGAATCCCGTATGGCGTAGATCAGATGCGGGGGATGCGATCCCGGGGCCGATGGTGCTCGCAAGGTTCGCTGAAAGCGCGCGGGTACTGGCTAGTCCGGTGGCGTGCGCGTGATCTACTTCAATCTGATCGGCGAGGAAATTGTGTTGCTCGTGGCGGTCGATGCGAAGGCCGAGCGCGAGAACATGCTTCCCAAGGACAACCGAAAGGCGGTGTGATGAACATCGAGAAAATCGCCAAGGCCATCGAGGCCAATGCCGGCGAGCCGCTGCCGGATCTGCGCCAGGCGCTCGAAGAAGCCAAGGAGCACGTTGGTCACGTGACGACCTCTGAACAGATGCTCGTGCGGCGGGCGCGCGAAGGGTCTCGCATGAGCCAATCTACGTTTGCAGAGCGTATTAGTACGCCGCTCGCCATGCTGCGAGATTGGGAGCAGGGCCGCTTTGCACCGTCAGGCGCAGTGCTGTGCCTGTTGTGTTTGATTATCAAGCATCCTGAACTGACGGCCGAGATTGCCGCGTAAGCTCGCCAGTACGTAGGCCACCGCTTTCACCCGCTGACTGCGGCAAGCGGTCTTTCACCATCCGGGGTGGAGGCTCTTCTTCCCCGTCTATGAGCGCTGGGGCGTATCCAATGCCACACGCATGATGGAGTGCCCGCGCGAGATTGTATTTCCGCCAGGTGGCTCAAGCCGTACAAGAAAGTCGACGTCTGGTTCCGTGAGCTTCGCGAGTTGCTCCTGTACGGCACCGAGCCGGATGAGACACTGGACATGCCAGTTCAGACCGACCATGAGCCAGTCTGTCACGCCGTTCCATTCGCTCAGCAGAATGGTGCCGGTCGTTCCGTGTTCTTCGGCGAATCTCTCGATGCGTTTCTCGATGACACGAACATCGTCTCGAACAATGGTGCCTGCGACGCGCAGTGAAACGGTGTGCGAAACCTTGTCGTGCGAAAGATATACTTCTGCGATGCCGGCCAGATGCCGTGAGACGCTTTCGATATCTTCCGCCTCGATATCGTCCTGCACCGACATCGAACCCGAGAGGATATATGACCATTTTTCCAATGTAGACCTCGCGATGACCGCCATACATTCGACCGTTTGGGTGATTGCCGTTGCCGCTTACCGGTCAGGTGCCAGGAACCGCTTGAGGATGAATGCCTGGCGCTCCAGCGTTGCATTCAGTTGCGCGTGAAGGTCGTCGAGCTCGGCAAGCAGATCGACGTGATGCGAAAGGCCTAGTGGGACAAACGAGGGCTCACCGTATCGGAGGCGGCTGAAGATCGCGCCTGCCATGGCCCATTTGCGGGCGAACTGCTCAAGTGATTCTTCGACCGATTGCTGTTCGCTTTGGTGGAGCGCGCCCCGTATGCGCAGGACGAGCGAATGGGTGACGGGGTCGGTCGCGAAGTAGACGTCCGCGGGGTTGGCGATGCTTTCGGCGAACTGCTGGGCGTGGATGTGTTTGAAGTCGGCGCGAACCGATAGCGCGCCCCGGATTTCGTAATTGGTTGCCATGATATCCCTCTGGAAGATCGAGCGTCTAACGATCAATCGACGAACCGAGGTTGATTGCCCGGCGCCAAGGTGATGACTCAATTATGCCGATTCATCATCAATTTTATGACCGTTTGAGTCATTGTCAAGAGGAAAGCTACATCAAATGGACGAGTTTGGGGAGCGACTGAAGCGTGAGCGATCGCGTCTGGGCTTGAACCAGTCGGAGTTTGCCGCCTTGGGCGCCGTTAAACAGCGCGCGCAATATCAGTACGAGAAGGGTATGAGGCGACCGAACTCCGATTACCTGAGCGCGATTACTGCGGCGGGCGTGGATGCCTACTATCTCCTCACGGGAGAAAGGGCATCTCGTCTCGAGAATGAAGATGAACAGCGAGTTGTCGCGGGACTTCGTGAGCTCGACGCAGGTAAACGTGCGGCGCTCCTGACGCTAATTGAAGCATTTACTGACTTACCGCAAGAATAGGCTCATGGTTACTGAAACCTCTTTCGGAAGCTTTCATCAACGCCAGGCGCGCCAAGTTCCGCCATTAACTGCCTCCCGTGACCGCGCTGTGCCGGCCAGTGTTATGTCCGAAGCGCTGGGACTTCGTCTCGGATGCCCGAGGGTAGGTGGTGGGGCGTGACAGATTCGAAGAGACCCATCCGCAGCAAATAGGCAAGAATATGAGTTCAGAAGAATCAACGAATTGCAGTGGTAGCCATGCACAAACCGACTGAGCGTTAAGCCCTTTTGAGGGCAATTTTTGCCTACTTTGGTCAAGTTTTGGTCAAGGTGTTTGCTCCGATCTCCTGCTCGAAGGGCTGCTGCGGCGCATCTCGCTCTCTTTGGCTGTATGGCCAGACTTCCGACCGCTTGGCTTGATGTTGTACGGGAATCCCGTATAGTGCACGTATGCGGACCGTGATCGAAACCCGACCTTCCAGAAGCAACCCGGATCGTCGCAAACCCGCATGCGGGGGATGTGATCCTAGGCGCCGATGGCGCTCGTAAGGTTCGATGGACGCGCGCAGGGACTGGCAAGTCTGGCGGCGCCCGCGTGATCTACTTCAATCTGACCGGCGAGGAGATTGTGTTGCTCATGGCGGTCGATGCCAACGGCGAGCGCGAGAACATGCTTCCCAAGGACATTCGAAAGGCGGTGTGATGAACATCGAGAAAATCGCCAAGGCCATCGAGGCCGATGCCGATGCCGACAAGCCGCTGCCGGATCTGCGCCAGGCGCTTGAAGAATCCAAGGCGCACGTTGGTCGCGTAACGACCCCTGAACAGATGCTCGTGCGCCAAGCGCGCGAGGCATCCGGCATGACTCAGGCCGCATTTGCAGAGCGCATCGGTACGCCGGTCGCTACTCTGCGAGATTGGGAGCAGGGCCGCTTTGCGCCGTCGGGCGCAGTGCTGTGCCTGTTGCGTTTGATTATCAAGCATCCTGAACTGACCGCTGAGCTTGGCGCGTAAGCACGGTCACGACGGCCGCACGTGACTGCGCGGCGGCACATTGGATGAGCTTAGCTGTGATGCACCAGTTCCGCAAAGAATCCGGTATCGCTGTCGAACTGTTTCAGTTGCGTGAGCGATGCCGCTGGCATGTCTGCGACGATCAACGGACTGCCGCGAGTAGCCGGTCGCGTTCCCGTTCCGGAAAGAGACAGCCGTCGACCGTTGCGGACGCAACTGGCTCGCGCCCACGCGTCACCCACTTCCGCCATTTCCTGTGCATCTCAGCCGTCCAGACAAGCACACGCCAGCCGATCCTCAACGACCGAAATAAATCGAATGCGTGCCATTCGCCGGGCTCATTGGCGTTTGCATGCTCGAAGCGGAACTACCGCTGGTCGACGGACCATACGATGTTGCGGTCACGCCTCGTTCCGTTTCCACGCGTTGTTCAGCAGCTTGTGCGTGGTCAGGATAAGTCGTGCGGTCGGCTGTGGGGTTATAACCCGCCTGCTCCATCTGCTGCAGGTCCGTTTTCACTGCCGCGCGAGTCACTTGCGTGTTGTCCTGAGCAAATGCGAGCGCCGGTGCAGCAATGATCGAAGCGATGACAACCGCGGGGCCGAAAGACTTGAACATGATCGAATCTCCACTGAAATTTGCCCATGAAACATATGCAAACCGCAGGCCAGATCAGCGATTGTTTGGTCCATCCGCCAATTCTCCATATGAGTCGCAATAATCCGGCTCATACCGTTCGCGCGGCCGCTGCCTCGTTGCGCCGCAAGTAACAAAAGCCGCGCTAAGGATTGCCGAGAATGGTCGGCATTTACCTGGGCCGGAAAAATACGGCATCCCGGACTGCCCAAACAAACGGGCCGAAAACAAGGCTCAAACCGAACCCCAACGCTGAGCCTCCCACGATATCTCCCCGCCCAACATCCTTATTTCGATTACTTGTTTTTGAAAAATGTCGTAAACGCCTACGATAGTTTCTTGAACGTATCAATTCCATGTCGTGAGCAGCTCACAACCCTAACGACCATGACCTACGACGAATCCCAAACCCGCTCTCCTGACCTGCTGGCCCCGCTTACGCCTGCGCCCGTGTCCACAGTGCTACGCGGCGATGACGCTTATGAACGTATCCGCCGCGACTTGCTCTCATGCAAGCTGATGCCCGGATCGACCGTGACCGAAAGCCAACTGATGGCGGCGTACGACATCGGCAAGACGAGTTGCCGTATCGCGCTAGTGAGGCTAGTGCACGAAGGCTTCGTGCGTTCGTTGCCGCGGCAGGGTTATCGGATCGCCGCAATCACGCTGAAAGACGTGGAAGAAGTGTTCGCACTGCGCGTGCAACTCGAGCCACTGGCAGCGCGGCTGGCGTGCGGCCGTGTCGATGTGGAACTGCTGCGGCGCCTCGAAGCGGCGTGCCGCGTGCCGCATCCGGAGCGCGCGTTATCGGCGCAAATCGATGTATTCCTCGACGCCAATCGCGAATTTCACCTGGCGATAGCCGCGGCAAGCGGCAATGAGCGTTTGCATAGAACGCTGGCGAGTCTGCTCGATGAAATGTCGCGCCTCGTCGCCCTCGGTTTCGGTGTGCAGGGCACAAAGCCCGAGATCAAGCACGATCACAATGCGATGATCGACGCGTTCATCGCGGGCGACGGACGCCGTGCGGAGACCATCGCTCGTCGTCATATAGAGACGTTCCAGAGCATGACGATGGAGAAGGTCTACGCGAGTCTCTCCAGCGCGGGCGCATCTTTGCCGCTGTACACGGTGGCGGAATTGCGCCGATGAGCGCTGCCATTTCGTTGCGCGGCGTAGGCAAGCATTTTGGTTCCCTGCAGGTGCTGGACGGTGTTTCCTTCGATGTCACCCAAGGCGAAATCGTGGCGCTGCTGGGCACCTCGGGCTGCGGCAAGAGCACGCTGCTCAACATGGTCGCCGGGCTGCTGGAGCCGGGTGAAGGTGAGCTCTGGATTGACGGCAAGCGCGCCGAAGGAACGAAGGATCGCAACGCGCTCTCCTACATGTTTCAGGAGGACCGCTTGCTGCCGTGGCGTACAGCGCGGGCGAATGCCGAGTTCGGCCTCGAAGCGGCGAGCCCCGCTATTCCATCACGCGAGCGTCATGCGCGTGCGAACGCGGTCCTCGATCTGGTCGGCCTGCAAGGTTTCGCCGATGCCCATCCGCATCAGTTATCCGGCGGTATGCGCAGCCGCGTCGCACTCGCACGGAGCCTCGTCACCGGTCCGCGCATCCTGCTGATGGACGAACCGTTCTCGAAGCTCGACCCGCAGATGCGCACGCAAATGCACGACGAGTTGCTGCGCATTCACGCAATGCAGCGCATGACCGTCTTGTTCGTTACCCACGACGTGGAAGAGGCGATCGTGCTCGCCGATCGCGTGGTCGTGCTCGCGCCGCGTCCAGGTCGCGTGCGCGAGATAGTCAGTGTCGATCTGCCGCGTCCGCGTACCGCTACCGATCCGAGCGTCGCCGAAGCGATCCGCCAATTGCGTCTCCTGATCTGACCTATGTCCACAGTCCCACGTAGTTCGTTCGCTTCGACCATTGCGCAACGCGTAGTGCTCGTTGTCATACTGCTGGCGCTTTGGTGGCTCGCGTCGCTACGTATGCCGCAGTTCGTGTTGCCCGGGCCGCTTAGAGTGGCGCACGCATTCGTCGGACTCCTGCAGAGCGGAACATTCTTCGATGATCTCGGCATCACGCTGTATCGAGTAGTGGGGGGATTTTTGCTGGCGGCCGCGCTCGGTGCGCCGCTCGGCATTGCACTCGGTTCGAACCCGCGCGTGGCGCATTTCTTCGAGCCGCTGCTGTCGATCGTGAATACCGTGTCGTCGGCGATCTGGGCCGTGTTCGCCATCATCTGGTTCGGCATCTCGAACTCGACCACCATCTTCGTGGTGTTCATGACCGCGATGCCGTTGATCCTGACCAACGTGTGGCAAGGTGCACTTACTGTCGATAGCAACCACGTAGAACTCGCGCGCAGTTTTCGCATGTCGCAGACGCAGATCATGCGCAAGATCTTTCTGCCGACCATCTTGCCGCACTTCTTCGCCGGCGCGCGTCTTGCGTTTGGTTTCGGCTGGCGTGTGTCCTTGGTGGCGGAGACGATCGGGTCCTCGAACGGCATTGGATATCGCTTGCGGCAAGCCGCCGATCTCGTGCAGACCGATCAGGTTTTCGCGTGGACCGTGACGCTGGTTGTTCTTATGCTCGCGCTCGAAGCGGGCGTGTTGAAGCCGCTTGAACGCCACCTGTTTCGTTGGAAAAAAACCGACTGATACTGATCTAACGGGGAACAAGAAAATCATGAGAGCCACTTCATTCTTCAAGCGAGCGGCGCTCGTCATGGCCGTAGCGGCAAGCGCGACGATCGGTACGATGCAGACCGCATATGCCGAACCCATGCGCATCGGCTATTGGACAAGCGGCGTGAGTCTCGGCTTCGGCGCGGTGCTCGAGGCGCAAAAATTCCTGCAACAACGCGGCCTCGACGTCACCTTCATCCGTTTCTCCGATGTCAACGCACCTAATCGCGCGCTGGCCGCCAACGCGATCGACTTTGCGTTCGCCGCACCTGCTGCTGCTGTTTTCAGCACGGCAGCCGAGGGCGTGCCGTTAAAGATCGTGCTTGCGACACAACCGGCTGACGTCGAATTTGTGGCAGCGGAAGACTCACCCATCAAGTCGCTCGCCGACCTGCGCGGCAAGAAGGTCGGCATGTCGCCGCCAGGAAGTTCGGTCGCAGCAATCGCCACCGCGGTACTACAAGGTAACGAGGGCATCAAGGCCAACGATTTCTCAATCGTTCCTGGAAATGAAGGGCGGCTTGCGCAGTTCCTCGTGCAAAAACAGGTGGATGCAGCCGCGCTGCGCTCAGTCACCATCGCACAACTGAAGGAGTTGAAGGTCAAGCGCCTCGGTAGTTTCGGGGGCGAATGGAAGAAGCTGACGAAGTCCGACGCAACCCCCTACATAGGGGTGAGCGCGATCCGTGCGGATTACCTCGCACAGCATCCGCAAGATGTCGCGAAGCTGATCGCGGGGATGCGCACGGCGTTGCAGTGGGGCGCGACGCATCAGAACGATGTCGCCGCGATCCTGCAGAAAGGCGCGAACCTACCGGCCGACGACGCGCAAGCGTACGCTGTGCGCTGGTCGGATATCAACCGCGTGACCTTCGAGCCGATCGATCTGGAGACGCTCAAGCGTGAGCACCAGATCTTCGTGGACGGCGGTGTGATCAAAGGCACGCTGCCCGCCGATCTCTTCGATACCGGCCCGTATGCCGCATCGAAATCAATCCAATAATGTGGAGTAGACACCGTGACGACAAGCATTCCATCGACCATGAAGGCGCTCGTGCTGAACGAGCATGGCGACCTTGATCAACTGCACGTAGTGAGTGACAAACCCGTGCCGAAAGCTACGCCCGGACACGTGGTGATTCGGGTGCGGGCATCGTCGTTCAATTATCACGATGTGTTCACCGTCAAGGGCATGCCGGGCATCAAGGTGCCGTTTCCCGTTGTGATCGGCCTCGATATGGCCGGCGAGATCGCGGAGTTGGGCGAGAGCGTGGAAGGCTGGAAGACGGGTGATCGCGTGCTCGTGAATCCGCTTTATCCCGAGAAGGGTTTGATGGGTGAAATGCTCGACGGCGGCATGGCGCAATACTGCCTGGTGTCAGTCGGACAGTTGATCCCGTTACCTGCTGCCGTGAGTTACGACGCGGCGTCCGCGTTGCCGGTGGCGTACGGCACCGCGCATCGCATGCTGGTCACGCACAAGACGGTGAAGGCCGGTGACCGTGTGCTGATTCTCGGCGCGAGCGGCGGGGTGGGCACGGCGTGCATTCTTATCGCGAAGCAACTGGGCGCGGAAGTGATTGCGTGCGCAGGGAGCGACGAAAAGTGCGAGCAACTGAAAGCGCTGGGCGCCGATCATACGGTCAACCACAAGTCAACGGACTTCTCGAAGTGGGCGATCGGTCAGTACGGCAAGCCGCAGCGCCGGACTTATGAGGGCGGGGTGGACGTGGTGGTGAACTTTACCGGCGGCGATACGTGGGTGCCGTCGCTGAAATGCCTGAAGCGCGGCGGCACGTTGCTCGTGTGCGGCGCGACGGCCGGTCACGCACCCGCAGAAGACCTTCGATACATCTGGAGCTTCGAGCTGAAGATCATCGGCTCGAACAGTTTCTACGATGAAAACCTGCGCGCGCTACTCGATCAGATCGCGGCGGGCGAGCTGGTGCCGTCCATAGACCGGACGCTACCGCTGGAACAAGCCGCCGAAGGACTGCGCCTGATTCGCGACCGGGAGGTGCTGGGCAAGGTCGTGGTCAACCCCTGAATCTATCGATGAGCTGAGGAAAACATCATGAGCGAAGCAACATTGCCGAGCGTGCAGGATATCGAGGCGCGTTTGCGGCGCGGTCCGTTCCACGAGTGGCTGGGTTTGAAAGTGGTTTCGGTGAGTGAAGGCGAGATCGAACTGACCGCCACGTGGCGCGAAGAGTGGGTTGTGAATCCGGACAAGGGCTACACGCATGGCGGTATTCTCGCCGCGCTTGTGGACCTGGCGGCGGACTGGGCGCTGGTATCGAAGACCGGGCGCGGCGTGCCCACGATCGACCTGCGCGTGGACTATCACCGCGCCGCGTTTGAGGGCGACCTGACCGTGAAGGGCAAGGTGATCAAGTTCGGCGCGCAGGTCTCCGTGTCCGAAGCGCAGGTCTTCGACAAAGACGGCAAGCTCGTCGCCAGCGGACGTGGCGCCTATTCAACAACCGCAACCGGGACCGCAGCGCCGGCCATTCCCTGATGCTGAAGCTCGATCATCTCGTTATCAACACGCGCTTCGACACTGACGCTGCTCAACGCACCTTCGAGCAACTCGGTTTCACGGTTGCGCCGCGCGGGTATCACACCCTCGGTTCGCTCAATCACGCGATCGTGTTCGATGACCACTATCTTGAACTTATCGGTTTGCCTACCGATGGCAAGACGGTGCGCCAGGAGATTGTGTCGAGTCCGCTCGGTGCCGATGGTCTCGTGTTCCGCACTGACGATCCGGCTGTGACCTTCGATACCTTGCGCCGCGCCGGTTTCGATGCCACGCCACCGCAGACCTTCTCGCGGCCTGTAGAGCCCCACGGCGATGCAAGGTTCACCACGGTCCGATTGAAGCCGGGTCAACTCAACGGCGGCAGGGTTTATTTCTGCCAGCATCTGACACCCGAGCTCGTTTTCCGCAGCGAATGGCAGAGTCATTCGAACGGCGCGGAGGGTTTAAGCGCGCTGCATCTGATCGATGTCGCGCCCGAGCCGTATGTGCAGCTCGGCGAGATCGAGGCGGGCTTCCGGCTGGTGTACTGGACGCGTGCAGATTTCTACGCGCATTTCGGCTCAGTCGCGCAGTACGTGGCTGCACGTGGCCCGCGTTACGCCGCGATCACGGTGCGCACGCCGGCCTGGCGAACTGTAGGCGAGAGCGCGGACGCGGCGGGTTTCCCGGCGGCTATCGAGGTGCAACGCGCGCTTGTCGCGCTGCCTCGCTTCGACACCTTGCTGGAATTCACCCCATGACTTTCCCGACGAATCTCGGCGCGCTGATCGCGCGTGACGCGCGCGACGCCGATACGCTCGCCATTATCGGCCTGGACGACGGTTTCAACGAGCGCCGATACACCTTCGCCGAACTCGATGCTCTCGCCGATGCAGTAGCCCATACGCTCACCGGTCAGTACACGCGAGGCGAGCGTATCGCGGTGCTTGCGGCCAACTCGCCGGACTATGTCGCGACGATGCTCGGCATTATGCGCGCAGGGCTGGTCGCCGTGCCGGTCAACTATAAATTCCCGCGGGCGCTGATCGCCGATGTGATCGCGGACAGCGGGGCGCGTCTCGTCTTCACCGATCCGCAGCGTTTCGCCGATGCTCCGGTCAATTTGCCGCGCGTGGTATTTGACCGGGAGCAAGACGCCGACCGCGCGCAAGGATTCGCATCGTTTATCGCGGAAGCAAAAGCGCGGGGCGAGATCTTCGAGCCCATCGTTTCGCATGAAAAAGAAGCCGCGTTGTTCCTCTACACGTCGGGGTCGACAGGCCGGCCGAAGGGCGTCGTGCTCTCGCACGCGAGTCATCTCTGGGTGGTCGAGACACGCTTGAAAGCGCAGCCGCTGGACGGCGAACGCGTGCTGATCGCCGCACCGCTTTATCACATGAACGCGCTTGCGCTGGTGTTTCTCGCGCTAGCCGCGCGCGCCACGACCGTGCTGATGCCGGCCTTCAACGCACGCAATTACATTCGCGCCATCGATACATATCGATGCACATGGCTCACCTCCGTGCCGCCGATGATCGCCATGATGATGCAAGAGCGTGAACTGCTCGCGCACACGGATCTGTCGTCGGTGCGTTACGTGCGGATGGGCTCGGCGCCGGTCAGCGGCGCGTTGCTCGCCCGGACTCACGCGCTGCTGCCGAACGCGAAGGTCATCAACGCGTATGGCACGACCGAGGGCGGACCGGTCGTGTTCGGGCCGCATCCTGCCGGATTGCCTACGCCGCCGCTTGCGATCGGCGCGGCGCATCCGCAAGTCGAACTTCGTCTCGTCGATACCAACGGCGAACTCGCCGGCGAAGGAGAACTGGAGATGCGCAGCGCGGGCCTGATGAACGGTTATCACAACCGTCCGGACCTTGCGCCGCCGATCACGCCGGACGGTTTTTATCGCACGGGCGATGTGTTTCGCCGCGATGAAAACGGCTTCTATACATTTATCGGACGACGCGACGACATGTTCGTCTCCGGTGGAGAAAACATCTTTCCGGGCGACGTGGAAAAGATGCTGGAACGGCATCCGTCTATTCAACAAGCGAGTGTGATTCCCGTCGACGATGCCATCAAGGGCACGAAGCCGGTAGCGTTTGTCGTGTTGAAACCGGGTGCGCAATTGAGCGCGGAGGCGGTGAAAGCATTTGCGTTGGAACACGCGCCCGCGTATCAGCATCCAAGACAAGTCTGGTTCGTCGATGCGTTCCCGCTCGCGTCGACCAACAAGATCGACCGGGCGGTTTTAAAGCGCGAAGCGGCGAAGCGGTTGACAGATGAAGGGCACCCGGAGAAGGGCTGAAAAAAGCGAAGTATCAGGTTATATCATCGGTTTTGATATAACCTGATACACGCGTTTTTCAAAGCCTTCAACCCCCATCCTCAAGACCAATCAGTGCTTGTTCACCGGTGCAAACAGCTTGTCGTACGCGGCGAGCAATTTGCCGTGAATAGCGCTTCCTTCCATATCGGCTCCAAGCTTTGGCGGGCCGAAGAAACGCTCCTTACCGCCGAGCAGCGCTTCCGCCTGACGCAGCGTTTCCGGGCCGTAAAGCAACGTGAGCGAGTGCTTGAAATCCTCTGGCTCATCGAGATTCAACAGCGCCTCGACACACCGGTAAGCCAGCCAGCGCCCGTGGTTCATTTGGCGATAATGACGGATCCAGTCGTAGCCTTCACGCGCGGCTTCCGTATCGCCGATAGCCAGCGCCAGCAAAGTCTTCAGTTCTCCGATACGCAGCTCCTTCCATGTCGTCCCACTGGCACGGCCAGCCCGATAATTTCCCATAGCGGCCTTTCGTCGCCGAGGTTCATTGTCTGCAGATCGTCGAGCAGCGCGCGGCATTCGTCGTCGTCGAGTTCGTTCAGGCGGATGAGCTCGGGACGGATCTCGTTACCCACGCTGTTGTTCTCCCATTGCAGATCTTCGACCGGATAAATCTCCGACATGCCGGGTACGAGAATGCGGCATGCGTAGACATCGAGTTCTTCGAAGTCGGAGATATAAACGTCCTTGCCTTCAGCCGCGATACACGCGCACAACCAGTCGTAATCCTCTTGCGTCGTCGTGCTGAAGTTCCAGTCGGCGAACGCGTGATCGGGTTCTTCGCCGAGGAAATCCCAGCTCACCACGCCGCTCGAATCCACAAAATGGATCTCAAGATTCGCTACCGCGGTGATCTCGTCCATATCGAAACCGGGTTCCGGAAAGTTCTCCAGCGACTCGAGCGAGCGGCCTTGCAACAGTTCGGTCAACGCACGTTCAAGCGCGATTTCGAAGCGCGGATGCGCACCGAAACTCGGGAACACACCCTGATCTTTCGGATGCAGCAAGGTCACGTTCACCACCGGATAACGGCCGCCCAACGACGCATCCTTTACCAGAATGCCGAAGCCAGCATCGCGCAATGCCTTCACGCCGGCCGCAATGCCCGGGTAACGCGCGATCACGTCTTCGGGCACATCGGGCAGGCACAATCCCTCGCTGATGATGCGGTATTTCACGTGCCGCTCGAAGATCTCGGACAGCGCCTGCGTGCGCGCTTCGAGCTTCGTATTGCCCGCCGACATGCCGTTGCTCACATACAGGTTGCCGATGAGATTCACCGGGAACCACGTGATCTCTCCGTCGCGCAGACGCGTGTACGGCAGCGCGCAGATGCCGCGATCCACATTGCCCGAGTTCAGATCGACCATCACCGAGCTGTCGATATCGCTATCCGGGTTATAGAACGCATGCAGCTCGGGGTTCAGCAGTTCGGCTGGCCATGCGCCGTCCTCGGTGGGGGCGAACCAGCGTTCTTGCGGGTAATGCACGAACGGACGCTCGGCGCGCGTCTGCCCGAGATAGAAGTGGGTCCAGAAATAGTGGCAGCCCAGGCGCTCGAAGAACTCGCCGAGCGCGCTCGCACGCGCGGCGAGTTCCGACGCGTCCTTGCCGTTGGTGAACAGCAGCGGACAATCCTTGTCGCGCATGTGCACCGACCAGATGTTCTCCGCCGGATTGAGCCACGAGCTTTCCTCGAGGAAAAAGCCGCGCGCCGCGAGCTTCTGCTGCATGGTGGCGATGGAAAATTCGAGCGATGCGTCCTTGCCGGGAATGAAGCTTTCGGTTTGCATGATGTGGTGCCTCTATCTAGGTCGAGGAGGCGTGTCAGGTGTCGGTGAGTGAACGGCGTGACGTGGCGCGTGAGTTACGCGCGGCGTTTGAACCATCCCGTGAGCGATAAGCGGTCGCGCGTGGCGGGCAATACTTCGTGGAGCATGTCGGCGGATAAAAACACCGCGATCCGGCTGCCGACCGGCGAGATGTCCTGCGTGCTCAAACCTTCCGGATGCAGCCGTAAAGCGCCGCCGTGTTCGGGCAGCCAATCCGCATTCAGATAGACGATGACGGACACGGTCCGGCTGTCGTCGTGGCGAAACTGGTCGCGGTGCTGCATGTACGAAGCACCCGGCGCGTAGAACGCGAAATGGCTTTCGTATTCATCGAGACCCAGGAAAAGTCCGCGATTCAACGCGATGCGCAGCGTTTCCATGATCGCAAGATATCGGTCGCAGGCGTCCGATTGTCCCGCCTCCAGCCAGTGGATCCGGTCGCCGCGCATACCGGGCTGGAGCGAGCGTGCCGCGCCCTGGCTGACACGCGCCACGGTCAGCGTGCCGGCCGCTGCGAGCGCGGCGCATTCCAGCGCCAGCGCGAGGGTCAGATCCGGCGGCAAAAAAATGTCCTGCTCCGACCAGCCATGTTCATGAACTGCATCGACGATACGACGATGCAGGCCATCTGCGGACGCATTGGAATGCGCCGGCGGGTGCGATCGGGTCACTGCGGGTTCCTTCGAACGAAGGTGCTGGGTGGAAATTCGGACGGTCGTCCGACGCGGGGCTTTGGACAGGCGGGTATCGGTGAGATGGGGCTTTAATCTGAGCGGGAGATATTAACACCGGCGTCTGACGGTTCCCGTGACTGTGCGCGGAAACCAGACCGGCCGCCCTTGTTCGCTACACCAGCGGCAACCATATCTCTGTGCGAAGAGCTTCCGGCGGCCTTGTCTCGGGCCGGTTCAGATTGACCTCCAGAGGCGGTTCGTCGCGAAGCTGTTCCCCTGACGCCGGCAACCAGTCGCGATACGCTGATTTCCACGTCTGATGCAAGGTCGTATAAGGCCCGATGTGAGTAAAGACCGCGTAGCGGCCACTCGCGATCGGTTGCCAGGTCAACGTGCCTGACAGCGGTAGATCGGCTGGCTGCTCGCACTGGCCACTGCCCGTGGCCATCGAATAGCCGAATACCAGTCCGGCGATAAACCGGCCGTGTGGATCGTCAGGGCCTTTGGGATCGTCGGGAACCACGCTCATCCGTTAGCGCGGGAAACCTCGGCATTCATGCCGGGGAGGGATAGCGCAGCT
>NZ_JALPRJ010000106.1 GCF_030464885.1 Caballeronia sp. SEWSISQ10-4 2 | reverse complement strand
TTCTTTGTCGCCGTTGGACAAAGAAATGACGTGCCGCCACGCACAGTGGCTAATAATGATAAAAAATACTGCTAACTCACGCAGACCACTAAGGCCGAAAGCACCAACCACCCCCGGCCCCCCATTGTGATTAATTCCGCAACAGCATCTTAAAGCTCAACTCGCGACCCGAGTTCCACCACGCGATTGGTCGGCAGCTTGAGATACGCCGCGACGTTGCCGACGTTGTGCAACATAACGGCGAACAACCGCTCTCGCCACAACGCCATTCCCTTGCCGCGTGTGGGAACCACCGTCGCACGGCTCAGGAAATAGGACGTCTCCGACGGCTCGAACACAAGGCCGTATGACTTGCATGCTTCAAGGGCGCGCGGCAAATTGACCTCGTCCTTGAAACCGTAAGCGATCGTGACGTGATAGCAATCGCGGCACAGCGATTTCACCAACACCCGCTCGCGCTCCCCAACCCACGGAACCTCCTTGTTGGCTACCGTCAGGAACACCACGCGCCGGTGCAGCACCTGGTTATGCATCAGATTGTTGAGCAGCGCATGCGGCACTCCATTGGAGTCGGGTGACAGGAAGATCGCTGTCCCGCCGACACGCACCGGCGAACGAGCCAGCAGCGATTCCAGGAACGGCTTCAGCGGCGTGGTCCCGGCCCGTATCTTGGCTTCGCCCAGCATCATTTCCCAGCCGCGCCCCCACGTGGTCATGACGGCGAACATGACCAGCCCGATAGCCAGCGGGAACCAGCCGCCCTGCGCAATCTTGAGAAGATTGGCCGAGAAGAACGTAGCGTCGATCACAAAGAAAAACACCGTGGCGCCCACGCACAGCAGCCAGTTGTAGTGCCACGCGTACCGCACCACGAAGAACGTCAGCACGGTCGTGATAAGCATGGTGCCGGTGACCGCGATACCGTAAGCCGACCCCAGCGCAGTCGATGAACCGAACCCGATGACCGCCGCCACAACCGCGACAAGCAAGGTCCAGTTGATGCCCGGAACGTATATCTGCCCGATCTCTTTCGCCGACGTGTACACCACGTTCATACGCGGCAAAAAGCCGAGTTGCATCGCCTGCTTGGTCATCGAATAAGTGCCTGAAATCACGGCTTGCGAAGCGATCACCGTGGCTATCGTCGACAGCACGACCATGGGAAAAACCGACCATTGCGGGAACAAGCGATAAAACGGATTCTGCACAGCGGATGGATCGGCCAGCAACAACGCGCCCTGACCAAGGTAGTTCAATGCTAGCGCAGGGAATACCAAACCGAACCACGTAAGCCGGATCGGGCGCGCGCCGAAATGCCCCATGTCGGCATATAGCGCCTCTGCGCCCGTCAGCGAGAGCACGACGGCCCCGAGGGCGACAAACGCAAACCACCGGTGATGCAGGCAAAACGCCAGCCCGGCAAGCGGATTAAGCGCGACCAGGATATGCGGCGCGTCCATGATCTTGACGAGCCCCGCCCCGGCCAGCACGATGAACCACACCACCATGATCGGACCGAATACAGCACCAATGCCGGACGTCCCGTGCTTTTGCATCATGAACAAGGTGATCAGCGCGGCAAGCGTAACGGGAATGACATAGGGTTTGAGCAGCGGTGTCACGACCTGCAAGCCTTCGACCGCGCTCAGGACCGATATGGCAGGGGTGATGACACCATCGCCGTAAAACAGCGCTGCGCCCATCACACCGACGCCCAGCAGGACATGGCGAAGCCGGGGCCTGTCCGCCACAGAAGACGCGGCGAGCGCCAGCAGCGCCATGATTCCGCCCTCGCCGTGATTGTTCGCTCGCAGGATGAGCGTCACGTACTTGAGCGAGACGACCACCATCAGCGACCAGAAGATGAGCGAGACAATGCCGATCACATTGCCGGCATCCAGTTTCAGGCCGTTGGATGAATCGAAGACGGTTTGCAGGGTGTACAGCGGACTGGTGCCGATGTCGCCATAAACCACGCCAAGGGCAGCCAGCGCCAGGCCAAACATGGCCGGCCGGTGCGGCTGGGGCTCGCCGACGTTCTCAGCGCCGGTTGCAGCGTGTGCATGTAGTCCCATGTCTCCTCCAGATGACCGCCTCCGGGCGCCTCTGGCCCCGGGTACGGATCGTCGGTCTGCTTGTTCTTGAGCGATCCGGAGGTCGGCTTAATTGTCAGGCGATTGTGGTTTGTTATCTCTGGTTGATCCAAGTATAGGAAAGCGCAAGCGAATCGGGGAATCGATGTCGTGTTCTAAGGCACTAAGAATGTTTGATCGATAATCATGCTAAGGGTTAACTCAAACGTCATTTGCCTCATGTTGTACTTATGACCGGCAAGCACCTTGGCTAACACCATGGCTTCGAAATACTTACATGCGCGCTTTCAGACCTCGCATCGGAACTCCAACGGCGAGAGCGCTATTGACGTCGCCGGCTGGCTTATCGAGAATCCAGCCTGCACCTAAGAAAACAAGAACAGCCGGGGCTAAGATGCACGCTTGTTTCTACTCAGCAGTACGCGGTCTGATCGTGCTTGGTCTAGCCAGTGGTCCATTGGCTGTGATTGCCCAGGAAACCGGCGCAACGCCGCCCGAGAGTTCGAGCGCGTCCGACACGCAGGAGTCGCCTGACACGCCGGCTTCATCGCCGGCTGGAACAGTGTTACGCCCGGAGACCGCCAGATCATCCGGCGCTGCATCAGAGGCCAATGCTAATCGTCCTGCCCGGGCAGCCGCTACACGGACAGCCGCGACCAGCGATGCCGCCAGCGCGGCGAAAGCCGACACGCCGATACCGGTCCCGTCGGAAACCACGTCGGTTACGCGGCATTCAATCCGGCTCGATGGCAAGAAGATCGACTACACGGCCACGGCCGGCAATCTGCTTCTGCGCAACAACGCGGGCCAGGCGGAAGCAAGCGTGTTTTACGTCGCTTACACCGCCAATACGAAAAACTCCGGCACGCGCCCCGTCACGTTTCTTTTTAACGGCGGTCCGGGCGCGGGCAGTGTCTTTCTGTTGATGGGATCGTTCGGACCCAAGCGCGCACGTACGTCGAGTCCCGCCATCACGGCACCGGCACCGTACGTGCTATCGGACAATCCGGACAGCCTGATAGACACCACCGATCTGGTTTTTATCGATGCGCCGGGCGCGGGCTTTTCAAGGATCGTAGGCCGTGCGACCGGGAAACGCTTCTGGGGAGTCGATGAAGACCTGGACGCGTTCGAACACTTTATCGAGCGCTATCTGACGGTCAACCAGCGCTGGAATTCGCCGAAGTATCTGCTCGGGGAATCGTATGGAACAGCACGCGCCGCCATGCTTGCGTATCGTTTGAGCCAGGGCAATATTGCGTTGAACGGGGTCGTGTTGATGTCCTCGGTCCTCAACTCGGGAGCGCATGCGCCGGGGACCGATCTGGAGAGCGAGAGCTACTTGCCGACCTATGCCGCGATCGCGTGGTATCACGACAAGATCACGCCCAAGCCGTCGAGCTTGCCGACGTTCCTCGACGAGGTCCGAGCGTTCGCTTCGGGTCCTTACGCGCAAGCGTTAGCCGCGGGAGATTCGCTGCCCGAGCCGGAGCGCGGCGCAATCGCCGCGCGCATTGCCCACTACACGGGCCTCGACGTTGGTTATATCAAGCAAACGCGGCTGCAAATCTGGCCGTCCCGGTTTCGCAAACAATTGCTGAGAAGCGAGTCCCGCAGCGTGGGGCGTTACGACGCGCGATTCGAAGGCATCGACTTCGACGACGCGTCCGAGAACCCTGATTACGACGCTTCGGTGACCAGCGTATCGAGCGCCTTCGACGCAGCGTTACACGAGCATCTCGTGCAAGACCTCCACTACGAAGCGAAGGATACGTATCGCGTATTCAATGATGATGCATTGAAGCAATGGAACTGGAAACATAGGCAGTGGTGGGGCGAACAGCTCACGCTGCCCTACGCAGCCGGCGACCTCGCCGAAGCGATGCGGCAAAATCCGCGCCTTCGCGTGCTGTCGCTCAATGGCTACTTCGATCTGGCGACGCCATTCTTCCAGACCGAATACGATCTGGCTCATATGGGACTGGACTCGTCGCTGCGGTCTAACGTGCAACGCACGTATTATCCAACGGGTCACATGATCTATCTCGACGACGCAGCCCTGCATTCGCTGAAGGGCGATCTGGTGCGGTTTTATAGGGCTGGTCCGGCGGCGGAAACTTCCCAGCCTGCATCGCAGTGATGCCAGATTATTTGTATTCCTGATGAAAATTCACTTAGAGCATCGGCAATCCCGCGTTGCGCTTGACCTCGCGTAACGAAAGCGTGGACTCGACCGATGTTACTCCCGGCAATGCACGCAATACGTCGCGCAGGAACGTGCCGTAGTCGTCCAGATCCCGCGCGACAATCTCCAGCAAATAGTCGGCGCTGCCGGAAATGTTGTGGCAAGAAATGATGCGCGGTATTGCTTGTATTTCCCGCTCGAACCGGTCGGCCAGTTGCCGGTCGTGCACGCCAAAACGCAGCAGTACAAACGCGACCAGACCCAGCTTCAATGCGGATTTGGACAAGATCGCCCGATACCCTTCTATATAACCTTCCGCTTCCAGCCGCTTAAGCCGGCGAGCGCACGGTGTTTCGCTAAGGCGAACTGTTTCGGCAAGGCTTGCGTTGGTGGCGCGGCCATCGGCCTGGATCGCTATCAGGATTGCGCGATCTATCTTGTCGAGTTCCATACGTCATCCTCCGTGGAGGATTCGAATGTTAGTGCATTCCGCCAAAAATCGCGATCGCCTCGCGGGTATCGATATTTATTTGCCGGATGCCTTGCTTCTTAGCTCGACCGATTCGCCAGCCCCGGCGGCAACTCGCCAATTTGCCGAAACAAGCCTAGCCAATCTTCGAGGTGCCATGTCTTCGCAATGCGGTCGTCGCGGAGTTCATGAAATGAATGAATCGCAAAATCGACCGGCTTCGAGGTCGCCGCAATGCCCATCAGCGGTCCAGACTGCGTGCCTGTGACCTTTGCACGCACACCGACCATGGTGTCGTGGATCAGGACATCGAGAAGCGTGATTTTCATATCGGGTAGCGCGTGCAACTGATCTGCAAGCATGGGAGCAATCTGCTCCACGCCCACCGATTGTCGCGATGCACCTGGAAGATACTGCCAGTCCGACGTGACGACCGTCCGTAGAAGCGATATATCCGCACGCTCGATCGCGCGATAAAAGCGAGTGGTGGTGTCCCTCGCCACGGTGTGTTCGGCTTCGTTCGATGCAGTCATGTTCTGTCCTCTCCGGCGCCGGTTAGGCGCCCGTAGGCAAGCAATCGACCTCCCGCTCCCGTATGTTGTGTTTCGCTGCATGAGAGAGGGTTTTATCAATGATAAGCCACTTGGCCGATTACTCACGAAGACGCACGTTCATTTCGCCACCTGATACCCATCCGTCAGGGTATTCAAGAACGCGACCACGTCCTTGATTTCCGCCTCGTTCATTGCCGGCTTCTCACCGGGTTTGCGATCAAACGGCGGTTCCGTATTGACGTTCGCCCAATAACGCTTGGGTAGGTCGTCAAACTTCTGGACCTTGCCGTGAACGCTCGGATAAAACTTCTCCGGGTTCGTATCGCGTTGAACATAGAAACGCACGGCTTCGTCGAGCGAATGATAGATCCCGTTGTGGAAAAACACCTTACGTATTGCCACATTGCGCAGCGATGGTGTCCTGAAGATTCCGCAATACTCCGACTGGCCCTTGAGATCCGTGCGCTCCGGACCGCATGCGCCGAGATCGTAATACTTCGGATCCTTGTTGATAGGCAGCGCCCGATTGCGCGGCACGCCAAGCGCAATCAAGCCGAAGTCGCTGAACTGCGGCGGCGAGCCGTCCTTGGCGCGCTGGCTGATATGACATGCGGCGCAATTGCCCTTCTTCTCATCGTTGAATAGTTCGAGCCCATGCATTTCCGCTTCGTTCAGTTTCGCCTTGCCGGCAAGGAACGCGTCGAACTTGCTGGTGTACGGATAGAACTTCTGCGGCGTCTGCTCGAATGCTTCGAGCGAACGAAGGATGGCGTCGAAGGCTTTGTCTTCATTGTTGAAGATATTGGCGCCGAACGCCTCGCGCAACTCCCCCGCATAAGGTGCGGCCTTGACGGCTGCGACCACTTGCGCCGGCGTGCTGCCCATTTCAAACGACGATGTCAGCGGAATCCGCGCCTGATCCGCACCATGATCGACGCGGCCGTCCCAAGTCAAACCACCGGTCGGACCGGCATCGACGCTTTCATCGCCTTCGTCGTCGGAATCGTGAAAATGCTGCGTGAATTGCGGCACCGATTGCAAATAGCGCAGCGAAGGCACCGCGCGAAATCCCGGCTTGCGCAAGTCGCTGCCGCCCAGTTGCACCGACAACGCGTTAGGCGGTCCGAACGCATGATCCGGGCTATGGCACGACGCGCAAGCAAGCTTGCCCGACCCTGACAACGATGGATCGAGGAACATCTTCTCGCCCACCGACGTCATCTGCTTAACCTGCGCAAAAACTTGCGCGCGAGTTTTCGCTTCGCCTGCACTGTAAGACCCGGGGGGCGTAGCCGTTGATGCTGCATGCGAATCGCAGCCAGTCAGGACGGCTGCTGACACACAAGATGCGGCTAAGGACAGCAGCAGCGAAGCAATGGATGGCATGTGCATAAGGCAATCGGAGGGAAGCCGAAGCGTATGACGTTGATGTGTCACTTCAATGACATAACAAATGCCATTCGATTACCTGATAAAACCTGACATATTCTTACTTAATGAAAGTTATATTAAATGTTCCTGTCAAACCGGGTTGGGACACTGCGGCACCGGCCAACATCGCTTGACTGCCTAAGCTTACTTAGTGACCGCACTAAGTAAGCGCACTTAGCGATTTCCTCGCCGGTCCCCCAACGACCGAGACCTATCGATGAATAAGAAACTCGTCCTCGCCGTGCCACTCACGGCGTCGATCGCACTCGGCTTGTACGCGTGCGGCGGCAATGACGACAAACACACCGACCTCAACTCGGTGAAGAACATTGTCGTGATCTATGCAGAGAACCGCAGCTTCGACAACCTCTATGGCAACTTCCCGGGCGCCAACGGCTTGCAGAGCGTGACCGCCGCGAGCGCGCAGCAGCTCGATCGCGACGGCAGCGTGCTGGCAACCCTGCCGCCGATCTGGAACGGCCTAACCGCAACCGGCGTGACACCCGCCGTGACGCAGGCCATGACAGTGAACTTGCCGAACGCGCCATTTGCCATCGACGATCCGGCCGGGTTCAACACACCTTTGTCGCTCACGACGCGCGATCTGTATCACCGCTTCTATGAAAACCAGATGCAGATCGATGGCGGCAAGAATGACAAGTTCGCTGCGTGGGCCGACTCGGGCGGTTTCGTCATGGGCCACTACAACACCAACGCCGACAAGCTGCCGCTGTACAAGATCGCCCAGCAATACACGCTCGCCGACAACTTCTTCATGGGCGCATTCGGCGGTTCGTTCCTGAACCACCAGTGGCTTGTCTGCGCGTGCACGCCGATCTATCCGAACGCCGACAAGAGCGTGGCAGCGGGGTCGATTTCGTCGGTGAACACCGACGGGGTATCGCTGAAACTGGCGGCTAACTCGCCCGCTTCCGCCATCACAGGTACGCCGAAGTTCGTCAACTCGGGCAACCTGACACCGGATTTCTTCGCGATCAACACAATGCAGCCGCCGTATCAGCCAAGCGGCAATGCGCCGGCATCGGGCGGCGACGCAACGCTGGCCGATCCGGCAGTGGCGACCACGCTGCCTCCGCAAACGCAGACGCATATTGGCGACTTGTTGAATACGGCGAACGTTTCGTGGGCCTGGTACGGCGGCTCGTGGGGCGCGGCGCTGACGGACCGCACGAAGATCTACGGCTCGACAAATTCAGTGCCGAATTTCCAGACGCATCACCAGCCGTTCAACTATTTTGCCGACCTGGCTCCGGGCACGACGAACCGCACGCAGCATTTGCTGGATGGCGGCACGGACGGCACGGCGTTCATCGCGGCGATCGATGCGGGCAGCTTGCCCTCGGTGGCGTTCTACAAACCGCAGGGCAACTTGAATGAGCACGCCGGTTATACGGACGTAGCATCGGGCGATGCGCACATCGCGAACGTGATCCAGCATCTGCAGGCGAGCCCGCAGTGGAACAACATGGTCGTGGTCGTGACGTACGACGAAAACGGCGGGTTCTGGGATCACGTCTCGCCGCCCAAGGGCGACCGCTGGGGTCCGGGTACGCGCATTCCGGCGTTGGTGATTTCGCCTTACGCGAAGAAGGGTTTCGTCGATCACACGCAATATGATACGACGTCGATCCTGCGCCTGATCACGACACGGTACTCGTTGCCCAAGCTGCCGGGTCTGACGGCGCGTGATGCAGCGATGGCCGCAGCGGGTGGCAAGCCGATGGGCGACCTGACCGCGGCGCTGCAGTTCTGATGCTTTGATCGTGGGGTTTTACGGCGGCGTTGTTTGCCGCCGTGGTGTCAAAGCGCGATGCGGCCATCGGCACATCGCGCTTTTTTTCGTCCGTAGGCCTCAAGCACTGCCCTTACATATTGATCTGCCCGCCCAACTCAACCACGCGGTTAGGCGGCAAGCTGTAGTACTCCGCCGCCTGCGCCGCATTGCGACCCAAAAACGCGAACAGCTTTTCGCGCCAAAGCGCCATCGCCTTGCTTTCCCCTGTCGCACGAATCGTGTCGCGGGCAAGGAAGAACGAGGTATCGGCGGCGTCGTAGGTCCAGCCGGGTATCTGCTTCTGGATCAGCGTCAGAAGTACCGGAACGTCCGGAATCTCCATGAAGCCGTGACGTACCCTGACCGCATAACAACCGTCGCCAAGGTCTTCCACCACCGCCTTGTCTGCGTCCCGCACGTGGGGGACGTTGTCGGTCGTCCCGGCAAGAAAGATGTTCGTCTTGTGCAGCACGCGGTTGTGCTTGAGGTTATGCATGAAGGCCGTCGGAGTCATGCCGGCCACACCGCCTGGGAACACAGCAGTCCCGTCCACGCGTGACGGCGGGTGACTGCCCCTGCACAGCGAATGGATGATTTCCTTGAGCGGCAGGTTCTCCGATTTCATCCGGTCGATCAGCGTTTCGCGCCCCTTATGCCACGTCGTCATGACCGTGAACAGCGTCGCGCCCGCAAGCAGGGGGAACCAGCCGCCGTCGGCCACCTTGCTGACATTACTCGATACGAACACCGCATCCACAATCGCAAAAGGGCCGATGACAAGCGCCGTTGCCAGCGGTTTCCAGTGCCAGAGGGAGCTCGTGATGAAATACATCAGCAGGGTCGTGAGCAGCATCGTGGAAGCCACCGCAATGCCGTAGGCGGACGCGAGGTTATCGGATGATTTGAAGAACACGACGAGGAACACAACAGCCGCGAACAGCGAGAGATTAATGAACGGGACATAGACCTGCCCGATCTCATGCGTCGAGGTATGAACGATCGGAATGCGCGGCAGGAAGCCAAGCTGCACGGCCTGCTTTGTCATGGAGAACGCACCCGAAATAACTGCTTGCGACGCGATGATGGTCGCCGCCGTCGCCAGGATCACCAGGGGCACGAGCGCCCAGCCGGGGGCTGATTCGAAGAACGGTTGCTTTAACGTGGACGGGTTCGTCAGCACAAGTGCGCCCTGACCGAAATAATTCATCACCAGACTCGGCCAGACGAGAAACATCCACGCCAGGCGGATCGGCTTTTTGCCAAAGTGCCCCATGTCCGCGTACAAGGCTTCGCCGCCCGTCAGCGCCAGAAAGACCGAACCCAGCACAATGAACGCGGTGCCCGGGCTATGAACCAGGAATGCTATGGCGAAAGTTGGTGAAGCAGCTTCGAGAATGCCCGGGCGCTGGACAATGTGAAGCAGTCCAAGCGCCGCCAATGTCAGGAACCAGACCACCATGACCGGACCGAAGACCTTCCCGACCACACTGGTGCCGTGCTTTTGAATAGCGAATAACCCCGTCAGGATAACCAATGAAATGGGCACGATCCAGGCGGTCAGTTGAGCATCGACGAGCGTCACGCCTTCCACTGCCGATATCACCGAGATGGCCGGTGTAATCATGGAGTCGCCGTAGAACATGGCTGCACCGAACACGCCGAGCGTCAGCAGGACGTTGCGCAAGCGCTCGGGAGCGACACCCGACGCCAGGGCGGTCAAGGCAAGAATGCCGCCCTCACCGTCGTTGCCTGCTCGCATCACGAAGCTGACGTACTTGAGCGTGACGACGATCAGGATCGACCACAAGATCAGCGAGACGATGCCGAACACATTAGGCTGAGTCACTCCGCCCGCAGCCTTCAGGCATTCTCTAAGCGTGTAAAGCGGACTTGTTCCGATGTCTCCAAAAACGACGCCGACAGCGCCGAGCATTAAAACGGGTGCGCCTTGAACAACTTTTGTCGAAGAATTTGCGACGGATGCTGACATATGCCTTTCGCTCGATTTGTTTATCATCGCCGCTATCCGGGATCGGCAACAGCCTAACCGGTTTCATCGGCACGGACCTCAGCATTTACACCAAGCGCACTTCAACTTCTCCATAACAATAACCGTGAAAAATGACGGTGAGTGAAGTGATGAAAAAATGCGAGGCCGGCGCGGTTGGATAACCGGATTGGCAATGCATCTGCCACGCCTGCTGCACTAGAAACTTGTTGGCTTGGAATTCGTCGGGTACGCTTGGCGCTTGCTCAAGGACTCCGCGCGCCCATTGTGAAAAAAATTGTCAGGCTGGAATTGAAGCAAATTCATCCGACGCAGGTGACAGCCGGAATGCTTGAAGTCGATGAAAAGCGCAAACACTTCGCGTCCCTGTCAGAGGACGAATTGAAGCGCGCGCTAAAGGCCGCACCTATTCCGGCCGTATTAGGCCGCGACGGAACTCACTTCGCCACAGACCATCATCACCTTGCGCGGGCGCTTTTCGACGCCCAGATTAATTACGCCTATGTCGAGGTCATGGCGGACCTTTCCAAGCTGAAAGGCGATGCGTTCTGGCTGGAAATGTCGAATAGACGCTGGGTGCACCCCTATGACGAGCACGGCATTTTGCATGGCATTGCCGCTATTCCGTCTAATGTCTATGGGCTAATAGACGATCCGTACAGGAGCCTGGCGGCATTTGTGCGGAACGCGGGGGGCTATATTAAAACGCCTGAGCCGTTTGCCGAATTCCAGTGGGCGGACTTCTTTCGGACTCGCATTCGCTTGTGGACTACGTCATTTCAGTTCAGCGCTGCCGTCGAGCAGGGCGTGCATCTTGCGAGAAGTCCCGATGCGCTGGTGTTGCCGGGGTTCTATAAGACCAAGGTCGGCGCTGGGGGGAATTCACGCGCGTAACGAATGTGTCGCTCAAACAAAAAGGGGCTGCCAACGGCAGCCCCTTCAAAACGTCAGCAAAACCCTTCCGGGTTCGCCTTCCTTACCAAACCTTAGTGCGCCAGGAACGACCGCAACTTCTCTGACCGGCTCGGATGCACGAGCTTGCGCATCGCCTTGCTTTCGATCTGGCGAATCCGCTCACGCGTTACGTCGAACTGCTTACCGACCTCTTCCAACGTATGGTCGGAAACCGTATCGATACCAAAGCGCATCCGCAACACCTTCGCTTCACGCGGCGACAACGAATCCAGCGCATCCTTGATGGCCAGACGCATGTCGGCGTGCATGGCGGCGTCCGCGGGCGATTCGGTGGCCGAATCTTCCACCATGTCGCCCAAGGTCGTATCGCCGTCTTCGCCCAAAGGCGTTTCGAGCGAAACCGGTTGCCGCGCAATCTTGAGAATGCTGCGAACCTTCTCTTCCGACAAATCCAGCCGCACAGCCAGCACCGACGGATGCGCTTCCTGCCCCGTCTGCTGCAGAATTTCCCGCGATACGCGGTTCAGCTTGTTGATCGTCTCGATCATGTGAACCGGCACGCGAATGGTTCTGCCCTGGTCGGCGAGCGAACGCGTCACAGCCTGACGCACCCACCACGTGGCGTACGTCGAAAACTTCCAGCCGCGCCGATATTCAAACTTGTCGACAGCCTTCATCAAGCCGATATTGCCTTCCTGAATCAGATCCAGGAAATGCATGCCGCGATTCACGTACTTCTTGGCGATGGAAATGACCAGACGCAGATTCGCTTCCGTCATCTCGCGCTTCGCCTGACGCATCTTGTGCTCGGCGGACGTCATCTGCTTGTTCAGCGCCTTCAGTTGCAACAGCGGCAACATCAGGTTCGACTCGATCTGGATCAGCTTCTGTTGTTCCGCCTGAATAGCCGGCAGGCTGCGTTCGAGCGCTTTGCCGTACACATTCGATGCCGAGGCGTGCCGCGTCGTCCACTCGAGATCGGTCTCGTGGCCGGGGAACACTTCAACAAATTTTTCACGCGGCATGCCCGCCAGATCGACGGCGATCTTCAGGATACGGCGCTCGATAGCCCGGACCTGTTCGACCTGCTCGTGCACTTCGGCGCACAAACGGTCAATAGTGCGAGCCGTAAAGCGGATCGACGCCAGTTCGCGCTGGATGTGCTCCTGCACGCTCGGCCAGTCGCCGGTGCGCGAATCGTCAGCGGAATAAGCCGTGTGGAACGCATCGAAATACTCACGGACGTTCGCGAAAATAGGCACGCAATCGCGCAGCAAATGCTTGAGCCGCGTCGCGTTTGCACGCGTGGCCTGCTCGTCTTCGGTCTCGCCGTCTTCGTCGTCGCTTTCCGACGCGAGTTCAGCCTCGTCGATTTCGTCGCCGGCGTCCACCGCCACGTCGTCGTCCAGCGTGTTGTCCTTGAAACCGTCGACCAGTTCGTCGATGCGCAATTCGCCCGCAACGATCTTGTCCACGGTCGTGAGCAACATGGCCACGGTCGACGGGCAGGTGAAGGCCGCCTTGATCATCTCGCCAAGACCGTCTTCAATGCGCTTCGCAATTTCGATCTCGCCGGCACGGGTCAGCAGTTCGGTGCTGCCCATTTCGCGCATGTACATACGCACGGGATCGGTCGTCCGGCCGAATTCCGAGTCGACGGTCGCGAGCGTGACCTCCGCTTCTTCGTCCGATTGTTCGTCCGATACCGCCGTGGGGGCGGAGTCGTTCAGCAGCAGCGTCTCGGAGTCCGGCGCTTCTTCATAGACGGCCACGCCCATGTCGCGGAACGTGCTGACAATGGTTTCGATAGCCGATGTCTGAGCAAAGTTACCCGGCAGGTGATCGTTGATCTCTGCGTGGGTCAGGAAACCTTGCTGTTTTCCCAGCTGAATCAACGCCCGCATCTGGCGCTGACGTTCATCGGCTTGCTCGGGCGAGCAAACGCTTTCGTCCATTGAAGGGCGCGACAGCTTGTCGGCCGACCCACGACGGGCTTTCGATTTTTTTGCAGGGGCGCCGTTGCCGGCAGTAGATTCGGTTGGATCAAAACTTGTCATACATTTCCTCGACAGCTTTGCTCTGTAGTGACAAACCAGTGCACAAGCGGTTAGACACGAGCACTACCGTGACGACCGACGGGGTCGTCACCTCGGGTTCAGCTATTCAGCTAATCAATGCGTTGATTCGAGCAAAACTGAATCAGTTGGAGGCGGGGCGCGCTAACAAGCGCAGGATTCGCGCGGGCCTGACAGTCTATAGCAACTTGGTTGCGACTAGTGCGGTAAACGCCAATATCAGCCGCATCTAGTAGCCTCGCGCGGCAAAACTACAACATTTAGCTGGGACAAGCTCCCATTTGCGGATGAATCCAGCGGAATCAAGACCATAGGGATGGTAGAGGTCCGGATATTGTCCTCCGAAAATGCTATGCGCTTGCGGTCCTAAACCACGGGTTTTTCTCAGCATAGAGACAATTTGTCGCAGTCTCGAACGGGTCGATCCCCCCGGACCCGTTCGATCTGCCTCATTGGCGATAACGCTTATTTTAATCGCATTCCGATCAAAGACATTTCAATGCGATTTTTTTCTCCCTATCCTCTTTTTCAGACGCGGCCGTTTTCGTTGATCCGGGCGACCGCCGGTGCCTATCGAGGAACTGGATATGAAGAACGTCACGGCGTTGATCGCAGCCCTGGAAGCGGAAATCGGAGTCGATGCGGTCCTGACAGCGCAATCCGATCTCGCGCCTTTCACGGAAGACTGGCGCGGCCGCTATAAGGGTCCGGCAGCAGCGCTCGTCCAGCCTTCGAACACGGCGCAGGTGGCGGCCATTGTGCGTTTGTGCGCGGCGTATGGCGTCCCCGTCCTGCCGCAGGGTGGCAACACCAGCCTCTGCGCGGGTGCGGTGCCGGCGAACGAGGGTGTGCCGCCGGTCATCGTCAATCTGACGCGCATGCGGCGCATTCGTCATATAGATGCAGCCAATGATTCGATGGAAGTCGAAGCTGGCTGCGTGCTGAAAACCGTCCAGGATGCGGCTGCAGCGGAACAACGCCTCTACGCGGTGAGCCTCGGCGCTGAAGGCTCATGCCAGATCGGCGGGAATCTGTCGACGAATGCAGGCGGCACGGGTGTCCTGCGCTACGGCAACACGCGCGACAACGTGCTCGGCCTCGAAGTCGTCCTCGCCGACGGCACCGTCTGGAACGGTCTGCGCGCCCTGCGCAAGGACAATACGGGGCTCGATCTGAAGCACTTGTTCATCGGCACGGAAGGCACTCTTGGCATCATCACGGCGGCTATGCTGAAACTGCATCCGCTGCCGACCCAGCACGCGCTCGCGTGGTTCGCGCCCGTCGATCCCGCGGCTGCGCTGAACATTCTCGGTTTGTTCCAGGCCGCTTGCGGATCGCGGCTGAGCGCCTTCGAGATGATCAACCGCCTCCAGCTCGAGTTCGTGATCGAGCATGTGCCCGGCCGCCGCAACCCGCTCTCCGAGCAGCATGAATGGCACGTGCTGGTCGAACTGGGCGACACCCACGGCGGCGAGGAAATGGCCGCGCTGATGCAGCAGACGCTCGAACACGCCGCCGAAGCCGGCTTGATCCATGACGCAGTCCTCGCCAGCAACGACACGCAGCGCGCAACGCTTTGGGAAATTCGCCATAGCGTGTCCGAAGCCAACAAGAAAGCCGGCGTCGGCCTGACGACTGACTGCGCAGTGCCGGTTTCAGCGGTGCCTGCGTTTATCGAACGATCCACGCAGGCGGTGCGCGCCATCGTGCCCGGACTCGACATCATCGTGGTCGCGCATCTCGGCGACGGCAACGTGCATCTCATTCCCTTCTTCACCTTCGATGCCTGGCGCGAACTCCCCGACCCCGTTGTGATGGCGAGCGCCATGCGCCACTGCGTGAACGAAGTCGCGCACGAATTGCGCGGGACGTTCAGCGCGGAACATGGCATCGGGCAAACCGGGCTGCCGGAAATGGCGCACTACAAATCCGCTATCGAACTCGGCTTGATGCGTGCCGTGAAGAACGCGCTCGACCCGCACAACCTGTTCAATCCGGGACGTTTGCTGCCCTGACCTTCATTACCCGATCCAGGCCGCCCTCGAAGCTTGGACATTCGCCACCAGCGTTCCTGTTTCTATCCACACCCTTGGAGCCGACATGAAAAAGCAGCCCGCACGCGATGAGATTCAAGAGGTTCAACAGCCCGGCCGCCGCACGGTCATCAAAACTGCCCTAGCCGGCGCGGCCGCGGTAGCGTTCCCGTTCGTCTGGACGCCGTCGCGCGCGGCGAACAAACGGATCGTCATTCGCGACGACGGCGGCATTTACACCAAGGCATACGGCGCGGTGTTCTACAAGCCGTTCACGGAGAAGACAGGCATTGAAGTAGTGGGCGTGCAAGCCAATGCCGAACCGACCGCGCAGATCAAGAGCATGGTCGAAACGGGCAGCTACACGTGGGACATGGCGAAGATCAGCCAGCCGGCAATTCTTCTGCTTACCGGCGGTGGCAAGGAATATCTGGAGAAGCATGGTCTGGAAGCGGACCCGGTGATCGCGAAGATTCCATCGCAATACATGTCGCCGTATGGCGTCGGCACAAACATTTATACAACGGTACTCTCGTATCGCACCGATGCGTTCAAGGGACGAAAAGCCCCTAATTCATGGGCCGATATGTGGAACGTCAAGGACTACCCGGGTCGGCGCGGGCTGCGCAAGTATCCCTTCGATACCTTCGAAGAAGCGCTAATGGCGGATGGCCTGCCGCCCTCGCAGGTGTATCCGTGCAACCTCGACCGGGGTATCGCGAGTCTCGACAAGATCTCGAAGCACGTCGATGTGTGGTGGACCACGGGTTCGCAAGTCGAACAGATGCTCGGCTCGGGTGAAGTGGACATGATCAGCACGTGGGTATCGCGGGCGCAATCGGCTATTGCAAATGGTGCGCCAGTGGCGATCGTTTGGAACCAGAACATCTGGGGCTGCGACAACTGGTCGATTCTCAAAGGCACGCCGAACGCCGCCGCCTGCCGCGAGTTCATCAAGTTCGCCTCCGACCCGAAACGTCAGGCCGCGCTCGCCGAGTTCTTCCCGGCCGGTGTCACGCAACCCGAAGCGTTCAACTACATCAAGCCGGAGATCGCGAAGAACTGCCCGACGTTCCCGGAGAACATGAAGAACGGCCTGCATATCGATGCGAAGTTCTGGCAGGAAAAACAAAGCGTCGCGCTCGAGCGATTCAATAGCTGGAT
Organism: Caballeronia sp. SEWSISQ10-4 2; assembly: GCF_030464885.1. Lineage (GTDB taxonomy): Bacteria > Pseudomonadota > Gammaproteobacteria > Burkholderiales > Burkholderiaceae > Caballeronia. Next base: position 6,363 of record NZ_JALPRJ010000106.1, on the reverse strand, counting down.
CCTGACCTGAGCTATTTTTCCAACCGCCACGGATGCCCTCTCCATGTCTGCTTCGAACCTTCAAATCACGGGACTGTGCAAGCGCTATGGCGATTTCGTCGCGCTCGCCCCGATCGATCTCGATGTCGCCCAGGGCGAATTCCTGACCCTGCTCGGACCCAGCGGCTCGGGCAAGACAACGCTGCTCAGCCTGATCGCAGGACTCGCGCAGCCGGACGATGGCCAGGTGCGGATCAATGGTGTCGATGTGACATACGGCGCACCGTATGAACGGGACATCGGCATGGTGTTCCAGAACTACGCGCTGTTTCCGCACATGACGGTGGCGGAGAACGTTTCCTTCCCCTTGCAGATGCGCAAGACCGATGCAAAAGCCACGCGTGACAAGGTCATGCAGGCGCTGGAGATGGTGCATCTGCCGCATCTCGCGGGGCGGTATCCGCGCGAATTATCGGGTGGTCAGCAGCAGCGGATCGCACTCGCGCGCTGCATGGTGTACAGGCCGTCGATCATCCTGATGGACGAACCGCTCGGCGCGCTCGACAAGAAATTGCGCGACCAGATGCAGTTGGAGATCAAGCGGATTCATCGGGACCTGGGCACGACGATTGTGTATGTCACGCACGATCAGGAAGAAGCGATGACCATGTCCGACCGCATCTGCCTGATGAACTCAGGTTCGATCGCGCAACTCGGCACGCCCGCCGATCTGTATTTCCGCCCGAAAAGCGTGTTTGTCGCGGACTTCCTCGGCGAATCGAACCTGCTCGACGCGGTGGTGACGGGGCGTACCGGCGATCAGGTACAGATCAGCGTGCAAGGCGGCGCGAATGTGCATGCAATGGCCTATGACGCCGTAATCCGCGACGGCAAGACGGTGAAGCTGATGCTGCGCCCGCAGAATCTTCAGATCCACGATGGTCCGCCAGACGGGTCGATTAACGGCGGCACGTTGTCGGCGAAACTCACCGACATCATGGTGACCGGTAGCATGACGAAGCTTTATCTGCAGTCGCATATCAGCAATGCCCCGCCGCTCGTCGCGGCGTTTCCCACCAACCGGCTCGGCCGCCAGTACGAGATCGGGCAGACGCTCGGGCTTTCGTGGCTGACTGCGGATGCCGTTGCCATTGCGGGGTGAAAATGAGTCGTTCCGCCCTGATCGCTGAACAGGCGCGTCCCGAGGCGCCGCCGCCACGGCCGGCCCGATGGCGCGCGTGGCTGCGGCCTGGCGCGATGAGCGCGCCGATCATCGTGCTGCTGCTCGTGATGCTTGTGTATCCCGTCGGGCAGTTGCTGCTGTTAAGCGTGCACAACAACAGCGGCTTCACGCTTGTCGAATACAAGCGGCTGTTTGCATCGTCGGTCTATGTGGATGTATTGCTGATCACGCTGAAGGTATCTTTGTGGACGACCTTCTTCTCCGTGCTCACCGGTTATCCGATCGCGTACCTGATTTCCTCGCTGACGCGTGAACGCAAGAACCGCCTGCTGTTCTGGGTGCTGCTCTCCTTCTGGACCAGCTTTCTAGTGCGTACGTTTGCATGGGTCGTGCTGCTCGGACGCAACGGCGTGATCAACCAGGTGCTGCTTGGACTCGGGATCATCGACCAGCCGTTGAGTCTGCTCTATAACTTTTCTGCTGTGATCGTCGGCATGGTTCACGCGCTGATGCCGCTCGCGGTCCTGACCATGCTCTCGGTGATGGAGAACATCGATCGCCGCTTGCCGAGTGCCGCCGCCACGCTCGGCGCGCGTCCCGGCACGGTGTTCTGGAAAGTGTACTTTCCGCTGTCGCTGCCAGGCGTGGCGGCCGGCGCGTTGATGGTGTTCGTGACGGCCATCGGCTTTTTCATTACGCCCACGCTGCTCGGCGGACGGCATCAGACCATGATCACGCAACTGATCATCGATCAGGTGATGCAGGCGCTGAACTGGGGTTTCGCGGGGGCAATCTCTGTGCTGTTGCTGGCAGTGGTGCTGCTCGTGTTCCTGATCTATGACCGCATGGTCGGACTCTCGACAATGGCCGGCGGCAGCTCCGCGGCAAGAGGTCCGAAGCAAGGCGGCCGATGGAGCCGCAAGCTCGGCGATGTGATCCTGACCACGCTCGGCAATGCAACCGACGCCTTGATCGGACTCTTCCGCAAACGTCACAAACGCGCCGCCAACGGTGAAAGTCTGACCTTGCGTGTAGTCGTGATCCTGCTGCTCGTGTTCCTGAGCGCGCCCGCGTTCCTGATGATTCCGCTCTCCTTCGATTCCGCGTCTGGTCTCGCATGGCCGCCGCATGGTTTCTCGTTGCAGTGGTATCGGCAGATCGCCGATTCGCCTTTGTGGATGCAGGCCATCACACGCTCCATGCTCGTGGGTATCGGCACCGGTTTTCTCTCGATGCTGATCGGCACGCCTGCCGCGTTCCTGCTCGTGCGCGGCGGCATGAAGGGCAAGGCGGCCATGCTCGCGTTCATTCTCGCGCCGATCGTCGTGCCGCGCATGATCATTGCGGTCGGCGTGTTCTATTTCTTCGCGAAGATCGGCTTGATCGGATCGTCGTTCGGTCTCGTGCTGGGACATACCGTCGTCGCCGTGCCTTACGTCGTGATCACCATGATGGCCGTGCTGCGCAATTACGACACGCGTCTCGATCTCGCCGCACACAGCATGGGCGCGCGCCCGTGGGCCACGCTGCGCCGCGTCACGTTTCCTATTCTCAGCGCCGGGTTGATGTCGTCGTTCCTGTTCGCTTTCGCCACGTCCTTCGATGAACTGACTATCGCTTTGTTCTCGTCGGGCGGTTTGAGCACGACCTTGCCCAAGCAGTTCTGGGACGAAATCACGATGCAGATTTCGCCGGTCATCGCCGCTGTTTCGACGTGCCTGTTTGCCTTTATAGCAGTCTTGATCTGGGTGGCGGACCGGTTGCGCCGACGCAGCCTCGCTTCCTGAATAACCTTGTTTTCTAGGACTTTCTCATGCTTTCAGCTCAACAACTGCGTGGCGTTTTGCCGGCCATTCCGACTCCCGTCAATCCCGACGACACGATCAACACAGACGCCGCCCGCGCACTCATGCGCTATCTGCTGAAGCAAGGTGTGGACGGCGTCGTGCCGCTGGGCGGCACCGGTGAATACGGTGCTCTCTCGCGCGCCGAGCGCATTCGCATGGCGGAGATCACGGCTGAGCAGGCGGCGGGCAAGATCCCCGTCGTCGCGGGCGTTCTCGATCCAGGCTATCACGACGCGATGCAGGCCGGCCAAGCTTTCGCTGCGGCCGGCGTCGATGGTCTGCTCGTCTTGACGCCCTACTACACGAATCCGACGCAAGGTGGCATCCGCGATTACTTCATGCGTTACGCCGATGAATCGCCGCTGCCGATTCTCATCTATGAAATCCCTTACCGCACGCGTATCGCGATTGCGCCCGAGGTGCTGCACGAGTTGTCGAAGCATGAACGGATCATCGGGATGAAGGCGTGCAACACGGACATGTGGCATTTCCTGCGCACCGTTGCGGGTGTGGACGAATCGTTTGCCGTGCTGAGCGGTGAGGACACGCTGTTTCCGCTGCATGTGGCGGCCGGTGCGCGGGGTGGCATTGTGGTGACGGCGACGTTGTTGCCGACTGCGTGGAGAAAGATTTATGAGCTGGCTTCGGAGGGGAAGACGCAAGAAGCGCTCAGGTTGCATCGCTCGCTGATTCCGCTGATGAACTTGGCGTTCGCCGAGACCAATCCCGGTCCGATGAAGTCGGTGATGGATTTGATCGATGTCCACGCGCCGGACATGCTTGCGCCGCTGGTTCAGGCAGACCCCGGGTTGTCGGCGAGCTTGCGAGTCGAACTGGAAAAACAGCTCGCACTGTTCGAACGGGGCATTTGATGTTTCGTTCGCACTCGGGGTTCTGGTTGGGGGTTTTGGGGGTGGTGGGCGGGGTTGATGCCGGATTGGTGCTTTCGGCGTTAGTGGTCTGCGTGAGTTAGCTGTGTTTTTTATCACTATTAGCCACTGTACGTGGCGGCACTTCATTTTTTTTCCAGCGGCGAAAAAGAAACAGAAGCAAAGAAAACGCCTCCCAACCACCGGCAAGTTAGTGGCCCTAGCGTGCAAGCCTCAGTTTTTGGCACCTGATAGCACGGTGCTCGCCAGACTGGAGGATGTGTGAACCCCTCCTTCTCGCGAATCCTGACACGAACACGCTTCGCCCCCGACGCTCTCGGGCAAGCACCAATGATCCCGGGACCATGACGGCCTGACGTGTACCGGTTGACTCATTTCTGGGTGGGTTGGCTACGTGGTCTGCGTGCTTCTTTCTTGAGGTGGTTGTACGCGGATAGCGCGGCGTGTACCCGTGGCAGGTTCAGTCACTGGTGGCGAAGCGTGTAGGTATCTGTGTTCGGAGAAGGAGGGGTTCAACCATCCGTGAGTCTGGCGAGCACCGTGCTATCAGGTGCCAAAAGCACCGAGCCTGCACGCTAGGGACACTAACTTGCCCGTGGTTGGAAACGCGTTTCTTTGCTTCCTTTCTTTGCGCGTTTGCAAAGAAATGACGTGCCGCCACGCACAGTGGCTAATAGTGATAAAGAAATCAGCTAACTTAAACCGACCACAAACCTGAGCAGCAGCAACCCAGCATCACCCCCGACCACTACCCCCGGAACCAACGACCATCACCGCCAACCACCTAACCCCCTCACCGCTGATAACCCGACAACCTGGCCTTCGAAATCGAAGTCGCAGCGACCTGCACATGCTGTGCGAGTTCAGCTTCCACACGTTCGATCGACCAACGCGAAGTGGGCACCGAAATGTTGATCGCGGCAACGGCCATCCCGCCGTGATCCGTAACCGGCGCAGCGACGGAAATATCACCAAGCACGGTCTCGTTCTCGATCACCGCGTAACCGCGTCGCGCCACTTTGCGTACACGTTCAAGCAGTTTGTCAGGATGGGTTTCGGTGTAGTGCGTAAGCGGGTCGAGGCGGGTCGACGCAAGAATTTCGCGCACACGTTCGTCGGACAAACGCGACAGGATGGCAATGCCCGCAGCGGTGAACATGGCCGGCAAACGCGCGCCGACCACAATGTCGATGTTCACCAGATGCTGCCCCGGAAAGCGCGCGACAAACACGATTTCGTGGCCGTCGAGTTCCAGAAGGTTGGTCGTTTCGCCAAGGCGGCGGCTGATGTCGAGCAGATACGGCGAGGCTTTATCAATGAGTTCGTTGGCCCGCACATAGTTGTACGAGAACTGCAGCACCTTCGTCGTCAGCCCGTAGTTGCGCGTTTCCGGCACGCGGTAGAGGTAACCAAGCACTTCGAGCGTATGGACAAGACGTTGCGTCGCACTGCGGTCGAGTCCAGAAGCGCGAGCGATATCGACGAGAGTCATGTGGCGGCTCGGACCGTCGAAGGCGTGCAGCACCTGGAAAGCTTTTTCAGTCGATCCGACAAACAGCGACGAGCGCTGAACAGCTTTCTCGTCGGGCTTTTGCGGCGTGCCAGCGGCGCTTTTGGACATGCTTGTGTGGGCGTTGAAAGTATCGGATTGTAATTATCCCAATTGTAGTGCAATCGAATCGCGCATTTATGGGCGATCGTAAATCGTGGAGCATTGATGCTTTCATCTGTCGCTGAGTACCGGATTGCTGCACGGCGGCGCTTGCCGCGACTTGCCTTCGATTACCTCGACGGCGGCGCCGAAGATGGCCATGCGTTGCAGCGTAATGACGATGCGTACCGGCAGTGGCTTTTCAAACCACGTGTGCTCACCGACGTGTCACGCTGTTCAAGCGCGACACGATTTTTCGGACGCGATGCAGCCGCCCCCATGATCGTCGGACCAACGGGTCTGAACGGCCTCTTCTGGCCACGGGCCGATGAACTGCTCGCACAAGCCGCGAGCCACGCAGCGTTACCGTTCGTGTTGTCGACGGCGTCGACTTCGTTGCTGGAAGATGTGCGCGCCGCCGCGCCGCATGGCGACCTTTGGATGCAGCTCTACGTGCAACAGGATCGCGGCATTGCAGAGGACCTGATGCGTCGCGCAAGCGTTGCGGGTTATTCAACGCTCGTTCTCACCGTCGATGTCCCCGTGCACGGCAAGCGCGATCACGACACGCGCAACGGTTTCCGACTGCCGTTGCGGCTGTCGCCCAGGCTTCTCGCCGATTGCCTGACGCATCCGCATTGGAGCTGGCAGATGACGCGGTCCGGTTCTCCGCAATTGAAGAACATTGCGAAGAGCGTGGGCGAGCGTGCGGATTTATCGCGCCATGCCGCAATGCTGAGCCGGCAGATGGACCTGACGCTAGGCCGAACTTTGACTCGATCACAAACATAAGCCATTGATTTCACGCTGTTA
>NZ_JALPRJ010000105.1 GCF_030464885.1 Caballeronia sp. SEWSISQ10-4 2 | reverse complement strand
ATTTTAATTGTAAGATATGAAAATCAAGAAAGTCATATAGGTTTTTGGACCTATATTAGGATGAGCCAAGTCAGGGACTTCGATGAATACCTGAAGCCGTGCGCAACGTTTGGCGAGCAGCAACGGGAGAACCAGCTGGGGCTGGCCGTCGAAACGTCAGCGGCTCGCTATCTCGATGAACGCCTCGAGCATTTGCACGAAGCGCTCGACGAAACCTGTCGGCTCGTGGTAGCGGGCAAACCGCCTGATGTTGGGCTGCACGACAGAGGACTCAGGATCTGGCCACTGGATGACGCAACGCTGGCAGAGGCGAATGTGCTCAGGCCGCAGGCCTATGACCTGATGCCGCACGTGAAGATCACGGATCTGCTGCTCGAGGTCGATCAGTGAACCGACTTCACGCGCCACTTCACGCACCTGAAGAGCGAGGCGAAAGCGCCCGAGCGGACGCTGCTGCTGACCGCCATTTTCTCGATGCCTTCAACCTTGGCCTCGAGAAAATGGCCGATACCTGTGCGGGCACGAGCGCCGCAAAACTTGCATGGCTGGTCGCCTGGTATATCCGCGACGAGACCCACCAGAAAGGATCGGAAGAGCTGGTCAACTATCTGCATGGCCTGCCCTTCACAACCTACTGGGGCGCGGGCACCACCGCGCCGCCCATCACAACGACGAGCTTTCTGTCGTTCATATTGATCCGCACATCATGGCGGACTGCGTCATTGCGATGGAACCAGATGGCATTACGCAGCGTCACGGAAACGCCGGAATCGTCGGGTCCGTTCCCTGAATTTCGGCCTCGGCGTGACGCTGCTTGATCACCTCCTCGATTTCTTCGACGCGATCTTTCGCGACGTCGACCATCATCAGCAGTTCGCCTTTTTCTATAGCCTGTTCAAAGCGCTTGAGCCGCGTATTCGGTACATCAACGCCAATCATCGTCGCCGTCCATGCACCAAAGCCGGCGCCACAGAGCGTAATCGCCACGACCGCGCCGCCTGCAATCGTCAGGCCGGCCGGCGGGAACGCCAGTGCGACCAGTGAGGCCAGCGTCCCCGTGAGGCCGCCCATCGCCGCCCCTCTCGCGAGGGCGGGTAACAGATCGCTGCGCTGCGCCAGGGTTGCTTCTGGCAAGTCCTCGAGCGGCACATTGTGATTGGCGATCACGTGGATATGTCGCCACTCGACCCGCAATAACAGAAGTTCGTTGATGATCATCTGTGCGCTATGCACATTCGGCAATAGCAAATAGATACGTCTCATGTCCTTCTCCCGAACGGTGGTTCACCAGCCCCGACGTATCAGGAAGGTGTCTTATCCGTACCGAAACTCGAGTGAAGTTATTCCCGAAGGACTGGCGTGTTCGCAACCGACCGGGAATAAGTCGCCCGTACTTGTGGTTGTGCTCCGGTCAGCATAATCGCAGCAGTTACCTGTTCGCGGGTGTGTAATCGAGTGGGGAGCGCGCCGCTGCATTCAGAGGTGGCTCAACCACTTTGATGCGAGCGACGGGAATAAATCCGGCTCTGAGAAGGTATTTCAGTTTGTAGCCACGCAGTTTGCATTGCCGATTGACCTGGCAAACGAGGTTCCGCCCGTCACATTATTTTGAAAAGTGAGATTTTTCATGACCCGCGCCAACAATGACACTTACACACGCTTTGCCATCATCATGCACTGGTCCATCGCGTTCCTGATCCTGCTGAACCTGTCGATCGGACTCTACATGGATACATTCCCGCATAACTCACCTCGCTTCAACGGCATCTTGTTCTATCACGCATCGATCGGCAGCTTGATCTTCATGCTGATGGCACCACGCCTATTGTGGCGCTTTATGCATACCCCGCCGACACTCCCGTCCAGCATTCCGAGGTGGCAAGCGTATTCCGCGAGCGTGTTGCACGGAACCCTGTACGCACTGCTGTTCCTGGTGCCGCTCGCCGGTTACGTGCACCGACTGGCGGGCGCACATCCGGTAAGTTTTTTTGGTTTGGTGGGATTGCCGGCCTTCATCGGCCGGGATGAACCTTTGCGTTTGCTGACTGACACGCTGCACCGCGGGCTGGTGCTGACGCTTGCGCTCTTGCTGATCGCACATATCGCCGCCGCGTTGAAACACAAATTCTTTGACCGCGACGGCGTTGCTGAACACATGGGAATTTGATCTACAGGAACTTCGCGGGAGGCGCCCCCTCCCGCGTTGTCTTCAGCGTTTGCAGCAAACGGAAATTCCATTTCTGATCACGAATGAACCTGGTTCCTCAATCGCTTTGAGGTCGCCTACGAGATCCCGCTGCGACTCGCCCGGAACCTTCCTGGCCCTCCTCCCATCGTCGCCCATCGGCGTCTCCTTCAGGTTTCCTGCCGTCTGACAAAAACACCCGAGAGTGAGCCTGTTTATTCCAACGATATGCTGCATACTGCGCACGAAATTGGGACACAAGCGTTCGTCGTTCGTGCTGATGTATTAGGTATGCGCCGGCACTTTGAATCGAACTGATCGGAGGGCGTCACTTCGCTGACGCTGATCGTCGCCTCCGTGCCCCGCGGCTGAGATGAATGTGTGGCCGGGGATGGAGTGACCAATGCCGTTGATCTGCACCAGCAACTTGCCAGACGACGCGGTCGCCAACTGCATTATGTTTTACCTGCATCCTTGGCAACTTTGGGAATAAGAGGCGCCCGCTCCCGGTATACCGTGGTGTGAGCACGCTGATGACGACTACAGCGTTTCGGGTCCCTCACATTGAAGCGAATAGAGAAAAGGGGAACCCGGTTGAGTCCTCCGAGCGCTTCATGATGCGAACCATCAACTTCCAGCAATTTAAATTGGAGTCCAAAGTGAATAAACGAACCATGATTCTCGCCGCCGCTGCGGGCTTTGCGATCAATGCCCAGGCTCAGGAAAAGACCCGAGCACAGGTGCGGCAGGAGTTGATTGAAGCCGAACGCAACGGTCTGAATTTCGTGAGTGACACGTCGTACCCCGACGTTGCGCCGATCTTTGAACAGCAGGTCGCGCGGCTCAAGCAGCAAAACAGCGACAGTGGGATGGGTGTTGCAACAACAGGCACAAGCGATGCCGGCCACATCAAACGGGAGACACCTCCCTCAGATTTGTCAGCCTGCGTTGGACCTGTCAGCTTCTGCACTATTTATTCCGGCTCTTGAGCCATACGACAACGTGCTTCACCAGTTCCCCGGCAAGCCGGGTCCCTTAATGGAAGGAGTCAAGATCATGAAAAAGCTCGCCTTACTGGCGTTGACACTCAGCGCGCTCGTCAGCTCTTCAGTGACTTTTGCGCAGTCCGCGTCTGCCCCACTCACCCGAGCGCAGGTCCGTGCCGACCTCATCAGGCTCGAACAGGCTGGATACAATCCGTCGGTTAACGATGACGCAACCTATCCTACCGATATCCAGGCTGCGGAGGCGAAAGTAGCCACCCAGGACGCTGAACAGCAAGCCGCCACACCCCAGCAGCAAACAAGCGACAGTGGCATGGGCGCCGAAATGAAAGGCACGAGCGATGTCGGCCACAAAAAACAAGATACGCACCCCACAAATCCGTCGACCTGCGTCGGACCTGTCAGCTTCTGCGATATTTTTTTCGGCTCGTGAGCCGCACGCCATCGCGCTTCGCTGGAAGGGATTTTATACACGCCCTGTGCCAACTTCTCGCGTGCCGTGTTAGTTTTCCCGGCATGGCAGGACGAGAAAAATTCGCAGGCGAGCAAGTGTACGAAGCTCATGGCTATTTCAGATGCTGATGATCGTTCGCCCGTCGTGCACACGTCTTCTGCTAGCTCGCATGAAGCAACCCTTGTCGAAGCTACGCTCGACGAAAATCTTGCGCTGGGCGGCATCGAACTGATCTCCCCCGCACCGCAGGAACCATTGCTCGATGATCACGACGCTGCGTCGATACCGGCGCCGCTGGAAGATTGCGCGTCTGTTCGCGTGACTTCAACAAGTTCAAGAGTGTTCTTACTCACTGGGACCGATGCTTAACAACGCCACGGTGACACTGCATACGGAAACATTTGACGGACTGCCCGGTACTAGCTAGCGAGTCATTGTCGAATTGGTTCAACAAAAGCTCATTACGTCCTCGTGAAATTGATGATATTTGTGGTTAAAACTGCTTCCACTGCGAATCGCGGCCCGCTTCCGGATGCTCGACCATCATGCGCGTGGCAGAGCGGACCTTCCTCGCCTCCCGCACGGCAAAGGTCCCTCCAGGCGCAGCATCTGGCCGTCTAGTCAAGACCTCTGCCCTCACGTCGTCGAGCTTGAACACACCAACAAGGTCCGCGAGCTTGCCCGCCTGACCATACAACAATTGCGCTCCTGCGGCGGCTTCCTCCACCAGCGCCGCATTCTGCTGCGTGACCTGGTCCATGTGCGCCATCGCCTGGTTGATCTGCTCGATCCCGGCACTCTGCGCCTGGCTCGCGGCAGTGATCTCGCCCGAAATGCCCGTCACGCGCTCGACGCTCACCACGATCTCGTCCATTGTCGTGCCAGCTTGTGCAACCAGTCGGCTTCCGGCTTGCACCTGCTTCACCGATTCGCCAATCATGTTTTTGATTTCTCTGGCAGCTGCCGCGCAACGCTGCGCGAGGTTTCGCACTTCACCCGCTACGACTGCGAAGCCCCTACCTTGCTCTCCGGCGCGAGCTGCTTCGACCGCCGCGTTGAGCGCCAGGATATTGGTCTGGAACGCAATGCCTTCGATAACCCCAATGATCTCGACGATCTTGTTGGCTGATCCTGTGATCACGGCCATCGTGTCGACCACCTGCGAGATGACGGCGCCGCCCTTTATCGCGACCTCGGAGGCCGATTGCGCGAGTCGGTTTGCCTGCAGCGCGCTGTCTGCATTCTGTTTGACCGTGTTCGTGAGTTCCTGCATTGATGCCACGGTCTCTTCAAGCGAAGTCGCTTGCTCTTCGGTTCGAGACGAGAGGTCCTGGTTCCCGTTCGAAATCTGGCTCGATGCAGTGGCGATCATGTCTGTGCCCTTGCGCACTTCGCCAACGATTTTTTTCAGGTTTTCGTTCATTTTGGCAAGCGCTTCCAACAATTGGCCTGTCTCATCGTGTGATCGGGCGCGAAGGTCACTCGTCAAGTCTCCGGCGGCCACTGTTTGTGCGACTTTCACCGCTTCATTCAGTGGACGTGTGATGGAACGCGTCAGCGCATACGCTGAGACAATTCCGATCACGACTGCCGCCAGGCCAAGCCCGACCATCATGTCACGGGCCGAGACGATGTACTGCTCCGCTTGCGCGCCGCGCTCCTCCCCGCGGCGTCGTTGCCGCTCCGCCATGTCGGTAACATGTTGTTGCAGGCGATCGAACGCCGGTAGCGTTTCGGCATTCATCATCGCGGCCGCATCATCACGCTCCCCCCGCGCGATCAGTTGGGCTACCTTGTCGACGGACCCTATATACGCAGCGCGCGACTCCCTAATATCGGCCAGCAGGTTCTTGCCTTCAGGCGTAGAGACAAGCCGGTCGAGCTGCCCAAGTGCGTCATTGACGATTGCTTTGTTGCCGTCGATTTCACGGTAGAGCGCGGCTACTTTATCCCTATCACTCGTGATGAACAGCTGCAGCGTAGCGCGGACATTGGCGCGAGTGCGGGTATTGATGACCTGTGCAGCGTCAGACGTTGCCCACTGCTTGTGAATGATGTCGTCGTTGATCTCACCGATATGCGCCAGGCGAATCAAACCGGTGACGATCAAGGCCACCATTAGCAGAAGGACCAATCCAAACCCCGCGCCGAGACGTACTCCAATTTTCAGGTTTGCAAGCGTCATTCCATGTGTCCCCTTGAGCTGGTGCCTGAAGACATTCGATGTTGAATGTCCCTTGACTGAAGATGACGGCAGTGATGTTCAACAACTTGAGTATGGTGTCAGCAAAAACTATCAATATGACAAAAATGTTACACCGTAAACGGACGCGGAAAGCCAGTAGGACTAAGGCGTTTGCTCGTGAAACTGCTCGCAGTCATCCTCACATCGCATCTCAAACTGAACGAGCCGGAGACTGGACGTGTCCGGCAACAAAAAGCATCGATCCTATCGCCAGCCCTATGCTGGGACGTTTTAAAAGGCACTGCTTATTTCCATGCCCCGAAGCGAAATGCCAAATCTTGCGCGCCGCACCCGGATCGGGCTGGGGCGTCTGCGCAACGGTGAGGCGGACCGCTCACTGATTCGCGTCGCCGCACATCGTCACCATGCCCGAGTCCATCACGTAACCGCGGTTCGCCGCCTGCAGCGCGAGACGCGCGTTCTGCTCAACCAGCAGCACCGTGATGCCCTCCTTCGACACATCGCGCACCACCTCGAAGGTCTTCTCGACCATATCAGACGAGGTAAAAGAATGATTTCGCAACGACGTCACCATTGACAATCAGCTCAACCACGTGCCGGCCGGCGTAGTGCGTGCGTGTGGTGAAATCGCGAATATGCTGGGTGCGGCTCAACGAAATATGCTGGCTGGGTTCCAGAGTCAGCTCCTTCAGCTTGAACACCCTCGCAGCCGTCGCGCCGTTGCGCCTCACATATCTGATGCGATAATCGACGACAAGCCTCTGCGCCGCCTTAACCGCCGAACTCAGCTCGCAGCCGAGCGTGATCGTGTCACCGACGACAATCCGCTGCGGAGTCACGCTAAACGTCTCGAGCACAATCTCAGGCGCGCCCCCCGCGCCCAGCGCCGCAAGCGCCTGCTTATGACCCTGTTTCACCAACGTGCGCAGCCCATGGCGAACGATCCATCGAGTATGGGGATTATCTCCATGCCATTGACCGACTCGCTCCAGCACCCACGCCGGATGCGTCTTCGTCACATCGTTCAGATGGTTTGCCACCGATTTGCGTACGTATGCACTCGGGTCAGCGCTCAGTCTGTCGAGAATCGACGCCGCTAACGACGGATCGGCCTCTATTTCACCCAGCCGGAATGACCAGGGCAGGCGGGGCCTGCTGCCTTCACTGGCGAGCCGCCGCACCGCATCATCTGAGTCTGTAGACCAGGTTTCCATGATCGCAAGCGCGCGGTGCGTATCATCACGCAAAAATTCGCGCACTGCGAATTCGGACGAACCGAATGGCGTGAAGTATTTCAGCGCGTCCATAGATCGCTCGAATGCATGACGACCGTACTGCCCGACATAGTCAGGCAGTACGAGCGACACGAACCCTTTGCCGAGCAGCGGCGCCGCTTGCGTCAAGAGCGCGAGTACCGCATCGTAACCGCCCCGTAGTCCACGTGAGCCAGCGTCAATCGCACCACTGGCGCGACGTACGCGTTCCATCAACGTCAGGTGTTCAAGTCCGTCGAGCGCGGTCGCGAGAAAGACCGGCTCGTCGAAGGCGGGTTCAATCGCGTGCAGTACGGCCGAAAGAGCGCGAAACTGTCGCGCACCCATCGAATGCTTGAGCGGGGTGTTAACTCGAGTAGTCATAGTCACTATAGATACCCGGCGTTCTGGCCGGTTATCAATGAGCCGGAAAGCGGACAGTGTCGCGCAAGCAACTGTCAGTTTCTGTCAGCAGGCTGTGCTTGAGCGGAGAGCGTCAGGTGCTCATGCAGCGCCCGCATCAGCTCGCTACGACGTCCCGGATAGCGCGCGCCTTCTTTCGCTTCGAGAATTCGGTCGGTCCGGAACGTGCGAAATGCTTTACGCAGTTCGCACCATGCGGCAAGCACGCGCGCGCTGTCCATGAAACCGATTTGCACCGGCCAGACCACTCGCCGCGAGGAACGCCCGGCCGCATCGGTATAGACGATTTCGAGGCGGCACTGCGCTCGAATCGCCGCGCGCAAGCGGTCGAGTTCCACTACGTTACGTGGATGATGACGCCCGAGCGCTGCTCGAGCATCAAGGGCAACAGCGCGCGATCGATGCGCACTGCCGGGAACAGGTTCAGGCTCAATGCCTTGTTCCATTCGTCGTCGTCGAGCACCCTGAAGCCACCCGCCGGCGCAGATGAGCCACCCGCCACGTGCGCGATTATATCGACGCCGCCGAGCCGTTCGAGCACGGCGTCGACAATGGTTTTACAGCCCTCGGCCGTCGTGATGTCCGCACCGATGAACCTTTCTTCGGAAAGGTCATCGGGACGCGAACGTGCCGTCGCAAGGACATTCGCGCCGGCCTCGCAAAGGTGCGCGACAACGGCTTTACCGACTCCTTTGGTCCCGCCTGTGACAAGCGCCCGAAGGCCCTGAAGTTCGGGTGCGGCGCTCATCAGTGAATCTCCAGAGACGCGATCTTGCCGCCAGCCAGGACAAACGTGTAGGTCAGCTCAACCGGGCTACCGGGGAAGGCGCCCGTGAGCCTGGCGCGCATCGTGACGGCGGCGCCATCCTGGGACAGGTCCAACGGCTCGACGTTGTACTGGTACCTGGCTTTGGTGTCTTTCTTCCAAGCCTGGATGGCTTCGAGCCCCTCGATAGTGCGGCCCTCGTCGCGCACGACGGCATCGGCAGCGAAGCAGTTCGCAAGACAGGCAGTGTCGCTGGTGGTTTCCGCGTTGAGGTAGGCATCCAGTGGCGGCGGCAGTGTCATGTTCATCGGACTTTTCCTGAACGTCACGTTTGCATGTCCCAATAATGGCGCTATAGTTACCACATCGCAAGAACGCACTAAAAAGTAAGTAAGCCGTGCCCAACCGAAAAGCCTACACGCCGGCGACCGCCGCGGTCGATGTCGAAGCCGCATTCACGCTGCTGGAAGGTCGTTGGAAGCTGGTGATCCTGTTTCACCTTTTCGGTGGCCAGGTGCAGCGTTTTTCGGACCTCGAGAGGCTGATCCCCGGTATCACGCAAAAGATGCTTGCCCAGCAGCTACGCCGCCTGGAAGAGGACGGAATTGTCACGCGCACGGTCTATCACCAGGTGCCGCCGAAGGTGGACTATCGCCTGACCGATTGGGGCCAGGCGCTCTGCCCGGCACTGGATGCGATCCTGAAATGGGCGGAGCGCCGTGAAGACTTTCCATCGGCTGCATCGAGTGTGCGTGCCAAAGGCTGACAGACCTGTTTTTCTGAATTCGAATTCTGTGGGTGGTCGACGAGGTGTCTGGTGCAAACCAACGGATGCGTCTGGATCGGTTTGGGGTGCTCGCCCAACGTTTTCGGAGCCACGCCGACGGGTCCCGGTTTGGTCGGACCGCGTCAGCGATCCGCCACTTTCCGTGATGGCCGACGAGATAGAGGCCGACGCGTTATCCGCGGTCGTCTCGTGTCGCTCCCGGAGCGGACGGTGGTAAATCTTGTCCGAGCGGCTCCATCGGGTCGGTGAACGAAACCGCTCGCGCGGTAGGGGGGCTCCGGCCGGCGCGGGTGGTTCATGGGAGGTCCGCCGCGCGGTTCCGTATGGTGGCGAATGAGGCAATCCGCCTCGTTCTCCAGCAGGAGCCCAATCATGACCTCCTTACAGGCAAACGCCAGTCCACTGCGCCAACGCATGATCGACGACATGCGCATGCGCCAGCTTTCGCCGAAGACGCAGGACACCTATCTGCGCATCGTGCGTGAATTTGCCCGGTTTCTCGGGCGCTCGCCTGACACCGCCACCGTCGAGGACCTGCGGCGCTATCAGCTGCATCTGGTCGATCACGGCACATCGCCCGTATCACTGAACCACGCGATTACCGGCCTGAAGTTCTTCTTCGAGGTCACGCTCGACCGGCCCGAGCTGATGGTCAGGATGCAGCCGGTGCGCGTTCCACGCATATTGCCCGTCGTGCTCAGTCCCGATGAAGTGCGCCGCCTCATCGAGGCGGCCGGCAACCTGAAACACCAGACCGCGCTGTCGGTTGCATACGGTGCCGGGCTGCGCGCAAGCGAAGTGGTAGCCCTGAAGGTCGGCGACGTCGACAGCCAGCGTATGACGCTGCGCATTGAGCAGGGCAAGGGCCGCCGCGACCGCTACGCCATGCTCTCGCCGGTGCTGCTCGAGCGCCTGCGCGTCTGGTGGCACGTGGCGCGCGCCCAGGGCAAGATGCTGGATGGCGGGTGGGTCTTTCCCGGGCTCGATCCCGTCGACCCGCTCAGCACGCGACAGCTGAACCGCGCCATCCATGCCGCCGCCGAGGCCGCACACATCGACAAGCGCGTATCCATGCATACCTTGAGGCACAGTTTTGCGACACACCTGCTCGAGCAGAAGGTGGACATCCGCGTGATCCAGGTGCTGCTCGGGCACGTAAAGCTCGAGAACACTGCGCTCTACGTCCAGGTGGCCACCGACCTGCTGCACGAGGTCACCAGTCCGCTGGACCGCTTGCCGCCCGAGTAAGCGCGCTGTAGCGCCTCATGCTGGAGGTTGCGGACGTCTTCCGCAGCCACGGGCCAGCGTGGCGAGCAACGGCACACCTGAGCCTGGGGCAGCTGAAGGTCATGTCGGCCATCGAACAGTGCCGCACCGCGGCGCTGGGCGGGCATGTGCTGCGCTGTTCAGGCTGCGAGCACATCGAGGTGGCTTACAACTCCTGTCGCAACCGCCACTGCATGAAGTGCCAGGCCAGTGCCGCACACCGCTGGCTCGAAGCGCGCCAGGCCGATCTGCTGCCCGTGGAGTACTACCACGTAGTGTTCACACTACCCGCGCCGATCAGCGCGATCGCCTGGTACAACAAGACGGTGATCTACGGGCTGTTGTTCGACATCGCCGCCGAAACACTGCGCACCATCGCCGCGGATCCAAAGCACCTGGGCGCACAGATTGGCGCCACGCTTGTGCTGCACACCTGGGGCTCAGCGCTCACGCATCATCCGCACGTGCACGGTATCGTTCCCGGTGGCGGCCTGTCGCCCGATGGTCAGAGGTGGATCGCCTGCCGGCCCGGCTTCTTTCTGCCGGTGCGCGTGCTCTCGCGCCTGTTCCGAAGGCGCTTCCTCGAAGCACTCGCAGACGCACACCGACGCGGCCAGCTGCAGTTCTTCGGCGAGTATGTGGGGCTCGCGGATCCAGCCGCCTTTGCTCGGTGGCTTGCGCCGCTACGTGCCTGCGAGTGGGTCGTGTACGCCAAGCGCCCGTTTGCAGGACCGGCAGCAGTGCTCGAGTACCTCTCACGCTATACGCACCGCGTAGCGATCTCCAATCAACGCCTGGTCGCATTCGATGAGCGCGGCGTGACCTTC
Source organism: Caballeronia sp. SEWSISQ10-4 2 (assembly GCF_030464885.1). Classification (GTDB taxonomy): domain Bacteria; phylum Pseudomonadota; class Gammaproteobacteria; order Burkholderiales; family Burkholderiaceae; genus Caballeronia. The sequence goes on along the minus strand of NZ_JALPRJ010000105.1, from coordinate 12,222 downwards.
CGCTGGAAGGACTACCGTGCGAAGGGACGCACCCGTTACAAGACCATGACGCTGGAGGCCGGCGAGTTCATGCGCCGCGTCCTGCTGCATGTGCTGCCCGGCGGCTTCCATCGCATCCGTCATTACGGGCTGCTTGCCAACCCGGTTCGCCGCGCCAACCTCGCCAAGGTGCGTGAGTTGCTGGACGTCGTGCCCGAGGTCCCCATCCGGCCCGACCAAACCGAGGTTGCTGTCGCTCCGGTCTTCGTCTGCCGGCACTGCGGTGCGCCAATGATCGTCATTGAGATACTGGAACGCACTGCGCCCATTCGCGCACCACCCATGCGCCGAGGTGAGACATGAGCGCAACGCTCCCTGCACGTATAACCCGACCGTCGGCACTGCGGCAACGCGGCCCACGAGCGGACGTTTGCGCCTGTCGCTTCGCGCAGTCCCTCGCAGGTCCGCTTCGCCATCACAACTGCGTCACTGCACCGCTTCATCACTGCGTAAGCGCCCATCCAGCATCCCGCCTGACTGCGCATCCATCAACATTGCCAGGCATCCCGGCCTATCAATCGCCATAGCCTCAAAGACCCCGAGCGCATCGGGGCACGCCGCGGTTTCCTCCATCGAGGCTCGTTCGACGCCTGCCGGCACGCGCGGTGGCGCACTCACATTCCTGCGGACGATGGCAGGCATCGAACAACCCTAAACGAACTGAGCCGCCCAAAGGTACTTTACCGGGTCTTCTCGGGCGGCAATAGAAGGGGGGAATGACAGGCGCAAGGCCTGTCAGATACGTCGTTGGGACGGGATTGGCGACGGAGTAGTGACGCCTCTTCAGGACTATCGCTCGCGTTTGTTCATGCAGACCTGCCAGGCAGGGCGCCGGCGAGTTCCGCCATGGTGACTACGGCCGCCTGCTTCGCGATGACAACGTCGAGCAGCATCGCATGCACGTCTGCATCCGGGTCGGCGCAGCAATCGCGGACGACGACCAACCGATAATCCAGATCGCCGGCGTGGCGAACGGCCGACAGCACGACGCCGCTGGTGTGGACGCCTGCGAGCACCGGGGTGTCGATGCCGTTGGCGCGTAGCAGTGTCTCCAGGTCGGTGCCAACGAACGGGCTGATGCGGTGCTTGACCACTATCGGCTCCCCCTCGCGTGCCGCTGCGGCTGGATGGATCGCGGCGCATTCGCTCCCGGCCACCATCATTCCGTTTGCCTTCAGCGCGCTGAATATCGGGTTACGGGGGGCTGACCTCGGGATGACCGGGCCGGAATGCGACAACCACATGAATCACCATCATGCCTGCGTCTCGTGCCGTGGCGATCAGATCAGATCAGGCACGCAAGCGATCGCATCGGCGAACTGCGCAGCCGTCACGAACCTGGTAAGGATATCGACCTGATAATCCATCACCAGCAGTGCGGTGCTCCTGGGATCAAAGTGTGAAAGGTTAGGCATGGATTTCTCCTTGCTGATGATGATCGAGTTGGGTCGGTTACAGAAACTATTCGAGCGGGCGGGATCCGAGCAGAAGTATGTCTACCAGCCTTTTTGCGCTTTGCTGCCAGTCTGGAGCAGACGCGACATTTGAAACGCCGACGAGCGCGCGAAGGAGATCCAGTGGGTCGAGATCGGCCCGGATGTCGCCGCTGGCGACTGCACGTGCAACAAGCGACTGGATGGCGTCCTTGATCTGGACGCCGGACGACTCGAACAGTTTCGTCGGCCCTCCGACGATTGAATTCAATGCAGGCGCGATGATCTTCTTCGTCGCAATGTAGTCGATAAAGAGCATCATCCAAGATCGCAGCGCATCAAGCGGGGGCAGCGAACTGGCCACATTTCGCGCTTCCTCCGCAAGCTTCTCCACCTCGGCCCGATAGACGCTCTCCAGCAGCGCGTCGCGAGTGGGAAAGTGCCGGTATAGCGTGCCAGCGCCGACGCCCGCCTGGCGGGCGACGTCCTCGAGGCTGATGTCGCCACCCGCGCGCGTGAACGCTGTTTTCGCTTCTTCGAGGATGCGCTCGCGATTGCGAAGTGCGTCCGCCCTGGGTTTTCGTTCTTTTGGTGTCGAGTGATTCATTTGCATCTTGAGTGCTTGCAAACGGAGAGTAGCTCCGTTTAGTATATTGTAAAAAGGAGGCTAACTCCGTTTTATCTCGGGGCGGGAATGACGTCAATCTTATTGTGATGGAGCGGCGGAAATGGCTAAGAAATTTGGTGCGACTTCAACGACGGACGACGTGCTCTCAGGCGTCGATCTTCACGGCAAGAGGACTCTTATAACGGGTGTTTCAGCGGGACTTGGCGTGGAGACGGCGCGCTCGCTCGCTGCGCACGGAGCGAGCGTTGTCGGCGCAGCCAGAGACCAGGAAAAAGCGCAGCAGGCGATTGCCGAAGCACGGCGCGATGCCGCGGTGACAGGAGGCAGCATTGACCTTGTTTCACTCGATCTCGCGAACCTCGAGAGCGTTCGGGCTTGCGCCGACACACTGCTGGAGGAAGGCAAACCCCTTGACATCATTATCGCGAATGCGGGCGTGATGGCGTCTCCGTTCGGTAAAACAGCAGATGGATTCGAGACCCAGTTCGGCACAAATCATCTGGGGCATTTTGTGCTCGTGAATCGCCTGGCGTCGCTGATCCCGTCTGGCGGTCGAGTGATCGTACTGGCCTCCTCGGGGCACCGTTACGCGAACGTGGACCTCGCCGACCCTGGCTTTGAGCGCACGCCTTACGAGCCGTTCGTAGCATATGGGCGCGCCAAGACGGCAAACGTCCTCTTTGCGGTTGCTTTCGATGAGCGACATCGAGCGCACGGCGTGCGGGCAGCCGCAGTTCATCCCGGAGCGATTCATACAGAGTTGGCCCGTCACATGGATGAAGGCCAGATGACAGCGCTTCTGGAAACGATCAACAGTCAACTTGCGTCAGAGGGGAAAGGGCCGTTTCAGTTCAAGACGGTTCCGCAGGGGGCGGCGACTTCAGTCTGGGCCGCAGTGGTAGCGTCAGCCGAAGACATCGGAGGTAGATATTGTGAGAACTGTCATGCGAGCGACGTCGTTGCCGACGATGTGGTCGTAACGCCCGTCAGCGAGGGCGTTCGAGGTTACGCGCTCGACGCTGCAAACGCTGCTGCACTCTGGCGTAAGAGTGAAGAGATGGTGGGTGAATCGTTTTGATACGGCACTTCGAGCGTCATTGAAACGTTGCTCCGCCGTGCACTGAAAATGGCTTTGAGTTGAAGGTGCTGGCTGACCGGGGCTACTTCAGCGGTCCGGACATCCGTGCTTGCGAACTGGCCGGGATCACGGCGTATGTCGCGAAACCGCTCACCTCAGCGTCAAGGAAGAAAGGGCTCTTCACCAAACGCGACTTCATCTACGTTGCAAGAAACGATGAGTATCGATGTTCCACCGGTGAGCGCGCAATTCTTCGATTCAAGACCAATGAGAAAGACATGAATCTGCGCGTGTACTGGCCCAGCGCCTGCCCGCGTTGCCATCTCAAGGAGCGATGTTCGCCCAGCGACTACCGTCGTATCCGACGATGGGAGCACGAACACATACTTGAGGCCATGCAACGTCGGCTAGACCGCAAACCCGACGCAATGACCGTCCGCAGAAGTACGGTCGAACATGTCTTCGGCACGCTGAAGCACTGGATGGGTGCCACACACTTCCTGACCCGAATGCTCGGACGGGTGAGCACCGAAATGAGTCTCTAGGTATTGGCCTACAACCTGAAGCGCGTCATGAATATACTTGCGGTTGCCGGGATGATGAAGGCGATGAGGATGGCTGGAAGCTGAAGCCCTGAGGGGCTTCTTGCGCTCGCGATCTTCGATTAGCGCAAGCTCGACGCATCTAACTTGATCGACCCGACCGACAACCTCGCCGTCAGCGGTAAAAATGGAGTTTCCACACGCCCTCGGCCATGAAGCGCCACTCGCAGGTGCGGCGTTCCGGATATCCGAGCGTCGGTTCCGCCCCGGACTGCGGACGTTCGCCACGTGGATCTTGTCGTGAAATTGCCGGCCTGCATAGGTAGTAACCGCGAATGCTGGAGTAAGGGGTGAGCCTTTCCTCATTCGAGTCCGTCTGAATTCCGGTTGACCGGTGCCGAGCGATGCACGATTAAAGCCACGCCATGCCCTCACGGACCAAGGCGTGGGCGTCGTCCGTCAAGAGATCGCCATGTGCGAGCACGACGCGTTCGAACGGCCAGGCGAGCAAAGCGTCGATGCAGGCGCGTGCGCGTTTGCGGTCGCGATACGCCATGCGCAGTAGCGGATGCCAGCTGACACGACCGAGGATTCCGCCCAGGCGCAGGTAGTTGCGTGTCAGCCAGTGAGGCGACTGATGAAAGTTCTCCACCAGATCGCAGGCGATCAGCGTGCGCGTGGCCGGATGATAGAAAACCGTCTCGCCCAGAATACAGCCTTCGATCGTCAGCAGTTCCAGGTCGCCGCGCCAGTCTGGATGAGGCTGATCCGTCAGCACCGCGTCGAAGCGAAGATCTTTGCGCTTGCGTTGCAAGGCCGCCGGGCCGTGTAGCATCGCCCGCGGATAGGCTGCCGCAGTTTCTGCAGCATACATGTGATGAAAGAGGTTCGGACAAACGATGTGCGCGACGGGCCCCAGGGCATCTATTGCGGACCGTACTTCGATGCTCAACGGGATCGGCGAATGCAACAATAGCTTGCCCGACGACAGCCGGATGACCGTCAAGCGCGTGCCGATATGTAAACCAACGAAAGAATGGGGGGCCAATGCGGTCCAGATATTCTGTGCGAACGGCTGAAGAGCGGTCATCGCCAAATCCGACAAGGGTTGGTTCCCAATCGTTGCACTGTACGCTCTAAGCCCTTCGCCGTAAGCCCCCAATCGAAAACGTTCGCCATGTGCAAGCGGCAGCTTTGCGGCGGCATGGTTCAACGGGAGCAACGCAGTTCTAGCCGACCGGAGCGGAACCGATATGCCAATGTAGGCAAAGGCTGAAACCCACCCTAAGAACGAAAAGAAGGACGGGCCGTTGTGCCTTGCAAGCGGCCATCGCAACCTCATAACGATCACCGGCAGTTGAGGGTCGATTACGGAAGTTTGAGACAGACGCTTTGAAGCGGGACCGTCGAACCAACTTCGAATTTTTCGTTGCGTCGTATCTGCCATGACCGGCGTATGCGTTCGCGAATGTCATGCAGCCGCGAAACGGATTCGTTGGAGAAAACGAAACGCAGATAGCGGTCCGCACCGGGTCCCCAGTTCGTCATCGGCGTAGCCGCGTTCGAGCAGCAGCTTCGACGCCTCGGGTGGCTCCAGACCCAGCTCACTGGTATCGATGAGCATCGACCAGCCGCCATGTGGACGGATCACCGGCAGGTCAGCAAGCGCGCTCATCAAGAAGTCGCGACGGCGCTCCCATTCCGCGACCGCAGGAGCCACGCCATCGTCGGTCGCGGCCAGCGCGGCAGTGGCGCCGGGCATCGCGATTCCAACCTGACACACCACGTTCGACAAACTCACGAGACGTACGTCGCTCATGATCGACGCGGGCCCGACGATCCAGCCGACGCGTCATCCGATCATCCGATACTCCTTCGAAACCGCGCCGATGGTGATGGTGCGTTCGCGCATGCCCAGCAAACCGGCGGGATGAATGACGTCGCGCCCGTCGAACAGGATGCGCTCCATCGCCGCGTCATAGACCAGCCAGATGAAAGCGCATATCGAGGCGGCTGGCATCGTGATGCAGGACGCGCTGCGCGAAGCATGGCAAGCGTGAGACGAAGAGAGAGTTCGAGAGGTTGGTTCGTACGTTCAGGGCGTGCGCCATCTCCGGCGCATGCCTTGAGATTTTCACCGCATCAGCGCGCCACCGCGCACTCCAATGACGGAATTCAAAAACTCCAGAGAACAGGCATTGCTGGAATAAGCCGACGCGTTCCATCGTTTACTCGTCAGGCAACCACGTCCCGAGCAGCGGGCTCCTATCGCAGCCAAGCCCGCGGCGTGAATTTGCGCAAGCACACCGATGTGCTGGGTGACGCCGACGACGCACGGCGTCGAAAACGTCGGGGATTCATGTGGCCATACATCATGGACAAACTGCTTCGTTACGGGACGTTGCTCGTCTGTCTCGGCTTCGCTGCGCCTGCACTCGCGCAAACCTATGACGAGCAACCGGTGCCGGTCGACAGCACGGACAGCGCGAATTGCCGCGCAGTTGCCGGGCAGGCAGAAATCGATGGGACAATGCAGCAGGTCATCGGGCGGGCGTGCCTGCAAAGTGACGGGACCTGGCAGCTTGTGCAAAGCCCGGATGGTAGCGCGCTGTGGTACCCCGTCGCGGCCTATCCCTATCCCGACCCCTGGTGGTGGGGGCCGCCGCTATTCATTGGCGGCGGCGTGAGCTTTATCTTTGTCGACCGTTTCCATCACTTTCACCACTTCAACCACTTTCATCAGCTGAGGCACGATCGTTTCGCTCCGATCGGAGCGGGTTTTCATCGCGGCCCGTTTCCTGGCGATGGTATGCATAACTTCGGTGGTATGCATAACTTCGGTGGTATGAGGGGATTCGGCGGCATGCATGGGTCCGGCGGAATGCATCGACGCTAGTCCAACATTTCCTATGCGCGCCTCTCGCAACGCCCATATGAGATCGTCGAACGTGACCGCTAACGCCGCTCCGGTGAGCTACGTCGAACGAGAGCAGCCTTCAGCCGGCCCGGGCCAGTACAGCGGCGCCTGGTATGACTGCGACGCGTCCAAGGCCTACTACCCGTACGTAAAGGAATGCCCCGGCGGGTGGCGTGAGGTGTCTCCACTGCCCGCATTTTCCCGTTGACGATCAACTAGCTGTTCAACGCGCCATGAAGTACTCAAAACTTGCCCTGCTTGCCTCGCTGGCCTGTGCCGGCGCATGCTCCGTTTTGCCGACCGCTCCGAGCGTGATGGCGTTGCCCGGCACCGGGAAGACGTTCGACCAGTTCCGCGCAGACGACGCCTCGTGCCGGCAATTTGCGTTCAACCAGGTGGGCGGAGTGTCGGCCAATCAGGCAGCAACCGCGAGCGCGGTCGGTAGCGCCGCCATTGGAACGGGACTCGGCGCGGCTGCGGGTGCTGCGTTCAATGGAGGTTCCGGCGCGGCCGTGGGTGCGGGCGTCGGCCTGCTCGTCGGGAGCGCGTTTGGCATGAGTGCCGCACAAGGCTCGGCCTACAACGTGCAGCGCCGCTATGACTATGCGTACCTCCAGTGCATGTACGCCGCCGGCGATCGCATCCCGGTCCGCGGACACATGATGGTCGCGCCCGGGGTCCGGCCCTATGCACCGCCGGCCCCAGCCGTGCTGCCCCCCCCACCTCCGCCCCCGGCGAGTTGAGGCTGACGCGCGCACTGGCAGCGCATAGATATTGTCCGCAGGCTCCAGCCGGACGACACGCCAGCCACTGCGATCCACCCACGCGATATCTTTAGAAAGACCAGACAGAAAGGTACCCAAAGGCGTCGATACCTGTGGCGGCGCAACGCCGGGGCAGATCAACTTGAGCAGACGTCGTTGAATGTGTCCCCTCCCCGCGCTGCGCACGGCAATATGTGGACTCGTCGTTCGAGCGAAGGATTGTGGAGGTGCGGTCCGTTGCGTGATTCCGGTTACTTACGCGGACCACCCCCGTGCGATCCGCTCGCTCCCGACGGCTGAAAGTCACTGCCGAAACCACTTGAATCGTGCCCACCACCGTGGCCTTCGGCGTGCGCTTCGCCGTGGCCGCGGCCAGCCATGGCACCGCCGTGATGAAAGTCACGATCATGGTCATGGCCGCGATGAAAATCGAAGTCATGGTCATGGTCATGGTCATGGTGGTGATGGTGAAAGTGGTCGATATCGACAAAGCCGAGAAAGCCTCCTTCGTACAAGGGGTACCCATAGGCGGGACCACAGTAATATTCAGCGCCCGCAGGATTGGTCATCATGTACTCCTGATCACAGGAATTCATCGATGTGTCGTAAGGCGCTGCGGCACAGCCGCCCAGCAACGCGGCTGCAAACACCCCTGTCAAAGGGGGCAAAATCTTGTGCTGCACGGTAAGACCTCATCTAATGTGGCGGAACGACTCCGCTAAAGATTTAGACCACGGCGAGGCACGCATGTCCGGGGAGCGTGCAGGGGAAATTCGTTACCGCGCGTGACAAAACGAGGTCGCCACGCCCCTCTGGATCAGTGAAACGTGGTGCGTCAAAGAACGCATGACCCAAGCCCGTCAGGGTGTGACGAGCAAAGACGTATGCAGGCCCATCGAGTAGTGGCCTGGCCTGTTGCAGATTACTACGTAGCGGCCGGGTGCCAACTTGAGCGTCAAACGCTTGCCCTTGCCCGGGTCGATGTCCTCCACCTCTCCCATTTTTTTGAACTGGCTCTCCGACACCTGTCCATTTTTAACTGGCAGCCTATCGGCGGCCAGGTCTGTTTTAAGAACGACGAACTCATGCGTCATACCGGTGTCGGGCGCGTTGCTTACCTCGAACGTGACTTTGCCTGCCTTAACGTCACTAGCATTGAGCTGGATCGTGTTCATGAGCAGCGTGGCTTTTATCGTCTGCTCTGCGTAACTGGGGCTGCAAACGAGGCCGAGTGCGGCCACACCAAGGAAGACTGCGGTGCGTGGGCTTGAGAACATGACGTTTTCCTCTACGAATACCGCTGGTATCAAAGCGCGGCCGATCACCCCTACGCGTGACGCCAGGCGAAGGTTCGGACGAAGCGTCAGGAGCGGCGTGCAGTCGATCGACATCAAGATGCCTCTGTAACACTTATATTTGCGCGTTGCTCGCACCGCCGTCCGAGTCGTAGTCGTCGCGCAAGGCTACGAATGTCAAGCGCGAACACGTGTCGAGCGTTGATCCTCAGGCCACCTGCTCACTACAGAAATAAAACGGCCGGTGCCGCGGGCTTATTCCTGTGTCCGAGAACTATTTTCGTGCCGGTCGCTATCCGATGAAGGCTTTAAGATCAAAGTAAATTAATGGAATCGAAGCACCGAGGTGCGCAGTGGCTGGCAGTCGCATGCCAGCCACCGGCAAAAGATCTGGTTTCATGAAGTCGCTTCCGACCGCTTCGCACGTCATTCCATCGCGCGTTATTGCCCACCATTCTCGAAAGGCACCTTCCAGACGGTTACGGTGTTTGTGTTGTCGTCGACCGCCGCAAAGCGCACGAACTCATGACGCGGCTGCGCGAACGCCAGTCCGAATGCACCGGCTTGAGCCGGGTCGACGGGAAGCTGCGCGACGAAGCGGCCTTGCGGCGTGAATTCGACGATTTCGCTCGGCTGCTTCGGATCGCCGTTGATCGCATCGCCGTTCGCGACGAACAGATGGCCGTTCGGCCCGAGGGCTAGCCCGAGCGGGCCGTGGAGATGTGCGTTGTCCGCATAAATCACCACGCCTTTGCCACCGTCGTGCTTCGAATTGCCCGCACCGAATACCGCGAAGATCGCGTTGTCGACGGTGGACGCGACGTAGAGTACGTCGCGCTGCGGGTCGTAGGCGAGTCCGGTCGGGCCTACCACCAGTGCCGCCGGATCGCCGCGAAACGGGTAACCCGAGGCGATCTGCGTCGCGCGGTCGAGATGAACGCCGTTGTCGTCCACGCTCACATCGAGGCGCACAACCGTCCCGTTGAGCACGTTCGATACGAATACCTTTGCATGATCGCCCTGATCGAAGATCGTCAGATCCCAGGGGCCGTCGATCTTCGCCATCGCAGGCGTCCATTGCGCGACGACGCCGCCGGTTCGATTCAGCACCAGCAACACGCCGGACTGGATCGTCTTGAAGGTACCATCCGTGGTTGGTACGCTGCCGACCAGCACGAAGCCGCCTTTGAGAACACCGAGTGCGGTGCTCAGGCCAAGACCGGCGGCACCCTGGAAGAACGTCGTGGCCGGCTGGTTGTTCGGCACGATCTTGACGATCGTCGTGCCGGTGCCCTGCGCGTTCTGCGCGTTGTTGAAGTTCGAGACCAGCAGGTCGCCTGCGGCGATGGTGCCGAAGCTGGGGAATCCGTCGGGCACGAAGGCGACGCCATACGGATTGACGTCACCGTCGGCAGGTATCGTCGTCGAGGTGACGAACGACGGCGGGAGTAGCGGCGTGAGCTCGTCGGCAAAGGCGGAGCCCGCTGCCGAAAGCGCGAGACTGGCGGCGTACAGGGCAGCCAGCAGCAGGTGTTTCAGCTTGCGGTCTTTTGCACGGACAAGGCGCTGGCAAGGTTGCCGGTCGATTGTCGGATTGAAGCCGTGTATGACGGGGTTCATGACTGGGCTCTCCAAGAAGGCCGCGGGGCGGGCGCGTTGTTATCGCTGCGCGCAGTGCGTGCCGGCCGCCGCTAGCGAATTTCGCCCGTGCCCGCGAGACGGCAACCAGCACCGCTGTCCTGCAACTCGAATGCGCGTCGCGCACCGTCGGCAACGGCGGGGCGAATCCTGCAAACAGGCAAGCGCAGACCCTTGCCAGCGGGTGCGTGGCAATCGAGGCGTGCTTCATGCATAACGGAACGAGATCGTCCGTGCGTAGTAAACGGCTGGCAGGAACAAATATTCCAGCGTAACCGGCCACACGGAGTTGCCTGTCATGGCACGCCGGTCCGTTCGCGTTGAAGCAGTTGCTGGGCCGCTATGGATCGCGGCTTCGGCCCGGTTAGGTCGATGGGATACCCGGCCTTCATCTTCGGGTGTCCGGTCAGTGGCTACTCTGCGGACCTTCGCGGCAACCGCGTAATGGGCCGCTTACAACGGGCCAATTTGAGACGGTCGATTCGCTCAACTCGGCTGCGCAAAGCAGTCATTCGCTGTCTTGCCTTAGCTGCGATCAAGACTGCTCAGAGCACCAAAGAATCCTCGCAGGATCGATGTTCGTTGGCGGTTCTTGTCGGGACCTTTGGTCGCGACGAAACGCAATATCAGCGAAAGTAATTCCAGTATCGCGATCTATCTCATCCGCTGCTTGTGGATTGCCGCGATGACGGGATCATAGATCTCTTACCTTTTATTTGTAGAGCCAAGGCTTATAGGCAATCTCGATGTTGTATCCGTCCGGGTCGCCGATGTTCGCCGCGAAGTAGTCGGCACGCCATTCGGGCCGAAGGCTCGGTTCCTTGTTTGAAGTAGCTCCCGCGTCTATCGCCGCCTTGTAGCTGGCCCTGACAGCGTCCGCGCTCTTGGCGGTGAATGCGACGTAAAGGTCTTTGGCGACTTCGCCATTCTTCAGCCAGAAACCCGGATTGCTATTGATCGCGAAACCGTGCAGTTGATCGAACTTGTAGGGCATGTCGATGCCAAGCGGCTCAAGCAGCTTCTTGTAAAATTCGCTCGACCGTTCCAGGTCAGAGACGGGGAGATAAATATGGTCAATCATGGCTTTCCTCTTTTCGTTTGACTTTGACAGCGCCGATCAGGGCTCTGCTAAATCCTCATCCGGCAAGTTAGTTTGCCGGGGTCAGCGCACCTCGGCGAAGCAGTCGCGAATCTCCTCGCTGGCTCCTCCCAGGCGGCGAAGTGGTCCCCGCTCCAGGATGAGGGTGAAGGGGGTGATGGCGTCATTGGGCATGCATTTCTTCTCCGTCAGCTGACACCTTCAACAATGAGTCCGTGATAGATCGCCCCGAGCTTGCGGTGCTTGGCGACGTTTTGGTAGGCCTCGCTGTAACACCAATCCTTTGCGGCTTTTACGCTCGGGAATTTCATAATGACCATTCCCTCAATCGGATCACCTTCAAGGACTTCTTGCTTTCCATCGGCTACGAGCACTTCGATAGGATGATCCTTCATCGTTGCTTTGATTCCAGTCCGATATTTTTCGAACTCTTTTTGATCGATGGATTTAATTCTAGTGAAGACAATGTATGCGGACATGATCGTTCTCCTACTTTGTTAATCGATTACCGAAATTCCAATGAAAACCCTTGGGCCGTAGCCCGCGTTATTAACTAAGAAGGCGCTTTACTTGTTGCCGCCGTTCGCGAAGATGATTTCTCCCGTGAGCCAGCCCGCATCATCCGAGGCAAGAAATACGGACACACGTGCGATGTCCTCGGGTTGGCCGACGCGGCCCAGCGGAGTACTCGCGATTATCTGCTTCTTAAACTCCGTTCCCATGACGCCTGCCGTGTGCGCACCCTCCGTTTCGGTTCCACCGGGACTGAGAGCGTTAACGCGGATTTTC
>NZ_JALPRJ010000104.1 GCF_030464885.1 Caballeronia sp. SEWSISQ10-4 2 | reverse complement strand
CGCTTGACACGGAAAGTCATATCAGAAATGACGTGCCGCCACGCACAGTGGCTAATAGTGATAAAAAAAAATCAGCTAACTCACCCAGACCACTAACGCCGAAAGCACCACCCCAGCATCCCCCCCCCCGACCACCATCGCGAGCAGACCAAAACCCGTCCACCGGCGCGAGCAACCCCCCCAGTGGCTTCCTAGACCAACTGCGATTCCGTCATACGCATCATTGCTTGCGGCGATTGTCCGAACGCACGCAGGAAGGCTCGCCGCATCCGTTCACGATCGCCGAAACCGCTCTCTTTCGCGACTACATCGACTGAATGCCGCCCCGCTTCCATCATCAGGCGAGCAGCCTCCACACGCAGATTTTCAATGGCTCGGGCGGGCGACTGCCCGGTTTCGTCGCTGAAAATCCGGCTGAACTGGCGCGGACTGAGATGGGCAACTTCCGCCAGCTCTTCAACCGACAGCTTCGCCGTCAGGTTGGACTTCGCATAAGCAAGCGCGCTCTGCACCCGATCCGACTTCGCATCGAGTTCGAGCAGCGCGGAGTACTGCGACTGGCCCCCGGCGCGACGATGATAGACCACGAGTTTTTTCGCCACGAGCCGCGCCGTGTCCGTGCCCAGGTCTTTCTCCACAAGCGCCAGCGCAAGGTCGATGCTGGCGCTCGCACCGGCGGACGTCCAGATCGGTCCATCGACAATAAAAATCCGGTCCTCTTCCATCTTCACCAGCGGATACGCGCGTTGAAGCGTGCGCGCGTAGTACCAGTGCGTGGTGGCGCGGCGGCCGTCGAGCAAACCCGCCTCGGCCAGGACAAACGCACCCGTGCAGGTCGCGGCGATGCGCTGAGAGGTCTTCAGCGCATCGCGAAGAAACGCCGCCACGCCGGCCGAATGCGGCGTGCCCGTGTTGTCGCCGGCAACAATCAGGGTGTGGAATTGACTGTCCTTGAAGCTGACGGTCTCGATGCCAAAACCCAGCGACGAGCGCACGGAACCGCCGTGCTCCGACACCAACCGCACCTCGTACGCCGTTTCCCCAACCGTTGCGTTGGCGAACTCGAACACCGTCGAGACCGCCAGCCCCAGCACCTGAAAGTCCGGATAAACAATGATTCCGACCGTTTTCATCTCGCCTCCCGCAGCGCCGGAAACGTCAATTCGGCGCATGTCCTAAAAAGTGGTATCTACGTCATTGAGGACATGATCGCACACTTCTACTATTCCGTTCACACACCGGCGCTTCTGCCGGACCACCTGAAAAACTGGAGAACGGAAATGAGCAATGTAACGAACAAAGGTACGGCCTTGGTGACGGGCGCTTCGACGGGCATCGGCGCGGATTACGCCAGGCGGCTTGCCGAGCGCGGTTATGACGTCATCCTGGTGGCGCGCAATCGCGACCGGCTCAACGCCCTCGCAACGAAGCTGACGACCGCTACCGGCCGGAATTTCGAGGTCGTTGTTGCGGACTTGGGGACACCCGAAGGCGCGCGTCAGGTGGAAGACGTCCTGCGCAACGATTCCAGCATCACGATGCTTGTGAACAACGCCGGCGTGGGTGCGACGGCGCCGCTGGTGGATTCGGACATCGGAAAAATGGACGCGATGATCATGCTCAACGTGGTTGCGCTGACGCATTTGACGAAGGCCGTTGTGCCGGGTTTCGTCGCACGTGGCGGCGGCACGATCGTGAACATTTCGTCGATCGTCGCGGTGTCGCCGGAGACGCTGAACGGCGTGTACGGCGGCAGCAAGGCGTTCGTGCTCGCGTTGACCCTGTCCCTGCACCATGAGCTTGGCGCCAAGGGTGTGCGGGTTCAGGCAGTGTTGCCGGGTGCGACCAGCACGGAGTTCTGGGACGTTGCGGGCACGCCGGTGAGCTATCTGCCGGAAAGTATTGTCATGACATCGCAAGACATGGTGGACGCTGCCCTTGCCGGCCTCGACCAGGGTGAACTGGTGACGATTCCGTCGCTGCCGGAAGCTGCCGACTGGAATGCTTTTGAAGCGGCGCGGCAGGCATTGGTGCCCAACTTGTCGCATCGGTTACCGGCGGCGCGTTATGGCGTAACGAATCACGCCAAGTCTTAAGCGCGTTTGTAAGGTTTAACCTGTTCGCCGCGGCTAGCGCGTCTTTGCGCTAGGACGCGGCGATTTTGTTCGTCCGCCCAAACGCTCTTTAGCGTCCCCATCCTTCGAATAGCGCGGTGCTATTCGCTCATTTCTCGCCGTCACACCGATAGCAATTATCGTAACCTTCGTGACGGGCGTTTCCCTCTTCTCGTTAGCACCCGACCCGAAACCGCAGTCCTTAGCTTCGACAATCGACCCATGACCTCTGTACCGACGCCCGCGCCTTCCAGCATGGACTGCTACCAGTCGGCGGCTTCGCTATGCCTCGCCGGGCAGTATGCGCAAGCGTTGTCGATGGTGCAGCCGACGCTTAAAGCGCATTGGGCCTTAAGCGGCGGCGTGCTGGCGGAGGCCTTGAATATCGCGGCGGTCTGTTCGCTCGGCTTGAACCAACTGGCAGACGCAGAAGCGTATTGGCGGCAGGCCATCGAGGCCAAGCCCGATTACGTCGATGCCTACAATAATCTCGGCATGCTGCTCAAGGGACTCTCCCGTCTTCCGGAAGCAGAGGCGACCTATCGGCAACTGCTTGCCATCCGCCCCGATCTTGCCGAGGCCAATAACAATCTTGGTGCGGTGCTCTACGACCTCGGCCGTTTGCCCGACGCGGAGGCCGCGTACCGGCAAGCGCTTGAGATCCGCGCGGATTACTCCCAGGCCCGCTACAACCTGGGCATCGTGCTTCATGACCTCGGCCGTTTGCCCGACGCGGAGGCCGCGTACCGGCAAGCGCTGGCAACGTCTCCCGATGCAGGGACCTACAACAATCTCGGCAACGTGCTCATGGCGCTCGGCCGCTTGACCGATGCCGAGGCCGCGTACCGCCAGGCGCTGCTCATCCGCCCTCAGCACGCTGAAGGGCTTAACAACCTGGGAGCCGTGCTCAAGGAACTGAGCCGGCTGTCTGAGGCCGAACTGGCCTGCCGGATGGCGCTGACCATTCGCCCTGATTACGCGGAAGCTCACCTCAATCTGGGTGCGTTGATGTGCGCTTTGCAACGGCTTCCCGAAGCTGAGATGTCTTATCGGCAGGCGCTTGCGATCCGTCCTGACTACGTGGAGGCGCACTACAACCTGGGTATTGTGCTGCAGACGCTCGAGCGGCTGCCTGAAGCCGAGGCGGCCTACCGGCAAGCACTGCTGATACGCCCCGACATCGTCGAAGCCCACAATAACCTTGGCAATGTGCTCTGGGCGCTGCGCCGCTTGCCTGAAGCCGTGGCGGCCTACCGGCAAGCGCTCGCTATCCGTCCCGATCTCGCCGAAAGCCATCACAACCTTGGCAACGTGCTGAAGGAACTCAACCACCTATCCGAGTCCGAGGCGGCTTACCGGCGAGCACTCGCTGTCCGCGCTGATTATCACGACGCGAAAGTCAGCCTTGCAACGTTGCTGCTCAGCACCGGCGAGTTCGAAGAGGGATGGCAGCTTTACGACTCGCGTTATGACCAGCCAGGATTTATTCATCATCAGACGCAGTCCATGCTGCCTTGTCCGCGGTGGCGAGGTGAAGCGCTTGCGGGCAAGTCGCTGCTGGTCTGGCAAGAAGACGGCCTCGGCGATATGGTCCACTTCGGCCGCTATTTTCCGTTGCTCAAGGCACAAGGAGCCGTGCGTATCGCGTTTGCTTGCGCGCCTGCGCTGCACAGGCTGTTCGCCGCTGTCGATGGTGTCGACGAGGTACTCGACCACGAGACAGCGCTGGCCCGGGCACGCGAATACGACTGCTGGACAAGTCCGATGAGCGTGCCGTTGCATCTGCGCACGATCGCGAACACGATTCCCGATGCCGTCCAGTTAAGGCCCGACCCGTCGCTCGTCGATCATTGGCGCACACGACTTGCAACGCTTCCACCCGGGCGAAAAATCGGGCTGGTCTGGAAAGGAAATCCTAAACATCACAACGATGCCAACCGGTCGATGCCGTCGCTGGCTACGCTCGCGCCGCTCTGGAATGTGCCGGGTGTGAGCTTCGTGAGCCTTCAAAAAGGACAGGGCGAAGACGAGGGGCAGTCGCCGCCAGCCGGGCAGCCGCTGCTGCATCTCGGGACGGAAATGACCGATTTCGCCGATACCGCCGCTATCGTCGGCGAGCTCGATCTGATGATCTGCGTCGACACGTCCGCGGCGCATGTGGCCGCGTCGCTGGGCAAGCCGACGTGGGTGCTGTTGCCGCGAGATGACATCGACTGGCGCTGGATGCGTGAGCGGGAAGATTCGCCCTGGTATCCGCAAACGCTGCGGCTGTTCCGGCAATCCGCGGACGAGAGCTGGTCTACGGCCGTCGAGCGGGTACGGCAAGCGTGTATCGAGGAATTCTCAAGCCCCTCGCGCGCGTGAAGACGCGCGCCGCTTAGGGCATTCGTTTTGCCTCCCCATCTGCATCTGCTGTCCGAAATGGTTTTGTAAAGAAGGCCACTTTTTTGAGGCCCTTGAATAAATGTTTCCGGATGGGTGTCGATTTCCGCCGGCTTCGTTCGTCGTCAGGTAAAGCAGCCTTTCCACCCGAGGTGATCCGATGACATTAAAACTCTACGCCCATCCTTTTTCTTCGTACTGCCAGAAGGTTCTGGTCGCGCTGTACGAAAACCGCACGCCGTTCGAATTTCGCGCGTTGTCGCATGAGAACCCGCAGGTCATGGAGGAGCTCACAGCGCTCTGGCCGATGAAGCGTTTTCCCGTGCTGGTTGACGCGGGGCGCACTGTGGTCGAGGCGAGCATCATCATCGAGCACCTTGGCTTGTATCATCCGGGACCCGTGCAACTGCTGCCTGAGGACGCCCGTACCGCGTTGGAAGTTCGCAGCATGGACCGCTTCTTCGACAACTACATCTCGACGCCGCAGCAGAAGATCGTGGGCGACAGTTTGCGGCAGGAAACGGAGCGGGACCCACAAGGTGTCGCCGATGCCCGCGCGATGCTCGACACGGCTTACGGCTGGCTCAACGGGATCATGGCGGACCGCGAATGGGCAGCGGGCGATGACTTCAGCCTGGCCGATTGCGGGGCGGCGCCGTTCCTGTTTTATGCGGACTGGACGCATCGCATTGGTTCCGCGTATCCGCACGTGATCGCGTACCGGCAACGGCTGCTGGCCCGTCCTTCGTTTGCACGCGCCGTTGACGAAGCGCGTCCTTATCGGCCGCTGTTTCCGCTAGGCGCGCCCGATCGCGATTGATTTGCCGGCCCGCACGCCGGTCAAACGCGATATCTCGCAATGGTTCCGTCGCCACCCTTTAGTTTTTCCTGCAATCGGACGTTATACCGGAGGACGTCACGCGGAATTCGCGAGCCCGGCATGTCGAGACAGAATCGGGGAATTCCATGCAAATTAAAATACCGGAGGCGAGGGATGACGGGTTTTGGATTCGGGCAACGCGGGCGCACGCTGTTGGCGGTCGCCAAGATTGCCGAGCACGCGGGCAAGTTGGGAATTGAGATCTGCGATGTGTCGGGACACGTCGAGGAAGTCGCTACCCGCGCCACGCGTCAGACCGATTTATGCCACGGTTTGCAGCGTTCCGCGACATCGACCATGGAAGGCAACCAGCGGATCGCTGCTGCGGCGCGTCAGATGCGTATTGTGGCGGACCAGGCCGCGTCCGATGTCAGCCAGTCCCAGGAATCCGTCAGGGTTTCGCTGGCGGACATCCATAGCCTGGTCGACAGCGTCTCGGTGATGGCCGCTGAGATTGAAACCTTGCGAGAGTCATTAAACGGCGTCAGCAAGATTTCCGAAGAAATCTCGGTCATCGCGCGCCAGACCAACTTGCTGGCCTTGAATGCCGCGATAGAAGCGGCCCGTGCAGGCGAATCCGGCAAGAGCTTCGCCGTGGTCGCAGCCGAGGTCAAGGCGCTGTCCGCCAAGACTGCCCAGGCGACCTCGGAAATCGGGGCGACGCTCACCCGGTTATCGGGCCAGGCCGACTTGCTGATGGCCGAAGGCTCCGCCAGCGCCATGCGCGCGCAACGCGTCAAAGAGGGCACGCACGCGATCGGCGAAGTCGTGTTGAATACGGGGAAAGCGATTACGGAACTGAGCGTCGAAGCCGAGCAAATCGCGCTGCAGACCGAAGCTATCGACCGGCAATGCAGCGGGCTGGAGTCGCAGGTGTCCGAAATGGTCGCTGGCGTCGAGCAGTCAAGCGCCAGCTTCACGAAGGCGCGCGATCAGTTGAGCAAGCTACTGGGCGTGTCTGAAACCTTGATCGAACTGACGGCCGAGGCCGGGATAGAAACGCCCGATACGCCGTTTATCGAGGCGGTCATGGTCGCTTCGCAAAAGATCGGCCGCGCGTTCGAGCACGCTATCTCGCGCGGCGAGATCTCGGCGGCGGATCTTTTCGATCATGCTTATAACCCGATTGCCGGGACTAATCCCGAGCAATTCACTACCCGTTATATTCAGTTTGCCGACCGCGTATTGCCCGAGATCCAGGAGCCTTTGCTGGCGCTGGATAAACGCGTGGTGTTCTGCGCCGCGGTGGATACCAAGGGTTACTTGCCCACGCACAACAAGAAGTTCTCCCACTCTCAAGGCACCGATCCTGTCTGGAATGCCGCCAACGCACGTAACCGGCGCATCTTCAACGACCGGACCGGTTTGGCTTCGGCGTCCCACACCAAGCCGTTCTTGCTGCAAACGTATCGACGTGACATGGGCGCCGGGAAATACGCGCTGATGAAAGACGTGTCCGCGCCAATCATGGTTGCCGGCCGTCATTGGGGCGGATTGCGCCTCGCTTATAGCGTCTGATCGATAGCGTGGCTTGAGGATCGATTGTCATGTGAGGCCGGCTAAAACCACACGATAAATTGAGTTCCCGAGCTCAACCTTCTAACGGTAAGCCGCCACTCGTGAGCGAGTGCTATCTCGCGGCAGATGGCCAGTCCCAATCCGGCGCCGTCGTGGCGGGCGTCGGGAGCACGCCAGAATCGCTCGAACAAAAACGGCAGATACTCGGGATTGACGCCTGAGCCTTCGTCCTGGATCCGAATGGTTCTGTCATCGACCAGGACCATGACAGATCCGAAGGGCGGTGTGGCGTTGATCGCGTTCTCAACAATATTTTTTAACAGGATAAAGAGGGCGCTTCTGTCAGCGCGCATTGCTTCTGGAACGATGGGCGCGTCGACATGCAGTTTCACCTGCTTTTTGTCCGCCTTGCGGGCAAGGTAGCCCACTACGTCTTCCACGACAGCGACCCTGTCCACGTCGGAAAAATTGAAGTTTTGCGATTCGCTGACCTCGGCGAGATGCAGCAATTGCCGAACCTGCCGGGCCATCAAATCGATTTCGCGGAACAGCAGATCCTTGTTCTCGATCTCCGGCTGCAGCTCGATCTGGCCTCTGATCAAAGTCAGCGGTGTCTGGAGCTCGTGTGCGGCAGAAGCGAGAAATTGCTGTTGCACGGCAAAGCCGTTCTCCAGTCGCGCCAGCGCTTCGTTAAATGCGGTGAGAAGAGGTTTGATCTCGCTTGGCAGGCCCGCGACCGACAAGCGGGTCTGGAGGTTCTGAGGCGTGATCGATGCGGCAGCACTCGATGCTTCCCTGAGAGGCCGTAGCACCCGGCGTACGGTAAAGGTCAGCGTCAGACCAAAGATGATGGTCGCGATCAAAAGCGTATACGCGACAATCTCCGGAATCGGCTCGATCTTTTCGCCAAGAGCTGCCCGGTTAAAGGCTTCGCTCGCCGCGCTTTGTACGAAGAACCACGCCTGCCCATGGCGGATCTCCAGTGTTACTACGTCGAACTTTCTGCCCGCTATTGTTGCGTGCCTCATTGTGCCGACAGCGGAGGCGAGGTCCCCGACGTCCCACGGACCGCCGTTACGTGCGCCTCGCGACGCAAGCACGACTTGCCCCGACTCATCCAGCACCCGATATAAAAGCTCGGTCGGCGCTGCATCGAAAAGCCAGGTGGTCTGCTCGTTGACCTTGATTGACACAGGGCGGCCGGATTCGTCGAAGTTCAGGCCTGCAGCAACTCGTTGGGCTATTCTCATGCTTTCGTCGCTCCGGAATCGCTCGGGCGGCAAGTGATTGAATCCATAAAGCACGATCGAGGCAATGACGGTAAGACTTGCCGCCAGGGCGGCAACGCTGGTGATCCACAAGCGCGCGGACAGGCTTCTAATCCAGTAGTGGAACATGATTGCTATCCGTATCTGTCAACGGCTGCCGCGAAGGGAAAGCCATGCGTTTGTAGCCTGCACGCGCTGTTCATCCACACGGGAAAGCCGGTTACATTTTGCCGATTACCCTTGCGGCGGGTTTTGCAGGTCGCGTCAGACGAATGACCGCGGCCACGCATCACCTGATGCTGCCTTGCATCGACGTTCGCGGAGGCAGTGAATTCGCCCGGCCGTTTTCGAATGCGCTGCGATGCGATTGCGTCGGGTCGAGATTAAACGCGTAGCCTTTCCCGCGCACGGTTTCTATGATCTCGCAGGCGCCGGCCACCCGTTTGATCCGCATGCGCAGGCGATGCACCCAGACACCCACATTCCCTTGCGCGTCAGGCGTGTCAGCCGAAATGCGCTGGACAATGGCAGCCTTGGTAAAAACTCTCCCTGGCGCCGTGACGAGCAGAGCGAGGATTGCGTATTCGTTCTGCGTAAGCGGGACCGGTTCTCCATGATAAGTGAGACTGCGCCACGCAAAATCCAGTCTGAATCCGTTGAATTCATAGGGCGCCCTCCAGACCGGATCCTGAAGACGGTACCGTTGAACCCGCCTGAGTACATTGCGAATCCTGACCAGTACTTCCTGTACGTTGAAGGGCTTCGAGATGAAATCGTCAGCACCGCGTTCAAGAGCAATGATGCGTTCTGTCTCGTCGCCCTGCTCGCCAAGCATGATGATCGGCAGGTCGTCCTGAGTCGTACGAAGAGCCAGTAGTGCTTGCAGTGCCGGGAGACCCTCTCCGCTGGATGCACCGCCGGCCATGACCATCAGCGCAGGCCGCTCTGCTTCTATGCGCCGGACAACCTTGCTGGCGTCGTATAAAACAGCGACGTCGTAGCCGCTTGCCTGCAAGGTGGTGCGCAGTGCATCGCGGCAGCTTGCGTCGCCGTCGACCACAAGGATAAGTTGCTTCATGGAGTCCTCACATCGTGGCTCGGGGAACTCACGTGTGCAAATCAGTCAGTCCAGCTTTTGCAGCGCAAAGCCCGCCCCCCGGACGTTAGCAAGACGCGTGGTGGCATTGATCGCCAGCAGCTTCTTGCGCAAACGGTGGATGGTCACCTCAAGCGCGTTCGGCGTGACCGCTTCCCCTAATCCCCAGGCGGCGTGTTCCAGTGTCGAATGCCGGACGGTCTGGCCAGCCGCCTTGAGCAGGGTCAACATGATCTGCAGTTCGGTTGGCGCAAGCATGACCGCCTGATCGCCGCAGCGCATGGCGCGTTGCTGCGGGTCGACGGCGATGTCCGCAAAACTCTGAACCAGCGTCGTGAGTTCGACCGGCCGCCGCATCAGCGTGCGCACGCGCGCGACCAGTTCACTCATGGCGAACGGTTTGGTGACGTAGTCGTCCGCACCGGTTTCCAGGCCGTCGATACGGTCATGCAACGCGTCCCGCGCGGTCAGCATGAGGCACGGCATCATCCGCCCGGCTTCACGCAACTTGCGCAGAAACGCGAGCCCGTCGCCGTCGGGCAATCCACGGTCGAGGATCAGGACCGCGTAGTCCGCCTGGCCGATGCCGTAGTGGGCCTCCGATAGATTGCTGAAGATATCGGTCTCGATTCCTGCTCCTGACAACGCTTGCCGGATCATCCCCGCCAAACGTGCATGGTCTTCGACCAGTGCGACTCGCGACATGGAGCGGTGCTCACTTGAATTGATAGAGGTAGCCGAGCCGGACCTCGGGAACATACCGCTTGCCGACCAGCGGGCTGTCGGTGATCCCGCTGCTCAGGTGTTTTACGCCAACGTCGAAGGTCACGAGCTGATGGGGCGTGAAGCGATAGTCGAACTTGGCTCCGACCGACACATTGTAGGACGCTTTTCCCGTATAAACGGGCCGTCCCGCCTTCGCTTCCGACGACCTCACGCCATAATAGTAGTCGACGTATTTGCTGCTGAGCCATTCGGCGCCTACATGCGGCTCAATTGAAAAGCTGCCGTATTCCAGAGCCTTCCCGAATTCGACACTTGCTTTCTGTCCCTTGTTCCCGCCCGTCAGGAAGTCGCCCGACAGGGTGCCATAATCGGAATGCCAGGTAAGCGCCGGGCCGAACCAGAACGCGCCGTTACGGTTTTGCATGCCATTCAGGATCGGCGCATCCGAGCCCTTGTAGCCATCGCCAAGCGCGTATTCGCCGCGAAGTGCGAACAGCACGTGGCTCCATTTGCCGATCTTCAGGTCGAGCTTGTTGCCGAGCACATGTACCCACTTGTCGTCGAAGTAGATCAGCGGAATGGGAGAGACCTTTGAGCCGTAGCCCTTATACGGTGACTCCTCAAGGCCGACACCGGCACCGAGACCCCAATGCGTGACGTTGGTCGCATTGCTCAAGACCGTGAACCCTGCGTCGTCCGAATCGCCCGGATCTGCCGTGCCGTCCGCCCAAACCGCCCCCGAATGCAGCATGACCGATGCGACCGTTAGCAGCAATTGGTTCCTACGACGAAGAAGTTTTCTCACAGTTGCGCCTTTGAAGAGAGGGAGATGACGGACCCGACTTTAAGGCTCACCGACTTACTGCTCACTTACTCGACAACCGGATTGCTGCATACAAAAATACCGGGTCCGATGACGCGAAACCGCGCTTATTGCGGACTCTTGCGCACCGCTATCCATAGGGTCAGCGCCGCGGCTTTTCGTCTGAATGCATCCACGTAGGTGAACACCACAGGGACCACCAACAAGCTCAACGCCGTCGATGTCAGCAGGCCGCCGATCACCGCAAACGCCATCGGTTGGCGAAAGCTGGCGTCGGCACCCAGGCCGAGGGCAATCGGCAGCATGCCTGCAGTCATCGCCACGGTGGTCATCACAATGGCCCTTGCCCGTTTCATGCATGCATCGACAAGTGCATCCACGATCGTCATCTGGCCCTGCTCGAGATTGCGGATGGCGTAGTCGACCAGCAGAATGGAATTCTTGGTCACGATTCCCATCAGCATCACCAGGCCGACCATCGATGGAACATCGAGCTCGCTGCTCGTCACAAGCAGCATGACGAACGATCCGCCCAGACATAGCGGAAGTGCGGACAGGATCGTGATGGGCTGGAAGAAGTCTTTGAACAGCACCACGAGCAGCAGATAAACGCACAAGATGCCCGTGAACATGGCGATAGCAAAACCAGACGACAGTTCGGCCATGGTGTCCGCGTCTCCGCTGTCGAGCAGCTGGACATTGGACGGCAACGCGCGCACCGAGGGCAGCGCCTTGACCGCGTCCACCGCTGCGCCAAGCGCCGCCCCGCTCAGATCCGCGGTCAGGGAGACATAGCGCTTGCGATCGTACCTGGCGATCTCGGCCGGACCGCTGCCCATGGCGATATCGGCAATCGAGCCTAGCGGTACGAGGCCATCGCGGCCTTTGAGCCGCAGGTCGAATACCGAGCTAACGTGTTCAAGGGCTTTTTCGCCCAGCCGTACGCGTACGAAAATCTGCCGGTCATCCAGATTGAGCCGGGGTAATTGCGCGTCGAAATCGCCGCTCGTGGTGATGCGTACCGCTTCGCCGATGGTCGCGGTGCTGATGCCGCGTTCAGCCGCAAGCGTCATGTTGGGGCGGACCTCGATCTCCGGCTGCTCGATTCTGGCCGATGATGCGACGTTGAACAGTCCCGGAACGCCGCGCATTTCCCGGGCTACCAGATTGGCGCTTTCAGTCAGCGCGGTGGTGTTATCGCTGGTCAGGATCATCTCGAACTTCTGTCCGAGATCGCCGCCGCCCACCGAGAAGCGGGCGCCCGCTACGGTGGCAAGACGTGACCTGACCGACTGCTCGATACTTGCCTGAGATGGCCGCTGTCCACGCGGTAATAGCATGAGCGTCATGGTTCCAAAGCGCGTGCCGGCGGTCTGGACAGAATCGAAACTCGTGGTCGCGTTGCCTCCGGCGACGCTGAAGATTTGTTCGATGCCGGGTAACCCGGCCAGCGCGCGACGTGCATCCTGTTCGACGGCGAGCGTCGTATCGAGCGCGCTGCCCGGCGACAATTCGACGTTGATCTCGATGAAACCACGATCGGACGTTGGCACGAAGCCTGTTGGTATCAGCGGGATCAGCGCAATCGAGCCCGCAAGCAACGCGGCAGTAAGAACTAGCGTGGTCTTCTTATGGGCAAGACACCAGTACACAAGCGTTCGATATCGCCGCATTAAACGCGAGGGCTTGGGGTCATGCGGTGGCGAATGACTGAGCAACGCGACCGCCATCATCGGCGTGAGCAATCGCGCGACCAGCAGCGACATCAGGACGGCGACAACGGCTGTCCAGCCGAACTGCTTGAAGAACAGCCCTGGAACACCGCTCATTTGAGCGGTTGGCAGGAAGATCGCGACTAACGAAAGTGTGGTCGCGGTCACCGGCAAGGCAATCTCGATCACGGCATCGGTCGCCGCCTGCAAGATGGGTTTGCCCATCTGCGCATGCCGTTCGATATTTTCAATCTCGACGATGGCGTCATCGACCAGTACGCCGATCACGACCGCGAGCGCCAGCAACGTCAAGGTGTTCAGCGAGTAGCCCAGCCACTGCATGGCCGCGAAGGTCGGCAATATCGATAAGGGCAGGGCGGCTGCCGCCACCAGTGTTGCGCGGCTGTTGCGCAAGAACCACCAGACCACGAGCACCGCTAGCACCGCGCCCTCGTAGAGCATATCCATGGAGCCTTTGTATTGCTCCCTGGTGTAATCGACGGTACTCGATACCTGTTTTAACGAAAGCGCCGGGTCGGCCGTGCGAAGCGTTTGCACGGCTTCTTCAACACGGGTCGCTATTTGCGTTTCGTCCGCGCCTTTAGCACGATAAATCCGGAAACCTGCTACCCGGTGTTCGCCCAATCTGGCGGACTGTGTCTGCTCCGCGATGGTGTCGCTTACGCGAGCGACCTGGTCAAGCGAGATAGAGCGGCCATCGGTCAACGTGAGCGGAAACCTGTCGAGGTCCGCCGCCTGCGCGACGGTGCCGAGAACCCGCATGGACTGTTCCCCGTTGCCCCAGCGGCCACGTCCACCCGATGTGTCCACTTGCATGGAACGCAGCGCCCGCGAGAGATCCACGGCCGTCATTCCGGTCGACGCCAGCTTGACCGGGTCGACGTCGATCCGCACCTCGCGCGTCACGCCGCCCACTCGCTCGAACTGAGCGACCCCCGGCACGGCGAGCACCGCCTTGCTGACGGTATCGTCTATAAACCATGACAGTTGCACTTCACTCAGCCGCGTTGAAGCAACGGCGAAGGTCATGATCGGGTTGGAATCGCTTCTTACGGCGGTGATGACCGGCGGGTCGAGATCGGCGGGCAGTTGGGAGCGGATCTGATCGATTGCGTCCTTCGCTTCATTCAGTGCGTCGGAGATGTTGCGCCCAATGAAAAGCTTGACCTGGATATGCACCTGCCCGTCGACAATCTGCGTGCTCTGGTGCTTGATGCCTTGCAACGTGGCGAGCGCATCCTCGGCTTTGCGGGCGACATCGGCTTCGAGCTGGGCGGGTGCTGCGCCCGGCAGCGACAGGGTCACGTTGATCGTCGGCAGGTCGAGATCGGGCATGTTCGCCACGGGCAACTGATGGAACCCCCAGAAGCCCGCGAAAGAAAGGAAGATGAATAGAACGACAACCGGGATGCGGTGGCGGATTGACCAGGTAGCGAAGTTCATTGGCGCGTCCCGGTTTTTTCTTTCTTCGCCAGCAGTGCAGGGGCCGATGCAAGCGTTACCAGATCGCCTTCGTTGAGCAGCCCTGCCCCATTCCCGACAATGCGCTCCGTACCCGCAAGCCCATGCACGATTTCAACCGAGTTTCCTTCTCGCCGGCCGGTGGTGACTTCGCGCAACGAGACGCGTTCTGTGCCGTCATGATCGACGACAACGGCGACGTTATTGCGGCCGTCATGCATCGCAAGCGCCGATGCGGGAATGACGAGCGCGTTGCTTCCGCCAAGCACGATGCGCCCGCCCGTGTACATGCCGGCTCGCGCATGCGAACCCGGCTCCAGGTCGGCATAGATGAGCGCGACGCGCGATTGTGGATCCAGTGAAGGCGCGATCCTCCCGACTGTGCCACGAGCCAGCGTGTTATCCGGCAACAGCAGGACGATAGGCTGTCCAATACGAACCGATGCCACCTCGGCCGCCGTGACTTCTGCTTGCCACTGCAGCCGGTCCTGCCGGATCAGCCGGAACAACTCTTGTCCGACAGGCGCAACGGAGCCCAGTGTGGCAGTGCGCGCGCTGATGGTGCCGTCATCAGGAGCAAGGATGCTGGCGTTTTGCAGGTCGATCATGCGGGCCTGCAGTTGCGCGCGCGCCGCGTCTTCCTGCGCCTTGGTCACTTGCGCGGTCGTCCGGTATTGCAGCAGATCCTGCTTGCTGATGCCGCCGCTATCGTTCATCTGCAGCGCACGCGATTCGTTCGTCCGTGCCTGTTGCGCGCTTGCTTGCGCCTGTGCGAGTGCCGCGGCACTTTGCGCGGCGACGGCTTTGAGCATCGTCGTGTCATAGCGTGCCAGCAACTGCCCGCGCTTCACCACGCTGCCAACGTCTACCTCCACTTGCGTGAGACGCTCGCCCGTCAGCAACGATCGAATCGATGCTTCCTGCCAAGGCGCAATGGCGCCCGACACGTCGATCGATTCGGTCCAGCGTGCTTGACGGGGCTGCACAACCGATACCGTGAGCGCGCTGGCGGCAAGCGGGGGCGGCGCAGCCGGAGCGCGTCCGCGCATGGCAATCCCGGCCGCCATCGCCGCGATTAAAGCGGCTGCCAGCACCGCGATGGCGGCCTTGCGCTTCGTTGAAACTCTGCGCTTCGAGACCGTGACCGGTGTAGTAAAAGGCTGGGACATGTCGTGTCAATCCGGTTCGGTAAGCGTGGTTGAAAACGTGGCGGCATTACCCGACGCGCGGACGATATCCACCCAGGCCTGGACACTCGCTCGCGCGGCATCGACGGCCGTTTCGTCTGCGGCTTCTCGTTGCCGACGCGTGTCTTCAAGCTGGAAAACATCGATCGCACCGGCGCGCCATTGCGATTCGGTTGCATTGAACGTTGCTTGATACGCGTCGCGTGAGCGCTGTGCGGCAGCAAGACGCTCGGATGCATGCGCTTGCTCGGTGAGTGCGTCTTCGATGTCCTGCGTGGTATTGCGCAAGGTCGTGTTTAACGACGCGAGCGCGGCGAGATAACGAGCGGTAGCAGAATCGACCTGGGCTGCACCTGCGCCGCCATCGAAGAGCGGAGCGCTGAGCGTAGGGATCAGCGACCAGCCGAGGAACGCAATGGTCGTTCCGGATGCCGAGATCCAGTTACCGCTGAGCGCCGCGGTGAGGTTGAAGATGGGCAGTCGGTTCGCGCGCGCAACGCCGATCTCCGCATAGGTCGCCGCGACTTCGCGCTCGGCTGCGATCACGCCCGGATGACGCGCGAGGACGAGGGCAGGAAGCGTGAGCGTAGCGGCCGGCGGCTTGGGAAACACACTGGCCTCATAGCTCGTCAGCTTGGGCGGGCTTGCCGCCGACCGCAACCGCGTCTCGATCTCCGATGCGGAAATGCCCGTTAGACCAACTAGCGCGTCGAGGTCTTTGACGCACGATTCGTCCTGGCTAACCAGACCCACCTGTGCGTCGGATACGCCGCTAAGTGAACGGCTTGCATCGACGGGTGCTGCGAACCCCAGTTCCACTCGCCGGCGTGTCAGCACCAGATCTCGTTGCCTGGAAGCAATGTCCTCGCGCTTTAAATCCAGTATGAGCCGGCATGCGCGAAGCGACATCAGGGTGCCCGCCACTTGCGATGACAGCAACAAGCGCGCTGCCGCCGCGTCCGCGGTACGGGCATCGAGCCGCCGGCTTGCTGCCGCGCGCGTGTCGCGAAGACGGCCGAATACGTCGATTTCCCAGGCTAGAGAGGGGCCGCCGATCACCGAGCTGCCGACTTGAGCCATGCTGTTTGCAGAGCCGCTGCTGCCCTGGACGCGCGCCCGGCCTGCACTTCCGTTCAAGGTCACTTGAGGGCGGCCGAGAGATGTCTTCACACCGAGCGTGGCGCGCGCCTCGTCCAGATGCGCCGCCGCCAGCGCGAGGGACGGGCTACTGGTAAAGGCGGTTTCGATCATGTCGTCAAGCACCGGATCGTTTAGAGCGGCCCACCAATGTTCGGAGGCCGGCAACAGGTTCTGCGCGTAAGGCGGCTGATTGGCCCACGCTGCCTGGGTGTCAAGAGGCGCAGGCGAATAGGGCGCCTGCAGTGCGCACGCACCTAGTACGGCAATCAACGGCAGAGCACTTACCAGTCGTTTGAACGAGGCCACAGCGCAATCACGACGGGAATCAGTAAGCAATGTTGCCGCCCCGCTTGCTGAGCCTGCCAAGGAGATCAACTGCGAGTCGTGCCCACAGGGAAGTGTTTTTGTTTTGGCTACGCATGTCGCTCATTTAAAACCGTGCATGGGTGTAAGAGCGATTCGACCGGGCGGATGAAAAGGGGCCAAGCGTACTCATCCGGACAAAGGTCTCGATCAGCATCGCTCGTTCGCTGACGCTTGCCAGCGTGCAGCCGTAATACTTACCCCGTACTTACAGTTCACAACGGCTGCGCGAGCTGCGAGACGGTCCTGTCTTTCGACGCGCGGGTAAGTAACCAGTAAGTCGCCGGGGTCGATGATGACTTCGACGGTCGAGTGCCACTCATCCGAGTCAACGCGTCCGGTCGTCATCAACCCGTCTTCCAGGAGTTCCGCATGAACTACCGCTGCGGCAGCGCGCTCGCGACGATCGCTGCGTCGATCCTGCTTTGTGGATGTGCGACCGGCTCCCAACGTACGGCCGGCGATCCGCTCGAACCCATGAACCGTACGATCTACTCGTTCAACGGCAAGCTCGACAAATACGTTGCCAAGCCCACGGCGACCGCTTATCAGAAGGTCGTGCCGTCGCCTGTCCGAACTGCTTTTCGCAATTTCTTTTCCAACCTGGGCGATATCGGCAATTTCGCCAACGACACGCTGCAGTTGAAACCGACCGACGCCACCGAAGACCTGATGCGCTTCGCGTTCAACTCGACGTTTGGCATTGCCGGTTTCATCGACTTTGCAACCCCGGCAGGCTTGCCGAAGCATCACCAGGATTTTGGCCTCACGCTCGCGCACTATGGCGTGCCGATCGGTCCTTACCTCGTGCTGCCGCTGTTTGGCCCGAGCAGTGTGCGTGACGTCAGCAATGTCGCCGTCTCAAGCGTGCTCAGCCCGTTCTCGGCAGCGCCGTTCGCCGTACAAGCTTCCGTAACCGGTGTGCATTTCGTGAGTGAGCGCGCCGATTTGCTGGGGGCGTCCAACCTGCTCTCGCAAGCCGCCCTCGACGAGTATTCATTCACACGTGACGTTTATCTGCGTCGACGCAAGGCGCTTTCCTCCCCGAAGCCGGACGATGCTGAAAAGCTTCCCGTCTACACGGATGTCGCGCCATAGGAGCGACTTTAAAAACGGTGAACGAGTAAGTAGCGAGTAAGCCGAGTGCGCTGAACATGACCTGGTGTTCAACGGATTGTGGGAACGGATGCCATGAAACCAAGTACAGCGATAGCGTTACGCGCGAACGTGGTGCTTTTCTCGACGTCGACCGGTATAGCAAGCGGTCCGTTCCTTGTTAGCGCGATCCTGTTTGGCCTCCCCGACGGCGGCACACCTGCGTTGCCCTATCAGATCGGCATTTTTGCGGGTGCGCTATTCACGATGAGTTTTCTCCGATGGCGCGCCCGGCGCGCGTTTGACGCGGCGTATCGCACCGGTCTGGTCGAAGTGAACGAGCATACGGAATTTCGCGCGTTGATTTCGCCCGACTGTCCCCGGGCGTGGCTGGTCCACTTACACGTCGAGTTGCGCGGAGGTGCGGTCAACACTTCGGCATACGTCGCGGATCATTAGTGCTCGCTCGACCAACGAATGCTGCGTGGTCCTATCAGTTCGAGCCTCGTGTGGCGAAAGCAGAATGACGGAATACCGTAGCCGGCGGACGAGGTCATGAATTTCTCCGCGGCGAAATGGTGGGTCTTCAAGTAACGGATGGGATGCGGTCCGACACAGGGCCTATTTTCATTGCGCGACGGTAGCGCGACGATCGGGAAGAGCCGCCCGAGATCGATCAAATCAGGCCAAACGGTTTTCCACGAAGACCGACGCTGGAAAAATTCTATTTCCTTCGCTTGCCGCAGCAAATTCTTATCGCAGAGAGTCCATGGCTTGCCGATCAACGATCCGTTGCTTAAGCAATCCTTAAGCAACGGATCGTTACAGTTCGAGCGTCGGAAAATGCGGTGTTCTATCGGCTGCGACTGACCGCAATGGTTCGACTCAACTTAGACAGGTCTGGACAGCCCAACTCAATGCCAATTCAAATAAACGCCGATTTGTATCAGCGAAACCGATCGATCCATAGGGTCTTTTGTCCGGCTATCGGTGAGACGGAAATTTAAAATGCCTATCGATGTTGCCGATGAACTGCGCAGGGTAGGGTTGCGGGCGACCGAGCCGCGAATGAAAGTGCTGTCGTTTTTCCTCGATGAGCAGCAAAGGCATTTCACCGCCGAGGATGTTTGCCGGCAGGTCGCCGACGAGAAACTCAACATCAGTTTCGGGAGCATCTATCGCGTGCTCCAGCAGTTTGTTGATGCAAAGATACTGCGGAGCGGGACGTTGCACTCGACCAAGATTGTGTACGAGTTGAACAACGGCCCGGATCATGACCACGCCATCTGCATGAGCTGCGGGAAGATCGAGGAATTCTACGATCCGGCATTCGACGCGTGGCAGAAAGAGGTCGGCGAGAGCGTGGGCTTTTTAGTCGTGGGACGTCAGCTAGTGCTGCAGGGATACTGCGTAAAATGCCGCGCCACGGCGACGAAGCCCACCGACGATTCAGAGGGGCAATAGGGCGTCATGCCCCACCCGCCCTCAAGGCCTTGCAGCGACTTCATCCAGGTGTAACAGCAAGTCTGCCGGGTCTTCATACACTCGCAACGCGCCTGCGCGTTCCAGTTCATCCATGCCGTATCCGCCCGATAGCAAACCAACGCCCAGCGAGCGGCAGCGACGCGCGGCGAGCATGTCCCAAATGCTGTCGCCGACCACGACGGTATGTTCTATCGGCACGCCCAGACGCGACGCCGCCGCAATGAAAAGGTCGGGATCGGGTTTGGCATATTTCACGTCGTCGCGAGTGACGACCACGGACTTGGCCGGATCGACCCCGAGCGCTTCTAGATTCACTGCTGCCGTTTCCATCCTGCCGCTGGTCGCGATGGCCCAGCGGGTGCCCGCGTCAGTGAGCGCGGCGAGCAACTCACGCGCGCCGGGCAACGGACAAACCTGCGCGCGCAGGCGCTGGTAAGCCTCTGTATGGGCATGGCGCAAACGCTCTACGCGCTCCGCGCTGATCGCCCCGTGTGTTTCGCGCAGCAACTGGTTCGTGAACAGCCCCCCGCTCATGCCGATCTTGCGATGGATGCGCCATACCGACAACTCGATGCCTTCAGAATCGAGCGCTTCTTTCCATGCAAGCACATGCTGGTACACGCTGTCGACCAGTGTTCCGTCGAGGTCGAACAGGAATGACGTTTCGATTCGCATGATGTGATCCTTTGGCAGTGATCCAACAGGTCGGGACGATGCAACAAGCTTACGACAGGGTATGCGCAAATATCGTGACCGGTCGCGTACGTCATCCACACATAGAGTCAACCTGATCTAAACGCTGATGGCCGCCGCTGCTTTTGCAACGGCTTTGCCCCATTCACCGAGACGTTCGGGTTCGTAGCGCGACTCGGGCATGGAGATGCAAATGCTACCGACTGGAGCGCCGTCTGAATCGATGATCGCAGCGCCGATCGCGCACACCGCGCGTCGATACTGCGAGAGGTTGATTGAATATCCGCGCTGCCGGATGCGTTCGAGTTCAAGCCTTATCTCGACGGGGTCGCACGGCGTGGTGTCGCTGAATTTTGTCAGGTCGCGGCTCAGGATTTCCTCCACCTGCGTCTCGCTCATGTACGCGAGCACCGCAAGGCCCGTTGCCGTCGCGTGAAACGGGCTGAGATCGCCGATCGGACTGAACGTCCTGACCGTCTGCGTGCAATCCGCGCGATCGATGAGCACCATCGACTTGGTGCTGTCCGGGATCGACAGGTGAATGGTCTCGTTAGTCAGGTCGCGAAGTTCACGCATCGGTTCGCGTGCAGCAGCATACAGCGCGCCGCCTCGAAGCGCGGCCGGGCGCACGCCGAGAATCCGCGCGCCCACTTCCCAGCGCGTCACATCGCCGCCGGTCTGGCGCAACCAGCCGGCTTCGAGAAAGGTCAGCAGCACGCGTTGCACGCTCGACTTCGGCATGTCCAGCAAACGCGCCAGCACACCGACACTGACCGGCTGGTTTTGCGATACCGCTTCCAGGATCTCCAGGCTCTTCAACAAACTCTTCATTCACTCCTCCTGTGACTTGCGGCTGCGGGGACGCGCGCGCTTGTCGTTTGCTTGCATGGCAAAAAAGCGCGTGTTACTTTGCGCATAGAAAATATGGAACGCCGTGCCGTATTATGGCACGGTGTCAAAAAATCTCGAAGCACCCGAGCCCATTTTGCGATGACATTTCCTGTTCCCCTGCCTGCGTCTACGCAGGTAGTCGCTGCTAACGGCGCCCGGATTCCCATGATGGGTCTGGGCACGTGGCAATCTACCCACGATGAAGGCGTCCGCGCCGTGCGTGCGGCGCTCGATGCCGGGTATCGGCATATCGACACGGCCGCTCGCTACGAGAACGAGCAGGCGGTCGGCCAGGCACTCGCGGCGTGCGGCGTGCCTCGTGACGAAGTATTTGTCACCACCAAAGTCTGGCATACCGAACTGCGCGCGCCCGACTTCCGCCGCGCAGCAGAAGCGAGCGTCGCCCGGCTGGGACTCGATCACGTCGACCTGCTGCTCGTGCACTGGCCCAATCCCGACGTGCCGCTGGACGAGACGATCGGCGCGCTCTGCGACGCGCAACGCCGCGGCCTGACGCGGTTTATCGGTGTATCGAATTTTCCCGTGGCGCTGCTTGATCGTGCAGTGGCGCTGTCGTCATTGCCGCTGGTCGCGAACCAGTGCGAATACCATCCGTATCTCGACCAGACCAAGCTGCTCGCTGCCTGTTCGCGGCACGGCATGGCGCTGATCTCGCACTCGCCGCTTGGCAGCGGCAAGCTGCTGGCCGACCCGGTTATCGCGGAGATTGCTCGTCAGCATGACAAGAAACCCGCGCAGATCATCCTGCGCTGGCTGATCCAGCAGCCCGGGGTCGCGGCGATTCCGAAGTCGTCGAATCTGGTGCGCATCGGCGAAAACATCGCGATATTCGATTTCGAACTCGATGCAGCGTCGATGGCACGCATCAGTGCACTCGCTCGCGCCGATGGACGCGTGAGCAAGCCGGCCTGGCATCCGGAATGGGACGTCCCTGAAACCTCCTTACACGCAGCGAAGCCATGAACCGCATCGACACAATCATGAATCCGGCAACTGCTTCGTTAAGCGAAGCAATTCTCGCAATCGACCGGCGCCACTTCATGCACCCGGGAACGCACGCGTCCGAGCATGCATCCGGCGAGCTGGAAGGGCGCCTGATGAGACGCGCGTCGGGTATTCGCATCGAGGATCACGCGGGACGTTCCTACATCGACGGATTCGCCGGGCTCTACTGCGTGAACATCGGCTATGGACGCGAGGAGATGGCCGAGGCGATTGCAGCCCAGACCCGCAAGCTGTCGTTCTATCACACGTATGCGGGCTTTTCGAACGACCCTGCTGTCGAGCTGTCGCAACGGCTGATCGAGGACTGGTCGCGGCCGGGCATGAAGAAAGTGTTCTATGGCATGTCCGGGTCGGACGCCAACGAGACACAGGTGAAGCTGGTCTGGTACTACAACAATGTGCTCGGGCGGCCGGCCAAGAAAAAGATCATTGCGAGGCATCGCAGTTATCACGGGTCGGGTATTGCAACCGGCAGCCTCACGGGACAGGCGAAGTTTCACGCAGCGTTTGATCTGCCCATGCCGCAAGTGCTTCACACGGCCTGTCCCGACTTCTATCGCGACTCCCGGCCGGGTGACAGTGAAGCCGCGTTCGTAGCGGATTGCGTCGAGCAACTGGAGCGTTTGATAGACAGCGAAGGGGCAGACACAATCGCCGCTTTCTTCGGCGAACCGGTCATGGGTTCGGGCGGTATTTTGCCGCCGCCGGCCGGTTACTGGCCGGCCATCCAGGCGGTGCTGAAACGGCACGACATCCTGTTTGTCGCCGATGAAGTCGTCTGCGGTTTTGGGCGGCTTGGTTCGCGCAACGGATCTGAGCATTACGGCATCGAACCGGATTTGATCTCGGTCGCGAAGGGACTCACGAGCGGGTACCTGCCGCTGTCCGGCGTGATTGTCGGCGAGCGGGTATGGGACGTGATCGAGCGTGGTTCGCGGGAGCAGGGCGCAATGAGCCACGGCTGGACTTACTCGGGCCATCCGGTGTGCGCGGCTGCCGCGCTGAAGAATCTCGACATCCTCGAGCGCGAGCAATTGGTACGCAACGCTGCCGATGTCGGCGCCTATCTGCTTGAGAGCCTGCACGCCGCGTTCGACGATCACCCGCTGGTCGGCAATGTGCGAGGCGCAGGGATGCTGGCCGCGCTGGAACTGATGGCCGATAAAGCCGGACGCACGCCGTTTGCACCCGCACTCAAGGTCAGCAACCGGGTCGCGCAGGCGGCGCTTGCACGTGGCCTGATCGTGCGTCCGCTAGGCATTAACGACATCATCGGATTCGCGCCGCCGCTGGTCGCCACGCGCGCGGATATCGACGAGATTGTGGGTATTACGCGGCAGGCGCTGGATGCAGCGAGCGAGGGATTGCACGTGCCGGGGTGGTGCTTTCGGCGTTAGTGGTCTGCGTGAGTTAGCTGATTTCTTTATCACTATTAGCCACTGTGCGTGGCGGCACGTCATTTTTCCAAAGCTACAAAGAAACGAAGCAAAGAAAGCGCTTTCCCACCACCGGCGAGTTAGTGTCCCTAGCGTGCAGGCCTCAGTTTTTGGCACCTGATAGCACGG
>NZ_JALPRJ010000103.1 GCF_030464885.1 Caballeronia sp. SEWSISQ10-4 2 | reverse complement strand
GATGCTGGCAGTCTCCTGCCAAATGACCGTTTACACAAAACTAATTACACCCCCCCCCGACCAACGAGCGCCAGCGCCCCCTCCCAGTGCGAACGAAAAATCAAACCACATTCTTCTCCACGATCGGCTCATTCGCCAACACGCGATCAAAGCTCAGCGCCGACAAATCCAGCGTCGTATACCTACCGTGCAAAATCAGCTCGCTCACACCACGCCCGGTCGCGGGACCTTGCTGCAATCCATGCCCGCTAAACCCATTAGCAAAAATACAATTCGACACCGCCGGATGGCCCCCAATAATCGCGTTCTGATCCAGCACGTTGTATTCGTAATACCCCGACCACGAAGTCTGCACCCGCAACGCTTCAAACTCCGGCACCCGAGCAGCGAGCGCCGGCCAGATAACGTCATCGAAAAGCTCGTGATCCACTTCCGATAACGGCAGATCATCAAAATCGCGATCCGCCCCCGGCGATACCCCGCAAATATAAGTCTCACCTTCGGGCCGCCAATACACGCCGCTAGGATCAATGACCAACGGACATCGCGCCAGCCGCGCCGGCGATTTGAAATTGAAAATGCTCCGGCGCCGCGCATAAACCGGCAAATCGATACCCAGCATCTCCGCAATTTTGCGCGACCACGCACCAGCCGCATTGACCATCATGTCGCAATCGAAGCGCTGGCCATCGTGCGTCAACACCGCCTGGACACGGTCGCCTTCCCGCACGATCCCGGTCACATCCGCCGCCACATAACGCGCACCCAGCGATTGCGCTTTCTTGCGAAATGCCTGCACGAGACCATAACCGTCGAACCAGCCTTCACCGCTCGCGCCGTACGCGCCGGCCGCGAGGTCATCGGTATGAAGCCACGGGAAAGTGGCTTTCAGCGAGGGTTTATCGAGGAAACGAATATCTGCGCCAAGACTCGTCTGCAACGCATGATTCTCGCGCAACGTGCTCAAGCCCCGGGGCGTCGCGAGAAACAGATAACCGCCTTCATGCAAATCGATGGAAGGCGCAACTCCATCCACCGCCAGCCGCTCGCCGATGGACCGCAAGAACTCGATCCCATACAGCGACATCTGCACGGACAGCGGCGTGGAAAATTGTTGCCGGATCGACGCCGCCGATAAAGCCGACGAAGCCCGCGCGTAACTCGGATCGCGCTCGATCACGGTCACGCCGACGCCCTGATCCGCCGCCCGCAAGAAATACGCGATCGCACTGCCGATCACGCCGCCCCCCACTACCACTACGTGCTGCGACTTCAACGTGTTGTCTCCAGAATGCGCGCAGCGCAAACACGCGCCGCGCGCCGGTCAAAAATTACGTTCCGCTTTTGGTCACGACCGGCACCCATGCGCCGCTCTTGACCTGATACATGGTCGACGAAGCATTCTTCAACGCGCCGGTACTGTCGAAGGCAATCGTACCCGTAATGCCCGGGAACGAAATAGCCTTCAGCATCGGACGATACACCTTCGGATCGACGGAATTGGCCTTCTGCATGGCGTTGATCGCCGCCCACGCAGCGTCATAACCGAACGGCGCATACGAGAGAATCGCCACGCCGAAACGCTTCTGGAATTTCTCGGAGAACGCCTTGCCTTGCGGCAGTTTCTCGAGCGGACTGCCGTATTCCCACGCCATCGCGCCTTCGGCTGCATCGCCGGCAAGCTTCAGGAAGTCCGCGTCCATCACGCCGCCGCCGCCCACGAACTGCGCACTGATGCCAAGCTGCTTCATCCGTTTCGCCACCGCGGCCGCTTGCCGGTCGAGGCCGCCGAAGAAGATCAGGTCGGTGCCCACACCCTTCAACGCCGTGAGCTGCGCGCTGAAATCGACGGTCTGGTTGTCGCTGTATTGACGCGCGACGATCGAGCCGCCCGCCGCTTTCACGGCTTTCTCGAACTCGTCGGCTTCGCCTTGGCCGAAGGCCGTGCGGTCGTCGATGATCGAGATCTTCTTCGCCTTCGTCACAGTCACCGCGTAGGTCCCGGCGGTGCCGGCGTTCTGGGCGTCGCTGGAAATGACGGTGAAGACGTTGTCGAAACCTCGCTGCGTGATGGTCGGGTTGGTCGCGGCGGGATCGATAATCGGAATGCCGGCGGTCTGATAGACCTGCGACGCCGGAATCGTCGTGCCCGAGTTGAAGTGACCGACCACAACGGCCACGCCCGCATCGACGAGTTTTTGCGCCGCCTGCACACCGATCCGCGGGTCGGCCTGGTCGTCTTCAGCCTGAATCACGAAGTTGGCGGTCTTGCCGCCGATCTGGATCTTCTTCGCGTTCGCTTCATCCAGCGCGAGTTGCACGCCGTTCTGCAAATCCTTCCCATAACCAGCGTTCGCGCCCGTGAGCGGCGCGGCAAAGCCGACCTTGATATCAAGCGTGTCGGCCACGGCGGACAGCGGCAACGCGCTCAAGGCGGTTGCAGCGCACGCGAGAATCCAGGCAAGCGGTTTGAGGCTTGTTCGAAGATGCATTTTTATTCTCCTTCGGTTGGACAGGTCCGGCGAGCAGGGCGGTTGGGTTTCGCTTTTGCTTTTGCTTTCGCGTTTTGGTTTTAGCTACATGTTTTTCAACTCCGTTTCCCGATACACGACTGCACCACGGCGAGCACGCTGTGAGCAAGACGGGATTTGCCCGTGCGCGCCGTCATTATCGTGTGGACGAAAAACTGGTTGAGGCCGTTTGTACGAACTCGCTGGTGACCAGCGGGCAAATGCAATTTAGAAAGCCAAATTAGCTGCGTCTTGGCAGTTCGTCGCATCGGCGATGCGGATTTCGGCATAGCGGGTTTAAGCCGATTGCCCAAGCTCGCTTAGCTGGCACTGCCGTCTCTATTGACATGCTCCGCGATTACCCCGATGTGCATGCGCGTGCCCCGCGCTTGATCCTGAAGATTGCAGCACAGACTTGACGGGGTTAATCAGCGCTTACAGACAATTACCTAGCAATCCGAATCTATCTAAAATATTACAAAATAATTTCAAAATAGACATGACAAAAGACATGAGAAATTGATTTCGTAAGGGTCACTTCATCTGCTTGTAATTATAATGAGAATCGTTCTCATTTATATTGACGTTCAAAGATGGCGTGGGTACGATTCGCTTCGCCGGTGCTTCTGGATGGTGGCCCGGAGGACGTTTCAGGGTGGCTGCGCGGTGACCACGCGCATCGTCGTAACGTCTTTAGAACAATCAACGCGGCGTGTCAGCAGCCGTCGCAACAAGACAGAGGATTTCGATGCAACCCGTCCAGCTCGCCCTGCGCGAACCGCGCGGTGAATCGCGACATGATTCACGCCTTGGCGCGACCTTGCGCGCTGCCATCAAGCGCCGTGCTGCTCCTTTTCGCCGGGCGGTGCTCGGTACCAGCCTGGCGTGGTTTGCGCTGGCGTCATCGGCGGCATTCGCTGCGGGTGCCGCCAACCCAGACGCAACGCCATCCGACACCCCCGAAGCGGACTTGAATATCCAGGCGCAACCGGCAGGTCAATGGACCGGCGTATGGACCCGCTCGACCCTGCTCGGCGACATGGGCGGCGTGCGCTCGTGGCTCGGCAAATACGGTGTGACGCTGCAGGCGACGGAAGTATCCGAATATCTCGACAATGTGCGCGGTGGTCTGAAAACCGGCGGCACCTACGACGGGTTGACCACGGTCACCCTCGGCCTCGATACCCAAAAGGCCTTCGGTTGGGAAGGCGGTACGTTCAACGCGAGCGCGCTGCAGATTCATGGCCGTAACCTGAGCCAGTACAACCTCGGGACACTGAACACCGCGAGCGGGATTGAAGCGCAGGACACCACGCGCCTCTGGGAACTCTGGTATCAGCAGTCCTTCCTGAACAAGCGCGTGGACGTGAAAGTCGGTCAGCAGAGTATCGACCAGGAGTTCATGGTCAGCTCCTACGCGGCCACCTTCGTCAACACCATGTTCGGCTGGCCCGGCCTGCCGTCGTACGACATGCCGTCAGGCGGTCCGGCGTATCCGCTGTCCGCACTCGGCGTGCGCGTGCGCGGGCAGATCACGCCGTCATTGACGGCGCTGGCCGGCGTGTTCGACGGCAATCCGCTCGGCAACAATCCCAACAATATCAGCGGCACGAACTTCAACCTGCATAACGGCGCGTTGTATATCGGCGAGTTGCAGTACGCCATCAACCAGCCGTCCGACGGGCAGATGGTCGGCGTGCCGCAGAGCGGCTTGCCGGGCACGTACAAGATCGGCGTCTGGTACAACAACGAACGTTTCGATGACCTGAGCACCGACAATACCGGGCTGTCGCTCGCCAATCCGCTGAGCACCGGCACGCCCCAATCGCACCACGGCAACTACAGCTTCTACGCGGTCGCCGACCAGATGATCTGGCGTCCCGACCCCGACGAGCCGCGCAGCATCGGCGTGTTTGCACGCGTGATGGGCGCGCCCGGTGACCGCAATCTGGTGAGCGTGAGCGCCAACGCGGGCATCGTGATGAAAGCGCCGTTCGCCGGCCGCGACAACGACAGCGTCGGCATTGGCATCGCGTATATCAAGGTCGGTAGCCATGCGCACGACCTCGATGTCGCGAACGCAGCGCTGAGCGGCGGCCCGTATGGCATACGCACCAGCGAAACCGCGGTCGAAGCGACCTATCAGTATCAGGTCACCCCGTGGTGGGTCATGCAGGGTGACCTGCAATACACCTTCAACGCAGGCGCCGGCCAGAATCCGAACGACGCCACCCAGCCGTTGCGCAATACCTTTGTGGTCGGCGTGCGCACCACCATTACCTTCTGATCGACGGGACACGTGACCATGAACCTGAACGCACGCACCCGGGGCATTTGCATGAAACACCTTATTTGTACCATCGCGTCAGCCGCTGTGCTCGCAAGCGGTCTTGCAGGCAGCATTGCGCACGCAGCGCCGATCGGTTTCCTCGAGACGCTGCATAAAAACACCACGCTCATCAACACGGTGCCGTCCAACGGCGACCAGAACCCGTATGCCGTCATGGTCGCGCCGGTGTCGGCGGGAACCGTCAAGCAGGGCGACGTGCTGGTTGGCAACTTCAATAACGCCGCGAACCTGCAAGGTACGGGCAGCACCATCGTCAACTATCACCCCGACACCAAAGAGTTGTCAGTGTTCGCCACCGTGCCGCGTGATCTGAAGGAATGTCCGGGCGGCATCGGCCTCTCCACCGCGATGACCATGCTGAAGTCGGGCTGGGTGATTATCGGCAGCACGCCGAGTAATGACGGAACAACCAACACCAAGGGCGCAGGCTGCCTGATCGTGCTCGACAGCCAAGGCAAGGTTGCATCGACCATCGTGAGTGCGAACATCAACGACCCGTGGGGCAACATGGCCGTGGTGGATAACGGCGATCACGCCACGCTGTTTCTGAGCAACGCGGGCTTTGGCGTGGGCGGCGCGGACGGCAATCCGCCGGTGTTCAAGCAGGCCACGATCCTGCGCCTCGACCTCGATATCCCGCAAGGCAAGCCGCCGGTGGTGAAGCAGGAAACGGTGATCGCCAGCGGTTTCGGCGCGCAGGCCGACAAGGGCGTGTTCCTGGTTGGTCCGACTGGCCTGGCGTTGTCGCCGGATCAGAAGCTGCTGTACGCGTCCGATGCCATCGGTAATCGCGTGACGGAAATCGACGACCCCATGACCCGTGATACCAGCGCGGGTGTTGGCCGCCAGTTGACCGCCGACGGTTTCCTGCATCGTCCGCTCGCGATGGTGACGGCGCCCAACGGTCACCTGCTGGTGACGAACGCGTTGAACGGTCAGGTCGTGGAAATCGATCCGGCGACGGGCAAGCAACTGTATGCACGCTGGATCGATACCGACAAGGCGCAATCGCCGCCGGGAAATGGCGACCTGTTCGGCATTGCAATGACACCGGAAGGCGACGGTTTCTATTACGTGCAGGACGATGTAAATACGCTGGTCCTGGCGAAATAAGCGAAATAAGCAAAGCAAAGCAGGCGACATCATGGCAAACGATCAAGATCCACCGCGCCGGCGCTTTCTGAAAGCAGGCGTCGCTGCGGGCGCGGCATTAGGCGCAGGTTCGGTCGCGCACGCCGCGACCAATACCCAACACAAGCAATTGAAGCAACCCGTCGACCCGATGCTCGCGGTCGAACCGTTTTTCGGCGAGCACCAGGCGGGCATCGTGACGCCCCAGCAGAGCCATACGTATGTGGCGGCGCTCGATCTCACGACTGATAAACGCGACGACGTGATCGGTCTTCTGAAGACATGGACAGACGCGGCCGCGCGTATGTCGCGTGGCGACACGGCCAAGCCTCTGCCTGCCGACGACAAAGCCGCACCCGATTCCGGCGATATCCTCGGCCTGGGTGCAGCGGGCCTGACGATCACGTTCGGTTTCGGTCCGGGGCTGTTCACGCATGAAGGTAAGGATCGCTACGGATTGGAGAAGCGCCGGCCGGCCGCGCTGGTCGACTTGCCGCGCTTCAATGGCGACCAGTTGCTGCCGCAGAAAACCGGTGGCGACATCCTGATCCAAGCCTGTGCCAACGACGCACAAGTTGCGTTCCACGCGGTTCGCCAACTCGCGCGCATAGGTTACGGCATCGTGACAATGCGCTGGGGTCAGGCGGGTTTCCTCTCCGGCCCGCGTGGCCAGACGCCGCGCAACCTGATGGGTTTCAAGGACGGCACGAACAATCCTTCGACGGCGCAACCCGCGTTGATGAATCAGTTCGTCTGGGCCAACGCGCCGGACGCGCCGTGGATGAATGGCGGCACGTACACTGTTGTGCGCCGTATTCGCATCACGCTGGAACACTGGGACTCCATGGAGCGCGGTTTCCAGGAACAGGTGATGGGCCGCGAGAAATACAGCGGTGCGCCGATCGGCAAGAAGAACGAATTCGATGCGCTCGATCTGGACGCCGCCGATAAAGACGGTAATCAGGTGATCCCTGAAAACTCGCACGTACGCTTGTCGAACCAGGCGACGAACAACGGTGCGCAGATCTTGCGCCGTTCGTATTCGTACAACGACGGCACCGATTTTTATATCGAACGTTGGCCGCCGTGGCGTCAGGAAACCGAGTACGACGCGGGGCTGATTTTCGTCGCGCATCAAAGCGATCCGCGCACGGGTTTTATTCCGATCAACGACCGGCTCGCGAAGTTCGACATGATGAATCAGTTCACCACGCATGTGGGCAGCGCGGTGTTTGCGTGTCCGCCGGGCGTGCGGCCGGGTTCGTTTATCGGTGCGGGGCTGTTCGAAGCCTGATCGGAAGAAGGCTCAGGCAAACTGAAGCGCGCTGAAGCAATAAAGCACACGCCGGCGATGAGCCGGCGCATCACAACAAAAGGAATGACTGCAATGAAGACGACACGCTCCCTGCCCGTGCTGCGCACGCTTTGCGGCATCGCGGTGCTGGCTGCCGCCGCGGCGTTGCCGCTGAACTCGGAAGCGGCGACGCTGACTTTGTACAACGCACAACACGAGCAGGTCGTGGCCGCGTTGGCGAAGGACTTCGAGAAGCAGACCGGCGTTTCGATGAAGATCCGCAACGGCGAAGGTCCGGCCATGGCCGCGCAACTGGTAGCGGAAGGATCGGCTTCTCCCGCCGATATTTACTTCACCGAGAACTCGCCCGAACTGATGTTGCTGGACGAGAAGGGCCTGCTTGCGAAAACCGATGCGTCCACGCTTTCCACCATT
Organism: Caballeronia sp. SEWSISQ10-4 2; assembly: GCF_030464885.1. Taxonomy (GTDB): domain Bacteria; phylum Pseudomonadota; class Gammaproteobacteria; order Burkholderiales; family Burkholderiaceae; genus Caballeronia. The sequence continues at coordinate 15,907 of NZ_JALPRJ010000103.1, read as the reverse complement.
CCTTCCCGCTACAACTCCCCGCAGGGCGACTGGGTTGGCGTGCTCGCGCGTGAAAACGTGCTGGTCTACAACACGAAGAAGATCGACGCGGCGCAACTGCCGGCATCGTTGATGGATCTGGCCAAGCCGGAATGGAAAGGCAAGGTCGGTATTGCACCGAGCGATGGCGATTTCCTGCCGGTGGTGAGCGCCGTGATCGCGATGAAGGGCGAAGCGGATGCGCTGGCATGGCTCAAGGGCCTGAAGAAAAACGCGCAGATCTTCGATGACGACGAAGGCGTGGTCGCGGCGGTGAATCGCGGCGGTGTGGCGACGGGCGTAGTGAACAACTACTACTGGGCGCGCTTGCACACGCAACTCGGCGACAGCGCCACCCGCAGTGCGATGTATCACTTCGGTAACGGCGATGTAGGCGCGCTCGTGAACATATCGGGCGCAGCGGTATTGAAGTCGAGCAAGAACCAGCAGGCCGCGCAGCAATTCCTCGCGTATCTTGTCAGCGAACGTGCGCAGGAGTTGATCGCGAAGGGCAAGATTGCGTACGAATATCCGCTGCATGCAGGTGTCGCACCTGACCCGATGCTCAAGCCTTTCGATCAGTTGAGCCCGCCGTCGCTTACCATCGAACAACTCGGCGACGACAGCAAAGCCGCGAAGCTGATGCGTCAGGCAGGATTACTCTAAGCGGTTGAATAAGCGTATGAACGTATGAGCGATGTAGCGAAGGCGGTTGGCGTGTCCGCGCTGCCTGAACCCCGCAGCCGCAAACCCGCGCCGCGGGGTTTGCTCGTGGCGGCGGGATTGTGCGCGCTGCTGGTGCTGATGCCGCTCGCCTTCACGGTGTATCGCGCGGTGACGTTCGGCTGGGATGACGCCATCGAACTGATTTTCAGGCCGCTGGTGGGCGAACTGCTCATCAATACGCTGTCCATCACCGTGAGCGCGACACTCGTGGCGGGCTTGGTCGGTACGGCGGCGGCGTGGTTTATCGAACGAACGCGCTTGCCTGGGCGGCGTCTTTGGGCTGCCCTCACCGTCGCGCCGCTCGCCATGCCCGCGTTCATCACCAGTTACGCGTGGGTATCGCTGAGCCTGGATTTGCAGGACTTCGCGGGCGCGTTGCTGGTCATTTCCACCGCCTATTTTCCGCTCGTCTATTTGCCGGTCGCCGCTGCCTTGCGCGGCATGGACCCGGCGCTCGAAGAAAGCGCTCGCTCGCTGGGTTGCGGACGTCTTGGCGTGTTCGTGCGCGTGGTGTTGCCGCAATTACGGCCCGCGCTGTTCGGCGGAATGCTGCTGGTGGCGCTGGGTGTGCTCTCGGAATTCGGCGCGTTCACGCTGCTGCGTTTTCGCACCTTCACCACGCAGATCTACGCTGAATACAGAACCAGCTTCGACAGCAGCGGCGCATCGGTATTCGCGTGCATTCTTATCGCGATGTGCCTCTTCTGCCTCGCGCTGGAAATGCGCGTGCGCGGCAGGGCGCGGTATGAACGCCTCGATCGTGGCGTAAGGCGCGCGGCGTTGCGTTATGAACTCGGTACGTGGCGATGGGCGGTTGTCGCCGCCTTTGTCGTGTTGGCGATCGTGACGCTGGGCGTGCCTATCGGCATGATCGGTTTCTGGCTGACGCAAAGCGGTGCTGCCGCCATCACGCCGGCGGAAGTGTCGCCAGAACTTCTGCTCGAATCAACGTTCTCATCGATCGGTTATGGCTGCGCCGCTGCGGTTGTCACTACGCTTGCATGCGTGCCGCTGGCGTTCTTGCTGGTGCGTTTCCCAAGCCGGATTGCGACAACATTCGAACGCATCGTATTCCTCGCGCAAGGCTTGCCGAGCCTTGTGGTTGCGCTGGCGATCGTGTCGTTGGCTGTGCATGCGTTGAGGCCGTTGTATCAAAGCGCCGCGCTGCTGGTGGTCGCCTACGCCATTCTCTTTTTGCCGCTCGCGCTCGTCAGCGTGCGCGCGGCATTCACGCAAGCGCAGCCGCGTCTGGAAGAAACCGCGCGATCACTCGGCCTGAGCTGGCGGGAAACCGTGCGGCGTGTACTCTTGCCGCTGGCGGGTCCAGGCCTCGGCGCGGGCGCTACGATGGTCTTCATCTCGGTCGTCACCGAACTCAATTCCACGCTGCTGCTTTCGCCGAGCGGCACGCGTACGCTCGCCACTCAAGTCTGGATCGATACCTCCACGCTCGCATTTGCCGCTGCCGCGCCGTATGCCGCGTTGCTCGTGGGCATCTCGCTGGCGGCATCGATCGGGCTGTTCACGTTGCTCGGGCGATCGGCGGTAGACGGACGCGCGGCGGATTTAAAAGCAGGATTACAGGCCGGTTCGCCGCCTGACAAGTAAATCGATATGAGCGAACTTCGCGTTACCAGCCTGACCAAATCCTTCGATGGTCAACCCGTGCTTCATGGCATCGATTTATCGGTGGAACGGGGCACGTTGCTGGCTTTGCTTGGACCTTCAGGCAGTGGCAAAACCACGCTGTTGCGGGTGCTGTGCGGCTTCGAACGAGCAGACGGCGGCACCGTGGAGATCGACGGCGTGCGCGTGGCCGGGCCGGGCGTTCATGTGCCGTCCGAAGCGCGCCGGATCGGCTATGTGCCGCAGGAAGGCGCGCTGTTCCCCCACCTTTCCGTCGCCGATAACATTGTCTTCGGCTTGCCGCGGCAGCAGCGACGGGCGCGGTATCGGGTGGACGAATTGCTCGCGCTCGTCGGCCTGCCTGCCGCGTACGGCGACCGTCCGCCGCAAGCGTTATCCGGCGGACAGCAGCAACGCGTCGCGCTGGCGCGCGCACTTGCGCCGTCGCCATCGCTCGTGATGCTCGACGAACCATTTTCTTCCCTCGATGCCGCGTTGCGGATCGAAACCCGCGAAGCCGTGGCGAACGCGCTTGCTGCTACCGGCGCAACCGCGGTGCTCGTCACGCACGATCAGGCCGAGGCGTTGTCGCTCGGGCACGAAGTCGCGGTGTTGTGGCGCGGCCGGCTGGTGCAGACGGATTCGCCGGAAGCGGTGTATCGGCGGCCGGTGTCGCGCGAGCTGGCGAGTTTTGTCGGCGATGCGGTGATCGTGGATGGATCGATCGATCGCGCGAATTCGAAGCAGGTGATATGCGAGTTCGGCACCTTGCCGATCGCGCGTGCAATGACCGCAAACGATGTCGATGTCTACGTGATGATCCGGCCGGAGCAGATCCGGATTGTTTCCGATCATCGTGGGGAAGGCGACGGCGTTGAGGCGGTGGTGGAGAAAGTCGTGTTTTATGGTCACGATGCCAGTGTCATGCTGCGCTCCGTTACCGGCGCGCGCGGCGTGCAGATTCGCGTGGCGGGACATTCGCATCCGCGTGTCGGCGAGCGCATCTCGCTGTCTGTCGAAGGCGATGTCGTGGCTTATCCCAAAGCGTAGATAGAAATAGGGCCGGTTGTCGCCGAAGCCCAAATTCTCGAACTTGACAAAGTGCATATGCACAAATATTATCAAATTCATGACTACCCCGAATCTCTCCTATCTCGATTGCAACTGTTTCGCCATTCGTCAGGCGGCGCGTTTTGTGTCGCAGCTGTATGAGCGCCACGTCAGCCAGGCGGGTGTGACGGCGGCGCAGTTCACGCTGCTCGCGGCAATCCACAGGCGTCCGGGCATGACCATGGCCGAACTCGCTGACGCCATGGTCATGGAGCGCACCACGCTCGTCCGCGCACTGAAACCGTTGCAGCGCGACGGGCTTGTCATCGCCGAGCAGCAAGACGCCAGCACGCGTGCAGTCGCGCTGCGCCTGTCGGACGCCGGCAAGAAAACGCTCGGCGAAGCCTCGGTGCAATGGCGCGAGGCACAAAAGGAATTCGAGGAAAAGTTCGGCCGGGAACGCGCCGGGGAACTGAGGAAGTCGCTGTTCGAATTGACATCGATGGAATAAAACAAGCGCCTGGCGCTATGCCGGGCGTTTTTTTGCCTCATAAAGTGCATATGCACGAAAGAGATTCTCATCGATAAAATCGGGCGCAATGTGGAGGCGTCGCTGTCGTCATCGTTGGCAGCGCCTGCTTATCTCACGCCCGTTCATTAACGCTGAAAGGACGAATCATGAGCCAACAACGTGAAATCGTGCTGTGTGAGCCGGTCAGAACCGCGATCGGCGCTTTCAACGGGACGCTGAAAGGCACGCCCGCGACGGACCTTGGAGCCGCGGTTATCCGTGAAACGCTGCAGCGTGCCGGCGTAGCGGGGCAAAGCGTGGATTCGGTCACATTCGGCAACGTGATCCAGGGCGGCAATCGAATGAATCCCGCGCGCCAGGCGGCCGTGAACGGTGGTTTGCCAGTCTCGGTGCCCGCGCTGACCGTGAACCGCGTGTGCGGATCGGGCGCGCAGGCGATCGTCTCGGCGGCCAATGAGATAGCCGCTGGCTTCACGCAACTCGCGGTGGCCGGCGGCATGGAAAACATGGACCGCGCGCCGTATCTGCTGGATAACGGCCGCTTCGGGTATCGGATGGGCAATGCGGAAATCCACGACAGCATGTTGCGCGACGGTCTGGACGATGCCTTCTCCGGCAAACATTCCGGCTGGCATACGGAAGATCTCGTGACGCAGATGGACATCACGCGCGAGGCGCAGGATCGATTCGCCGAGCGTTCGCAGCAACGTTTTGCCGCAGCCGAAGCGAAGGGTTTGTTCAAGGCGGAGATTGTCGGTCTGGAAGTGAAGGCGGGCAAACAAACCATCGTCTTCGATACCGATGAACAACCGCGCCCCGACACCACGCTCGCGACGCTGGCAAAGCTGCGTCCCGCGTTTCGCCCGGACGGCACGATCACGGCGGGCAACGCGCCGGGTTTGAACAGCGGCGCAGCGGCGATGCTGGTAGCCGACCGCGCGTTCGCCGAGCGCAAGGGGATCGCGCCTTCGGTGCGGCTGGTGGCTTACGGCATCGCGGCGGTCGAGCCGGGTATGTTCGGTCTCGGACCGGTGCCTGCCGTGCAGCAAGCGCTGGATCGCGCGGGCTGGAAATTAGGCGATCTCGAGCGCATCGAGATCAACGAAGCATTCGCTGCGGTGCCGATCGCGGTCGCGCGCAAACTGGGCTTGCCCGATGACGTGGTGAATCCCGAGGGCGGCGCGATTGCCCACGGTCACGCTATCGGCGCAACCGGTGCGGTGCTGGTCACGCGCCTCGCCCACGCGATGAAACGCGACGGCTTGAAAAGAGCGATGGTTACGCTGTGTATCGGCGGCGGGCAGGGTATTGCGCTGGCGCTGGAAAGCCTTTGAGTCAGGCTCGTTGCAGGCGGGTTGAACATGACGGTGCCCCGGAAGTACGAACATCCCGGCGCTGGCGCGAAGCGGATAATTCTTTGGTGCGCTGCGTCACGCTGATTCGCGAATCGCAGGTCGATCAATACCTTCGAAAAAACGCGGTCTAGCGCGCTAAGCAGGCGAATAATGCGAGAAGTTGGCGGATTAGAGCGATAGTCTTTCGCATGGGTGCGAGACGCGGACAGTAAGGTGAAAGCTCGTTTGGCGGCGCTTCGGAATTGGCTTCCGATCCGGGCGTCGCCATTCCCGTTTCCGGAGTGCACGAGCTATGAGAAGAATCCCCCTATCCGCCGGCATTGCCGTCCTGTTCTTGAACGCGAGCGCGCTGGCGCAGCAGCCGCTCGCCTTTCCGATGCGCAGCCAAAGCCCGTGGCAAACCAGTGTCGATACCGCCATGTGTTACAGCTACGCCAATCAACACACCGGCGTGAATATGGCGCGCCAGTCCCAGGCGCCTGAAAAGCCGAAGACGACGAAGCCTGCTGCGGTGCATCAGGTCGCCGTGGCGGCGCCGTTGCCATCGGCGATGGCGCCGGCGTCTGCACCGGTTGCGGCATCGATGGTCGAAGCGTCCGGGACTCCCAAGCCCGGCGTGGCTGCGGATGCTCGCGCTGCCGCGCACGCGAGTTCGACTTCCGCCGATGCCCCGATGCCCGCGTTGCCCCCGCCCGAGCCGCCAATGGTCCAGTATTGGCGCTCCTATAGCGAATGCATGACTGATCGTGGATATATGGTGCGGTGACGGAGGGGCGTCAGTGCTCAAAGTGACGTGAAGCCGTTTCCTGGTGCCCTGTTCAGGGCATCACCTCTTTCTTTGCCGTCAAAGCGCGCCATCAGATCCATCGGGTTTGATGGCGTCCGCTGAAATCCACATTCGTGCCCTAAGCATGTCAAGTCGATAACAACCGCGTTACGCTATATTTCATTAAATATAGCGATGAAAGCAATACGATGCGGGCGCTCATGGGCACGCATCCGAATACCGATCAGGGAATTTGATCGACCGCGTGTAACCCGCTGCGGCCCCGAGGCGAACTAGCTAACAGACGCGCAGTGAATGTTGGCGGTGCTAACACCTCGCCGCATTCAAGACCCGGTTGAAATGGGCCATACAACTTCGATATTCCTCACGATTTTCACGCTCCGACGGATTAAAGCTGTGATCGAAGTGTTTGCCTATTCGGATGCAGATGATGCAAAACCGCGATTCCCTGCAGCGACCCGGAAGCCGCCCGCACAAAGTACGGCATTCCTAAAAGAGCTAGTTTTGTTCAGGAGCACATCATGCACACCCGGCGCCGGTTTCTATTAGCAGGAAGCGTCCTGGCCGCAGCAACGTTTGCCACGTTCAATCAACGGCGCGTGTCAGGCGCGACCGCGCAAGGCGGCAAGGCCGATGAATCGTTCGAAGTCGTTCGTCCCGACGACGAGTGGCGCCGCATGCTGACTCCTGCGCAGTACAACGTGTTGCGGCACGAAGGCACCGAACGCCCCTACAGCAGTCCTTTGAACGGTGAACATCGCAGTGGCACGTTCGCATGCGCCGGCTGCCAGCTCGACCTCTTTTCGTCGCGCACGAAGTTCGACAGCCATACCGGCTGGCCCAGCTTCTGGGCGCCGCTCGACCACGCGATCGGCACGCACGAGGACATGTCTTTCGGCGTGTCGCGCACGGAGGTGCATTGCCGGCGATGTGGCGGCCACCTCGGTCATGTCTTCGATGACGGTCCCAAACCTACCGGGCTGCGTTATTGCATGAACGGCTTAGCGATGACTTTCGAACCTGCCGCGGTCTGAATACGCGCAGCTAAAACCCTTAAGAAATCTCACGCTCATGTTACTCATTGTCCTGGCTTATCTTGGCGGCGCGCTCACCATCCTGAGCCCCTGCATCCTGCCTGTGCTTCCCTTCGTGTTCTCGCGTGCGGATCAACCGTTCGTGCGTAGCGGCCTGCCTCTGCTTGCCGGCATGGCCATCACCTTCGCGGTAGTTGCGACGCTCGCCGCGGTAGGTGGCGGCTGGGTGACGCAAGCGAACCAGTATGGTCGCTGGCTTGCGGTCGCCTTGCTGGGGATCTTCGGCCTGACCTTGCTGTTGCCGAGTTTCGCCGAACGTCTGATGCGTCCGCTGGTCAGCGCAGGTAACCGGCTTTCCGAATTTGCCCAGGCCGATGGACAACAAGTGCGCGCGAGCTCATCGTTTCTGCTGGGCATTGCCACCGGGTTGCTCTGGGCGCCATGCGCCGGCCCGATTCTCGGCCTCGTACTGACGGGTGCAGCACTGCGCGGCGCAAACGTTGGCACGACGCTGCTGCTGGTCGCTTATGCGGCGGGTGCAGCGACATCGCTGGCGGTGGCCTTGCTGATCGGCGGCCGGGTGTTTGCCGCGATGAAACGCTCGCTTGGAGCAGGCGAGTGGATTCGCCGGGGTATCGGCGCTGCGATGTTGCTGGGTGTTGTCGCGATCTCATTGGGGCTGGACACCGGCGTGCTGGCGCGTGTATCGACGGTTGCAACGGGTGGCATCGAGCAGAAACTGGTGGACCGGTTTTCGGGCGGTTCTGTGCCTGCTAAGCCGGTGAACAATGACGCGGCCACGCCCGCCCAGACCACCACGGCAACCGACGCCGCCGCACCCGCGATGATGCGTGCAGCCGCGAGCGTCGAGGCGCCGCTGCCCGTGGAAGGCGAATTGCCGCCGCTGTCCGGCGCCATTCAGTGGCTCAATTCATCGCCGCTGACAGCGCAGGATCTGCGCGGCAAGGTGGTGCTCGTCGACTTCTGGACTTACTCGTGCATCAACTGTCTGCGCTCGCTGCCTTATGTGAAAGCGTGGGCGCAGAAGTATCGCGATCAGGGGGTGGTGGTGATCGGCGTGCATGCGCCGGAGTTTGCATTCGAGCGCAACGTGGACAACGTCAGGCGGGCGACGCACGATCTCGGCATCGACTATCCGGTTGCGATCGATAACAACTACGCGATCTGGCGTGCGTTCGGCAACCAGTACTGGCCGGCGCATTATTTCGTCGATGCCAAGGGGCAGATTCGCTTCCACCACTTCGGCGAAGGCGACTATGCGCATTCGGAACAGGTAATCCAGCAGTTGCTGGCAGAAGCCGGTCACGCGAGCGCCGCGGCGATGGTCAGCGACACTGCGGCAAAGGGCGTGCAAATGGCCGCCGATAACACCGACATGCTGTCACCGGAAACCTATGTGGGCTACGAGCGCGCGGAGAACTTTGCTGGCCGGGGCGGCGAGTCGCACGACCGGGTTCACGCGTATGCCGCGCCGGCGCAACTCGCGCTCAACAACTGGGGCCTGGCGGGTGCATGGAACGTGGGCGCGGAGCAAGCGACGCTCGCGGCATCGACGGGGACCATTGTGTATCGATTCCATGCACGTGACCTGCATCTCGTGCTGGGACCTGGAAAGGACAACAAGCCGGTGAGGTTTCGCGTCAGTATAGATGGCGCTGCGCCTGGCGACGCGCACGGTACGGATGTGAAGGCCGACGGCACCGGCACGGTGACCGAGCAGCGTTTATATCAACTGGTACGCCAGACGGGTGATGTAAAGGACCGCACCTTCACCATTGAATTCCTGGACCCGGGTGTCGAGGCGTATGCGTTCACGTTTGGGTGATTCGGTGCGCATGCGGCTTCATGCGTCGTTGAAACGGCAGATCAGAAGGCGGCCTTTATACGCGGCGGTATCGTCGAAGGCGATGCGATCCAGCCGTTCCTCGCGCATTTGAAAACCGCGTTCGCCCATTTGGCGGTTGAACGCGGCGCGATTACCGCGGTCGGGGTCCACGATCCAGACCTCGGCTGTAGACGATGCATGCAGTTCAATAAATGCAGCAAGCGTGGCGTTGGCATCGCGTTCATAGAGCAGATCGCTGCCCATGATCAGGTCATAGCGTCCATCGACGATGCGGCGTCCTGCTTCGTCTTTCAGGGTGTCTTCGAGCTCGGGGATGGACCAGTTGCCGTGCCGGTATTTCATGGCTGGCAGATGGTTCAGGCGCAGGTTTTCTTTCAGGAAGTCCGCGGTCAATGGATGACAATCGCTGGCAGTTACATCGGCGCCGCGCCGGTGGCCGACGAGACTTGCCAGCGCCAGTCCGCAGCCGATTTCGAGAATTCGTTCGCCGACCAGGACTGGCCGTAAGGCGAGGCGCGCGGCGAGGTGCGCGCCGGAAGGCCACAGCATGCCGAACAGCGGCCACATGGCGGAAGAGATGCCGATACGTTCGGCGTCGCCGGTGGGATCGGAGAATTGCTGAAGGTCTAGCAGCGAGCGGATGATCAGGTCGTCGACGCCCGCGACGGCGATGTTTTGTTGCTTGGTCAGGTAACCGGGCATCAAGGGGGCGCGGTGTTGGGCCGCGCTGGGGGAAGGGCGATTAGTATGCGCTCTTTTCTTCGTTCGCACTCGGGGTTGGTTTTTTGGGGGCTGTCGGCGCTCGTTGGGCTGGGGCAATGCCGGGTTGTTGCTGCTCAGGCTTGCGGTCGGTTTAAGTTAGTTATTCTATTTATCACTATTAGCCACCGTGCGTGGCCACTTTAGTGATAGAAAATACACCCCCTAACTCCCGCAGACCACTAACGCCGAAAGCACCAACCCGGCATCACCCCCGACCGCTAACCCCGGAACCTAGCAACCCGGCATCGACCTCGACCACCGCCCTAGCACCGGTCCCCGCCCAACCCCCACCCCGAGTGCGTACGAAATCCCCTCCGCGTTTGTCCCTATCGCAAACCTCCGCACTCACTTCAATAATGTAATCCATTACATTCGCGGGCAGCGAGTTGAAACAAATGACAGATTCGTTTCGCACCGCCGATGAAATCTCGATCTCCGACGTCGCGTTGAAAGCGGGCGTCTCCGTCGCAACGGTATCCCGCGTCCTCAACGGTCACACCAACGTCCGTGAACCCACCCGCGACAAGGTTCTCGCGGCAGTCGCGGCCAGCGGTTATCGTGTCAACGAACTCGCACGCAATTTGCGCACTGCGGAAAGCCGCATGCTGCTCACCATGGTTCCCGACTTCGGCAATCCGTTCTACGCGGCCATCGTGCGCGGCATCGACAGCGTCGCCCGCCAGAACGGCTATTTCATGCTGCTATGCGATACCGGCGCCGACCCCGGCCGCGAACGCAGCTACTTCGATTTACTCCGCGGCCGCCGCGCCGATGGCGCAATCTGCCTCGATCCCGCTGCCGTCCAACAAGCACTCGCCGAAGAAGCGGCCACGCTGCCATGGGTGGCGTGTTGCGAATTCGATCCCGAGGCGGGCGTGCCGTACGTGGGCATCGATAACTATCAAGCCGCCGGTGACGCCGTCCGCCACTTGCTCAGCCGGGGCCACCGGAAAATCGCGTTGATCAATTCGGGGCACGGATATTTATATAGCCGCCAGCGGGCGGAAGGGTATCGCGATGCGCTGAGCGCAGCCGGTATCGACGCCGATCCCGCCTGGCATATTGATCTCAATACCCTCGATTACGCCGCCGGCGAAAGCGCCGCACGCAAGCTGACCCGTCTGCGCCGGAACCGGCCAACGGCAGTATTCGCCGTATCTGACACACTCGCCATCGGCGTGATCAACGGACTGCGCGGCGCGGGCCTGCGCGTGCCGGACGACATGGCGGTGATGGGTTTCGACGATATCGCCGTCGCCGCGCAAATCGATCCACCGCTCACCACGGTCTCCCAACCCATGCGCGAACTCGGCGAAACGGCCGCGCGCCTGCTGCTCAAACGCCTGCGCGAACCGAACGCGCATGTGCCCGGCGTGCTCCTGCCGCACAAGCTGATGATACGAAGGAGCGCGTGATCATGAGCCTGGCCGTCAGCTTCGATAACATCGAAAAACAGTTCGGACCCGTTCGCGTGCTGCATGGCGTGAGCTTCAATCTCGCCCCCGGGCGCATCTACGGTCTGCTTGGCGAGAACGGCGCCGGCAAGTCGACGCTGATGAAGATCCTGGCCGGCTATGAACGCCCGACGGCGGGCACGGTGTCCATCGACGGTGTGCTCAAGACCTTCGACAGTTCTCGCGATGCCGAAGCCACAGGCATTGTGCTGATCCATCAGGAACTGAACCTCGCGGATCATTTGAGCATCGTGCAGAACATGTTTCTCGGTCATGAAAAACGGCGCGGTCTGTTCCTCGATGAACCCGCCATGCGCGAAGCGGCAACCGCGCGTCTCGCCGATGTCGGCCTGCACAAGCACCCGGATACAAGAGTGCGCGACCTGATCGTCGCGGAAAAGCAGCTCGTTGAAATCGCCAAGGCCATGCTGCGCGATGCACGCCTGCTGATCATGGACGAGCCGACAGCCACGCTCACGCCCGCTGAAACACAACGTCTGTTCGCCTTGATGGCGCGGTTGAAAGAAGACGGCGTGACCATCGTTTATATCTCGCACAAGCTCGATGAAGTCGAGCGCGTAACCGACGAAATCATTGTGATGCGCGACGGCCGCTTCGTCGCACGCGGGCCGACTGCGGAGACCACGCGCCGGCAGATGGCGAATCTGATGGTCGGGCGCGAGGTGTCCGACATGTTTCCCGACAAACCCGCGCTTGCCGCCGACGCTCACATCGTGTTCAAGGTCGATAACGCCTACGTGCCGGGCTGGGCGGAGAACGTGAGCTTCTCGGTACGGGCAGGCGAAGTGTTCGGTTTCGCGGGGCTCGTGGGCGCGGGACGCACGGAACTCTTCGAAGGCTTGATCGGCCTGCGGCCACGCACTGCGGGACGCATTACGCTCAACGGCGAGCACATCAACCCGCGCAATCCCCGTGACGCGATGAAACACGGCATCACGTACTTGAGCGAGGACCGGAAGGGGCGCGGCTTGCATGTCGACATGGCCTTGAAAGACAACCTCACGATGATGACGCTGGAGCGCTACGCGCATCCGCTGCTCGACGCTCAAGCGGAACGCGATGCGCTGAAAAAGGCGGTCGGCGACTTCGGTATCCGCACCGGCAATCTGGCGAGCCGCGCGCGCATGTTGTCGGGCGGCAACCAGCAAAAGCTCGCGCTCGCTAAATTCCTGCATCCCGATCCGCGTGTGGTTGTGCTGGATGAACCCACTCGCGGTGTCGATGTCGGCGCGAAACGTGACATCTATTTCCTGATCCACGCGCTTGCCGCCGAAGGCCGTGCGGTGATCGTAATTTCATCGGAACTGATTGAGCTGATCGGGCTGTGCCATCGCGTGGCGGTGATGCGCGCAGGCCAGCTAGTCGCCACGCTCGGCGAAGACCACCTGACTGAAGAGAGGTTGATCGCGCATGCGACCGGCACACACTGAAGGCGTTGAAGGATCGAGCCGCTTAGGCGGTTTCGCGCGGCGGCTGCACGGCGTCGGGCCGCTGCTCGGGCTGGTCGCGCTGTGCATTGGCGGCACGCTGCTGAACCCGGATTTCGCCACCTTCGACAACGCGATGAACGTCCTCACGCGAACCTCCTTCATCGGCATCATCTCGGTGGGGATGACCTTCGTGATCATCTCGGGCGGCATCGATTTGTCGGTTGGGTCGATGGCCGCGCTGATCGCGGGCAGCATGATCTGGATCATGAACGCGCTCGCACACGGCATGGGCGGATTCACCTTCGCGCCACTCGCCATCATTGCAATCGGCATCGTTTTAGCCCTTGTTTTAGGGGGTCTTTTCGGGTTGGCTCATGGCCTGCTCGTGACCAAGGGACGCATAGAACCGTTCATCGTGACACTGGGGACGCTCGGAATTTTTCGTGCAGTGCTGACCTGGCTCGCAGACGGCGGCGCGCTCACACTCGACAACAATTTGTCCGATCTCTATGGCCCGGTTTACTACGCGAGTCTCTTCGGCATACCTGTGCCTATCTGGGTGTTCCTCATCGTCGCGGCGGGCGGTGTGGTCGTGCTGAATCGCACGGTGTTCGGGCGGCATGTGCAGGCCATCGGCTCGAACGAACAGGTGGCGCGTTACGCGGCTATCCGCGTGGATAACGTGAAGATCGTCACGTATGTGCTGCTTGGGCTTTGCGTGGGTGTCGCGACCGTGCTGTACGTGCCGCGCCTCGGATCTGCAACGCCTACTACCGGCCTGCTGTGGGAGCTTGAAGCGATCGCGGCGGTGGTCGTCGGCGGGACCGCGCTCAGGGGTGGTGAAGGGCGTGTGATCGGCACGGTGATTGGCGCGATTCTGTTGTCGGTGATAGCGAACATCCTGAATCTCACCAGCATTATCAGCGTGTATCTCAATGCGGCAGTGCAGGGCGCCGTGATTATTTTCGTAGCGTTTTTGCAGCGTGGACGTCGTTGAAGTGTGTTCGAACCGTGCCCTGAAAATCCCGTCGGGCGCCCGTCATAACAATGGAGACACAGCATGAAAAACATTCTTCGCGCACTCGGCGCATTAACTTTGGCGGCGAGCGCCGTTTCGGCCATCGCCGCAGATAAAGTCACGCTCGGCGTAGCGATTCCGACCGCCACGCACGGCTTCACCGGCGGCATTGTATGGTGGGCCAACGAGGCTAAAAAGGAACTCGAAAAGGCGCATCCCGACCTGAAGATCATCATCAAGACGGCGGGTGGCGCGCCGGAACAAGCCAACCAGTTGCAGGACCTGGTGACGGTGAACAAGATCAACGCGCTGGTGATTTTCCCGTTCGAATCGGCGTCGCTGACGCAGCCGGTGGCGCAGGTCAAGAAGAAGGGCGTGTACGTGACGGTGGTGGATCGGGGACTGACCGATACCAGCGCGCAAGATGCGTACGTAGCGGGCGACAACACCGCGTTTGGCAAGCTGCCTGCGGAGTATCTGGCGAAGACGATGGACGGCAAGGGCGATATTGTCGCGTTGCGCGGCATCCCGACCACGCTCGATAACGAACGCTGGGCCGCGTTTGAATCGGTGATCAAGCAGCATCCCGACATGAAGATCCTCGACGCGAAATACGCCAACTGGAATCGCGACGATGCGTTCAAGGTGATGCAGGATTACCTCACGCGCTTCAAGCATATCGATGCAGTCTGGGCTGCCGACGACGACATGATGATCGGCGTGCTGAAGGCCATCGATCAAGCGAAGCGTACGGACATCAAGCAGGTGTTCGGCGGCGCAGGATCGAAGGAAGCGGTCAAGCGGATCATGGACGGCGACAAGCTGGTCCAGGCGGATGTTTCGTACTCGCCCAAGTTTATCTACGACGCCATCAAGCTCACCGCCGAAGCGCGTTTGAAGGGCGAGAATTTGCCGGCTACGACCATTATTCCTTCGGTGTTGATCACGAAGGACAACGCCAAGCAGTTCTACTATCCGAACTCGCCGTTCTGAGTTCTTAGCGACTTGAAGACTGATATGTTTGCGGATCGACGCTCATGAAAACCATCAAAGGCCCGGCCATTTTCCTGGCGCAGTTTCTCGGCAATGAATTGCCCTTCGACAACCTTGCGCATCTCGCGGGCTGGGCGAAGGGACTGGGTTACGAAGGCATTCAGGTGCCGTGCGATCCGCGGCTGATCGATCTCGAGCAAGCCGCGAAGAGCGATGCCTATTGTGATGACCTGCGTCGCGTAGTGGATGACGCTGGCGTGTGCATCACGGAGTTATCGACGCATTTGCAAGGGCAACTCGTCGCGGTCCATCCCGCTTACGACACGCTCTTCGACGGCTTCGCTGCAGCGCATGTTCGCGGCGATCCCAAGGCTCGCACGGCTTGGGCGATTGAGCAGGTCGGGTTCGCGGCGGCGGCGTCGAAGCGCTTGGGATTGAGTGCGCATGTCACGTTCTCGGGGGCGCTGGCGTGGCCTTATTTGTATCCCTGGCCGCAGCGGCCGCAGGGTCTGGTGGAAGCCGCGTTTGATGAACTGGCGCGGCGCTGGCGTCCTTTGCTGGACGCCTTCGATCAGGCTGGCGTGGATGTTTGCTACGAGCTGCATCCGGGTGAAGATTTGCACGACGGCGTGACGTTCGATCGGTTTCTTGCCGCGGTGGACAATCATCCGCGCGCAAACATTCTCTTCGATCCCAGTCACTTCATGCTGCAGCAACTGGACTACCTTCAGTTCATCGATATCTATCATGAGCGCATCAAGGCCTTCCACGTGAAGGATGCAGAGTTTCGCCCTAACGGTCGGCAGGGTGTGTACGGTGGCTATTCAGGCTGGGTGGATCGGGCGGGGCGGTTCCGGTCGCTTGGCGACGGGCAGATCGACTTCGGGGCGATCTTCTCGAAGATGGCGCAGTACGACTTTCAGGGCTGGGCCGTACTTGAATGGGAATGCGCGTTGAAGCATCCTGAGGATGGTGCGCGGGAAGGGGCGGTGTATATCCGCGAGCATATTATTCGCGTGGCGGATCGCGCCTTCGATGACTTCGCCGGAAGCGGCGCGAACGGTGAGGAGATACGGGAGGTATTGGGCGTTAAATGATCGTTCGCACTCGGGCTGGGGTTTGGGCGCGGTGCTAAGGAGTGGTTGGTGGTCGGAGGTGGTGCCGGGTTGCTGCTGCTTGGGCCTGCGGTCGTTATATGTTGGATGTTTTCTTTATCACTATTAGCCACTGTGCG
>NZ_JALPRJ010000102.1 GCF_030464885.1 Caballeronia sp. SEWSISQ10-4 2 | reverse complement strand
GTTGGAAAAAGAAATGAAGTGCCGCCACGCACAGTGGCTAATAGTGATAAAGAGATCAGCTAACTCACGCAGACCACCAACACCGAAAGCACCAACCCGGCATTGACTCCGACCACCACGCCCGCCCCCAAAACAAACCCTAAAGTGCGAACGAACAGGCTATGGCCGCCACCGGTACATCATCACCTTCCCCCGCGCATCCTCTTCAACAAACACGAGGTACTCACCATTCGCCTGGCGGCTAGCGCTAATCCCATTCGGCACATCCACCCACCCCGACGCACCACCCACCTCCGGCCCCGGCTTGATCACCCCAACCTCACGCCCCGTGTCCTTCTCATACACATGCACCATCCCAACCGGTTCCACCGTGAACAAATACTTGCCCTCGACCGTCAATCCAATCGTGGTCGCAAGCGGCTTGCTCTTCGTGTCCCACGGCAACTCAATCGAATACCGCTGCTGCGGTTCCTTCGACCAATGGTCGTAGCGCACCAACCGCCGCCCAACTTCCTTCCAGAAACCACGATCAAACGGCTCGTCCGCCGTGTAACCCGTGACATACATCGTGTCCGTATCCGCCTCGTACACCGCGCGCTTGACCACGTTGAACGGCGCAGGCATCGGGTAGTTTTGCGCGTCGTCATACGCGTATTTCGGATTGCCCACGCGGTCCACGCCACCGTATCGAAAGCGATTAATGCCGCGAGCGTCACTCGTGTGCCAAATGTCGCCCTTCGTGTCGACCCACCATCCCCAACCGCCAGGGTTCGGCAGCAAACCGTTGTTCACATCGAACTCGTTCGCATCGAACCGGCCATTGCCGTTGTCGTCACGCCAGATCCAGTCACCATGCGGCGGATGATTCGGAATACTCTCCGTGCCGCGTTCACGCCCTGCGAAGTACCCCGAAGGAATTGCAAGCTCACCATCGCGCTTTGAATCGAAGCGATAAATCTTCAGGTGATCCGAATACATGTCCGTCAAGTACAAGAACGTACGGCCATCGATCTTGCGAGCGATCGGTTGTCCCGGCCAGTCACCGATGCTAAAGCTCGGGTCCTCGGGATACTTGAAACGCCCCGACAAGAAACCCGCGTACTTCCATTCCTGTCCCACCGGCTTCGACAAATCCAGTTCAAAGCGCTTGTTGCCGGTGTAGACGCTATTCGGACGCGCCGGATCCATCCACGCACCGTCCACGAACAACAGTCCCTGCACCTGCCACAACTGGCGGCCATCGGGCGCATAACTCTCAAGCGTCGTGCCCAGCCCCGCGCCGATCGAACCCTGCCTCACGCCAATCCCGTTCGTCGATACATAGACGTTGCCCGCCGCGTCCACGCCCACACCCGTGAGTCCGTTGAAGCGTTGCGGACCAGGCCGCCCCGCGATGCCCGAAAAAATGCCACCGCGTTCACCCAGCGCGCTCGACTCGCGGTACCTGTTCGCGCCGCCATCGCGCGTGAAGATCAGCACCTGCTGACGCGGCCCGTTGTCGGCGACCAGCAAACGGCCCTGACCGTCTATCGTCAGATCGACAGCGTCCGTGCCGGCGGCAAAAACAGGTGCATCGTCGATCGTCACGCCCACCGGCGAGTAGTGCGCAAGCCGCGCTTTACCGCCCT
Source organism: Caballeronia sp. SEWSISQ10-4 2 (assembly GCF_030464885.1). Classification (GTDB taxonomy): domain Bacteria; phylum Pseudomonadota; class Gammaproteobacteria; order Burkholderiales; family Burkholderiaceae; genus Caballeronia. The sequence continues at coordinate 22,204 of NZ_JALPRJ010000102.1, read as the reverse complement.
GCGTATTGACCAGCGCCCACAGCGTGCCGTCCTTCGCGAGCGCCAGGCGCCCCGGCTGCGTCGCGTTCCATTTGCTCGTCTGCTGCATCGACTCGGCGTCGTACACCTCGATGCGATTCATCGCGGTATTCGCGACGTACAACAGCGCGTCCGTCGCTGCCAGCCCACCAACGTCCTGCCTTAACTCGTCCGTCTTCGGCGCGCCACGCTTGTCTTCCGGCGCCTCGTTGATCATCAGGAACGCGGCGGCGAGCTGCGCATGTCCGTCTTTATCGCCGGCGAGGTTCGCCTGGAACGCCACGCTGCGCTTGACGTCGCCAATGTCCCGGCGCGACACGCCAAACCATTGCGTGCCCTTCGGCGGCCACACCCCCGGCTTCGACAACTTGCCGCGTTCGTTGCCCACCCCGACCGCGACAAACGCATAGCGCCGGTTCAGCGCGATTGCGTTGCCGCCGTAGTTGCCCCAGCCATGCGTGCCGCCGGCCGTGCCGAGCACCTTGCCATCCTTGTAGGCGCTCACTTCCGCGCCGCTTTCATCCCACGGCGCGTTGGTGTACACGCGGCCGTCGGGCGTGACGGCGATCGCGGTGATGTTGATCTGCGTCCAGACCCCATCGCCGAAACCGAAGGTGTTGCCAATCCAAGATGTGCGCGCCTGCAGCACCGTAGGCAACACCGCATACGCGGAGCCCGCTGCAACCAGACTGAGCGCGCCAACAACCAGAAAACGTGATGCCAGAAGCGACAAACGCGAAAAACGCAAAAACCGCGAAAAACGATGCAAGAGGTTTTCTCCGTCTGAGAGCGGCCGGCCCTGCTCCCATCGGCCGATGGTGCAAACCAGGCGTCACGGCCGTTACTCGGGTTAACCAAGCCTACCGTTCAAATATTGCAAAAAAATCTGAAATAAATGGAATGCAACCAAAGACCGACAGTGGTAAATGAGCCACAAAACGCAATCAATTACCGTTAGAACCATCTTTTGAGTGTCGCCCCCGAAATGCCCCAGGAATCAATGAAGCGCGAGAGCCTTTGTCAGCGCGGCACCGAGCCCACGACTTACTTTCGCATTGACTTATTTCATTCAAGAAATTTGTTTCGAAAAGTAATAAATACAGGGCATCCCGACCGCTTTGAGCCTGCTTCCAGGAAATACTTTTTAACATCTCACCTGAAGCCGATCCAATATTTTCCCGTTTGTTTTTTTATAGAATCAGCAAATCGTAATGCTAGGCTTTCGGGCCAAGGCGTGACGCTGCGCGCGGCCGACAGATGCCTGCCTGCATCGGAATTTTCGCCCTGCGTGCCAAAAGGCGCGGCCCAATGCGACAGTATTCAATCCTACGGCGCGTGACCCCGCTCGAAGATCGCGCTTAACCGTTTGGCAATTAGTTGGCGGTACTTCACGTCGGGCGCCGGCTACTCGGCGTGTTCCGTCCCCTTGAATTAAGGGCGACGTGATAAAATTGCCCATTAAATCAACGTGGACAATGGCTGGAAATCCCCGTCGCACTGGGCGCGGAGTGGAATTCGGCATTCTCATGCGAATACCCTTGCATGATGAAACCCATCGCTCGGCGGCTGCATTGCCGGAAAACGGCAAGCGGCTGGCGTCACCAGACAAGGCATGGAAAACCATTCCCATGATGCCGCAAACACTTTGCGAAACGGCCCCAAACGGCCGCCGCAAACATCAAGCGCAATGAACGATATAAAACATCCTGACGGCGGCAAACGCCGTCGCGCTCTCATCACGGGTCTTTCGGGCTTTACCGGACGCCACATGGCCGCGCGTCTGCTGGACGAAGGTTACGACGTGTGGGGCACGACTTCACCCGCCTCCGAGCCCGACGTGCCCGGCACAACCGGCGTTCCCGTCAACCTGCTCGATCTCGACGCGGTGCGTGCGTGCGTGTCAGACGCCAAGCCCGATGTGGTCGTTCACCTCGCGGGCCTCGCGCACGTCACGGGCAATCCGCCCACGCAAAGTTATCTCGTCAACATCATGGGCTCGCGCAATCTGCTCGACGCGCTGTCCCAGCTCGACCAGAAACCTCGCGCTGTGCTGATGGCGAGCACGTCGAATGTGTATGGCAATGCGAACGTGGAAGTCATCGACGAAAACGTGCCGCTGAATCCCGGCAACGACTACGCGGTCAGCAAGCTTGCCATGGAGAACATGGCGCGCCTGTGGCTCGACCGCCTGCCCATATTCTTCACGCGGCCGTTCAACTACACCGGCGTAGGCCAGGGCGAAGACTTCCTGCTGCCGAAGATCGTCAATCATCATGCGCGCCATGAAGCACGCATGTCGCTCGGCAACCTCGCCGTGAGCCGCGATTTCTCCGATGTGCGCGACGTAGTCGAAGTCTATACACGGCTTCTGGAAGTCGCGCCCGTGGGCGAAGCGTTCAACACCTGCTCGGGCACCGGCCATTCGCTGGGCGAAATCCTGACCATGCTGCAACGCATCGCGGGATACAAGATCGATATCTTCGTCGACCCGCGCTTCATGCGGCGCAATGAGATTGCGAAGCTGGTCGGTTCGAACGTCAAGCTACGGCGCGCGATTGGCCGCGTACCCGTCACGCCGATCTACGACACGCTCGAGTGGATGTTCAAACACGCTCGCGCGCAGCTCGAGAGTAGTGAAGCTAATGAAGCGGTGCAGAACGGCGTTGCCGTCAAGACGTGACGTGGCTGGCGTGATCGACATGTCCGGTATGTCCGGCGAGCAGATCGTCCGCGGCCACCTGCAATGACGATTGCCGTCTGTAAATCTCCGCGATCCACTCTATAAACACCTTCACCCGCCGTGGCTGATGCCGGTTCGCCGCGTACAGGATCGACACCACACGCGGGTACGACGGATACGCCTGCAGCACTTCGACCAGCGCGCCGCTTTCCAGATACGACGACAGCGTATAGCTCGATGCCTGGATCAGCCCGAGGCCGGCCAGGCCGCACTCCACATACGAATCCGCGTCGTTCACAGCCAGCACGGCCTTGAGCGGCATTGTCTTGGTCTCGCCGTCCACCACGAACTCCCAGGCTCTGACGCGCCCTGTCTTGCTCACCAGATAATCCACACACATGTGATTCTCGAGATCTTCGAGCGTCTTGGGTTCGCCATATTTCGCTATATACGACGGAGCTGCTGCGGTGACCTGGGAGTAACGGCCGATCGTCTTCGCCACCAGGCCGATATCGCCGACTGCGCCCACGCGGATCACACAGTCCACGCCCGCCTCGATAATGTCGACTTGCTTGTCCGTCAGGCTCATTTCAACGCGGATATCCGGGTAGGCCGCGAAGAATTCGGGCAGCGCCGAGATGATGGTGCTTTTCGCCATTAGGGCGGGCAGGCTGACGCGCACAGTGCCTTTCGGACTCAGCTTGGAGCGGGACAAGACGGACTCCATGTCGTCCACTTCGCCGAGGACGCGCACACAGCGCTCGTAATAAATCTCGCCGTCTTCGGTAATGCTGATGCTGCGGGTTGTGCGGTTCAGGAGGCGCGCGCCGAGGTGCGCTTCGAGTGCCTGAACGGTGCGCGATACGCTTGCGGCCGGGAGGCGCAATGCATCCGCCGCCTTGGAGAAACTACCGCTCTCGACCACGCGCACGAAGACTTTCATTGCTAGAAATCGGTCCATGCTCGTCGGTTCCATTCTGGCCCGCGGGGGTGGTGCATTGCGCGGGCGCGTCGTTCCGGTCAGGGAAATAGAATGTAATAGTACGACGCTTCAATGGATCCTTGCTTGCATAGGGGGTTCGCCGGCGCCTCGGGTCAGTTTTGCGCGCTGCCTGCAACCGACCACCGGCCCCAACGAAAACCCCCAAACAACCCTTTATTAATGCACCACTCCCGCCTGAATCGCCTCGCTATACACCGCGGCTACGCGCTTGGCGATCACCGGTGTATCGAAATTTTCGCGCGCGTAGAGCCGGCATTCCTGCTCCGTCGGCAACTTGAGCGATCCGTTAAGCGCACCGATCAAACCATCGGCAATGGCATCCACGCCCGTCGAAGGTAAAACAAGGTTCCCGGACAGTGGCGCGACCGCTTCCGGCAAACCGCCCACCGGCGTCACCAGCACCGGCGTCCCCGACGCAAGCGACTCCACCGTAATCAGCCCGAAACCTTCGAGCGCCACGGTCGGCACAATACTCACATCGGCTGCGCGATACAGCGACGCCAAATGCCGGTCAGGCACAAATCCGAGCAGCCGGACGTTGTCGTCAAGACCCGCGTCCGTGATGCGCGCCTGCAGCTCCTCGGCCAGACGCCCCTTCCCCGCGATCAACAACAACACGTCAGGCTGCTTCGCCTTCACGCGCTTCATCGCTTCGATAAGATCCTCCAGCCCCATCCGCCTGACCAGTCGACGCACCGCCAGCACAACTGGCCGGTCTTGCGGCAACTGAAGCCGGCGACGGGCATCGGAACGGCTAAGCGGCAAATTGAACTGCGAGACATCGACACATCCCGGCACCACACGAATCCGGTCGGCAGGAATCGCGTAACGCGAGTGCAGAATCTCGCCGAACGCCTCCGACAACACGATCAACCGCGACGAGCGCGCGTACACCCGCTGCTCGAGCATGCGCTTGGTGCGCTGGCCGATGGAATCGGCGCCTTCAACGTGGCTCTCGTCCGCCCACGGCCCCTGGAAATGCGAGACCTGCGGAATGCCGCGGGTGACATCGAGTCCGGGGAAGGTATAGAGCGCGAAATGCGACGAGACCACATCGGGCCGCTCGCGGCTCAACGACGCCCGCAACGCCCGGCGCGCGGCCATCAAGCGGCGCGGCAACGACTGCGCCGCCGGACCGAAGCCGCGAATCGCGCCCTCGGTGTCCGCGGCCACCCGCTCCGACCCCGCGACCACGCCCCGCACCGTTACGCCCGCACCGGGCAGCGCGCCCACCAGCGTGTGATACATCCGGTCCAGACCGCCCGCGCGCTCGGGGAACCAGTGCATTCCAATTTGCAGCGACTTGATGGCTTGCGTGCTCATGTCCACGACCCCGATCGAAATAGTTGATGGATAACAATGTCCGTAGAACCGCTCATACGGGCCATGCCCGTGATTGATTCGTCAGGCTAGGCACTACAAAAGGAGCCTCGCTGAGCGTGGCGTTCTTCATAAGCGCCGCCGCTTTGGCCGCCCCGCCGTCCGCCTGTGCCTCACCGGAGCCTGCCGCTGCGCCGGCCTGATTCGCAAACCCGCGATACAGATCGAGATACCGCCGAGCCATGCGTGCCCAGCCAAACTGATCCGCCAGCAGCCTCGCCGCTTCGCCCATTTCACGACGCAGTTCGGGAGCATCGGCGAGCGTTGTAATCGCACCGGCGAGTGCGGTGGCGTCGTCGGGATCGTCGAGCACGATGCCGCAGTCCGTGCCGATAATCTCCGCCCCGCCCGCCGTCTTGGCCGTGATGACCGGCAGCCCCGCCGCGAGCGCTTCGAGCAGCGAGAGGCTCATCGCTTCATAACGCGACGGGAAGACGAAGGCATCGACGGAATGCATCAGCGTGGGCATGTTCTTCACCAGCCCGAGAAAATGCACACGATCCGCAATGCCCAGCGCGCGGGCTTCATCGGGGTAGGGACTGCCCGGGATATAACCCGCCACGGCCAGTTGCACATTCGCGGGAAGCTGCACCAGCGCTTTCAGCACAGTGTCGAGATTCTTGCGCGGCGTGCGCAGGTCGCCGACGAACAGCAGCAGGCATGCATCGTCCGGCAATCCGAACGACTTTCGGTCAGCGCCCTTCACCCGGGCCGCTTTGAACGCGCTCGTATCCACGCCGTTATAAACCACTTCGATACGCTCGCCGGCCACGCCGTTCGCACGAATCTCGATGGCAACTTTCTCGGACACGGCAGCAATGACCTTCGAGCGCTGATACGCCCAGTGTTCGAGCCGTGCATTCACGTGGCTGTACAACACCTGGTAGGCGGACCACAAACCGCCGGTGAGCCTGAACGGGTAGTACGGGCTGCGCAGCCAGCCGCCATGCACGAAGTGCGCTGTATTCACGTCGGCCTTAGCCCACGATATAAACCCGTTCACATGCAGCACGTCGTATTCCTTCTTGTGCGCCCTGAGCCACAACGCCGTCTTCAACGCAAATATCTGCTGCTTGAAAAGCTTGGTCGGCCAGAAGCGCCCGACCTTGGTCTCGACCCATTGCAGGCGTGCTTCGGACGCCAGTTCCGGCGCGACGTGCGACGCCAGCAGCGTGACCTGATGGCCTTCCGCCAACGCGGCGCGCGCGATCTCGTAGTTCACGCGGCCTTGCCCGTCGTTGTGACGCACGACATGAGTGACGATGGCGATTCTCATCGGAGTGCCTTCTTTTCAGGGAGGGAGTGTGCGAGGAGCGCTTGCGCGCGGCGACGCTCGATCCGCATGTGATGGCGGGCAGCGAGGACCGAGCCGAGGCCCATGTAAAGGATCATTCCACCGATGGACGTGAACGTATTCGTGAACACCAGCATGCCGACGATCGCAAATGCAACGCTCAGGGAGGCTTGCGCGTATTTGTCATCGCGTAGCGAAAACGAAGCGCGAAACGCACGCATGATCAGCAAACCCAGTCCGGCGAGATACATCAGCGAACCCGGCCAGCCGAGGACGAACGGCACATTCATCACGCCGCTGTCGAAACTGCCGTATTTACCGAGATCGCCGTTGGAGCTCGAGAGTTTCGTCGATGAACCGGTCGCGCCGAACCCTTCACCGGAGACGTCGGTGAAGGCTGTCTTTGCGAACGACGCGTAGAACTCGTTGCGCGCAGCGTAGCTGTTGTCATCGCTGAGATTGGTGATGGATTGCAGGCGCGTCGCCATCTTGTCGGCAATCGGCCCGAAGGTGAGCAGCGGCACGGAAAGCCCCGCCAGCACCACCGCGCCGACCAGAATCCGCACCCGCACCTTGTTGCTCGCCTTCAGCAGTTGCAGGACCATCGCGATGACCCAGCCGCCCCAGGTGGAGCGCACCATGCACAGGCCAAACGAGATGAAACCGAGACCGCCCGCGACCCAGCGCACGCTTTGCGTGCCGGCCATGGTGAAGGTGAGCGCGGCCATCATGGCGAGCGCGAACGGGCCGGATGAATTCATCGTGCTGAACACACGCACGCCGAGCCGGACCGGATCGCCTTGCGACGCCATCTGCGAGCCGATCATCCACATGGCGTCCCAGCCCGGCATCAGGAAGAACTGCACGAGGCCGTAGCCGCCCATGAACAGCATGCCCCAGATGAACGTGTCGAGGATCGCCTGGCGGTACTTCGGATACTCGCGGGCATGGACCATGATGTGAAAGCCGATCAGCACCGGATAAAGCCACGCAGCGAGGTCGTAGGTGGCCGCCATCGGGCCGTTGGACATCACGCCTATCAGGTAGGCGTAGGCGAGGCCCAGGAGGATCAGGAGGATCGGCAGGCCGCGCCGCTCAGCCAGCACACGATAATGCCGGACCACTGTAATCGCGCAGATCATGGTCACGATCACCGGAGCGACCTGGATCAGGCTGGTTGGCGTGAAACCGCCCTTCGCGAAGTCAGCGAGCCGACGCACTTCAGGACTGAGGAACCACTGCCACCAGACGAAACCGATATAACGCGCGGGACTCTTGAAATACAGCCATAGACCGACGCCCGTCGCCATGGCCGGGAACCCGTAGGTCAGCGCCGTGCCCTGATGCGCCAGGATGAGCAGCAGCGTGAACATCCAGAATCCGGTTTGCGGCAACCAATGCTTGGGGTCGTCACGGAACAGGCCGAGAAAACCCGCGCGCAAGGGCTTGCCGCCGTTCTCGATCAGATCGGCCAGATACTTCGGCGTGCGCGGGGCGGCCGGTGTGCTCATGGATCAGTTCGTCCGGCGTTGAGGAGTGACTTGGCCGAGCTCGGCATGCAGCGTCGCTTCTGATGAACGCAAGGGCGTGTCCGTGCGCCGCGTCTTCATGAAATCCTGCGTGATACGGACATGCTGAAGCGCGAACTGGCGGGTCGTGTAATCGCGTGCGGCGAAGTGACGACTTGCGGCCCTGGCGCGTTGCAGTGCGAGCGCAGGATCGGCGACGATTGAAGCGAGCGTGCGCTGCAACGCGGGCACATCGTGTGGCGGCACATAGAACACGTGCTCAGGGCCGAAGTAATCGCGCAACGAACCGACATCAGAGACGATCACCGGCTTGCCAAGCGCCACCGCTTCAAGCACGACCGTTATGCCCGAGACATGCGAGTTCGGCCGCAACGGCACCACGATTACATCGGCCCAGTCGTAGAGTTCGCGCGCCGCTTTCAGGCCGAAAGCCGGCGCGATCTTCACGTTGCTCGCATGCAGCGCTTTCGATACCCGTCGACGCGTCGCAATACGCACTTCATGCGCCGGGTTCTGCCGGAACGCCTGGACGAGCGACTCCCAGTCGCGATCGCGATCGTTACCGATCGCTGCAATTCTTACTGGCGTATGCGGCTGCCAGGACGCGGGCTCCTGCAACGGAAAGTCGTGCGGGTTGATGCCGTAGAAAACCTGTTCCACGTCGCGCTTGAAATATCCGCGCGCCATCTGCGCGTTCTCGCTCGCGTGCGTGGTGAGGACATCGGCGCGGGCTAGCAGCTTTTTGTACACCCACTTCCTGAGCGCACCGAAACCCGCCCACTTGTCGACCAGCCACACGCTTTGCGCGAGCAACATCGGATTGCCACGAGCGCGGCCTTTCAACAGCAGCAACAGCGCCGCCGATAAATGCTCGTGCTCCGTATGCGTCCACACCACATCCGAGTCCAGAATCTCCTCGCGATTGCGCCACGTATGAATGACGTCGAAGCCGAGCGCCGCCTTCAGTCCACGCCGCGCGAGCCGCACGAATTTGTTCTCCGGCTCATCGCGCGAATACGTCAGCGTCAGCTCCGGCGACTCTGCATGGTGATAACCGTACAGGCAGCCGATGTTCTCGCCTGCGCGATAAAACCGCGGGTCTGCGCCGTAAAACAGATGCACGTGAACTTTGGTCGCTTGCATACGGGAAGCCTCCACGTCGCCGTGAGGTTGTGAGTTCCGGACCCGCGTCACGCGGCTCATGCGGCTTTCGCGCCGTCTGTGCGGCCGCGCATGGCGAGCGCGTAGGCGGCGGGCTCATGCTGCGCGTCGCGACGCGCGTCATGCGCGCCTCGACGCATCGCGCGATAGCGTGCCCAGCAGGCTACATTGCGGGTGCGGGCGAGTGCGAGCAGCGTATGCGCGAGGCCGGGCATCGCACGGGTGCCGATGGCGGCGTACCAGTACCACGCCACATGTCGTGCGACCGGGCTAAGGTGCTCGCGCAGCACCAGATGCAGGTTGTAAGCGGTGTCCGAGAGCGCACCCAGGGTTTGCGCATCGCGGCCGTTGTCGTCGAAACGTTCGGCGGGAAAATGATCGACCGCAACGCGCGGATCGTAGACCATCTTCCAGCCCGTGCGCCGCACGCTCAGGCTGAACGAGAGGTCGTTGCAGGGTTGTGCGCCCTTGCCGCGAAGGCGTGTATCGAAGCGCAATCCGCCTACGGCCGAGCGTCGATAAATCATGTTCGCGCCCTTCAGCAACGAGACCGGTCGCGGCGCGCCCACACCCAGATGATGGTTGCCGCAAATCTTGCCCGTGCGGCGAATGATGCCCACTTCCGAACGCTCGCCATCAAGTAGCGCACCGCGCTCGAACACCCAGTCGCGGCCACCGAGCGCACCGAGTTCAGGATCTTTGCTGAAGGCTTCATCGATACGCGCCAGCCAGTCAATGCGCGGCGCGGCGTCGTCGTCGGTGATCGCGACAATGTCGCCGCGCGCCGCATCCAGCCCGCGGTTGAGCGCCGCAACCTGGCCGCCCAGGCCGGTCTCGATCACGCGCAGCTCGAACGGGTTGTTTTCAGCGAGTTCCGTTTCGAGTGCGCGATGCGTCGCCTCGTCCTCAGGACGCGCCACCACCAGCACCTCGTCTGCCGGACGCGCCTGCGCGCGCAACGCCGCCATACAGCGCTTCAAATCAGCGGGACGGCGATACGTCGGCACCATCACGGAGATGGTCAGGGTCGATGTCGATGTCGATGTCGATGTCATGCGGCGCTCCCCTCGCGTTCAAACGTTCAAGTAGTCTTCGACCGCTGCATAGTGTCCGCGGTTGTAACCACGCGAACGTTGCGGCATGCCGTTCATGATCGCGCCGTGAAGCGGAATGCCCGCCGTGCGCAGGCGCCGGATGGCATCGGAGATCTCCATTTCGTTGTGCGCGCCCGAGCGCATCACGAGGAAGTTGGTGCCCGAAAGCTTACCGATAATCGATGCGTCCGTGACGGCAAGAACCGGCGGGGTATCGATGAACACGACGTCGTACACGCGCCCCAGCCCGTCGAGATATTGCTGCAGCCGCGGCGACATCAGCAGCTCCGACGGATTCTCCGGACGCTTGCCCGCAGGCATGAAACTCAGGAACGGCGTGCGCGTGGTGCGGATAGCCTGCTCAAGTCCGATCGTGCCGGCGAGCAATTCCGCGAGACCATTCGCGCGCTCGAGGCCGAACGAACGCTCCAGCTTGCCGCGCCGCATGTCGGCGTCGATCAGCAGCACCTTCTTACCGGACGCCGCGAGCAGCACCGCAAGATTCACCGCGAGAAAACTCTTGCCGACGCCCGATGCCGGCCCCGTCAGCATCACGGTGTGATTGCGCGCTTCCATCAGCGTGAACTGCAGCGAGGTGCGCAGGCTGCGCATGATTTCGACGCAGACATCGTTCGGACGCATGGTCGCGAGAATGGGCGAAACCCGGTCGCGATCGCGCTCCGTGCGTTTCGCTTCCGCGTCGAGCTTCACCTGCTCCACGCTCATCGGTACGAGTCCGATCAGCGGCAAACCGGCCAGACGCTCGACCTTGTCCGGATCCACGATGCCCTTGAACATTGCGCGGCGCAGGAACACCAGACCCGTCCCGAGAATCAGGCCGAGGATCACGGCCGCCGACATGATGAGGACCTTCTTCGGCTTGATCGGCGCACCCGGGCGCAGCGCGGCATCGACTATATGCACGTTGCCGCCCGTTCCCGCCTTCTGCACCGACAGTTCCTGCACACGGTTCAGCAGCAGCACGTAGATGTCTTCGGCCACCTTCGCATCGCGTTGCAGCGACACGGCTTTTACTTCGGATGCCGGAAGATTCTTGAAGCGCTCGCTGAAGCGCGCACGTTCCGCTTCGAGTTGGCCAAGCTGCTGCTGCGCGACGATAAGCGCCGGATGACTGCTTTCGAAACGCTGGTTCAACGTGGCGATCTGCAGCTTCAATGCGGAGATCTGCGCTTCATAGGTGATGCTGCCTTCGAGGTAGACCTTCGCTTCATCGCTTGCGTTGATCGAACCGGACTTGCTCTGGTATTCCGTCAGCGCCGCTTCGGCATGTTCGAGATCGCCCTTCAGCCGCGGCTGTTCGCTCTTCAGGAACGCGAGCATTTTTTCCGCGTCGGCCTGCTTGCTTTCAATGTGCTGAAGCAGATACGAATCGGCCAGCGCATTGGCAATTTCAGCGGCACGCGCCGGGTCGCGGTTTTCGAGCGAGATTTGAATCACGCCCGTCGACTTGCCCTGTTCGACGACCGTAATGCCCGACTGAAATGCGGCGATGGCATCGAGGTCATTGGCGCGCATCACCTCGAAACGCGTACCGGGACGCGCCACCAGTTTTGTTACGTTGATAGATACGCCATTGCCCTTCTCCATCTCACCCACGCGGCCTTCGAGCAACGGCACGCCCTCAGGGGTTGCGAGCGAATAGCGCTCGTTGCCAAGCGCGGTCATGGTCATCTTCACGCCTTCCAGCGGCTGGACCACTTCGACCGAATCGACCACGGCCTCTTCGCCGCCCCACGCATACGAGGTCATGCCGAGCCACGGCTTTCCGGGCTTGCCCGGCGTGGCGAGCCGCGAAGCGAGGCTACCCAGCAGCGGCACTGTCATCGGGCTCACCGAGAAGTTGAGCTTGCATTGCGTGATGACCGGCGCTACCACACCGCGGCTCTTGATGATCTCGATCTCGGCGTCGGTTGGCAAGGCGCCCGACGAGTTGCCGATAGCGGCGCCCGTTTGCGTCTGCGTGAGCGCTTGCGACGTGTTGTCGGACTGCTCGACGCGCACATGCGCATCGGCCGAATAGACCGGCTTCGCGACGTAGCAGTACGCGGCCGCGGCAAGGATGATGAACGCCGCGGTCCCGATCAGCCACCAGATGTCGTCTAGGATCACCTGCAGCAACTGCCCGAGGACGACGTCCTCTTCTTCGGTCTTGCCCTGATAAGAATGTGCTGGCGTGCTCACGATTCAATCCCGGTTGGTTCGATGCATTCAACGCTGTAGAAAGCACTCATCGCGTCAGTTGCTTCAAGTAGAAGATCGTCTGCAAGCTCGGCAGAACCTGATTGACCAGACGGTTGAACTGCACTGCGCCGGCTGTACCCACGTACACCACGTCGAGCGGATGAAGCTGGAACTGCGTGGACAGCAGCAGCGAATCCGGCTGCGTCAGGTCCAGCCTGTAGATGTCCGGCGACGCCGGCTTCTCGCGCGCGCCGCGCACCACGTAGATCTGCCGCGCGTTTGCATCCGTGTCCAGGATGCCGCCGGCCTGCGTCAGTGCGTCGGCGATAGTCAGGCGGCCCTTCATCATGGAGACGGGCACCGGTGTCTTGACTTCGCCCATCACGAACACGCGGCTGTCGGTCCGGTCCGGCACGTTGACAATGTCGCCCGATTGCAGCATCACGTTTTGCGACATCTCGCCGCGGTCGAGCACGCCGTCGGCGTCGAGCTCGTAGAGTTTGCCGTTGCGCGTGAGACGCACGCGCTGCAGATCGGCGTCGGCGTTCGTGCCGCCCGAGCGCGTGATCGCGTCGACCAGCGTGAGCGGCACGTCGCTCATCGCGAGCGGCCCGGGAGACTTCACTTCGCCCGTCACCGAGACCTTCTGGCTGCGATAAGCAAGCACGCGTACGTCGACTTGCGGCTTCTTCAGGTACGGCGACAAGCCCGCAGCGAGCTGATCGCGAATCTCGCCCGCGGTCTTGCCCGTTACGCGGAACTTGCCGACAAACGGAAAATAGATCGTGCCATCCGGCGCGACGGTCTGGCCGAATGGATCGGCCTGTCCGGGCAACGCGGTGGTGTACGGCTGCGCGAGCGCGCCGGCGACCGTTTGCGTGGTGTTGCCACCCGCCGACAAGGTCTGCCCCTGCTGCGTGGTGAGCTCCGGGTGATCCCAGATCGTGATGCCGAGAACGTCCTGCGGCGCCACGCGATACACATATTGCGCCGGGTCCGCGAAACGCGCGGGCGGCAGCAACGGCGCCGGACCCGGCCGGTTTTGCTGCATGATCACGTCAGCCGTGATCAGGTGCACCGGATAGGTCGCGGTCGGCGTGGGATCGGTGTCGTTCAGGCGCGACGTGTTCAGGTTATAACCCGGCAAGGCGCCGCAAGCCGACAGAAAAGTCGTCAGCGAAAAGACCACGGAAACAGATAAGACTACAGACCGGTTCACCATATTTTATTCAGCCATCCCTGGACCAGACGTTCGATTAGCCCGAAGCTCTCGCGATAGGCAGTTTCGTGGCCGCCGTATGGATCGGCCACTTCAGAGTCTTCCCACTTGCCGAGCAGATGTACCTTGCCGCGTGTGTGCGGGGCCATCTTTTCAATCGCGGCAATCTGATTTCTTTCGGGCACGAGAATCAACTCGGCTGCGCGCGCCATGGACTCGTCGAGCCGGCGTGCGGAATGTCCCGATGGATCGACGTCGCGCTCCGCCAGCAGGCGGTACATCGTCGGATCGATATTGCGGCCGTCCTCAGCAAAGAGGCCGGCAGAGCGAAATTCGATCGGGCGTCTTGGCTGTTTGCTCGCTAACTTGCCGGCGTAGGCGCGGAACAGCATTTCCGCAGCGGGGCTTCGGCAGACGTTCGCATGGCAGACAATCAAGACGCTTCGAAACATAGGTTGTATCCGTTAAAGCGGCGCAGTGCGCGGCATCGGGTCCTTCAGCCGAGCCACGCTTGCAGCGCCTGAGTGTGTCGATGTTGTTTTTATTTGCCAGCCGATCTTGCCAGCCAGGTCAGGCCGTAACGGAAGCCTTCACTGCCTGCCGGACGCCGCGCCCGATCGCGTGATACTCCACGCCAATCTCGTTCATGGTTTCCGGCTCGTAGAGGTTGCGCCCGTCAAAGATCAGCGGGGTCTTCAGGCGGCGTTTCATACCGTCGAAATCCGGGCTCTTGAAGACCTTCCACTCCGTCACGATGATCAGCGCGTCGGCGTTATCGAGTACTTCGGTGTGATCGTTCGCGTAGGTGAGACGCGCGAGTTGCTCGGGCGTGTCGCGCAGATCCAGTGCAATCACGCGGCGCGCTTCGTCTGTTGCGACCGGATCGTAGGCGCTGATCGATGCACCGCGTTCCAGCAACGCCGCGATCAACACACGGCTCGGGGCGTCGCGCATGTCGTCGGTATTGGGCTTGAATGCGAGGCCCCACAATGCAAATTTCTTGCCGCGCAGATCGTCGCCGAGACGCGCCACGATCTTGTTGGCCAGGGTTTGTTTCTGCGCCTCGTTCACCGAGGTCACCGCCTTCAGGATTTCCATCTGCTCGTCGTACTCGCCCGCCGTCTGGATCAGCGAGCGTACGTCTTTCGGAAAACACGAGCCGCCGTAACCGCAACCCGCATACAGGAAGTCGTAGCCAATGCGCGGATCCGAGCCGATACCGCGACGCACCGCTTCGATATCCGCCCCCACACGATCCGCGAAATTCGCGAGTTCGTTCATGAACGAGATACGCGTGGCGAGCATGGCGTTAGCCGCGTACTTGGTGAATTCGGCGGAGCGCACATCCATGTAAAGCGTGCGTTCGTGATTGCGGTTAAACGGCGAATACAGGCGCTTCATGCGTTCACGGGCGCGTTCGCCGGGGACGTCGTCGTCGCAACCCAGCACGATACGGTCGGGCCGCGTGAAGTCGTCGATAGCCGCGCCTTCCTTCAGGAACTCGGGGTTCGATACGACCGAGAACATGTGCTGCACGCCGCGTGTAGCGAGCTCCTGATCAATCACCGCCTTCACGCGACGTGCCGTGCCGACCGGCACCGTCGACTTGTCGACGATCACCTTGAAGTTCGTCATATAGCGGCCGATGTCGCGCGCCGCCGCGAGCACGTACTGCAGATCGGCGGAACCGTCCTCGTCCGAGGGCGTGCCTACCGCGATAAACAGTACTTCGCCGTGTTCGACCGCAGCCTTTACATCGGTGGAAAAGGTCAGGCGGCCGGCCGCGCGATTACGCGCGATCACGTCTTGCAGGCCCGGCTCGTGAATCGGCACACCGCCGCCGTTCAGGATCGCGATCTTGCGTTCGTCGAGATCGAGGCACAACACGTCGTTACCGATGTCGGCCAGACACGCGCCCGTCACGAGGCCTACATAGCCGCTACCGATGATGGTGAGTTTCATAGCTCGCGCTCCAGGGTTGGCAAATTTTTCAAAACGTTCTTAGTAAGCGTTGGCACCGGCAAAACCCTTCCACAAAGTCATTGCAACGATCTTCATGTCGAGTCCGAAGGTCCAGTGCTGCATGTAATACAAATCCAGTTTCACGCGTCCCATCATCTTTTCGATGCGATCGGTCTCGCCGCGAAAACCATTCACCTGCGCCCAGCCGGTGATACCCGGTTTAATCCGATACCGGTACATGTAGCCCTTCACGAGATCCTTGTAGATGTCGTCGTGTTCGAGCGCGTGCGGGCGCGGACCGACCACCGACATCTCGCCTCGCAGCACGTTGATGAACTGCGGCAACTCGTCCAGGCTCGTGCGACGCAGGAAGGCGCCCACACGCGTCACGCGCTTGTCGCCCTTCTTCGCTTGCGTGACGTGACCGGCCGTCTCCTGGTGAACCTTCATTGACCGAAACTTGTAGATCTCGAACTCGTTACCGTCGATGCCCTTGCGCTTCTGCTTGAAGAACACCGGTCCCGGCGAAGACACCTTCACGGCCACCGCGAGCACAATCAGCAACGGCGCCAGGCACAGCAGCACGCCTGCTGCGAACAAGCGGTCGAACACGCGCTTCGGCAGCACTTTGAGGTCCGTGATCGGAGACGCGGCCAGGTTGATGGCCGGCACACCGAGCAGATCAACCACTGCGTGGTTGAAGAACGACAGGCTGCGCACGTCCGGGATGAAACGGATGTTCACGAAGTCGTCGCGGAATTCCGTGACGAGCTTATGGATGGTCCGCTCCTGCGAGATCGGCAACGCCAGCCACAGTTCGCGGATCGCACGGCCGCGCACCAGCTGCGTGAGGTCGGCCAGATCGCGGCTCACCGGCACGCCGGCAAGCGTGCCTTCCGGAAAGGTTTCATCGAACACGTATACGGGGCTAAAACCTGCCTCGGGGCGGCTGCGCATCTGCTCGATCAGGAACTGCCCGTAGGGCGCCGCGCCAACGATAGCAACGGCCTTCTGATTAAAACCTTCGCGACGGATCGACTTGAGCGTTGCATGCACGAGCGCCTTCGAGAGCATCAGCAAGGCTGCTGCCGCCACGCCCCAATACAACAACCACAAACGCGACAACAAATCCGCACGATGCACGCTGAACGTCAGCAGCACACCCGCGCCTTCAACCATCAACCACGCCAGCGTCACGCGCCACAGCAGGTCGTACACGGGCTTGCCGCGCCACGAGCTATAGATGCCGAACGACGGGAACGTCATGATCACCAGCACGCAGTTAAACGCCAGCAGCGTGCTTTGCATGTCGTCGAGCCAGACGGCATTTCCCGCGTGTATCGACGCGGCGAGGAGCGCGCCCAGTGCGACCATGGCAATGTCGATCATTCTCGAAAGCACGCTCAACATGTAAGACACCTCGGGTGGAAAGACACGGTCGACTCAATCCCGCTTCACTCAGTCGCTTCGCAAAACAGGGGAGCAAAGGCGGAGAAACGAGAGCGCCCGTCGCCTTGGTACATACCCGTATAAGGCTGGAATTAAATTCATGCTGCAACCGCAAAATAATGCGGGTGTTAATTCGCGCTTTTGAGCGTATTTATTTTTGTCATGAAGCGGCCCGAGAGGGCTAGCCAGCAGTTCGGAACTGCGGCATTGACGAATTTTTTTCAGAATGTTGCGTTTCCTCCAAGCCTTCTCCACAAAGGCTCCTAGCCGAATTCTAAGCAATTAATTTTCGAGAAAAAATTCCTGAAAAGTAAGAAAAAAATTCAGGCGTGTATTTCGGTTACGTTTAATTACGAAGTTACCGGTTTGGATATATTTAGTGATTATTTTCTGGTTTTTTGATTTATCAGCTATTTAGTACGTGCTAAAAATTGCAATACCCGATCAAGCTCAAGGAGTCCCCTCGTCATGACCGCTCTCGACACGACACTTATCAGCACGCCACTCACTCCGGCCGCCACCGAAGCGAAACTCAGAATCCAGCCGGTCATCCTGGCCGGCGGCGCAGGTACACGCCTGTGGCCCATGTCGCGCGAGCATTTCCCCAAGCAGTTGATTGGTCTGATCGGTGACCAGTCGCTGCTGCAGTCCACCGCACAGCGTCTCGATGGGCTGACCTACGGCACCGCGCGTATCGACGACGCGATCATTGTGTGTGGCGAGGATCATCGCTTTACGACGGCGGACCAGTTGCGTGCCGGCGGACGGCGCGCGCATCTCGTGCTTGAGCCCGTGGCGCGCAATACCGCGCCGGCACTGACTGTCGCCGCCATGCGCGCGATGGCGGCCGGAGAAGACGTCATTCTTGTCGTGATGCCGGCAGATCACGTTGTTACGGATAGCGAAGCATTTCACAAGGCCATCGGCGCGGGTGCGAAGTGCGCGCAAGACGGCGCGATTGTCACGATGTGCATCGTGCCGACACATGCGGAAACGGGCTACGGCTACATCAAGGTGGGCCAGCAGATGCTCAGCTCAGGCGCGTGGCAGCTCGAGAAGTTCGTGGAGAAACCCCATCTCGAACTGGCGCGCCAGTACGTCAGCTCGGGCGAATACTGGTGGAACGCGGGGATTTTCATCGTGCGGGCTTCAGTGTGGCTCAAGGCCATCGAGCACTTCCAGCCTGCTATCCATGCTGCCTGCCTCGCCGCCTGCGACGCCGGCACGCATGACGGCGAGTTCTTCCGGCTCGACAAACAGGCGTTCGCCGCTTCGCCGTCCGACTCCATCGACTATGCCGTCATGGAGCAGCTTGGGAGCGATCAGAGCGTCTGCTCGGGCGCAGTCGTGCCGCTCAACGCGGGCTGGTCCGACGTGGGTTCATGGGACGCGATCTGGAAGATCCTGCCCAAGGACAGCGAAGAGAACGTCGCGCGCGGCCGCGTGATGTTCCAGGGTTCGTCATCCACTTATGCGCACTCCGAAGGCCGGCTGATCGCGTGCGTAGGCACTCATAACCTGGTAATCGTGGAAACCGCCGATGCCATTCTTGTCGCGGACAAGGAGTGCGTGCAGGACGTGAAGGCGATCGTCGGGCGCATCAAGGCGGAGCAAGGCAAGGAGGCGGCGGATCATCGCAAGGTGCATCGGCCATGGGGCCATTACGATTCCATCGATAACGGCGAGCGCTTCCAGGTCAAGCGGATCGTGGTGAAACCGGGCGCGCGGCTGTCGCTGCAGATGCATCATCACCGCGCCGAACATTGGGTCGTGGTACGTGGCACGGCGCTCGTCACGCGCGGCACCGAGACGTTCATTCTCGCGGAAAACGAGTCCACCTACATTCCGATCGGCGTGCAACACCGCCTTGAGAACCCGGGCAAGATGCCGCTTGAAATGATCGAGGTGCAGTCGGGTACGTATCTGGGCGAAGACGATATCGTCCGCTTCGACGACAAGTACGGCCGGGAATAAAAAACCGTGCGGCGCGAGATTCAGACGCGCCGCACGGTTTTTCAAATCAAACAGACACCGGAAGAGACCTGGCGCCGTGCACTATCCAGCGTTAGCCCTGCACGTCCGCATAACGGCGAGTCTCAACGCGCTCCGGTGTTGCGGTGCCCTCATGCTGGGGCTCGTTCCGCACGTGGTCGGAAGCGGGGCTCGAAGGGTGGTCGGAAGCGTGGTTCGAAGCAGCTGCGGCCGGCACCACACGCTGAGGCGCGTCCGCGGTAGCCTGCACAGGATGGGTCACGCGCGTGGATTGCGCCGCGATCCATCTGCGCGACCATTCGAGCGCATACCCGGCTGCTTCCTCCGCGTTTTCGTGGCGCGGACCGATCAGGCCCGAACGTTCCACCCGCCGGCCATCCTTCACGATTTCAGCCCAGCCGCGGAACATGCTGCCCGCAACCGGCCGCGCGATGGCGTAGATGACGTAACCGTGGCCGTCATGCACCGGGGCGCAGTCGGGCTCGAAGGCCATTGGCGAGGGGTCGCGCGCTGGCACGCCGGACGTCCCGCGATGCACGGCGCGCGAAGCGTTGTTGACCATGGCCGCCCGGCTCGGCGACAACGGCGTTGGCGCATTGGCGCGCGCGACGTCGTGTGCTTCGGCGAGCCGCCGCGGGACGGGAGCGAACAGCGCGTCCACCGCATTTTCGCTGCCTCCGTCAGAACCGCCCCACGACTCCGGGTTCTGCCAGAACACGCCGCGCAGGCGATCGCATTCGTACGCCGGCTGTGCCGGGCGCGGCTGCACTTCGGCCGGCATGGACGGCACGATGGCGAAGGACCGGCCACGCGATGCGAGCCGCGTCACCATTTCGATCAGCGTGCCGTTCATTTGCCAGTCGTTGAAACGACGGCGGCAGGTGGGCACGGTCGGATAGTGACTGGGCAGCTTCGACCAGGTTTCGCCGGTGGTGAGAATCCACAGCACGGCATTCACGATCGTGCGCGGGTGCGCACGCGGACGGCCGCGCCGATGTTCACGGACTTCACCTTCGGCGACCAGAGAGGCAACCATTGCCCACTCTTCATTGCTGAGTTCGTCAAAAAACATTGCGTTGCTCCATGCAGTCGGACTGCGCTGCGAATGTTGAACCAAGCGTGGCAGGCGTTGTTTCTACCCGCAAAACGGCTGAATCAAGAAATTCGGGGTGTTCGCAAACGTTTGCTGAAAACGACAAGTTGGTGCATGCAATCTGCATCAAATCCGCTAGCTGGTGCAGATCAGGTTCCAAAGAAGCGCACAAAACATCGTAATGCTTGAGTATGAAGATTATGTGCAGGAAGCATACCACCCTAATGGTTTGCCCGAATATGACAAGGCAGTAGATTTTCAGCAACCTTTATGAGAAAAAATTCTTACATTTTTAAGTAATTTATTCCGATTTTGGTACTTGTTACTTGACTTGGTTGGCTAAGCGGAAATTAAGCAAATCCATAAAAACTAGCATCAATCTTTAGCGCCCGATAAGCACGTTCGATCAGTTTTACATCTGTTACTCGATTACTCGCCTGGATGCCTTCCAATTCAGGAAGCGGCAACAGAACTGCATGGCAGCGCGGATAGTCGCGCACGCGCAGATCCGGTGCGATGGTCGTAAAAAGCGCCGTAGTCGGGATATCGAAGCCGGCGGCTATATGAACAGCCGCGGTATCCGGCGTCACCAGATAGGAAGCATGTTTGATCCACGCGATGAAAACCGCGGTATCAGGCGTGTGCGCAGCGAGATCGGTGTAGTGGGCGTGATCAACCGCGCCGAAACCCGCCACGGGCCGCCTGAAGCGCTGCCACAGCGCCTCAATGAAGTCCGCGCGCACCGAGGCCGGAATGCTGCGCACGGGCGTACTCGCGGTCGGGCACAGCAATACATAGTCACCGGTTAACCCCTGAGGCCGGGGCAGCGCCAATTCCTGCAGCCAGTGATTGCGCTTATCCGCGGCGGGAATCTCGTCGGCCTTTATCCCCATTGCGCCGAGAAAAAAATCGATCATCGGCAGCGTGGCGAACTTCGGCCAGAACAAATGATTACCAATGTCCACGCGTAATTCTGCGTGAGGAATAGCGTCGAGCTTCACTGGCAAATCGACGACTGAACCCAATAGCGGTGCGGCAAGCTCGTACAGGCGCTTTACATAGACGGGCGCCTGAGCCGGACGATAAATCCTGAAAGAAATGTGCGGAAACCGCGTCTTGATCGCGATAAGCGCAGTCACGCCAATGACTGAATCGCCAAGTGTCACACCCATGCCATTAATCACATGTACGCGCGACGCCGCCGCGTAATCCGCATTGAATTCAGCTAACGCGGCATTGCAAATGCCATTTGAAAGCCCGAGCGCGCGATAGCCCGTGGCGGGGCTGTCGGTCACTTCGAGATCGTAGGGCGCCACGATCTCGTCATGCGGCGAGATCAGGGACCCGGGATTCGTCAACGCGGAGGCATCATCCAGCAACATCGGCCGTGGTCAGTTTGTTGAACCCACGCGCAGCGGCGGGACACTTTGCAAAGCCGGCGACATCGTCGTCTGATATTCCGGCACCCAGCGACGCAGATCGCGGCGCACTTCATCGTCGGCCAATACGCGATGCTGCATCAGCCATGGCAACAATTCATCGAGGAAGTGATTCGGCACTTCTCGCGCCTGCGCGATTCGCAGCTTCGGATGCGGCGTGCGCGTGGTCGTTTCATCGTCCGCGAGCAGTTCTTCATAGAGCTTCTCGCCTGGCCGCAAGCCCGTGAACACGATCCGGATCTGCTCCTCCGAGAATCCGTACAAGCGGATCAAGTCGCGCGCCAGATCCACGATCCTCACCGGCTCGCCCATATCCAGGATAAAGATCTCCCCGCCCCGCCCCATGCTCGATGCCTGCAACACCAGTTGCGCCGCCTCCGGAATCGTCATGAAGAACCGTGTGATCTCCGGATGCGTCACC
Source organism: Caballeronia sp. SEWSISQ10-4 2 (assembly GCF_030464885.1). GTDB lineage: Bacteria > Pseudomonadota > Gammaproteobacteria > Burkholderiales > Burkholderiaceae > Caballeronia. The sequence goes on along the minus strand of NZ_JALPRJ010000102.1, from coordinate 268 downwards.
GTCACCGGCCCGCCCTTCGCAATCTGCTGCTGGAACTTCGGGATCACGCTGCCCGCGCTGCCCAGCACGTTGCCGAACCGCACCGTCTCGAACTGCGTGCGCGGCGCGGTCTGCTGCAATGCCTGGCACGCCATCTCGGCGAGCCGCTTGCTCGCGCCCATTACGTTGGTCGGGTTGACGGCCTTATCGGTGGAGATCAGCACGAAGTGACTCACCTGATGGCGGATCGCCGCACGCGCCACGCGCAACGTGCCCAGCACGTTGTTGC
>NZ_JALPRJ010000101.1 GCF_030464885.1 Caballeronia sp. SEWSISQ10-4 2 | reverse complement strand
GCCGCCACGCACAGTGGCTAATAGTGATAAAGAAATCAGCTAACTTAAACCGACCGCTAACCTGAGCAGCAGCAACCCAGCACCCCAGCCCCCCCGTCCACCGGCGCGAGCAAAAAATCACTGCGCGCTGCCGGGCGCCCTGGCGCCGCCCATCGCGGTCAATTGCGAGTAGACGTCATGCGACAGGTCGAGCAGCACCTTGCGGTCGATCGCTCCTGATACGGCGTAACCGAAATCGCCGTCTATCCAATAGAACACGTTCACCGAACCGTCCTGATACAGCTTGAACGCGGTCGTATCCGAACTGATCTTGCGATGCGAGATGCACAGCGTAATACGCTCGCCCTTCGCGTCGTGGTACATGAACTGAGCAACCGGACCGTCGTCGCCGGGCAGCAGACGGCCGCCCATCAACTCGAAGCCCGAGCGGGTCAGGATGGGTGGCCGCACGTCCGTGCCCAGCCGGTCCGAGACCCACTGCACCAGTTCCTGCTCACGGTCCGCACCCACTTCCACCGGCCGCGTCACTTCCGGCGCGTACATCACATGCGCGATGGCCGACTGCCGTGCGAACGACTCGCCGAAGCCATAGCTTGCGCGCTGCACCGATCCCCCGCTGCTTCCCGGCACCATCGCGTCACGGCCCATGTTGCCTGTCATGCCCGCCACGCCGATTCCCACGCCCAGCACGAGCGCCGCCGCCATGCCCGCGAACTGCGGCCAATTGGCGGCGTCGCGCCAGCGCTTGCGCTCGGGCGGCAGCAGGCGCTGCGGCACGGGTTCGCTTAGCACGCGGTCGTAACGGTCATGGAACATGCTGTTCAGCGAGAAATAATCGCTGATCTTGGCAGCCAGCGCCTCATCGCGTTCAAGCAGGCGATCGATCTCCTCGCGACGATGTTCCGCCAGCGATCCATCGACATACGCGTGAATTTCGTCTTCACTGATCGGTGTTTGTTGGTCGTTCATCGCACCACCTGTAATTTAGCGCCCGGTTGCGCGCCGGCCATCAGCGCACGCAGTCTTTCACGTCCGCGCGACAGGCGCGACATGACGGTCCCGATCGGGATTTCCAGCGCCTGCGCCACATCGGCATAGCTCATTTCTTCGAGTCCCACCAGCAGCACGACCTGGCGCTGATCGAGCGGCAAGCGCTGCAACGCGAAGTCGAGGTCGCGCATTTCGAGCGACTGCGTTTGCGTGCCCGGCACAGCGAATTCGCGTTCGGAGATGTTCTCGTCATCGACGGAAACATGCACCGCTCGCACGCCCGCGCGACGCGCCTGATTGGCGAACACGTTGTGCATGATCGTGAACAACCACGCCCGCAGATCGGTGCCGGACTGAAATTTCTCGGTATGCCGGAGCGCGCGTTCAAGCGTGTCCTGAACCAGATCGTCGGCGAGATCGCGATTATTGATCAGCGCGCGCGCGTAGCGGCGCAGTCGCGGCACATGTTCCATTAACTCGTCACGGACGCCCATCGGCCTTCCTTCATTTCGTAAGCACATGCAGACGTTCGATATAAACCGCCGCTCTAATGACGGGCCAACACCGGGCCGTGGCGATTATTCCCCTCCGCGTTGATTTTATTCCACCGCGTTTTTCCGGCGTTTGATGGATGACTAACTTCCCGTCATCAGGTCGGCCGCCAGCATCAGGCCTCGGGTCTTGGCGCGGCCCGCCAACACGTAACGCTTGCCACCCGTGGTCCATGCCAGCAAGCGGCTTTCACCTACTCGACGCGCTTTCCATTGTGGCTGTGGATGGGCGAATACTCCCGGCGCCACGAGCAGCACGGCCGCCTCCCCGCCTCGATTGCGATAAACGAATTCTGTCGCCGAGACGAATGGCCCCACGGGCATCGCGCGGCGGGCAATAGGGTGGAAACCGACATTGGACAAATTCGGGGCGCTTGCCAAAGCCTTCGCCGAGCTTTCATAGCCCGTCGCGCCCGATGTCATGTCCTGAGCCGCTACCGCTTGTTCAAGCGCCATCATCGAGGCATTGTCGAGCGCTGAATCGGAAATGTCGAATGCGAAAATTGCCGCGGCAGCGAGTGCCAGCGCCGCTGTTGTTGCCACGAGTAGCGTGCGAAGGCCACGTTTCGACAAACGGCGCACGAATTTGGGCGCGGGCGCTCGCGCCTCTTCTTCGTCTTCGGGTTCGTGAAAGGTGTTCTGCATCTGCCAGTTCAGGCGACCGTAAAACGCTACTCGGTGCGCCTCGTCAGGACGGCTCTTCAGGTAAGTCTCTACGCTCGCAGCACGCGTGGGATCGAGCATGCCGTCGGCGAATGCCTGGACGTCGGACTCCGAGAGTCCGGGTTCCGTTGGGGGTTTGGCTATGGGCATGATCTAGCGATTTTGGGCTGTTCTTACAGGGGCCAACACCGCGTACGGGGGTTTATTCCGAACCCGGGCATAAAAATCCCCTACGCGCGTAAACACCTTCACCGACGGGTTATTCCGCGAAAACCCAAATAATTTTTCAATTCCTCCGACCATAAAAATAATCGACTCCATCGGGAATATCCCTCACCGATTCCGGGTTCTCTCTAGTGCAAGCCGCACACATTCAACCTCGCAGGAGCGAACCATGAAGACTCTCGCCGTCGCCGTCATTTTCCTTGCAACCATCGCCTCGGCAAACGCATTTGCCCAATCCAAGACCCGCGCCCAGGTCTATCAGGAACTGATCCAGGCCCAGCAAGACGGCCGCGATTTTGTCACCGATGCCTCCTATCCCGACGTCAACCCGATCTTCGCGCATCAACTCGAACAGCAGCAACAAGCACGCCTGGCGCAAAACCAGACGACCAACGCGGTGGCCAGTTCAACCGCCACCCACACCCCCAGCGCAACGAACTGATTCTTCGCGCTTAACTGATCTACGCAAGCCGGTTAAATACACCGGAATCCTAACTTTATTATTGAGGTCATCATGAAAAAATTCCTTATCTCCGCCCTGGTTCTCTCGTCGGCCCTGGCCGCTCCCGCCTTCGCTTTTGCGCAAAACAACGCCCCGGTTACCCGCGCCCAAGTCAAAGCTGAACTCATTCAACTCGAAAAAGCCGGCTACAACCCAGGCGGCGAAGACGTCAACTACCCGCAAGACATCCAGGCCGCCGAACAACGTGTCGCGGAACAACAAAGCGTCGCGTCCTCCTCGTATGGAGCGTCGGCCAATGGTACGTCGGCATCGGGTATGCACGCCGGCGTCGCACCGGACGACGCCGCCAAGTCGACCTACTTCGGCCATTGAGCCGCATGCACGGCAAGACGCAAGCGCGCAATGACTGCGACAACGGCCAAGTCAATCCGCGCGCTCGCAGTCTGCCGGAACCCGCTCCAGCCGATAAACTTCAAAGGCACGCGCGACAGTTTCCCGTCGCGCTTTTCCTTCCGGAGACATCGACATGAAGCAGGCGCTTCACCATCTGAGCGTGGCGACCCGCACGCGCGGTCTGCACGAAATTACCCGCGACGTCCGCCAATGGATCAACCTTCAAGACATTGAGACCGGTCTGCTGACCGTATTCCTCCGGCACACCTCGGCGTCGCTGTTGATTCAGGAAAACGCCGACCCCGATGTCCGCACGGACCTAGAAAACTTCTTCGAGACCATTGCACCGGAAACGCCAGGGCGCTACGTCCACGACGCCGAAGGTCCCGACGACATGCCCGCGCATCTGCGAACCGCGCTGACGCAGGTCCAGTTGTCTATTCCCGTGGATGCCGGCCGAATGGTCCTGGGCACGTGGCAAGGGATTTATGTCTTCGAACACCGGCGCGCGGCGCATCGGCGCGAAGTCGTATTGCACCTTCTCGGCGAGTGATTTACTATACGCATCGCGTATATAACCACCTCCGGAGCGTCCACCGTGCAAGCTCAACAGCAAACCCTCCTGCGCGACGCCATGCGCCGCCTGAACATGACACGCGACGCCTTCGCCAATCGGATCGGTGTGTCGCGACGCGCGCTCGACACGTGGCTGCTCCCGGATGAATCGGCGGAATCACGGGCCATGCCCGAGATTGCGAGCCGCTACGTGATGGAACTGGTGGAAAGAATTCCGTCCGGCGACGAATATACGCAACGCGTATATTCTCCGTCCATCCTTCACGAAGGCCGACCACACCTGCTGTCCGTCGACCAGTTTTCCCGCGACTCGGTAGAGGCTTTGTTCCAGGTCGCCGACACAATGCAACCCATCGCGCGCCGCCAGAAAATCACCCGTGTGCTGGAAGGCGCGGTTCTCGCGAATCTGTTTTTCGAAGCCAGCACACGTACGCGCGTGAGCTTTGGCGCAGCGTTCTGCCGGCTCGGCGGCTCGGTGTGCGACACGACCGGCTTCACGTTTTCATCGATGGCAAAAGGCGAGTCGATCTACGACACCAGCCGCGTGATCAGCGGTTACGCCGATGCACTCGTCGTGCGTCATCCGGAGAAAGGTTCGGTGGCGGAATTCGTACGCGCGACCAACGTTCCCGTGATCAATGCCGGCGACGGCCCCGGTGAACATCCCAGCCAGGCGCTGCTCGACCTCTACACCATCCAGCGCGAATTCTCGCGCGTAGGGAAGATTGTCGACGGCTCGCATATAGCCATGGTGGGCGACCTTAAATACGGCCGCACGGTCCATTCGCTCGCCAAGCTGCTGGCGTTGTATCGCGGACTGAAGTTCACGCTGATCTCGCCCGCATCGCTCGAAATGCCAGCGTCTATCCTCGACCAGATCAATCGCGGCGATCACGTGGTCGAGCAGACCAACGACCTGCAGACGGGGTTGAAGGGAGCCGATGTGGTGTATGCAACTCGCATCCAGAAAGAACGTTTTGCGGACGAATCCATAGAGGGTTACACGCCGGATTTTCAGATCAATCAGGCGCTGGTGGAAAGCGTGTGCGGACCCGACACGCTCATCATGCATCCGTTGCCACGCGATGGGCGGCCAGGTGCCAATGACCTGAGCACCGACCTCAACCACGACCCAAGGCTGGCAATCTTTAGGCAGACTGACAACGGCATTCCAGTCCGCATGGCAATTTTTGCAGTGCTATTGGGCGTAGAACGCCAAGTCCAGCACTCAATGCGCGACGCGGCATGGCGCTCACCGGCGTACATCGGACCGGACGATGCGGTATTTCACGGCATCGATTAACCGATCTATACAACGTCGCTGGAAATATTAACGCGGCGTTTACAAACAAAAAGATACGCTACAAGTGACCCGAATACAGGAGCTCGCAGCGTAATGAATCTTGTCCTCGAACGAATTGGCGACTCGGCTTCGGCTGCCCAGAAAAAATCCGCCACGCCGGAAACGGTGTTAGCGCCCTGCGTCTCCCGCGTTCATCTGTCGGCTGTGCTTCGCAGCAAGCAGGAAGAAGCCGCGCGCGAACGCATCAGGCGGCTGTTTCACTCCCCGCTTGGCGTGTATGTCAGTCAGGCATCACGCGATCACGACGACCTTCGGCTGATCTTCGACGTAGCAATGGAAGACCTCGACTTCACAGTCCGCACGCTGCATCAAGTGCTGCCGGAGGCGGTCATTGAAGCCGTGCGTCCGCGCATATTCACGCATCGCCGCGAGCATTGAACCGCGGCTTTATGCCTGCGCCAGCGAGAAATCAACCGCGGCGCGGGCGTGAAGCGTGGTGGTATCGAGCAGCGGCACGGGGCTGTCGGCTTCATTCACCAGCAGCATGATCTCCGTGCACCCCAGCACGATCGCTTCGGCGCCGCGCGCCGCAAGCCCGTGAAGGACATCGCGATACAGCTTGCGCGAATCGTCGTTGACGATCCCGAGACACAGCTCGCGATAGATGATGTCGTGAACAATCGCTTGCTCGGCGGGCTCGGGCAAGAGCGTCGAGATGCCATGCCGTTCTTGCAGGCGATCGCGGAAAAAACTTTCGCGCATCGAAAACGCCGTACCGACGAAACCCACCTTGCGAATGCCTCGCCTTTGTGCCTCGATGCCTGTCGGATCGACGATGTGAAGGAACGGCACGGACACCGCAGCGGCAATTTGCGGTGCGACCAGATGCATGGTGTTCGTGCAGAGCACGATGCAATGCGCACCACCCGCTTCGAGATTTCGCGCGGCTTCGGCGAGCCGGATGCCTGCGATATTCCATTGCCCGTCGCGTTGCAAACGTTCGATCGGTGCGAAATTCACGCTATGCAGCAGCGCTTGCGCGGAGTTCAGGCCACCGAGCCGCGTGCGCACATCCTGGTTGATCAACCGATAATATTCAGCCGTCGATTCCCAACTCATCCCGCCGATCATTCCAATGGTTCGCATGTTGTTCATGGCGCCCGTCCTTCTTGTCAGGTAAATCGAAGCGACATGATGCCGCGAAACCCGGTCGGGCGGGTTGATCTTATTGGCTGCGTGCAATGGCGCAGGTATGGTCCTGCAATTCTTCCGATGACGCGAAGTCCCCAATGGCGTACCGCACGTGATCGTTGAGAAGGAAGAATGCGGGCTTGCCGTCGGGCGCGGTCGTGCCCGTCAGCAGCAAGGTCTGGTCGGCCATGGTTTCGCCTTCTTTCGCTACGTCGGGGGCGAGGAGTTTGAAGGGGTCAATGGTGTCGAGGTTGGCATCGTCTATACGCCGAATGCGATACGCATGTCCGCGCAACAGCGTTGGAAACGCGGTCCACTCGGTGCCAATCTTCGGACCCTGCTCGCGCAGCGCGCGAACAATATCGGGCGCCAGGCAATCGATATGAATGTGCAACTGATTTTGCGTGCGCCCGCTAGTCGAGTTGATGGCAAGCGAGAGTTCGTCGCGGGGAAGTTCTTCGCCGAGTTTCGCTTCGACAAAGCGCCGTGCCTGCCACGCTGAACGCCAATAGTTCGGCGAGTCGGGTGAAAGCAGATCGGGGCTCTCGATACCGCCCACGCGTGCAGTCGGAATCAGCAAATACTGAGCGATGCCGTTGCGATCCTTGAGGACGGCGAAGCCGTGCGAAGCATCGACATCGATACATTTTTGCGGGACATCGGCACCGCGCGCGGCGAGCCCACACGAGTTGTGGACGATCTCCCACAAGGCGTCGGGGTTGCCCGCGCGAGCGATGGAGAAGAAAATCGCTGCGGTTGTGAGTGAGGCTAAGCAAGCGAGGAGCCGGACGTTTCGCATGGGGTCAGTGGTCGATACGAAAGCCTGCATCGTAGCAAGGCTGCGTGCCAACTGCAGACTGCGCGGAAGACCTCACATGACCGGCAAATGCAAATGATGAGGATGCTCGACCGTATCGGCGATAAGCCTGAGCGCGTCTTCACATTCGTCGAGATTCTTAGGGCCACCAAGGCACACGCGAATCGCTTCGGGCGGATTGCCATCGGTCGCAAAAGCAGCCGCCGAAACCGCGCCGATCCCTTGGGAGCGCAACTGCAACGCAAGCTCGGAAGCGTTCCAACCGCAATCCGCCGGGATGGGCATCCAGAAATGAAACCCGGCCGGATCGGCGTCGAACTTCCACTCGGACAGCACCCGCGAAGCGAGCTCCTGCCGAGCCGCTGACTCGGCACGAATTGCATCGAGCATTACGTCGGCGGTGCCGTCGCTGACCCATTGCGTCGCTAGCAGAACGGTAAAGGGACTAGCCATTACCGTCGTCGCGCGCAACGCCCCGGCAAGATGCTGGGAACGCCGGGCGGAAGGCGCACGAATGTAAGCGACGCGCAGACCGGCGCCAAAACTCTTGGACAGCCCGGTGACGTAGTAAGTGAGATCGGGGGCGAGCGTAGCCAGCGCCTCAGGCGCTTCGACCGGCAACATGCCATAAGCATCGTCTTCGATAATAGGCACGCTGTACCGCAGTGCGACGTCGGCCAGCGCCTCGCGACGCTTTGACGAAAGGGTCACCGTACTGGGATTCTGGATCGTCGGATTGACATAGAACGCGCTAGGCTTGTCACTCCGGCATAACGCTTCGAAAGCATGGGCAAGCGGACCATCGTCATCGCGCGCCAGCGCCTGCAAACGTACGCCCAGTTGCGCGGCAATCGCCTTGATGCCCGGATAAGCCAGCGTGTCGAGGCAGATAGTCCCGCCTGGCCGCGCGAGCTGCGACACCAGCGCAACCAGCGCGCTATGAATGCCGGGGCAGACCAGCACCTTGTCTTCATCGCAATCGTCGAAACGACGCTTCAGCCATTTCGTGCCGGCGGCACGATCGTCAGCAGTGCCTCCGAAATCCTGATACCGCAGCAATCGATACGGGTCTGTCGCCGAAAACAGCCGCGCGGCTGAATCGCGCAAGCGGCCCGCGAGTTCCGCGGGCTCGGGAGGCATGTTCATTGTCATCTCGACACTGCTGCCGCCGGACAGCGGCAGCGTCGCGGTCCGGCCGCGCACGAAGGTGCCGCTGCCGGCACGCGAATCGAGCAATCCGCGTTTGCGCGCTTCCGCATAGGCGCGCGCAACGGTCGTGTAATTGAGCTGCAATTCGTCGGCGAGATCGCGCAGGCCCGGCAACCGGTCGCGCGGCCGCAAACGCCCGCTAGCCAGATCTTCTTCGATTAATTCAGGAATCAGCAAGTAAGCCGGCTTGCGGCTTTCTGTCAGTTTTCTGATCCAGTGATGAGTAAGACTGGCCATGAAACGCTCTCGAATAAAGGCAGTTAAAAAACGATAGCACGAAAAAAATTATTGATCGCATTGAATGATTGTATGGAGAATCCGATGAACCACCGGTCAATGCACATATCAGGTGTTTATTGCACCAGACCGGCGCTGCCGCACCGCCGTGATCACTCCATGCTGGTGCAGGACGATCGCCCTGCCAGCCTTGAATCCAGATCCAGAAAGGCTCCTCCGGTCGCATTCGAAAAATTTTCGTGGCTTCGCATGCACTGATCGTTTGAATGATCGGGTATTGATCGCATTAACGCACTCATTGAATGGCACGCGCGTTGCATTAACAGTTTCGTATCCCTCGGTTTGGCACCGGGTTAAAAACTCCGATGCCACCGATTAAATCGTCTATTTACTGGAGATTAGAATGCCTGCCGTCAATATCCCGCTGCATAAGAAAGGCGATTATCTTGTCGATTATGAAGAGAAGGTGTTTGAGGACGTCAAGGCCGCGCCTGGCGAGAAAGCGCTGGTGACATTCCATACGGTCGCGTTCGAAGGTTCCATCGGTTTCGTCAACCTGCTGCAAGCCACCCGGCTGCTGCGCAAGGGCTTCGAAACGTCAGTGCTGCTCTACGGTCCCGGCGTGACGCTCGGGCTGCAGCGCGGCTTCCCGACGCTGGGCGATGAAGCGTTTCCTGGCCACCTGAACTTCAACAAGCAGATCCAGAAGTTCATGGAGGAAGGCGGCAAGGTCTATGCATGCCGCTTCGCGCTGCAAGCGCTGTACGGGCAGGGAGAAGCGTCGCTGATCGAAGGCATCAGGCCGATCAGCCCGCTCGACGTGCTCGACATCCAGCTGCTGCATCGCAAGGACGGCGCGCTGATCATCAACACCTGGACCGTCTAAGCCGCGTCTGAAGCCTCTTCTCATCACGGAACGACCATGCCCGAAAAGAGAATCGTCCGCGCTGCCGCGGTCCAGATCGCACCGGACCTCGAACGGCCCGGTGGCACGCTCGAGAAGGTCCTCGAGACGATCGACGACGCTGCACGTCAGGGCGTGCAGCTGATCGTCTTCCCGGAGACCTTCCTGCCCTACTATCCGTACTTCTCGTTTGTGCGGGCGCCGGTGGCATCGGGCGCGGAACACATGCGGCTCTATGACGAAGCCGTGGTCGTGCCCGGCCCGGTGACGCATGCCGTGGCGGAGCGGGCGCGCCGGCATGGCATGGTCGTCGTGCTCGGCGTGAACGAGCGCGATCACGGCAGTTTATACAACGCACAACTGATCTTCGATACCGACGGCGAGCTGCTGCTCAAGCGCCGCAAGATCACGCCGACGTTTCACGAACGGATGATCTGGGGCATGGGCGACGCAGCCGGTCTGAAGGTAGCGGAGACCAGCATCGGACGAGTGGGTGCGCTCGCATGCTGGGAGCATTACAACCCGCTAGCGCGTTATGCGTTGATGACGCAGCACGAAGAGATTCATTGCAGCCAGTTTCCGGGCTCGCTGGTCGGGCCCATCTTCGGCGAACAGATCGAAGTGACCATCCGGCATCACGCGCTCGAATCCGGCTGCTTCGTGATCAATTCCACGGGCTGGCTGACCGAGCCGCAGATCGAATCGATCACGAAAGATCCGGGCCTCCAGAAGGCGCTTCGCGGCGGCTGCAACACGGCGATCATCTCGCCCGAAGGCCAGCATCTCGCACCGCCGCTGCGCGAAGGCGAAGGCCTGGTGATCGCGGACCTGGACATGTCGCTGATCACCAAGCGCAAACGCATGATGGATTCGGTCGGCCATTACGCGAGGCCCGAGTTGCTGAGCCTCGCCATCAACGACCGGCCGGCCGTCACGTCGGCACCCATGAACAGCTTCTCACCTTCAACCGGGGGATTGCACCTTGAACGCGAACGCGAGCGAGACCTTGTCGGCCGTGAGCCGGCAATTGATGACTGAACTGCAATCGGCGGGCTTGCGTCTCGCCGATCCCGGCGCGGGTCTCGGAGTGGCGAGCCGTCGCGGCGGTGCGGGTCCGTCCGATCACAAGGCGGTCACCATCGATGGCGTGACGATCATGGTGCCCGTGCATACGAACACGGCATGGCATTCGCCCTTCGTGGCATCCGCACCCGATGCCCACGGCAGCATCGCGTTGCTGCGCGGCTCGATCCCTATTGCGAACATCAGTTTTCCGAAGGCGCCGCGCTTCTATGCCATGCAGACCTTCGACGGCGTGCCCTACTCGCACATCGCGACCTTGCATGGCTCGGATGTGCTCGCCACGACCGTGTTGCAAACGTGCGTTCGTTACGAGAGCCGCAAGAAGACCTGCAAGTTTTGCGCGATCGGACAGTCGCTTGCAGCAGGCAGGACGATCGCCCGCAAGACGCCCGAGCAACTGGCCGAAGTGGCGCGTGCGGCCGTGTTGCTGGATGGCGTCAAGCATATGGTGCTGACCACCGGCACACCGCCGACCAAGGATCGCGGTGCACAGATCCTGTGCGAAAGCGCGTTCGCGATCAAGGCCGCCGTCGACCTGCCGATCCAGGCGCAATGCGAGCCACCCGACGACGACAAGTGGTTCGAGCGCATGCGCGCAAGCGGTGTCGATACGCTCGGCATGCATCTCGAAGTGGTCACGCCCGCGCTGCGTGAACAGATCATGCCGGGCAAGGCCAGCGTACCCATCTCGCGCTATATGGAAGCATTCAGGGCGGCCGTGGCGGTGTTCGGGCGGGGTCAGGTGAGCACCTATATCCTCGCGGGTCTCGGCGACACGGCAGAAGCGATTCTCTCGATCTCACGCGAGCTGGTGGATCTCGGCGTGTATCCGTTCGTGGTCCCGTTTGTGCCGATCAGCGGCACACCGCTCGAGGATCATCCGGCGCCTTCGCCCGAGTTCATGAAGTCTATCCTGCAACCGCTTGGCGCGATGGTCTCGGCAGGCGGCATGCGTTCCGCCGATATCAAGGCGGGCTGCGGTAAATGCGGCGCGTGTTCGTCGCTATCGTCCTACGAGGTCTGATCATGCTCGCCGATACCGAAGATCTTGCCCGCCTCTATACCCCCGCCAGCTACACGATCAAGTGGACCACGCTGCCGTGGGAAGCCAACGAAGCGTACAAGCTGCGGCGCGCGGTGTTCTGCATCGAGCAAGGGATTTTTATCGGCGATGACCGCGATGAAATCGACGAGCGTGCGCAACTGCTCGTGGCGGTGAGCTGTATCGGCGGGATGCCTGAGCAAGTGGTCGGCACGGTGCGCATTCACGAGGACGAACCGGGCGTTTGGACCGGCTCGCGCCTTGCCGTGCATGCAGCGTTCAGGCGGCATGGCAAGATTGGTGCAACGCTCATCAAGCTCGCGGTGAGCAGTGCGCATGCGCTCGGCTGCACGACCTTCCTCGCTCATGTGCAGAGTCAAAACGCGCCGTTGTTTCATGCGCTGCACTGGACCACGCTCTCCGAAGAACTCATGCATGGCCGGCCGCATCATCTGATGCAGGCGGACCTTGGCTTTTACCCGCCTTGCGTGACGCCGCAAAGCGGGTTCATGACGCAGTATTCGCCCGCGCGGAGTACGCTATGAGCGTGGCCGACCTCGTCGCCGCGTTAAAGGAAACGCGCGGCTTTCGCCACAAGACCGACATTGCCGGCGTGATGTCGTCGCTTGCCCGGCATATGCCGCGCGACACCTCCGAGCGCCCGCAGGTTGCCCTGGGCGACGACTGCGCGGCGATCGCCGACGGCGACGGTTACCTGCTGTTCGCCATCGAAGGTCTGGTCAGCGACTTCGTGCGCGACATGCCCTGGTTCGCGGGCTACAGCAGCGTGATGGTCAACGTCAGCGACATCTACGCGATGGGCGGTCGCCCGATCGCGGTTGTCGATGCGCTCTGGAGCGACGGCTTGCGCGCCGCTGAAGACGTGCTTGGCGGCATAGCGGCGGCATCGTCCGTGTATGGCGTGCCGTTAGTCGGCGGCCATAGCAACACGCGCAGCGACCAGGCGCAACTGGCCGTATCCATTCTGGGGCGCGCGAACAAACTGCTGTCCAGTTTCAATGCCCGGCCCGGAGATCGATTGATGATGGCGGTCGATCTGCGCGGCGCGTTCGAAGAGCCGTATCCGTTCTGGAATGCATCGGTCGGTGCACCCGCAGCACGCTTGCGCGCCGACCTCGAGTTGTTGCCCATGCTCGCCGAAAGCGGTCTTTGCGATGCCGCCAAGGACATCAGCATGGCCGGCGCGCTCGGCACTGCGCTGATGCTGCTGGAATGCTCGGGCGCGGGTGCAAGCATCGATCTTTCGCGTGTGCCTTCGCCTCCGGGCAAGGACCGCTTCCGATGGTTGAGCGCGTTCCCCAGCTTCGGCTTCGTGATGTCCGTACGCGAGGAACACGCGGCTGAGGTCGAGCGGCTGTTTATTGAACGTGAGTTGGCATGTGCGGTCATTGGCACGGTCGATGCATCGCGCAAAGTGGTGCTGCACGACAGCGGCGACTCCGCCGAGTTGTGGAATTTCGACGATGACGCGTTCATCGTCGGAACGTCAGGGAGCGCGACGTGATGCCTGCCGCGATGCGAATTGCCCTCACCACGCATTCGGTCAATCCGCGCGGCGGCGTGGTGCATGCGCTAGAACTCGCGAGTGCACTCGTGGATGAAGGCCACGACGTGACGCTCTTCGCCCCCGCCGCGCCCGGGGAAACGCTCTTTCGCGAGCCGCCGTGCCGGGTGATTCTCGCGACCATAGAAGGCTCGCAGCACGACATGGTTGCACTCGTCGACGCGCGGCTTCGGGCGCTCAAGGCCAGGGTAAAAGCCTGCGATGCGAACAGCTTCGACGTACTGCACGCGCAGGACAGCATCAGCGGCAATGCGCTTGCCGAGTTGACCGCTGAGGGTGAAATAGCGGGCTTTGTACGAACCGTTCATCATCTCGATCACTTCGACAACCCGCGCCTCGCCGCATGGCAAACGCGGGCATGGCGCGACGCAGATCGTGTGCTGTGCGTGAGCGAGATGTGGACGCGGGTGATGTGCGCTACCTACGGGGTAGAAGCGGCGACGGTGCCGAACGGTGTCGACTTGAGACGCTATTCGACTCGGCTTACAAAGCACGACAACACGGTGCGCCAGCGTCTTGGTTTGAAAGACGGTGCACCTGTCGTGCTCGCGGTCGGTGGTATCGAGGCGCGCAAGAACACGCTCGGTCTGCTCGATGCGTTCGCCGAACTGGTCAAACGTCGTCCCAGTGCGCGCCTGGTGATCGCGGGTGGTGCAAGCTTACTCGATCACAACGCATACGCGCGCGCCTTCATGGAGCGCGTGGGTGAATTCGGTCTGACGCAAACAGTGACCATCACCGGCCCACTCGACGACGCCGACATGCCCGCTCTGTTCCGTTGCGCCGACGTCCTCGCCATGGTCTCGCTGCGTGAAGGTTTTGGCCTCGTGGTACTCGAAGCGCTTGCGTGCGGCACGCCGGTGGTGGCGTCGAAAATTGCACCGTTCACCGAATATCTCGACCACTCGCTGTGCTGCTGGGCCACGCCCACCGATACGGTGTCAATCGCGAACGCGCTGGAACGGGTGATTGATGGCCGCCATCGAACCGACTTCGACCACGCCGTGCCCGCCCTGCTCAATCGCATGAGCTGGCAGGCGTCGGCACGAAAACATCTCGACATTTATGGCGCCTTGCTTGCAAGCCGCTCTCTCCAAACTCTTTAGGAACCCGTCATGCCGGTCATGCATTTTCGAATCCAGTGGCCCGATAACAGCGAAGCGAACTGCTACTCGCCATCGCAAGTGGTTAGCGACTTTTTTACGCCGGGCCAGGACTATCCCGTCCATGACTTTGTGTCGCGCGCCCGTGAAGCGCTAAACATCGCCTCCGAACGCGTGCGCGAAAAGTACGGCTTCGCATGCTCGGCGGCGATGGACCAGCTCGCGCAGATTGAAGTCGAGGCCGAACGTTTTATTAGTGAGCCGGACGCCAGGGTCAAGGTCATCGCGCTCGTCTGAGCGCCCCACTTTTCGAAAGGACGCCTCATGTTGCAGACATCGGACAGCACAACGCACTTCAGCGTGATCGTAGTGGGTGGCGGACAAGCAGGTTTATCGGCCAGCTATTACCTGAAGCAGGCGGGACTCGATCATCTCGTGGTGGAGAAAAATACCGTCACGCATACATGGCGCACGCAACGCTGGGACGCGTTCTGCCTCGTGACGCCGAACTGGCAATGTGCGCTGCCCGGCTACCCTTATGCCGGCGACGATCCGCATGGCTTTATGAAGAAGGACGAGATCATCGAGTATCTCGATGGTTTCATCAGGACCGTCGATGCCCCCGTGATCGAGCATACGGAAGTGCATCGGGTCGCGCGCAACAGCGAAGGCGGCTTCAGCGTGTCCACCAGCCAGGGACAGTTCACAGCGGACCAGATCGTGGTCGCGTCTGGGGGCTATCACACGCCCATCGTGCCGCGCATGGCGGAACGCTTGCCGCGCTCGATCGCGCAGATCCAGTCGTCGGAATATCGCAACCCACAGGCCTTGCCTGAGGGCGCGGTGCTCGTGGTCGGGTCCGGGCAATCGGGTGCGCAGATCGCGGAGGACCTGCATCTCGCAGGACGTAAGGTAATCCTTGCAGTGGGTGAAGCGCCGCGCTGTGCGCGCTTCTACCGGGGCCGCGATGTGGTCGACTGGCTCGCCGACATGAAGTATTACGACATGCCCGTCGATCAGCATCCACTGCGCGAAGGTGTGCGCGATAACACCAATCATTATGTGACCGGCCGTGATGGCGGCCGCGATATCGATCTGCGCAAGTTCGCGGCCGAAGGCATGGAGCTATACGGCCGGCTTCAGGATCTGCAAGACGGCGTGCTTCATTTCGCACCCAACCTGATCGAGAATCTCGACAGCGCGGACAAGACCTTCAACGGCATCAATGCGGGTATTGATGCATACATCGCAAAAAATGGCATCGATGCGCCGTCAGGATCGCGCTACGAAGCCCTATGGTCGCCCGCCGAAGAACGCATCACGCTCGATCTGCAAGCGAGTGGAATCGGCTCGATCGTGTGGTGTATCGGCTTCACGCCGGACTTCAGCTGGCTCGATGCGCCCATCTTCAATGGTCGGGGTTATCCCGCGCACGTGCGCGGTCTGACGCCGCTGGACGGCCTCTACTTTGTCGGCTTGCCATGGCTGCATACGTGGGGCTCAGGACGCTTTTCAGGCATTGCCCGGGACGCGGCTTACGTTGTGGAAAAGATCGCAGCCTGCCGGGACGTGAAGACGTTAGTGCACGACGAAGCGACCGTCTGAATAGACAAAGGCCCCACATAAATGAAAGCGAAAAAAGCCGGCGCGTAAAGCGCCGGCTCGTTATGACATTACCGTGAAACCTAAGCCGCCTTAATGACCTTGTCACCGGCGCGATGGATCGGATGCGGTTCCTTCAACTGGTTCGCGATCCGAGTGGCGTCGAAGTAAGCGCCGTTCGGCGGACGCTTCAGATATTGCCCCGCGCCACGTACCGCGCGCAGGTCGCCGTCCGCCCATGCAAGCGCGCCGCGCGTCACCGTGTGAGTCGCAACGCCCTGCACGGTCATGCCTTCGAACACATTGAAATCCACTTTCTGGTGATGGGTCTTTACCGAGATCGTCCTGCTCGCCGCCGGATCCCACACCACTAGATCGGCATCGGCGCCCACCTGGATCGCGCCTTTGCGCGGGAACAGGTTAAAAATCTGCGCAGCGTTCGTGGACGTCACGCGCACGAACTCGTTCGGGGTGAGGCGTCCCTTATTCACGCCGTGATGCCAGAGGATCGACATGCGGTCTTCCACGCCGCCGCAGCCATTGGGAATGCGCGTGAAGTCCTCGCGGCCCATGGCTTTCTGCGATGCACAAAACACGCAGTGGTCGGTTGCCGTGGTATGCAGTTGCCCCGATTGCAAACCGCGCCACAACGCCTCGCGATGCTCGCTGGTACGGAACGGCGGACTCATCACGTGCGCGGCGGCACGCGTCCAGTCCGGGTCGCTATATACCGATTCATCGATCACCAGATGCCCCGGCAGCACTTCGGCGAACACACGTTGGCCTTCGCTGCGTGCCCGCGTGATGACATCGACGGCATCCTTTGACGACACGTGCACGATGTAGATGGGCACACCCAGCACCTGCGCAATCCTGATCGCACGGTTCGCCGCCTCGCCCTCCACTTCAGGCGGCCGCGACAATGGATGCGCCTCGGGTCCGGTAAAACCACGCGCGAGCAATTGCTTCTGGAGTTGAAACACCAGTTCGCCATTCTCCGCATGCACAGTGGGTAGTGCACCGAGTTCCAGCGAACGCGCGAAGCTGTTCACTAGGACTTCATCGTCGGCCATGATGGCATTTTTATACGCCATGAAGTGCTTGAAACTGGACACGCCATGCTCGTGCACAAGCGTTCCCATGTCGCGATGCACCGACTCGTCCCACCACGTCACGGCCACGTGAAAACCATAGTCGGCCGACGCCTTTTCAGCCCAGCCGCGCCACTCGTGAAACGCTTCCATCAGCGGCTGCTTCGGACTCGGAATCACGAAATCGATAATGCTCGTCGTGCCGCCCGACAACCCTGCCGCTGTCCCTGTATAGAAGTCATCGCTCGCCGTGGTGCCCATGAACGGCAGCTCCATATGCGTGTGCGGATCGATACCGCCGGGCATCACATACTGCCCGGATGCATCGACTGTTTCGGTACCCGCCGGCACATCGAGATCGAGGCCGATCTGCAAGATCATGCCGCCGTCTTGAGGGTCCGAGCACAACACATCCGCACGATAGGTACGGTCCGCGTCAATCACCGTGCCGCCGCGAATCAGGATCGTCATCTTGCTGTCTCCAAAGAGAAATCAGGCGCTGGCAATCCGCGCCGTCGGGCGCTTGCCCATCTTCATCCATGCGCCATAAACAATCGATGCGAGCGCGAGGCCCACGAACCATGCATAGGTGTAAAGCGTGTTGAAGAATGCGGGTACGTTAGGGAACGCCGCGGGGAATGCGGTATGCAGGAAGCCCGGCAAGTTGGGCAATACGCCCACCAGCAGGGCGACCACGGCGGCCATGTTCCAGCCGCCCGTGTAGCTGTATTCGCCATTCTCGTTGAAGAGTTCGCGGGTGTTCAGGCGCGTCCCGCGAATCAGGAAGTAGTCGACCATGAGGATGCCCGCCACTGGCCCAAGCAGTGCAGAGTAACCCACCAGCCACGTGAAAATGTAACCCTGGGTAGTCGCCAAAATCTTCCACGGCATCATCACAATAGCGATGAACGCCGTGATCATCCCGCCCACGCGATACGAAATGCCCTTCGGCCAAAGGCTCGAAAAGTCATAAGCCGGACCCACGAGATTCGCGGCGAGATTACAGCTCATGGTGTCGAGCGTCAGGATGACCAGGGCCACACCCACGCCAATGCCCGTCATGCGGCTGGCGAGATCGATAGGATCCCATATCGCCTTGCCGTAGATCACCACGGTTGCCGACGTCACCACCACCGAGATCACCGACAGCAGCGCCATGGGTGCTGGCAGGCCGATCGATTGCCCGATGATCTGATCCTTCTGCGAGCGGGCGAATCGCGTGAAGTCAGGAATGTTCAGCGCGAGCGTGGCCCAGAAGCCGACCATGGCCGTGAGACCCGGCCAGAACGTGGCCCAGAACAAACCCTCTTTCTTGCCACCGGCTACAAACTGCGAAGGTTGCGCGAGCATGGAGCCGAGACCACCCGCCTTCGATGTTGCCCACCACACCAGCGCGAGGCACATCACGACCTTGATCGGCGCAGACCAGCTTTCGAGGAAACGGATGGAGTCCGTGCCGCGCAAGATGAAATAGACCTGGATGAGCCAGAAGAACAGGAAACACGCGATCTGCCCGAGCGAGATGTCCACGAAGGGCAGCGGCGTTCCGGGTGTCGTGTTACCGGTGAGGATATTCAGGAGCGTATAGATTGCACTTCCGCCAAGCCATGTCTGGATTCCGTACCATCCACACGCAACGATTGCACGCAGCAGCGCCGGCAGTCTCGCGCCCTTGGTACCGAACGACGAACGCACCAGCACCGCATAGGGAATGCCATGTTTCGCGCCTGCGTGACCGACCAGCAGCATGGGCACGAGCACGATCATGTTGCCGAGCAGCACGGTCAGCACTGCCTGCCACGGCGACATGCCCTCTTCTGTCAGCCCGGCTGCGAGCATGTACGACGCAATGTTCATCACCATGCCGACCCACAGCGCGGCAAAGTGATACCACTTCCAGGTCCGCTGTGCGGCACTGGTTGGCGCCAGGTCGTCGTTATATAGACTGCCGCTGGCGCCGGCCGCGAACTGCGGGTCGACAGAATGCGCTGTCTGCTTCATCAGGTTGATCTCCTCAGATCGTTGCGGTCCGCGCCTGCGGATCGTTTTGTGAATCATGGTCAGGCGTCGGCCTTCAGGGGACGGTAGTAGCGACAAGCGCTGCTTTATGCTGCTTTATGTAAAGCTTCTAAACTCTATGCGGCCTTGACGTTTTCTTCAATGTCGGCATCCACGCGTGCGGGATTGTTCGGATGCGTCGTCCAGTTCGCATATTCACCGGCATCCACGCGTTCCATCGTGATGCATTGCTCGACCGGGCACACATGCATGCATAAATTGCACCCGACGCATTCCGAATCGATGACTTCGAAATGGCGCTTGCCATCTTTCTCGCGCATGATCGCCTGATGCGCCGTATCTTCGCAAGCGATGTGGCACAGGCCGCACTCGATGCACTTGTCCTGGTTGATGCGGGCCTTGATGTCGTACTTCAGATTCAAATACTTCCAGTCCGTCACATTCTGCACGGCACGTCCGCGGATATCGTCGAGCGTGGCATAGCCTTTTTCGTCCATCCAGTTCGACAGGCCGTCTGCAAGGTCAGAGACAATGCGAAAGCCGTAGTGCATGGCCGCCGTACAGACCTGCACGTTGCCCGCGCCCAGCACCATGAACTCGGCCGCATCGCGCCACGACGAAATACCGCCAATGCCGGAGATGGGAAGATCCGGCGTTTCCACATCGCGAGCAATCTCCGCGACCATGTTCAGCGCGATCGGTTTTACGGCCGGGCCGCAGTATCCCCCATGCGTACCCTTGCCGTCGACTGTGGGCATCGGCGCCATGAGATCCAGGTCGACGGCGACAATCGAATTGATGGTGTTGATCAGCGACACAGCGTCCGCACCGCCCTTGTATGCCGCTCGCGAGCTCGTGCGGATGTCGCTGATATTCGGCGTCAGCTTGACGATGCACGGCAGCTTCGTGCCCTCCTTGACCCAGCGCGTAACCATCTCCACGTATTCGGGCACCTGACCGACCGCCGCGCCCATGCCCCGCTCGCTCATACCGTGCGGACAGCCGAAATTCAGCTCGACGCCATCGCAACCGGTGTCTTCCACCAGCGGCAAGATCCATTTCCAGTCGCGTTCGTTGCACGGCACCATTAGCGAAACGACCAGCGCACGCTCCGGCCAGTCGCGCTTGACCTGTGTGATCTCCTTCAGGTTGACATCGAGCGGTCGGTCGGTGATCAGTTCGATATTGTTCAGTCCCGCGATGCGCTGGCCGTTCCACTGCACCGCGCCGTAACGTGAGCTCACGTTCACCACATGTGGGTCGAGGCCCAGCGTTTTCCATACGACACCGCCCCACCCTGCTTCGAAGGCGCGATTGACGTTGTAGGCTTTGTCGGTAGGCGGTGCCGATGCGAGCCAAAAAGGATTCGGCGACGTGATGCCGGCAAATGTATTGCGAAGATCGGCCATGAGCTGGCTCCCTTATCGTGGGGTGTGTTTTTTACGCAGCCTTGATGGCCGTCGCCGCAAAGAATGCATGGATGGATTCGGCGGCAATCTTGCCGTCCTGCACCGCCTGCACGGTCAGATCCATGCCGCCGCTGGCCGCGCAATCGCCGCCGGCCCAGACGTTGTCGAGCGAGGTGCGGCCGCTCGAATCCACCGCGATACGACTGCCCTCGAGCGTGAGCGTGCCGCTTTCGAGACCTTCTGACACCAGCGTTTGCCCGATCGCCTTGAGCACCATGTCGGCTTCAATGACGTAGCGTTCGCCTTGCGGGTTCTCGAACTCGACGCCCGTGACCTGACCGTCTGTATCGAGCAAACGCACGGGCTTCGCGTGCGTGGTGATCGTCACGCCGTTGGTCTGTGCGAACTCCCGTTCGGCCCAGGTTGCGCCCATGGTCTCCACGCCACGCCGATACGCCATCGTGACCGTTTCAGCACCTAGCTTGCGGCTTTGAACGGCCGCATCGATAGCCGTATTGCCGCCGCCGATCACCACCACGCGGCGCCCCACCGGCACGCTCGCGAGATCGTCGGCCTGACGCACCTGTTCGATGAAATCGACTGCGTTGTACACACCCTGCAAAGTCTCACCTTCCAGTTCGAGCGCACGCACGCCGGCCAGTCCGATTGCGAGGAACACGGCGTCGTGCTGTTTTCGCAAGTCGTTCAACGATACATCGCGACCGAGCACCACGCCGTTCTTCACTTCAATGCCGCCCACGGAGTACAACCATTCCACTTCGCGTTGAGCGAAATCTTCAACCACCTTGTACGCCGCGATACCGTATTCGTTCAGGCCACCGGGCTTGGGCAAGGCATCGAAGAGCGTGACCTTGTGGCCGTCAAGCGCGAGACGATGCGCGCAGGCCAGCCCGGCCGGGCCAGCCCCGACCACCGCCACGTGACGCCCTGTGTCCGCAGCGCGCTTGAACAGCGGCCCGCCGCGTGCCATCGCCCAATCGGTTGCGTGACGCTGTAATGCGCCGATCGCGACTGGTTTGTCGTCCTGATGATTCCTGACGCATGCCCCTTCGCAGAGTATTTCAGTTGGACACACGCGTGCGCACATGCCGCCCAGGGGATTGGCCGACAAGATGTCCATGGCCGCGCCCTTCATGTTGCCGTTGCCGATCTTGCGAATAAAGCTGGGTATATCTATTTTTGTGGGGCAGGCGTTGATGCACGGCGCGTCGTAGCAGTAGTGGCAACGGCTCGAAGCAGCCGCTGCCGCGGTGGCGTCGAGTAAGGGCGCCACATCCGAAAACTCGCACGCCAGTTGTTCTTGCGAAAGCCGATGAGAGGCAATATCGCCGATGTGCTTCATGGTCATACACGTTCCTTCGTCTGGGTGAAGAAGCGAATGGTCTGCAACTAAGGCTTGTTCAGGCTTGCTGAGCTGCGCGTTCGATCATGGCGTGAAGCAGCACGTTCGCGCCCGCTTCGATCCATTCCTCCGATGCATCCTCGATCTCGTTATGACTGATACCGTCGACGCACGGCACGAACACCATCGACGTGGGCGCGACTCTGGAGAGGTAACACGCGTCGTGTCCCGCGCCCGATACCATGTCCCGATGCGCATAACCGAAGCGCTCCGCTGCCGCGCGCACGGACTTGACGCACGCTGCGTCGAAGGCGATAGGCGCGTAATAGAAGATCTGTTCAAGCTGCGTTTCGAGCCCTGCGCCGCTTGCGATTTTTTCCAGACCCGCGCGTAACGCTGCGTCCATTTGAGCGAGCACGGCGTCGTCGGGATGACGGAAATCCACAGTGAAAAACACCCGCCCCGGGATCACGTTGCGCGAGTTCGGATGCACCTGCATCATGCCGACCGTCGCGCACGCCAGCGGCGCATGATCGAGCCCGATGCGGTTCACCAACTCCACCACCCGAGCCGCCCCAAGCAACGCATCGCGACGGCGCGGCATGGGCGTGGGACCCGCATGCGCTTCCTGGCCGGTCAACGTGATCTCATACCAGCGCTGTCCTTGCGCGTCGGTGACCACGCCGATTGTCATGTTTTCCGCTTCGAGAATCGGCCCCTGTTCGATATGCAATTCGAACGCCGCGTGCAGCTTGCGTCCGCCGCACGGCTCATCGCCCGCGTAGCCGATGCGCTTCAGCTCCTCGCCAATCGTCTTGCCGTCCACGTCCTTGCGGGACAACCCGTAGTCGAGCGTAAATTCGCCGGCGAACACGCCGGACGCGACCATGGCCGGCGCGAAACGCGAGCCTTCCTCGTTGGTCCAGATCACGACTTCCACCGGATGTTCGGTTTCAATGCCGCGATCATTGAGCGTTCGAATCACTTCGATGCCGCCGAGAATGCCGTAGATGCCGTCGAAGCGGCCGCCGGTGGGCTGCGAGTCCGCGTGCGAGCCTGTTACGACCGGCGCGGCATCTGCGTTGCGCCCAGCGCGACGCATGAAGACGTTGCCCATCTGGTCCACCTTGACCGTGCAACCCGCTTCCTTCGCCCAACTGACGATCAGGTCACGCCCTTCGCGGTCGAGATCGGTGAGGGCAAGCCGGCATACGCCGCCCTTTTTTGTCGCGCCAATTTTCGCCATCGTCATGAGGCTGTCCCAGAGACGTTTGCCGTTGACTCTGATCGATGTATCCAGCGCTGAATCGGTTACCGCGTTCATTTCGCGTCCTCCTTGCGTGTTGCTCGATTTAAGGGTTTCGACCGATACGAATCTGGTGCATCGGCGTCGGCTTTTGGGGCGCTGGCGCACGGCATCGGTGCAGTTTCAATGCGATCATCCCATTCGCCTCAAGGCCTCGAATTCGTCACAATCCGTCGCCTTCCAAATCCTGTCCAACTGGACAGGTTGTAGCCGATTAATATTGGCAAATCAACGTCTTTCAGGGTTTCCGATTACAGTAAAAGCATAGCGAGAAGTGTGCCATTGCAATGCAGCAGAGTCGTGGGGAGGCTAACAACTCGCTATACAGCAGTGGCGTCAAAACGCCTAGAATGAGGCGCGATCGAGACGGAGAAGGCGCGAGAGCGCCGTGCAAGGACAACAATGAGAGATGACGAAGCGACAGCCGAGGCGCCGAAACACGACGCTGCGGCCATTCCATTGCGGCGGCGCAAGGCACACATTCGTGAGACCAATGAAGCGCATCTTTTGGCGTGTGCCGAGGCCGTGTTCGCTGAGCGCGGCCTGGAGGGTGCGAGCACCGCGATGATCGCGGAACGTGCAGGCTTGCCGAAAGCCAACCTGCATTACTACTTCCCGACGAAGCTCGCGCTTTACCGCCGTGTGCTCGAAGACCTGTTTGAAGACTGGCATCGCGCGGCCGATACCTTCGAGTCCAGCGACGATCCGGTCGAAGCGATCAGCGGCTACGTGCGCACGAAAATGGAATTGTCGCGGCGGCGCCCGCTTGGCTCGAAGGTGTGGGCGAGCGAGATCATCCACGGCGCGGTGCACATGCAGGACATCTTGAACGAGCGCGTCAAGCCGTGGCTCGAAACGCGGGTGATCGTGATCGACGGTTGGGTAGCGCGTGGCTTGCTCGCTCCCGTCGATGCCCAGACGCTGATGTTCATGATCTGGGCGACCACGCAGCATTATGCGGATTTCGACGCGCAGATCCGGGCGTTGAAGGGCAAGCGTGCGTTGTCGCAGAAAGCCTTCGAGGCATCGACCGAGGAGGTGATCAAGCTTGTTATCCGCGCGTGTGGGGCTAAATCGCCGGAGCGAAATTAGTTCGGTGGATTTTTCGTTTGCACTCGGTCTGGGGTTTGGGCGCAGTGCTAAGGAGCGGTCGGGGGTCGGGGGGTGATGCCGGGTTGCTGCTGCTTTGGCCTTCGCGAGTTATATGTTGGATGTTCTCTTTATCACTATTAGCCACTGTGCGTGGCGGCACTTC
>NZ_JALPRJ010000100.1 GCF_030464885.1 Caballeronia sp. SEWSISQ10-4 2 | reverse complement strand
CCGTCGCGCTCGTTATCTTTGCGCGCTGGCAGCCGTTGCGATGCCTGTGGGCCGCACTGCTCTTCGGCGCGGCGGGGGCGCTTGGGCCGGCGTTGCAGGCGATAGGTGTAACGAGCGGGTATTACCTCTATAACGCCGCGCCTTACGTGCTCACGCTCGCGATCATGATCATCAATTGCCGTCCGGACAGGACACTTGCCGGTGCACCGGGCGAGCTGAGTCTCACGCGCTAAACGACCTTCCATTCATTTTCAAGGCGGCCACGACCATGAACCGATTCATTGATGCCAGACCGTACCCCTGGCCCTTCGATGGCAACCTGCGCCCGGATAACACGGCGCTCGTCGTGATCGACATGCAGACGGATTTTTGCGGCCACGGCGGTTACGTCGACAAGATGGGATATGACTTGTCGCTGACCCGTGCACCCATCGAGCCGATCAAGCGCGTCATGGCCACGATGCGCGCGCAGGGCTTCACGATCATTCATACGCGCGAAGGGCATCGGCCGGATCTGTCGGACCTGCCCGCGAACAAGCGCTGGCGCAGCCGCCGTGCAGGCACCGAAGGCGTGGGAATTGGGGATGACGGCCCATGCGGCCGTATTCTCGTGCGCGGCGAACCGGGCTGGGAAATCATCAGCGAGCTGGCGCCGCTGCCGGGCGAGATTGTCATCGATAAACCCGGCAAAGGCTCGTTCTGCGCCACCGACCTCGAGCTGATCCTGCGCACGCGAGGGATCGTGAATCTCGTGCTGACCGGGATCACCACGGACGTCTGCGTCCATACAACCATGCGCGAGGCGAACGACCGCGGTTTCGAATGCACCGTGCTCGCGGACTGTTGCGGTGCGACCGACCCCGGCAACCATGACGCGGCCTTGCACATGATCACGATGCAAGGCGGCGTCTTCGGCGCGGTCTCCGATTCGCACGCGCTCCTCACCACACTCGGCGGCTGATCATGTCGACCCCTTCGCATGCGTTAGGCGTGGACGTGTACAACGCCGGCAAATCGTTCGGTGCTTTCCGCGCGCTGGACAATGTGTCGATCACGGTCCGGCCGGGCACGGTCCACGCGCTGCTCGGTGAAAACGGCGCGGGTAAAAGTACGCTCGTGAAGGGGCTCGTGGGTTACGGCCTGCTCGACGAAGGGCAGATTTCAGCCGGTGGCCGCGAGGTCCATATTGCTTCGCCGCGCGATGCGCAGGCGTTGGGCATCGGCATGGTGTACCAGCATTTCACGCTGGCATCGGGGTTGTCGGTGGAGGAGAACTTGCTGCTCGCGCGGGGGCGCTTGCCGTGGAAAATCCAGTGGAAAGAGGAACGCTCCGCGCTCGAAGCGTTCATGCAGCGCATGCCGTTTCGCCTGCCGCTCGACGCGCCCGTTTCGGGCCTGGCCGCAGGGGAAAAGCAGAAGCTGGAAATCCTCAAGCAGTTGTATCTGAAGCAACGCTTTCTCATTCTCGATGAGCCTACCTCCGTGCTGACGCCGCAAGAGGCGGACGAAGTGCTCGGGCTGATGCGCGATCTGACCACGCGCGGCGAGTTGACCGTGCTGATGATCACGCACAAGTTCCGTGAAGTGATGGCGTATGCCGACGACGTGACCGTGCTGCGCAAGGGCCGGCAGGTCGGCACGAGTGCGGTATCGGCGACGAATCGCGATGCGCTGGCCTCGTTGATGATGGGTGCCGCTGAGACACGCGACACCGCTGTCATGGACGCGTTCAATGCCGAGCGGGTGGTGCGCAAACCAGTGGACCCGGCAGCACGAATACGGCTCGCCATGCGTAATATTTCCATCGACGATGATCGCGGCCATGCAGCCGTCAAACGTGCATCGCTTGAGGTACGTTCGGGAGAAATACTCGGGATCGCGGGGGTATCGGGGAATGGCCAGAAGGAACTGGTCGAGGCGTTGGTCGGGCAACGTCGCGTGAGGACAGGCGAGATGGAAATTGCAGGCGATGCATACCACGCCACACGTGAAGAAATGACGCAGCGGCGAGTGTTTGCCATCCCTGAAGAACCGCTTAAAAACGCGTGCGTGGCGAGCATGAGCGTCGCGCAGAATCTGGCCCTTCGCGACTTCGACCGGACGCCGTTGCGGCGCGGCGGCTGGCGTCTCGACCGGCGCGCGATGCGCGAGCGCGCGGCGCATTTGATCGATGACTTCAACGTCCGTCCGCCGCTGCCTGAGCGTGCTATCGGCACGCTGTCGGGCGGTAATGTGCAGCGCGCGGTGCTCGCTCGCGAATTGGGCCAGCCCGTCGATGTGCTGATCGTCGCGAACCCGGTGTTCGGTCTCGACTTCGCATCGGTGGCGGATATTCATGCACGCATCATGGCGGCGCGCGATGCCGGCGCGGCGGTCCTGCTGGTGAGCGAGGATCTCGATGAATTGCTGGAGCTTGCGGATCGCATTGTCGTGATCGCTGAGGGCGAGCTTGTGTATGAGACAGCCGCCGCCAACGCAGAGCGCGCGACGCTGGGCCATTACATGGCGGGGCATGGTGACACGATGACACAAGGCACGCCCGCTGCCGAACCGTTGAAGGAGGTCATTGAATGAGATCGAACCCATGCAAAGGCAGGCCATGACGATCACGATACCTGCGCAACCCGGGCCATTCACCTTCGATCCATCGGCCACCGCACTTGTCATCATCGACATGCAACGCGATTTCATCGAACCCGGCGGTTTCGGGGAATCGCTGGGGAACGATGTGTCGCTGTTAGCGCAGATCGTGCCCACGGTCGCTTCGCTGCTGGCTTTCGCGCGCGAAAGCGGATGGTTCGTGGTCCACACACGCGAGTCGCATGCAGCCGATCTGTCGGACTGCCCACCGGCCAAGCGGCTTCGTGGTGCGCCAAACGCGCGCATTGGGGATAACGGACCGATGGGCCGCATCCTGATTCGTGGCGAGCCGGGCAATGCGATCGTCGATGCCATTGCGCCTGTAGAAGGCGAACTGGTCATCGACAAACCCGGCAAGGGCGCTTTCTATGCGACATTGCTGACTCATGAATTGGAGGCACGGCGCATCACGCATCTTGTGTTCGCCGGCGTGACGACGGAGGTTTGCGTGCAGACATCGATGCGCGAAGCGAATGATCGCGGTTACGATTGTCTGCTTGTCGAGGACGCGACCGCCAGTTATTTCCCCGCGTTCAAACAGGCGGCGCTCGAGATGGTGCGGTCCCAGGGCGGCATTGTTGGCTGGACCGCGCCCCTGTCATCTTTTACCGCAGCATGAGGAACTCGCAGACGATGAAAATCAACCTGCCGGAAGTCATTGCGGAAGTGTGTGCGGCGTTCGTCGCGTACGAGCGTGCGCTGGTGGCGAACGACATCGAAACGATGAACGCGCTCTTCTGGAACGCGCCCGAGACGGTGCGCTACGGCATTGCCGAAATCCAGCATGGCGGCGACGCCATTCGCGAGTGGCGCGAAAACTGCGCACCCGTGCCCGCCTCGCGTATGTTGCACCGCACGGTCATCACTACGTTCGGTACGGACTTCGCGACCGTCAGCACGGAATTCACCAGCGACGAAACGCCGTTGATCGGGCGCCAGATGCAGAGCTGGGCACGACTCGGTCCCACCGATAACTGGAAGATCGTCGCCGCGCACGTGAGCCTTATTCCCCGGCCCTGAAACGCCGATAATAAGAACAAAGGGGGACCCGAATGCAGGAAGAGTCGATTGAAACGAACGTCGAAACCGTCGAGCCCAATGCCGCCAACCCGCTTGCCGAGCAGGTCTACCAGCGGCTGAAAAGTGACATCTTCAGCTTCCGGCTATTTCCGGGCGATCGCTTTTCGGAGAACGGTATTGCGCAGTACTACGGCGTATCGCGCACACCGATGCGCGACGGCCTGTTCCGGCTGCAGCGCGAAGGGTATCTGGAGGTCGGTTTCCGGCGCGGCTGGAAAGTCGCGCGGATCGACTTCGACCAGATGGATCAGCTCTACGATCTGCGCATCGTGCTTGAAGTGGCTGCGCTTGAGCGACTGACGTCAGGCGGCGAAGCGGCGCGTGAAGCGATTGATGCGCTAAAGGCAATCTGGTGCGTCGAGCCGGAAGCGCGCGAATCCGATCCGGTCAAGATGTTCGGCATGGACGAGGATTTTCATCGCCAGATCGTGGCTGCCACGCGTAATGCCGAAATGGTCCGCGTTCACAATGATGTCACGGAGCGCATTCGTATCGTGCGCCGACTCGACTTTCTGAAACCTCACCGAACCAGCGCGACCTACGACGAGCACTCGACCATGCTGCATCTCATCGAGCGCAACCGGCTGACCGAGGCGACCATCCTGCTGCGCGCGCATATCACGCAGAGCAAGCTCGAGGTGCGGAAAATCACCTTGTCGATGCTGGATGCCGCTCGTGATGTGAAGCTGCCGTTCGTGTCCTAGAGGTTTTGCGAAATTGGGTTTCGTTCGCACTCGGTCTGGGGTTTGGGCGCAGTGCTAATGAGCGGTCGGGGGGCGGGGGTCGGGGGTCGATGCCGGGTTGCTGCTGCTTAGGCCCGCGGTCGTTATATGTTAGATGTTTTCTTTATCACTATTAGCCACTGTGCGTGGCGGCACGTCATTTCTGTCCAAAGCGACAAAGAAACGAAGCAAAGAAAGCGCTTTCCAACCACGGGCGAATTAGTGTCCCTAGCGTGCAGGCTCAGAGTTTTTGGCACCTGATAGCACGGTGCTTGCCAGACTGCAGAATGTTTGAACCCCTCCTTCTCCGAACACGGATACCCACACGCTTCGCCACCAGTGACGGAACCTGCCCAAGGGTCACCCGCGCTATCCGCGAATGACCACCTCAAGAAAGAAGCACGCAGTCCACGTAGCCAGCCCACCCGGAAATGAGGCAACCAGCACACGTCAGGCCGTCATGGTCTGGGGGCTGTGGTTCTCGCCCGAGAGCGTTGGGGGCGAAGCGTGTTCGTGTCAGGATTCGCGAGAAGGAGGGGTTCACACATCCTTCAGTCTGGCGAGCACCGTGCTATCAGGTGCCAGAAACTTCAAGCCTGCACGCTAGGGACACTAACTTGCTGATTGTTGGGAGGCGTTTTCTTTGCTTCTGTTTCTTTTTCGCCGTTGTTGGAAAAAGAAATGACGTGCCGCCACGCACAGTGGCTAATAGTGATAAAGAGAACATCCAACATATAACCCGCGAAGGCCTAAGCAGCAGCAACCCGGCATCACCCTCCGCCCCCCGACCGCTCCTTATCGCTGCGCCTAAACCTCAGACCGAGTGCGAACGAAACCCTACTGCGCAGCGTGCTTGAACGACTCGAGTTCGCTCGTGAACCGCTGAGTGCGTACGCCGTTGCTGCCGTAGTACTCCTCGTCGGATTTAACCCACCGGCCAATTTCGGGCACGTACCAGAACGCCTTGTAGAGCCGGCCGGTTGCCACGACCGGACTGGCCCTTCGGGTCTGCATCACGATAGTCGCACCCGCCTGATTGGCGACAGTTCCTGTTGTCGCAGACTGCATGGGAGCAGTCTGCGCCGTCCATTGACCTTCGGCTTCAATCTTGATCGCTTCAAATTTGCCAGCCGGAACTTCGACGGATTCAGGACCAACAACCTTGAATCGTGTATCGAACGATTCCGAATCGTGCTTCACGTTCGGGTGCGCTTCGGTATATTTCACCTCCCACGTCTTTCCGACCGAACGCGGGAACGACAAAGGCTGATTGACCGTCGTTTGGGTTCCATTCACGTTACGCGAGCGGCTCCAGTCAGCGCCTTCGACTAGTTCATTTGCGGCCTGGGTCGTACCGGCCTGCTTCGTTTCGAAATAAATATGGTCGGACGTTGTACGCAGCACGACGATCTCGTCATGCGTCTGGCGCCAACCGTTGGGCGCGGTCTCGACCGTCTCGACATAGGTCCATGTATCCCCCGGGTGAAGCTTTGGTGCCGACATGGATTCCGCGTTCACAAGCATTGGAGCAGCCAACGAAATCAGTAGCGGGATGGTTTTTATCGTTTTCATGGTCACTGGTTCTTATCTTATTGATATGCGGGATGATTCTAGCCACCAAATCTTTCGCTTAGCATTCATCTCGCTCGGCCCAGCCGGGCTAGGTCATTTCGTCAACTCGCAAATTCTCTGGGCCGCTGTCGGCAACTCCTCCAGGAACGGCCGTTTAATATAATGGAGCAGCAACCCTGCATGAGCGAACGTTCACGCGGCGCGCCCAATCAATTATCGATCCCGCAGTTCGTTAGCGTACCGTCCATCATGGAGACAGACATGAATCCGTTGCTTGCCGGCAGATGCCTTTGCGGCGCGGTCCATTACGCGGTGAAGGACGAGTTCGTCTATGCATTGAACTGCCACTGTTCAAACTGCCGGCGCGCAACGGGCTCGGCATTCAAGCCATTCGCAGGGATCGAGCGTGACAAGTTGAACATCACTCAAGGGCAAGACAACCTGTTGATTTTCGGTGACAAGAATGCGGCGCACGATGTTCATTGCGATACCTGCGGCAGCCTCATGTTCTCGGTGGTTCGTGAGGGCGAGTTCGTTCACGTTACTTTGGGAACGCTCGAAGACACTCCTTCGATCCGCCCGACCGCACACATTTTTGTCGGCTCCAAGGCTGCCTGGTATTCCATAACCGACCAATTACCGCAGCACGACGAATTTGGATAGAAACATGAACCTTGTAAAACGACAGGGAAATTGCCGTGAATAAAACCGACCTCTCCAATGTCTACCGAGACTACATTGCCTGCCTGAATAAGCAGGACTGGCCGAAGCTGGAGCAATTCGTTCATGATGACGTGCACTACAACGGTCAGCGGATCGGGCTATCAGGTTATCGCGAGATGCTCGTGAGAGACTTTAATGAAATTCCAGACCTCTATTTCAACATTCAGCTGTTGATTTCCGATGCGCCTTATATAGCCAGCCGGCTAGGCTTCGCCTGTACGCCCAAGGGAAAATTCCTTGGCCTCCCTGTAAACGGGAAAAGAGTTTCCTTTACAGAGAATGTGTTCTATCAATTCCGGGCGGAAAAGATTGAGCAAGTATGGTCGGTTATAGATAAGGCGGCGATCGAAGCTCAGCTTTAGTGCAATAAATTACCCGTATCTCGCCTCCAGGCGCATTCCCGTTATTTGCGCAGCGGTCTTAAGCCCGCGCGAACCTCCTCTGCAAATAATTGGGGTTGTTCCCACGCCGCAAAGTGTCCGCCTTTGTCGACTCTGTTGTAATAGATCAGGTTGTGATACGCCCGCTCTGTCCAACTCCGCGGGGCCTGATAGTTCTCGCGAGGAAAGACGCTCACGGCAGCCGGGACGGAAACATCGGCGGCAGCCAGGAAGTTGAAGTGAGACTCCCAATAGAAGCGAGCCGCGGAAATCCCCGTGTTCGTCAACCAGTAGAGTGTGATGTCGTCGAGGACGTCGTTCCGTGTCAGGCCGCCTGAGGATTCTCCATTGACGGGGCGCCCGAACACAGCCGAGGTCAGTGCCGCCGCCGGCTGCACATACCCGTCACCGTGGTCAAGAAGCCAGCTCGCCAGTCCAACGGGCGAGTCCGCCAGTCCGTAGAGTGTTTGCGGGCGTGTCCCCATCTCCAATGCATAGGCGCGTCGCTTCTTGGCCGCGCTGCTCAGCGGCTCGTAAGCGTGCCTTTCGTCGTCCGAGAGGCTGGATGGCGGCGGATCGCCGGCCTGAAGCGCCTTTGCAATCTCGGGTGGAATAGTCGCGGGGAAGTTGACGTGGATGCCTAGCAATTCCGGCGGTGCTTGCTTACCCATCACATTCGAGACCACTCCACCGAGATCGCCGCCTTGCGCCGCAAATTGCGTGTATCCAAGGCGCTTCATCAGCACTACCCAGGCACGCGCGGTGCGCTCTGGACCCCATCCGGTCGTGGTGGGTTTGCCTGAAAATCCGTAGCCCGGCAGGGACGGAATGACCAGATGAAAAGCGTCCGACGCGCTCGCGCCATATGCCGTGGGATTGGTCAGCGGATCGATAATTTTCAGCATCTCGATGACCGAGCCGGGCCACCCGTGCGTGACGATGAGCGGCATCGCATTTTCATGTTTCGAACGGACGTGGATGAAATGAATGTCCAGCCCGTCGATCTCGGTCACGAACTGCGGCAGGGCGTTCAGTTTTGCTTCGCACTTGCGCCAGTCGTAATCGGTCGACCAACGCTGCGCGAGTTCCTGAATCATCGCGAGCGGCACGCCTTGCGAGTCGTCGGTGACCGTCTCCCGGTCGGGCCACCGCGTCGCTTTGATGCGTCGTCGCAGGTCGATAAGCTGCGATTCCGGCACATGCACGCGAAGCGGACGAATAGCGGTCTTGTCGCCGCCAGTCGATTGGGCAACCTCAGTAATCGCTTGATTAGTTTCTGCAAACGCGAGCTGACTCAGCGAGCCCGCAGCAACGGTCGCCGCTACCACGCCAACAAAACGACGGCGAGACAGCGATTGGGGAGAGATGTTGTCTGACATAAAATTTCCGCTTGGAGATGAAGCCAGGTTCCCAATCAATGGCAACGTGATTCACGAACCATTGGAGGCGATATTCGACGCAGAGCGCGTTCGGTGTGAGCGTATTGGAACGCGCGGATGTATCTCGCTTGTTTCCTGGGAGGGTGGTTTTGAAAGCGAATGTAGCAACGCCCACTGTGGATACATTTCTATACAAAGAGGAACCGTGCCCGCAAGCATGCGCCGCAGCATCTGGAGGCCACATAGCTTCACCTCACCTGCTTGGCTCTCGTCCATCGATTCAACCCCGCGCAAACGAGCAGCAAGGACGCAGTCACGAAAAACACCGCGCGCAAGCTGAAATGCGCACCGATCTGCCCGCCGATCAACGGGCCGATGACCTGCCCGCTGAACTGAGCGGACTGAAGATAACCGAGCGTCTTGCCGGAATTGTGATCGGCGACTGCGTGCCGCACCTCCTTCGCAATCGATGGAAGCAGTCCCGCGAGCGTCATGCCCATCAGGCCGCGCAGAATGGCCAGTTGCCACCATTGGGTGACAAACGCCTGCGGCACCAGGACCACGCCCGTGGCAACCAGACACCCAATGATCACTTTCGAGCTTCCGATGCGATCAGCAAGCGCGCCGAGACGGGCGGCGGTCAACATGCTGCCGAACGCCGAGGCCGCCATCACGATTCCGGCCACGCGTGCAACGTGATCGTCCGGCACACCGAGTTGCCCGATATAGACGGTGATGATCGGCTCGATCGACATGTTCGCAAGCAAAACCATCATTGCCGTCACGAGCAATACGAGGATCACCCCGCCGTTGATCGCGGAGGGCGATACCCCGCCGGTGTCCGTACGCTTCTTCGCGTCGGTGGTGCGATCGAAATCCTCGCGCACAACCACAATGGTCAGCAGCGCGGCCACCACGATGATCGCTCCGCCGACGAAGAATGTGCCGCGGATGCCGACCCATGTCGGCAGGAAACCGCCCACCAGCGGTCCCACGAGATTGCCCGCGAGGGCGCCTGTAGACAGTATGCCCAACGCCCATCCCGAGCGTTCGCGCGGGACCTGCGTCCCGACCATGACTATCGACGCGGAGGCGTAACCGCCGATCAATCCCGCGATCAGCCGCAGCACCACCAGCTCGGTCAGGTTATGCGCAAGGCCGATCAGCGACATCACAACGGCCATGCCGACCGCCGCGCGAACCAGCATGGGCTTGCGGCCGTACCGGTCCGCAAGACGCCCCCACAGCGGCGCGGTAATCGCGGTGCCGAAAAACGTCGCGCCAAACGCAACGCCCGACCACTGCACGACCGCCGACGGTGTGCTCACGCCCAGCTGCTGCACGTACAGCGGCAGGAACGGCAGCAACATGCTGAGGCTCAACAGGGTTGTAAAAGACCCGAATACGCAGACGAAAAGATTGCGCCGCCAGTACGGCGCGTTGCGTTCGGCGTAGCTGAGCCTCTGGACATGGCCGTCCGGCGGCATGAGCGAACTGCTTGCTGGCTGATTCATGGGGACCTCGATCGTTCTATCAGGCGTTGAGCGATGGCCGGGCGCATGTGCGTCGATCCGGGTCACCATCGCAAAAGGAGTAGACCGCTTGCATATTATCTCAATTTAGGAATATGATGTTTACATCGTTCTCTAATTGAGATTTTCATGGATCACACCAGTCTCGACATTTTTCGCGTGGTCGCCGCCGAACTCAGCGTGACCCGGGCGGCCAAGCGGCTCGGCCGCGTGCAGTCGAACGTGACCACGCGAATCCAGCAGCTCGAAGAGGAACTGGGCGTCGCGCTGTTTCGGCGCGACGGCAACCGTCTGACGCTGAGCGTGGAAGGCGAACGTTTTCTCGGCTACGCCAACCGCATGCTCGCGCTGGCCGACGAAGCGCGGCAAGTGCTGAGTCCTCAAGCGCCTTCGGGCACGCTCCGAATTGGCAGTATGGAAAGCACGGCCGCGGCTCGTCTTCCGGGACCGCTTGCCGCCCTTCACGTGCAATACCCCGACGTCCAGCTCAGGATTTCGACGGCGCCCTCGCGGCAACTGCTCGAACAGGTTCGCAGTGGTTTGCTCGATTGCGCGTTCGCGGCGCTGCCGCCGTGCGGCGAGATGGCGTCGGCATCGGATCTCGAGGCAGTCGGACTTCTTGGCGAACCGGTCTTTCGCGAGGAGATCCTGCTTGTGCTGCCGCCCGGGCATGCCGCTGTCCGCCAGGGCTCGGATATCGCCGTGCGTTCGCTTGCCGCGTTTGCACAAGGCTGCAGCTACCGCGTGCTTGCCGAGGAGTGGCTTGGCCAGGACAAGTCACCGCTCGACATCCAGGAGGTCGGGTCGTATCACAGCATGCTGGCGTGCGTCGCGGCAGGCGGCTGCGTATCGCTCGTGCCGCGCAGCGTGCTCGAGTTGCTGCGCGAACCGCCAGAGTTCCGCACTCATGCTGTGGCGAAGGTGGATACGTGGCTCGTTCATCGAAACGGATATCAGACGGCGGCGTTCGATGCGCTGCGCGAAGCGCTTGCGCCGTTCACGTCGAAGCATCCAACGGCCAAAACGGCCAAAAGGAAATCATCATGAGCACGATTCGGCACGCCTCGTCGACAACAAGCCAAGGCATGGCGGCACTGGTTGCCGCGCTCGTCATTTCGGTCGGCATGGGGTTCGGACGCTTTGCGTTCACGGGCATCTACCCGGTCATGGTCAGCGACGCCGTGCTGACCGTACATCAGGGCACGCTCGCCGCATCGGCCAACTATGCGGGTTATCTCGTTGGAGCCCTGCTGACTGCCGCCTTGCATCCGAGACACTCGCGCAGGCTGTGCGTGCTGGCGCTCGGGGGCATCGTGATGTGTCTCGGGATGACGGCGCTGTTGAATGAGCCCTGGCTGATCATCGCCATGCGTGGCATCACAGGCGCCGTCAGCGCGGTCACCATGGTGGCGGCTTCGCTGTGGCTGCTGCAACATCGCGGCCACACGCACGGTGCGCCCATGCTTTATGCGGGCGTCGGCATTGGCATTGTGCTGTCGTCCGAAATGCTGGTCGCGGGACGCACGTTTGGCTTGCACAGCGCAGGGCTTTGGTGGGTATTGGCAGCAGGCGCATTGATCCTCGGCGCCATCGCGCGGCCGGGTCTCGATGCGCGCCCGGTGCAAGATTCCGACGCACGTGCGGCCTTGCACGGACACGAGTCCTTTCCCGCGCTCGGCGCAGGACGGCTGATCGCGCTCTACGGGCTTGCCGGCTTCGGCTACATCATCACCGCGACCTATCTGCCGTTCTTCGTCCGGAACGCACTCGGTTCAATCGATCCCATTCAGGTCTGGGCGTTGTTCGGCCTGGGCGCGGTGCCGTCGTGCTTCATCTGGCACGCAGTCCATATGCGCCTTGGCACACGGCGCGCGCTGTTCGTGAATCTCGCGTCGCAGGCGGTCGGCGTCATCTTGCCGGTGGTGGCGCCGAACCCGGCCGGATACCTCGGCAGCGCATTGATCGTAGGCGGCACATTCATGGGCACCACGACCATTTCGATGCTCGCAGCCCGCCGGGTAGCGCACACCCTGCGCGTGAGCATTCTCGCCGTGATGACGGCGTGCTTCGGCATCGGGCAGATCGTGGGGCCGCTCGTCGCCAGTGCGATGTATGCACCGCATCATTCGTTCGCGGGGTCCTTGATTGCGGCTGCGGTGGCGCTGACCGTGGCGGCGCTGCTTTGCGTACGCCTG
Source organism: Caballeronia sp. SEWSISQ10-4 2 (assembly GCF_030464885.1). GTDB lineage: Bacteria > Pseudomonadota > Gammaproteobacteria > Burkholderiales > Burkholderiaceae > Caballeronia. Next base: position 12,824 of record NZ_JALPRJ010000100.1, on the reverse strand, counting down.
AGCAGGTCCGGTCGCGGATGGCCGGACTCTCTGAACCGCTGATTCCACGTGCAGCGTGCTCTGCCGGCCACCCAACCGCAGACAACGAAGCTGCAACGTTTCAGGCCATGCGCGCGACGTCGATGACCGCATCGGCGAACGTTTTTGGCGCTTCCTGCGGCAGGTTGTGCCCGATCCCGCCGCCGATGTTCCGGTGTACGTACTTGCCCGTGAACTTCTTCGCGTAGGCCGACGGATCGGGATGCGGCGCTCCGTTGGCATCGCCTTCGAGCGTGATGGTCGGCACAGAAATAGTCGGCGCCGCCGCCAGGCGCTGTTCGAGCGCGTCGTATTGCGGTTCGCCCTGCACCATGCCGAGACGCCAGCGATAGTTATGAATCACCACCGCGACGTGATCAGGGTTCGCGAACGACTGAGCGGAGCGGTCGTAGGTCGCATCGTCGAAGTCCCACTTCGGTGACGCGAGACGCCAGATGAGCTTGTTGAATTCGTTGCGGTTCGCTTCGTACCCCGCTTGACCGCGCTCCGTGGCGAAATAGAACTGATACCACCATGCAAGCTCCGCTTTCGGTGGCAGCGGCGCGCGGTTGGCGGCCTGGCTGCCGATCAGATAGCCGCTCACCGATACCAGCGCCTTGCATCGTTCTGGCCACAGCGCGGCAATGATGCCGGCCGTGCGCGCGCCCCAGTCGAAGCCGCCGAACACGGCCTTGTCGATCTTCAGCGTGTCCAGGAGCGCGATGATGTCGACGGCGACGACGGCTTGCTGCCCGTTGCGCGGGGTATCGGCGGACAGGAAGCGCGTCGTGCCGTAGCCGCGCAGATACGGCACGATCACGCGATAGCCGGCGGCCGCGAGCAGTGGCGTGATTTCTGCGAAGCTGTAGATGTCGTAGGGCCATCCGTGCAGCAGGATCACGACCGGGCCGTTGACCGGTCCGGCTTCCGCATAACCGATGCTGAGCGCTCCGGCATTGACCTGGCGAATGGTGTCGAACGATGCGAGGCCCGCAGAGCCTTTGGCGGGGCTCGTGTTCGCGGCCGATTGCGCGTTGGCGAGTCCGCTGAGTCCGAGTTCGAGCAGGCCGACGCCTGCAATAGTCGTCTTCAGCAGACGGCGGCGGCGAGAATTCATCTCATCTGGCATGGTTGTTTCTCCTTTGAAATTGTGTCGCTTCTTAGTATTCGATCGGGCGCAACGCGGATGTCAGGCGGAAGTTTCACCGCCTGCATCGCTTCATTCAGGCTACATCGATTTTCCCGCGCGCTTGTTCACGATGGAGCCTCGAATAAGTAGGTAAGTGAGCAGGTTCAGCTTCCGCGATAGAGCGTGCTGAGACCGGCGAGCTGTCCGTCCTTCTGCGCCTGCACCAATTCGCGCCGCACGTCGGCACGCGTCTTCTGCGACGCAACAATGCGGCTCGTACCGGATTGCTCCGTCTGCGCAGCGGCGGAGGTCGTGGTGGTGTCGGCGGCCTGAGCCAGGCCCGAAGCGGCGAATGCGGCAAAAGCCAAAGCGATGATCGAAGTTTTCATGCTGTTCTCCTTGAAACGATGAAGGGTTGGGAAACGCCCGGAGACGCATCGGTTGCGTGGCAATTCGTCGCGATCCGTCGTTGATGCATTTGAACGCGCGGACGTATCTGGCGTGTGTCGTGAACCGGGTGTTTTGCAAGCCTGTGTATCGGCGGCTTTGCGGATACATTTCGATACGAAAGGCCTGCGCACGCCGCATTACTTCTGCGCGAGCAACTGCTTGATCGCGGCCTCGGTCTGCTCGTATTCGCCTTCGCCGAAGTGCGTGTAGACCACCTTTCCCTGCTTGTCGATGAGATAGAACGCCGGCCAGTACTGGTTGTCGTAGGCGGTCCAGGTCGCATAGCGGTTGTCCTGCGCGACCGGGTAGGTGATGTCGAAACGCTTGATCGCGGTCTTTACGTTGGCGGTGTCTCGCTCGAACGGATACTCGGGCGTATGCACGCCGACAACCACCAGCCCCTGGTCCTTGTACTTCTGGTTCCATGTTTTCACGTAAGGCAGCGTGTGAACGCAGTTGATGCACGAGTAGGTCCAGAAGTCGACGAGCACCACTTTTCCGCGCAGTTGCTGCAGGGTCAGCGGTTCGCTGTTAAGCCACTTGTCGATGCCGGTGAACTCCGGTGCCGGCGCCGGGTGCGCGAGCGGGCCCGCCTGAGCGGCGCCGGCGCTCGCTGCAATGACGGTAAAGAGGGCAGTGGCGGTGAGAGTCTTGAGTCGGTTGAACATGTCAGAGTCCTTTGAGTGCAGGGAGGTAAGAGGCGATCCACGCATAAGCGAGGACGTCGTATTGCAGATAGATGGCGAGCGCGGTGAGCATCACCAGAACGCCGAATACCTGCTGGATGCGGTGTGTATGACGGGCCAGTACGCGCACGCGCCGCGTGATGAACTGACCGCCGTAGATGATTGCGAGCATCGGAATAGCGGCGCCGATCGCATATAGCGCGAGCAGCAGGCCAGACCAGTGAAGGTCCTGCGCCTTGACGACGAGCACCAGGATCGACGCGAGGACGGGTCCGGCGCACGGCGTCCATACCGCTCCCAGCGACATCCCGAGCACGAAGCCGCCCGCGTTGCCGGTGCCGGCCGGCGCGCCATTGAGCGCGGCGGGCCACAGGCGGCCCAGCGGCGCCTGCACGTTCGCGACGAGCCAGTCGTAGGGACGCGGCCACAGGCGCAGCAGCCCCGAGAGCCCGAGCAGCCCGATCGCCGAATTGCGCAGCGCCTGCTGTGCGACGTGGACCGTGCTCGAGACGGCGCCGAGCAGCAACGCTAACGAAGCGAAGGCCACGATGAAACCGGCGATGATGAAGAGCGGCCGCACGCGGTCCGGACGATCGACCGACGTGCCGAACAGGATCGGCATCACGGGCAGGATGCAGGGTGACGCAATGGTCAGCAGGCCGGCGAGGAAGGCGAGCGGGGCTTCAATGAGGTTGTGCACAATGACGGTCCGTTCGTTGAACATGACCGTATTCAAAGGTCCGCGCGTATCTGGCGTGTGTCGGCGGCCAGGCTATCGCGCAATGTTTTGTGTCCAGCGAAATGCCGGATACATTGCGATACAAAAGACGAGCCGAATCGGGCTATAACGCAGTCATCGATAGAAAACGGAGAGACACATGAACACCGAAGTGCTGCAGGGCGCCTGTCATTGCGGGCGCGTGAGATTCGAAGTCCGCACCGCCGTCGAGCCCGCGTCGCGCTGCAACTGCAGCCTGTGCCGACGCAAGGGCGCGCTGATGACGCCGTCGTTCCCCGCCGATGATCTGAAGCTTCTCGACGGCGAGGAGGCGCTTACGCTGTATCAGTTCAACACGCGCGTGGCGAAGCACTATTTCTGCAAGCATTGCGGCATCTACACGTTCCACCAGACGCGCATGGACCCGCGGCTCTGGCGCGTGAACGTCGGTTGCCTGGAAGGCGTCGATCCGTATACGCTAAGCGCGAGCGTGACTGATGGAGCCAGCTCCTCCGTGGTGGAGGACGCATGAGACGCATCCTTGCGATCATCGCGTTCCTCGCGGGCGGGATCGCGGCTGAAGTGACGCATCCGGTGCTGTGTCATCTGATCGCGCCGGCCCGGGTGCAGACTAAACGCAGAAGGCAATGAGCATCGAATGGAAAACACCGACCACGTACTGATTGTCGACGACGATCGCGGTATCCGCGAACTGCTCGCCGCCTATCTGGAGAAGAACGGCATGCGCGTATCGCTCGCCGCAAACGGCCGGCAGATGCGCGCCGCGCTGGAGCAGGGCGCGCCCGACCTGATCGTGCTCGACCTCATGCTGCCCGGCGAGGACGGGCTCGTGCTATGCCGCGAACTACGCGCGGGCAAGTTCCGCGCGGTGCCCGTGCTGATGCTCACCGCACGCGATGAGGAAGCGGACCGCATTGTAGGGCTGGAGATGGGCGCCGACGACTATCTGCCGAAGCCGTTCGCCGTGCGCGAACTCTTGGCGCGCATCCGCGCGGTGCTGCGGCGGACGCGCATGCTGCCACCGGGCATGGACGTAAGCGAATCGGTTCAGATGCTGGGCTTCGGCGACTGGCTGCTCGACACCACCGCACGCCATCTGCTCGACGAGAACGGCACGATGGTTGCGCTCTCGGGCGCCGAGTATAGGCTGCTCCGCGTGTTCCTCGATAATCCGCAGCGCGTGCTCACGCGCGATCAGCTGCTCAACCTCACGCAAGGTCGCCAGGCCGATCCGTTCGACCGCTCGATCGACCTGCTGGTGAGCCGCTTGCGTCAGCGCCTGCGGGACGTCGCGCGCGAGCCGCGCTACATCAAGACGCTGCGAAGCGAAGGCTATGTGTTCTCCGCCGCCGTCGTGCCGGTCGAAGGTCCAAAATGAACCTGCGTGCTCTGTTGCGCTGGCCGCGCACGCTGTTCGCGAGGCTCGGGCTGATTCTCTTCGTCGGAATCGCCCTTGCTCAGACGCTGTCGTTCTGGCTCACGCTGACCGAGCGCGACCAGACAATGACCAACGTGATGATGGGTTACATCGAACGCGAGGTCGCGAGTTCGGTCGCGCTGCTCGATCGCCTGCCGCCTGACGAGCGCGCCGAGTGGCTGCCGCGTCTTGCGCGGCGCAGCTACAGCTTTGTGCTCGGCCCCGGCGTGGGCGGAGCGCCGCCCGACGCGCGGCTATCCGAGCGGGCGGCGGAGTCGATCGCGGAAGGCATTGGCAAGCGCTATCCGCTGACCATGAACGAGATCCCCGGCGACAGCGAGCATCTGCAAGTGCACCTGCGCCTGAGCGACGGCTCGCCGCTCACAATCGATTTGCGGCCGATGTCGGGCGCGCCGCTGTCGCGCTGGCTGCCGCTCGTGCTGGCGTTACAGCTCGCCGTGCTCGCCGCGTGCTGCTGGCTCGCGGTGCGGCTCGCCACTCGCCCGCTCGAGAAGCTCGCGCAGGCAGCCGATACACTCGGCCCCGACCTGAAGGCGGAGCGCCTGCCCGAGGACGGCCCCGATGAAGTGGCACGGGCGGCGCGCGCCTTCAATGCCATGCAGGACCGGGTCGCGACCTACATGACCGAGCGCATGCAGATTCTCGCCGCGATCTCCCACGATCTGCAGACGCCGATCACACGGATGCGTCTCAGGCTCGACGTGATGGACGACAGCGCGCAAGGCGCGAAGCTGCAACAGGATCTGCAGGAGATGGAGTCGCTCGTGAAGGAGGGCGTGACCTACGCGCGCACGATGCACGGCGCGACCGAGGTCTTGCACCGCGTCGATCCCGATGCGCTCTTCGACAGCCTCGTCTGCGATTACCTCGACGCAGGCAAGACGGTGTCGCTTCACGGGCGCATCGGCGCCGAGCTGGTGACGCGTCCGCAGGCGCTGCGGCGCATCGTCGGCAATCTCGTGGATAACGCGCTCAAGTTCACCGGCGAGGCCGAGATCAGGGTGAATGAACCGCGCGACGGTACGGTGACGGTCTCCGTGCTCGACCGCGGACCGGGCATCCCGCCAGAATCGCTGGAGGCGGTGTTCGAGCCGTTCGTCCGGCTGGAGGGCTCGCGCAACCGGCACACGGGCGGCACCGGGCTTGGCCTCGCGATCGCGCGGCAACTCACGCTTACGATGAACGCCACGCTCACGCTGCATAATCGCCCGCAAGGCGGTCTGGAGGCGCGGCTCGTGATGAGAAGGCTTGATTGACGGGCGGCGATTTCCACTACCCGACGTTTCGATTCTGTCTGGTCAAGCCAGCCTAGTATTCCGCCAGGTCCGGTTGAGCGCGCTGCCGAAAACACTGTATGGGTGTACAGTGTCGACTTCATCGGCCGTTATCTCACTAATGCGCCTCGAACGGCGGCTCCCCAGCGCGAGCCGGGCTTCGCCCAGGCGCCTTCGTGGACGATCTAACTCATTGAACCGGTTAGGAAAAATTGGCATCCAACAACGCAATCCGCATTCGCGGCGCTCGCCAGCACAATCTCAAGAACATCGATCTGGACCTGCATACCGGCCAGATGACCGTGGTGACCGGACCCTCGGGCTCGGGCAAATCGAGCCTCGTGTTCGATACGCTCTATGCCGAAGGCCAGCGTCGCTACGTCGAGACGTTCAGCGCTTACGCGCGGCAATTCCTCGACCGGATGGACCGTCCGCAGGTGGATCGCGTGGACGGCGTGCCGCCGGCAATCGCCATCGACCAGACCAATCCGGTGCGCAGTTCGCGCTCGACCGTCGGCACGATGACCGAGCTGAACGATCACCTGAAGCTGTTCTACGCGCGCGCCGCCGAGCTTTTCGATAAGAAGACCTCACATCAGGTCAGGCACGACACGCCGGAAACCATCTACGTGGAATTGCTCGAACGCACGAAGGCGAACGATCCGCGTATCGCGATTACGTTTCCGGTCGAGCTGCCCGAATCCGCCAGCGATGAAGAAGTCGCGCAGTGGCTTTCCGCCAGCGGCTATACGCGCGTGCAGGCGAAGCGCCATGTGAACGGCCGGCAAATGCTCGACGTGGTGGCGGACCGGTTCCGCTTGCAGAACACGGAGCGGTCGCGGGCGCTTGAGGCTATCGAAGGCGCGTTGCTGCGCGGCACGGGGCGCGTGAATGTGTACGTGCTGCCGGAGTCGGGGGCCGAGGATGCGGACAAGCCCATGGACACGCCCACGTGGCGCTTTTCCACCGGCCTGCACAGCCCGGAAAGCGACATCCGCTATGCCGATCCGCAACCCGCGTTGTTCTCGTTCAACTCGGCGTATGGCGCGTGCGAAACGTGTCGCGGCTTCGGCCGAGTGATCGGTGTGGATCTTGGCCTGGTGATTCCCGATGAGCGTAAAACCCTGCGCGGCGGCGCGGTCAAGACGCTGCAAACGCCCGCATGGAAAGAGAATCAGGACGACCTGCTGCGCTACGGCGCAAAAGCGGGTATTCGCCTTGGTGTGCCCTGGAGCGAGTTGACGCAACAGGAACGTGACTGGGTGATCAACGGTTCGCCGGACTGGACCGGCAAGTGGCAAAACCAGTGGTACGGCGTGCAACGTTTCTTCGATTACCTGGAATCGAAGGCGTACAAGATGCACATCCGCGTGTTGCTGTCGAAATATCGCAGCTATACGAAATGTCCGGTGTGCGAGGGCGCGCGTCTCAAGACTGAGGCGCTGCTGTGGCGCCTCGGCACGAAGGAGCAAGCGGACGCCGTGTTGAAGCCGGCCGATCGTTTTCTGCCTGCGGGCGCGGAGTGGACGCGTGCGCAACTCGAAGCGCTTCCTGGCCTGACGCTGCACGATCTGATGCTGATGCCGATCGACCGCATTCGTCGCTTCTTCGACTCGCTGACCTTGCCAAGCACGCTGCTGGACGACGCGCTCAAGCTCCTGCACAACGAAGTCCGCACGCGCCTGAAATATCTCTGCGATGTCGGCCTCGGTTATCTCACGCTGGATCGCCAGAGCCGCACGTTGTCGGGTGGCGAAGTGCAGCGGATCAACCTGACGACGGCGCTCGGCACGTCGCTGGTGAACACGCTGTTTGTCCTCGATGAACCGAGTATCGGTTTGCATCCGCGCGACCTGAATCGCATTGTCGAAGCGATGCACCGGCTGCGCGATGCGGGCAATACGCTCGTGGTGGTGGAGCATGATCCGTCGGTGATGCTCGCGGCGGATCGTCTTATCGACATGGGTCCGGGACCGGGCGAACGCGGTGGCGAGATAGTCTATGACGGGCCGCCGAACGAGATCGAGCATAGCGACACGCTGACGGGTGCGTACCTCGGTGGCCGCAAGCATGTGGCGCATGCATCGAACTGGCAGCGTCGCGCCGTCGATGCAAAAACGCCGCGGCTCGTGCTCGAAGGCGCGACCGAACATAACCTGCGTGACGTAACGGTCGAGATTCCGTTGCATCGACTTGTGTGCGTGACGGGTGTATCCGGGTCGGGTAAATCGACGCTGATTCAGGACGTGCTCGCGCCGGCATTGCAGCGTCATTTTGGTAAGGCAACCGAATCGCCGGGCGCGTTCCGCGCGTTGAAAGGCGCGGATGCGTTGAGCGAAGTGATCTTCGTGGATCAATCGCCTATCGGTCGCACGGCGCGCTCGAATCCCGCGAGCTACGTTGGCGCATTCGATGAAATTCGCAAGCTGTTCGCGAAGGCTCCCCTCGCTGCGCAACGTGGTTATAGCGCGGGCATGTTCAGCTTCAATTCCGGCGATGGCCGCTGTCCGACTTGCGGCGGCTCGGGTTTCGAACACGTCGAGATGCAGTTCCTGAGCGACGTTTATTTGCGCTGTCCGGATTGCGATGGACGGCGTTACCGGGCGGAAATCCTCGACGTGCAGATCGAACGCGATGGCAAGTCGCTCAGCGTGGCCGATGTCCTCGACCTGACCGTGAGCGAAGCCGTTGCCTGCTTTGCGCAGGACAAGGAAGTGCTGCGGGTGTTGCAGCCTATAGTTGACGTCGGGCTTGAATACGTGAAGCTCGGTCAACCGGTTCCAACACTCTCCGGCGGCGAAGCACAGCGCCTGAAGCTTGCTGGGTTTCTCGCGGAAACGGCACAGGCAAGCGGCAATAAACCGGGTCGTTTGTTCATGTTCGACGAACCCACGACGGGCCTCCATTTCGACGACATCGCCAAGTTGATGCAAGCGCTAAGGCGCCTGCTGGAGCGCGGCCATTCGCTGATCGTGATCGAGCACAATCTCGACGTGATCCGTGCCGCCGACTGGATCATCGACCTCGGTCCTGAAGGTGGCGATGCAGGCGGTCTGGTCGTCTGCGTCGGCACGCCGGAGGATGTGTCGGCATGCGAACAATCGCACACGGGCAAGGCCTTGCTCGACTACGAAGAAGCGATGGCGCCGGGTGCAGCGCAGAAGCGCGCAGCAGGCGTCCCGCTGCAACTGGCCGCTGAAGTCGCGGCAGCGCGACGCGCGTTGCAGGGCGAGGACGTGGTGCGGATCGTCAACGCACGCGAGCACAATCTGAAGTCGCTGGACGTCGATATTCCGCACGGCAAGTTCAACGTGATTACGGGCGTATCGGGTTCGGGCAAATCAACCTTGGCCTTCGATATCCTCTTCCACGAAGGCCAGCGCCGTTATCTGGAATCGTTGAATGCGTACGCGCGATCGATTGTGCAGCCTGCCGGACGTCCTGAAGTGGACGCCGTCTATGGCATTCCGCCTACGGTGGCAATCGAGCAGCGGTTATCGCGTGGCGGCCGTAAAAGCACGGTCGCTACCACGTCGGAAGTCTGGCATTTCCTGCGGCTTCTGTACGTAAAACTCGGCATCCAGCATTGCGTCCACGACGGTGCGCCGGTCACGGCGCAAAGCCCCGAATCGATCGTCGCGCAGATCATGCGGGATTTCAAAGGCCAGCATATCGGCTTGCTCGCGCCGCTGGTGGTGAACCGCAAGGGTATTTACACGGACCTCGCGAAGTGGGCAAAAACACGCGGCCATACGCACTTGCGCGTGGACGGCGAGTTTCTGTCCGTCGATCCGTGGCCGAAGATCGATCGCTTCAAGGAGCACACCATCGAGTTGCCGGTCGGCGATCTGATCGTCAGCGCGAACGACGAAGCCTCGCTCAAAGCGATGCTCCTGGAGACGCTCGAGCTCGGCAAGGGCGTGATGCATCTGCTCGCGCCGCTCGACGACCTGCATGGCGCGCTGAATGGCGGCAAGAAGGGGACAAAACATATCGGCGAGATGCGGGTATTTTCGACCAAACGTGCCTGTCCGGTATGCGGCACGAGTTATCCCGAACTCGATCCGCGCATGTTCTCGTACAACAGCAAACATGGCTGGTGCAACACCTGCGTGGGGACGGGCGTGAAGCTCACGCGCGAACAGCGTGAAGCCTACGACGACACGGTGCTTTCCGACGACGGCCGCGGCCGCGAGCAGACGATTCCATCGGCGCAGCAGGAACCGGACGATGTCGGCGATCAACCCTGCCCGGATTGCAACGGCACACGCCTGAACGAAGTCGCGCGGGCGGTGACGTTCGGCGATCAGCCGATAACAGAAGTGGGCCGCTGGACAGTCACCGCGACGCGTGGCTGGGTCAACAAGCTGAAACTCAAGGGCCGCGACGCCGATATTGCCCGCGACGTGATCAGTGAAATCGAAGGGCGTCTGCTGTTCCTCGAGGAAGTCGGTCTCGGCTACCTGAGCCTTGACCGCGCAGCGCCGACGCTCTCGGGCGGCGAAGCACAGCGCATCCGTCTTGCCGCGCAACTTGGCAGCAACTTGCAGGGCGTTTGCTACGTGCTGGATGAACCGACCATCGGGCTGCATCCGCGCGACAACAAGATCCTGCTCGACGCGCTGAAAAAGCTCGGCGACAAGGGCAACACGCTGGTTGTGGTGGAGCACGATGAAGACACGATTCGCCGGGCGGATCACATCATCGATATTGGTCCGGGTGCAGGAAAACGCGGCGGCACGGTGGTGGCGCAGGGCGGCGTAGCGGATCTCGCAGCGCAGCCGGATTCGCTCACGGGCCAGTATCTGGCGAACCCGATCCAGCATCCGCTGCAAGCCCGCCGCGACGTAAAAACCGCTACCGCCAAGCGTGCCGCGACGCCCGAGAACTGGCTCACGGTTCACGGCGCAACGCTGCACAATCTGCGCAACGTCACCGCGAGCATGCCGCTTGGCCGCTTGATCGCCATCACGGGCGTGAGCGGTTCCGGCAAGTCGACGCTCGCTCGCGACGTGCTGATGACCAATCTCCTCGATGCAGTAGGCCGCTCGGTTTTGTCGTCGCCGGCAACGCGCCGTGCACGCAAGACCGCGCAAGCCGACATGCCCGCACGCAATCGCTCAAGCGTGCTGTCACGCGAAGCGCCGCGCGCGAAATTCGATGTCACGCATCGTTGGCAAGGATGTACGGAGGTGACCGGGTTCGAGACGATCGACCGTGTGCTGGAAGTCGATCAGACGCCGATCGGCAAGACGCCGCGCTCGTGTCCGGCGACGTATATCGGCATGTGGGACACCATCCGCAAGCTTTTCGCCGATACGCTCGAAGCCCGTGCGCGTGGGTACACGCCGTCGCGTTTCTCGTTCAACACCGGCGAAGGACGCTGCCCGGCCTGCGAAGGCCAGGGGGTGCGCACCATCGCCATGAGCTTCCTGCCCGACGTGAAGGTGCCGTGCGACGTCTGCCACGGCCAGCGCTTCAATCCGGAAACGCTGGCCGTGACGTGGCGCGGCAAGAACATCGGCGAAGTGCTGACAATGGAAATCGACGAGGCCGTCGAGTTCTTCTCCGCGATGCAAAGCATCTCGCATCCGCTGCAACTGATGAAGGATGTGGGCTTGGGGTATCTGACGCTCGGCCAGCCATCGCCGACACTGTCAGGTGGTGAAGCGCAGCGGATCAAGCTGGTGACGGAGTTGTCGAAGGTAAGGGACGATATCGGCCGGCGCGGGCAGAAGGCGCCGCATACGCTGTACGTGCTGGATGAGCCGACTGTCGGCCTTCATATGGCGGACGTTGCCAAGCTGATTCGCGTGCTGCATCGGCTGGTGGATGGCGGGCATTCGGTGGTGGTGATCGAGCACGATCTGGATGTGATCGCCGAAGCCGACTGGGTGATCGATCTCGGGCCGGAAGGCGGCACGGAAGGCGGATCGATCGTGGCTGCGACCGATCCGGACACGCTCTCGAAGAATCCGCGCAGTCACACGGGCGCGGCGCTGCGGCCTGTGCTGGAACGCGGAACGGAGACGGCCGAGGCGGTTCAGTAACTCTTGTAGGGCAGGAACTTGCCCGATAAAACCACGTTGACCCGATCCCCTTTGGGATCGGGTTCGCGCTGGATATCCATCGAAAAATCGATGGCGCTCATGATGCCGTCGCCGAATTCCTCGTGGATCAGTTCCTTGATCGTGGTCCCGTAAACGCTCACTATTTCGTACCATCGGTAGATTAGAGGATCTGTCGGGACGGCGGTCGGCAGCGAGCCTTTATAGGGCACAATCTGCAGCCAGGCGACGGCTTCGTCGGAGAGGTCGAAGAGCAGGCCGACGACTTCGGCTTGCGCTTTGGAGAACGTCATCTGCCCGAGGCAGCTGGCCGTTACCCATTCCTTGCTCAAGCCGACTTTCTCCGCCACGTCGGCCCATTTCAGCCCTTTGCTCACCTTGGCGGCGAGAATCATGCGAGTCACTTCGCTGCGATCGGAAATCATTCGTGGTGCTCCTTAGGGGGTGTTTAAGCGAGTGTATCGGCGTATCGGGCGGTTGGCTGGCGGACAAAAAAGCAGGATGAACAAACCATGACGAACCCCATCAACGATCTGAACACCCTGCTAGCGTCGATGTCGCCTGAGCTCCAGCCGGGCGTCTACGTCTATGCAAGCGTGCCTTTTTCCGCCGACCTCGGAGATATGGTGCCTTTAGCTACATTCCGCGAGCGCGAGGGTCTGACCATCATCGTGGAAGAGGGTGAGGCGCAAAGAGCAGGTATCGAACCGTTGTTCCGCGCCGCGTGGATTACGCTGACGGTCCACTCTGACCTTCAGGCGGTTGGCCTGACGGCGGCCTTCGCTACCGCGCTTGGCAAGGCAAACGTCAGCTGCAACGTCGTCGCCGCCGCGTACCACGATCACATCTTTGTCCCGATCGAATCCGCCGATGCCGCGATGGTTGCATTGCAGCAACTCCAACGCAGCGGACGGTAAGGTTCGTTCGCACTCGGGGTTCTGGTTGGGGGGCCGGTGGTCAGGGGGCTGGGTTGCTGCTGCTTAGGCCTGCGGTCGTTATATGTTGGATGTTTTCTTTATCAC